>CAYPMO010000037.1:24666-37099 GCA_964412015.1 uncultured Gemmatimonadaceae bacterium | reverse complement strand
CTTCGAGGGACGGATGCCCGTTTGATGTCGAGGTTATTTACACAGAAGACCTGACACCCCCCGATCCTCCCGAAGACCCAATGTGGTTTCCGCCGGCTCTGCGAAGCTCACCCGCCGGATCCACCGCGGTTGGCGGGGCCGGGCTGGGCTACCCCTACCGGGCCCTGGCGAACAGCACGCCCTCGAGTCGTGCGTGGTACGAGTACGCCCCGGACCAACGACTGTACCACTTGCCCTCAATGTTCTTGCTCCAGTAGTAGCCGTCCACATGTCCGTTGTCGTCGGCGGTGTAGACCATGTCTCCCATACCGATGCCGTCGCTCCCGCTCACGCCGTCGCTCGTCGTGTCGCGGGTGTCGTCGTCGTGACCGCTGGAGGACGAGTCCACCACCTTGATCTTGCGGTGGTCCGTGTGCCCGATGTTCAGAATCGTGTGGACGTCCCACGCGATCATCACGTGCCCCGTGGACGCGTCGAGCTTCCGATCCTTCCGCTGATCCCGCCAGCCGTCGGCGTACCGGGCGACGATGATGTCCCCGGGCCTGAGGTTCTTCAGCGTTCGGAAGACGTACCAGTCGGGATTGTCCGGCGCGTGGATGCGCAGGGAATCGAAGTAGTCGTAGAAACCCCAGGCGCGTGGGCGTCGGGCGTCGGCACCCTCCCAGTGGCCGTCGCGGTAGACGCCCTTGTGGTATTGCTGGGCACCGGCGAGGAGCCTGTCGTAGTGGACCGGCAGCGTGTCCTTCAGGACGAACTCGCCCACGAACCCCGAGCAGTCGTACTTGTAGATTCCCTTCGACTCGTTCAGAACCTTGCCGCTGTCGTGGACGTACGCCGTCTGCTTCATGTTGTCGAGGATGGACTGCACCCTGCCCTTGATCCGGCGGATGTTGGGGCCGTCCTCCGACCCCATCACCAGGGGCGGCAGGGTGTCGAAGATCCGGGCGACGTCGCTGGGCGTGGGAGGATCGCGCTCGATGACCTCCATGTCCCCGAGGTCGTATTCCTCGAGCCCGTCGGCGGGGCCGATGGCCTCACCACACCCCACGAGCCAGGCGCCGCCCAGGGTTGCGAGGAGGAGGAAGGGTGGAAAGGAAGGTCGGACACGGACAAACCGGTGGGAAACGGGCTGCATCGGGGACGCTCTTGCTCGGCTGGGAGGTCGAGGGACGGAAAGGGCGGATGCCCAGGTCAATATAGCCCTACGAGGCCCCTTCCCTTCTTGCCCGACCCCCAGGGGGAGCCTATCTGTCCGGAAGCGAGACCCAACACGGCCAAGGAGAACATGAGATGAGCGCTTCCAGGAGGGGTTTCAGCTCCGTGTCCGCAGGCGTCCTGGCGTTCGCCGGGATCCTGGCGACGAGCGGGACCGGCCACGCCCAGGCGGCCGACCGGGCCTACGTCAACGCCACCATCTACACCGTGGACGAGACCTTCAGCACCGCCTCGGCCATGGCGGTGAAGGACGGGACGTTCCTCTACGTGGGGGACGTGGCCGGCGTCCAGGCCCACATCGGTCCCAACACCTTCGTCGTGGACCTGACCCGGAAGAGCGTCATCCCGGGTCTGCACGACGCCCACGTCCACATCCGCTACGGGGAGAGGGAGCTCTATCCCCAGGTCCCGGACATCCGCACGGGGATCGGCGAGTGGGCCTCGGTGGAGCGGATGCAGGAGGTGATCCGGCGCGCGCTGGCCACGGGAGAGGGGATGCGCCCGGGCCCGGAGCCCCGGTGGATCGTCCTGAGCGGCTGGATGTCGGACGTCTGGGACCCTCCGGTGTTCCGCAAGGAGCTCCTCGACGCGGCGGCCCCCGACAACCCCGTCTACATCAGCCGGTACACCCACGGGAGCGGTGCCAACAGCAAGGCCCTCGAGCTGGCGGGCATCACCCGGGACACGCCGGATCCCGAGGGGGGCCACATCAAGAAGGACGAGAACGGCGAGCCCACGGGCGAGTTCGTGGAGCGCGCCCCTCCCGAGCTCACCCGTCTCATCCCTCCCCTGCCCCCCCTCACCGACTACGAGGTGAGCCGCAACTTGGTGGAGGGCACCCAGCTGGCCATCGCCAGCGGCCTCACCACGATCCACGGAGCCAGCATGACGGACTACGACGAGGTCCAGCGCCGGCTCAAGCTCTACGAGGTGGGCCTTCTCCGGATCCGCATCAACGAGATGGTGCACCCCAGCGCGGCGAGGCGGCTGGGCAAGCCCCTGAACCATGACAACGAGTACTTCGTCCGGTCCGTGAAGCAGTTCGCCGACGGAGCCCTGGGGTCACGGGGGGCCCTCTTCATGGAGGAGTACAGCGACTACCCCGGGTACTTCGGCGAGGCACGGACGGGCGAGGACGAGCTGGCTCGGCTCGGGACCGAGCTCCTCCCCATGGGCTTCAACCTGAGGGTCCACTGCATCGGCGACGGGGCCAATCACGCCACCATCAACGCCTTCGAACGGGCCCTGAAGGCCACCGGTACCAGCGGCGGGGATGCCCGCTTCGCCCTGGAGCACGCCCAGGTGTTCGTTCCGGAGGACGTTCCCAGGCTGAAGGAGCTGGGGATCATCGCCTCCATGCAGCCGCTCCACGCCACCGAGGACATGAACTTCGCCGAGGCCCGCATCGGGCCCGAGCGGCTGAGGTACGCCTACATCTGGAGCGACCTCATCGACCTGGGCGTGCACGTGGCCACGGGGACGGACTACTCCGTGTCGCCGTACAATCCCTTCTACACCCTCCACGCCGCCGTCACCCGGCAGGACCGGAACAACCACCCCTCGGGCGGATGGATCCCGGAGCAGGCCATGACCCGGGAGGAGGCCCTCCGGGCCGCCACCATCGAGGCCGCCTACGCCATGTTCGCCGAGGACATCCTGGGCTCCATCGAGGTCGGGAAGCTGGCGGACTTCGTGGTGATTCCGGTGGACTACATGACCGTCCCCGCCCAGGACCTCTGGAAGATCAAGCCCGACATGACCGTCATCGGCGGGGAGGTGGTCTACAGCCGGCCGGCGGGGGGAGGGCGCTGACCGGCCGTCACGGTGGTTTCTCGGACCTTCTGACACGGCGTTAGAAGCTCAGGTCACCGACGTAGCGGGCCTCCAATTTCCGGCGTTGACGCCCTCTAGATCCCGGCGTAAATTGTCTCCAATTGCCGATTGGTATACGCACTGGGAAGAGGGTCGAGACGATGCCAGCTATCATCCCCCGCCGAATCGCGGCCGTTGTGGAGTCTCTCTCCAGAGAGGAGCCCGTGGTCGCGTTGCAGGGCCCGAGAGCCGTCGGAAAGACAACCCTCCTGCGGGCCATCGCAGCATCCGAAGGCGTCCATGTCGTCGACCTGGACGACCCGGCCATGAGAGAGGCGGTGGCAACGGACCCCGCGACGTTCGTGTCGGGGCCGCCGCCGGTCTGCATCGATGAGTACCAGCACGTGCCCAGCGTTCTCGATGCCATCAAGGCGGAGCTGAACCGAGACGGTTCGCCGGGTCGCTTCATCATCACCGGCTCCACCCGGCACGACGCGCTGCCGGCGGCCGCCCAGGCGCTGACCGGAAGGTTGCACCTTGTCACGGTATATCCGTTTTCTCAGGGAGAGATCGACGGATTTCGCGAGAACACCGTCGAGACCCTGTTCGGAAACGCATCCGCGCTGGTCACTCCCCACCCCTCGCAGACGAGCCGCGAGGAATACATCAGGCGGGTGACCACCGGTGGGTTACCGATCGCGGTGGGCCGCAGCGACACCGCCCGCAATCGGTGGTTCGACAACTACATCACCTTGAGCCTCGAGCGAGATGTCTCCGACCTGTCGAAGATCCGCCGGAGGCAGGCTCTACCCAGGCTTCTGAGCCGTCTCGCCGGACAGACGGCGCAGATGCTGAACATGGCCGCGGCCGGTGAGAGCGTGGGACTGAAGGCCGACACCGCCGAGAAATACACGAAGCTACTGGAGGCGATCTTCCTCGTGCATCGCCTTCCCGCATGGGGGAAGTCCCTGAGGGCCCGGACGGTTGCCACCCCCAAGATCCACGTGGTCGATTCGGGGCTGGCGGCCCGGCTCCTTCGGCTTTCCCCGAGCAAGCTTGCTCGCCGTGAGCCCACGAGCCTGCAGGAGTTCGGACACGTGTTCGAGACGTTCGTGGTCTCGGAAGTCCTGAAGCAGGTTTCTTGGATGGATGGAATCGCCGGTTGCGGTCATTGGCGGACCCACGACGGTGCCGAAGTCGATTTGGTCGTCGAACGAGACGACGGCGACATCATCGGGCTCGAGGTGAAGGCCGGGAGTCGCGTGCTGGACAAGGATCTCACGGGGTTGAGGATCCTGAGGGACGAGCTCGGTGATGCCTTCGCTGCGGGTGTCGTCCTCCATACCGGCCAACGGGCGTACACCGTGGAGGAGCGGATCCACGTATTGCCAGCCGATCGGTTGTGGACTCCGGTCGGCTGACGCGGAAGAGCTCAGCCCCTCACCCCGCATCGTGCCAACGGGCCGTTGAGCCGTGAGGCGCGCCACTTGATTTATTCCATTGACACGATAAAATAGGCGCATGAACCGAAATCAGCCTCTCGGCGAGATGGAGCACCTCGTGCTCCTGATCATCCTCCGCCTGGGCGACCAGTCCTATGGGATGCGGATCTCCGAAGAGCTCGCGCAGCGAACGGGCCGAGACGTGGCCATCGGGTCGGTCTACGCCGCGCTCGACCGCCTGGAGAGGCGTGGGTACGTGACCAGTCGGATCGGAGACCCCACGCCGCAACGAGGGGGGCGCGCCAAGCGCTACTTCACCGCGGAGCGGAGCGGCGTGGAGGCGCTCGCCGCGTCGCAGGCGCTCCTCGTGGGCCTCTGGGACGGCCTCGAGCTCGACCCGGAGCGCCTCGGGTGAGAGACACCCAGAGCGGGGCCTCGCCACGACTGGCGCGGTGGCTCCTCGCGTGCGCCACGAGGCGTCGGTTCCGCCAGAGCGTGCTCGGCGACATGGAGGAAGCATTCCTCCTCAGGGTGGCGAGGACGGGCGTGGGCGAGGCGCGCCGCTGGTACTGGAGCCAAGCCGTTCGTTCGGTGGCACCGGGCCTCGGAGTCCGGCTCCGGCCAGGTGGAGGTGGGGTGAGGTCGGACGTGAACGAGACGCGGCTGGGAACGTCTACCACATGGGTGGAGGAGTGGACGATGGGTGGGTGGATGGGGAACGTGAAGCTGGCCTGTCGATCGCTGGCCAGGAAGCCGGGGTTCTCGCTGCTGGCGATCGCCACGCTGGGCCTCGGGATCGGGGCGAACACCGCGATCTTCAGCGTCATCTACGGATCGTTGCTCCGGCCGCTCCCGTACGCCGACGCGGACCGTCTGGTCTACCTCTCCGACGGGCACGACAACTTCGGGGGGGCCGGCGTCGATCAGAGCATCCCGAACCTGATGGACCTGCGCGAGGGCTCCCGCCTCCTGGGGCCCTCCGCCATGTTCACCTTCGGCAACAGCAATCTATCCGCGGACGAGCGGCCCGATCGGGTCAGGGTCCTGTTGACGTCGTCGGAGCTGCTGGGCGTGCTCGGCATGCCTCCCGGCCTGGGGCGGGACTTCCTCCCCGAGGACGACGTGGCCGGGGCGGAGAGGGTGGCGCTCATCACCGACGACGTGTGGCGCCGGCGATTCGGCACCGATCCGGACGTCGTCGGTCGCACGATGATCGTCGACGCCGCGCCCGTGCGGATCGTCGGGGTCGCGCCGCCCGACTTCGCCTTCCCGGGCGTGCCCGAGGTGCTCATGACGCTCCAGCACGTGGGCGGGCAGTATCATCGAGGGCAGCGGAGCTTCAACGCGGTCGGCCGCCTGGAGCCGGGTGCCGGCATCGAGGCCCTGCGTGAGGAGCTGCAGGCGATCTTCGACGGGCTCGTGGAGCGGTATCCGGATCAGAACGGCGGGGGATGGTACACGTGGGCGGACCCCATCGACGCGTTCGCGCTCGGAACGAACAGACGATCGCTCTGGCTGCTGGGTGGAGCCGTTGCGCTGGTCCTTCTGATCGCCTGCGTCAACGTCGCCAACCTCCTGCTCGTGCGAGCGGAGACCCGCCAGAGGGAGCTGGCGGTGCGCTTCGCCATCGGCGCGGGCCGCGCCGGGCTCCTGCCCCACTTCCTGAGCGAGGGACTGGTTCTCTCGATCCTGGGGGGAGCCGTGGGCGTCGTCGCGGCCATCGGCGGAACCGACCTCCTCGTGTCCCTCTACGGGGGCTCGCTCGCCCGGGCCGAGCAGATCGATTTGAACGGAACGGTCCTGGCGTTCAGCCTCTCCGTGTCGCTCCTGGTGGGGGTCGGGGTCGGCCTCGTGCCCTTGCTGCGAGCGCGGCCGCAGCGCCTCTACGACGCTCTGAAGGAGGGGGCGAGGGGCTCCTCCCTTCGGAGCAGCCGGCTCGGCAGGTCCCTCGTGATCACGGAGGTCGCGCTGGCGTTGGTGATCGTGGCCGGGGCGGGTCTCCTCATGAACAGCATGTCACGGCTGCAGGACGTGGACCTGGGCCTGGCCGACCTCGACCACATGCTGACGTTCCAGATCTCGCTCCCGGAAGCGAAGTACGAATCGGGTGAGCCCGTGGTCGGGTTCTTCGAGGCGCTCTCGAGCGACCTGGAGAGGATCCCGGGAGTCGAGGCGGTGGGGTTCGTCAACCGCCTGCCCCTCCTCGGGGGATGGAACACGCGCGTATCCCCCTGGGGGGACCCGGAGCGCGAGGCGAACTTCGTCTCGTACCGTCCGGTGACCGCGGGATACTTCGAGGCGTTGGGCGTGCCGCTCGTCTCGGGTCGTTGGCTGGACGCCACGGAGTTCGCGGACGGCACGGCCAGCGCGCTCGTCAACGAGACGCTGGCTCGTCAGCTCTTCGCCGGTGAGGATCCCATCGGGCAGGGCATCAGCCGGTGGGTGGAGGGAGGCCTGCGCGTCATCGGCGTGGTGGGTGACGTGAAGGGTGGGGGCCCCGACAGGCCCACGCCCCCGGCGTTCTACTTCCCGTTCGCGCTGTTCGGCGGCGAGCGCGCCGCCGCCGCGATCGTGAGGACTGCGGGTGATCCCACGGCGCTGGTCCCCGACGTTCGCCGGGCCGTGGCGCGCCTCGACCCCGAGCTTCCGGTCTACGAGATCAGGACGATGAGGGAGGTCGCCCGACAGCGAATGGGCACGCGCCGCTTCGCGATGTCGCTGTTCGGCGTGTTCGCCGGCCTCGCGCTGCTCCTGGGCGCCATCGGGATCTACGGTGTTATGTCGTTCTCCGTGGCCCAGCGCTCCAGGGACCTGGGCGTGCGGCTCGCCCTCGGTGCGGGACGAGGCTCGGTGATGCGCATGGTCCTGGGCGAGGGGGGTCGTCTGATCGGTCCGGGCATCGTCATCGGGCTCCTGGTGGCCCTGGCCTCGGGGCGGCTCCTGGAGAGCCTGCTCTTCGAGGTCAGCGCGGTCGATCCGCTCACGTACGGAGCGGTGGCGGTCGTGCTCGCCGCGGTGGGGCTCGGGGCGACGTACGTGCCGGCCTACAGAGCGACGCGCATGGATCCGCTCACGAGCATCCGGAGCGAGTGATATGAAAGGGCTGAAGGACCGCGGCCACGGCGGTGGGGCGGTGCCGGCGTAGGCGATGGAGACGGTCCCGACCCCGCAGCCTGCCGGGCGGCTGGTCGCGGTGATCGCCGCGCTAGCCGCGCTCGACCAGGGGTGCAAGGCCATCGTCCGCGCGACCCTCGCGCCCGGGGACGAGGTGGGCGTGGCCGGCGAGGTGCTCTCCATAGTCGGCGTAAGGAACTACAGGGGCGTCTCCTGGTGGGTTCCGGACCCCCCACCGTGGGGGCTCGCCGCGTTGATCGCCGCCTTCGTGTTGATCCTGGTGATGGCCGTGCCTCTGTACCGCTTCCATTGCCGGTACCGCAGGACCTCTTCGTGGGCCGCCGCCGCGGCGACCCTGCTCGCCGCGGCAGCCGCGGGGCACGTCCTCGACGGCCTGTTCGCGCCCTATACGACGGACTGGCTCCGGCTCTTCCGTCTCCCGGCCTTCAACCTCGCGGACCTGTACGGGTTCGCCGGGCTCGCGTGCCTCGCGGTGGAGCTGCGCTGGGCGCGCGCGCAAGCCCGTGGCCTGAGCTTCGGGGAACGGCTGGCTCGAGCTCGAGCGAGCAGGCGCGAGTTCCTGCGGTTCATGTGGGACGGGCTGCGCCGGAGATGAATGCGGGGTGAATGCGAGCTCACAACCATCCGCGGCTTCGTCCTGTCTACCAGGGCATAGGTCGCGTGGCGTTCCCGGTTCGCCTCGAGATGAGCTCAGATGGCCATTCCTGTCTTTCGCGCGGGCGTGCTCGCCGCTCTGGTCGCGGTGCCGGCCTCGTTGTCGGCGCAAAGTCCCATCACCTCGACGACGAGGCTCCCGCCGCCGGTCGCGAGCGCCACGCGCCTCGACGGCTCGATCTCGATCGATGGCAGGCTCGACGAAGCAGCTTGGCGGCGGGCGACGCCCGTCACGGACTTCCGCCAGTACCAGCCCGACGAGGGCGAGCCGGCCTCCCTGCCCATGGAGGTCCGCCTCCTGTACGACGACGGCGCCCTGTACATCGGCGTCCGCATGACCCAGCCCGGCGGCGTGGTGGCGCCGCTGGCGCGGCGGGACCAGCTCCTGGACGCCAGCGGTGACAACGGCTCCTTCAACTCCCTGACCACGGACAAGCTCATCGTCCATCTGGATCCCTACCACAACCGCATCGACGACGCGTGGTTCGAGGTCAATCCCGCGGGCGTGAAGGGCGATCAGTTCAACGGCGACCCGTCCTGGGACCCCATCTGGGACGCCGCCGCCCAGGTGGATTCGCTGGGCTGGACGGCGGAGATGCGCATCCCCTACGGCCAGCTCCGCTTCTCGCGCGAAAGGGAGCAAGAGTGGGGGATGCAGATCTGGCGATACGTGGACCAGCTGAACGAGCAGGACATGTGGTCGTTCTGGCGACGGAACGCGCCGGGCGGTCCTGCATTCTTCGGGGAGATCACAGGGCTGGAGATCGCCGAGCGGCCGCGCCAGTTCGAGCTGCTTCCCTACCTGGTGGCGGGCGGCACCTTCGAGCGTGCCGCCAGCAGCGATCCCTACCACGACGATCGCGAGGGGCACTTCGGCGTGGGCGCCGACCTCAAGTACCTGCTGACGTCGAACCTCACGCTGGACGCCACCTTGAATCCCGACTTCGGGCAAGTCGAGGTGGACCCCGCCTCCCTCAACCTCACTGCGTACGAGACGTACTACCAGGAGAAGCGGCCGTTCTTCATCGCCGGCGCGAGCGCGTTCGGCTTCGGCGGCATGCGCTGCATGTTCTGCAGCAACAGCTCCAGCCTCTCGGCCTTCTATTCGCGGCGCATCGGCCGCCCCCCGCAGCTCGGCGGTGTCGTGCGTGACGGGTCGGCGTCCGCCGACGTGCCCGACAACACCACGATCCTGGGAGCCGCGAAGATCACCGGCCGCACCCAGGGCGGCTACACCGTCGGCGTCCTCGACGCCCTCACGAGCCGGGAGACCGCGCGCTACCTCCCCACCGCCGGCGCGGCGGAGGCTTCCCAGGTCGTGGAGCCTCTCACCAACTACTTCGTGGGGCGCGTGAAGAAGGACTTCAACAAGGGGAACACCCAGCTCGGCGGGATCCTGACGTCCACGGTCCGGAACACGACGGACAGCGTGGTGAGCGGTCGACTCCACCGCCACGCCGAAGCGCTGGGGCTGGATTGGCGCCAATACTGGCACAACCGCGACTACTCGTGGATGGGGAGCATGCTGGTCTCCAGCATCGCCGGATCCGCGGACGTGATCGCGCGCACCCAGCGCTCGAGCGCCCATTACTTCCAGCGCCCGGACCGCGGCGTCACCGGGGACGGTCTGTTCACCACCCGCCTCGACCCCGCCGCGACGGCGCTACGCGGCTACGGCCTCTACACCCGCGTGGCGAAGGACGGCGGCACGTTCCTCTGGGAGGCGATGACCAACGTCCGCAGCCCGGGATACGAGGTGAACGACCTCGCCTATCTCGACCGCTCCGACTACATGTGGTTCAACGGCAACATCGCCGGAAACTGGACGACGCCGACGAGCTGGTACCGGAGCATCTTCGCCGGCCTCGGCGGTGCGATCCAATACAACTACGATGGAGACCGCACGTGGTCTCAGCTCCAGGCCTTCTACGGCATGGAGCTCCCCAACTACTGGAACCTGCGCGTGATGGGGATCCGCGACATCCCCTCGTACGACGATCGCCTCACCCGGGGCGGTCCGGTGGTGAAGCGCGCCGGCTACGACGTCGGCAGTGTCCAGGTCTCGACGGACGCGCGCCGACGAGCCGTCTTCGACTTCCTGGTGCAGGTCGCCCGCGGCGTGGACGCGCCCACGCGCTCCGTCACGTTCCAGCCGGGCATGGCGCTCAAACCCGCGGCCAACATCTTCATCCAGCTCTCCCCCGTCTACGCGCTCGACGAGGACGACGCCCAGTACGTGACGGCCGTCGCCGACCCGACGGCCACGGCGTTCTACGGCACCCGGTACGTCGTCGGCTATGTGAAGACGAAGACGATCGCCGTGGACACGCGCGTCAACTGGACGTTCACCCCGAACCTCACCCTCCAGCTCTACGCCCAGCCGTTCATCGCGAGCGGTGACTACACGTCGTTCCGGGAGTTCGCCCGGCCGAGGGGCATCGAGAAGCTGGAGTACGGGAAGGACGCGGGCACGGTGACGCACGATCAGGGCGCCAACACCTACCGCATCGACCCCGACGGCGCCGGCGCGGCCGCCCTGTTCACCCTGGCCAACCCGGCCTTCACCACCACGTCGCTTCGCGGCACGGCGGTGCTGCGCTGGGAGTACCGCGCGGGGTCCACGTTATACCTGGTGTGGACCCAACAACGCTCCGGCTACGACCCGTCGGGCGACTTCGACCTCGGCGGCGCCCCGTCGGCGATCCTCGACGGCAAGCCCACCAACGTGTTCCAGGTGAAGGCGACGTACTGGATCGGGCGCTGACCCCGTGATACCCCGGGCCGACAGGCAACGGGCGGATGTGACAAGTCCAGGGCCTTGATGATTGGACGCCGTGATGATCCGTTTCGTCATGGCTCCGAAGCTCCCGCTGATCCTGGCCTGTCTGGTGACGGGGGTCCATGCCGGACCCTCGGCGGCCCAGGTCCGGGGTGGGCGTTGGAGGGAGGTTTCGGGACAGCCCCTGGGATCCCGTCTGGCCGTGGGCTACGCGGCGGATGGATTCGTGCCGGTGCAGGGAGGAAGGTCGACGGACCCCGTGGCCCTGGACAACCTGGATCTTCTCCTCGACGTGGACCTGGAACGGCTGCTGGGTCTGTCCGCGACCTCGGTCCGGGTCCACGTCCAGTCGAACCGCGGGCGCTCGGTGAGCTCGGCGGTGGGAGATCTGCAAGGGATCAGCAACCTGGAGGCCGACCCGGAGTGGCGTCTGTACGAGGCCTGGGTCCAGCATCAGATCCGGACACCCCGGATTTCATTCCTGGCGGGACTCCGTGACCTCAACGCCGACTTCGACGTCACGCCGTCCGCCGGGGATTTCCTCAACGGCGCGTTCTCGTTCGGCTCGGAATACAGCCTCGGGGGGCCCGCGGGACCGTCCACCTTCCCCGCCACGGGGCTGGCCGCCAGGCTCAAGGTCGAGCCCTCGCCCAGCATCTACGGCCTCCTGGGGGTCAGCGACGGCCTCCCGGGCGACGCGGACGTGCCGCGCTACCGGCTCGATGCCGATGAGGGAGCGCTCCTCTCCGTCGAGTTGGGCTACGTCCGATCTTCCACCGACGTGACCCTGGGGTGGATGCTGGAACGCGAGCTCGAGGAACGGGGGCGTGGGCGAGGCCGATCGCTCCAGACCCGCAGGAGGCAGCGGATCGGTCGCGGAACGCCCATCGAGAGTGTCGGAACGAAGATCGCTCTGGGGGGATGGGCGTATTCCCGACGGGTCGAGGGGTGGGACCCCGACCCTTCCTCGTGTCCCGCCTGGGGGCTCTACCTCCTCGGGGAGCGCTCCCTCTGGCGGGATCGGGACGGAAGCGGGGAGCTCTCCGGGTTCGCCAGGGTCGGAACCGCCGGAGCCGCCGCCGACAGGGTGGACCTCTCCGCTCGGGGAGGCATCGCCTGCCTCGGGATCCTGCCGGGCCGTCCCCTGGACGTCCTCGGCATGGGCGTGGCTTACGCGCGAAACGGCACGCCGTTCCTGAGGGCCCAGCGGACGGCGGGCTTCCCCATGGAGCGAGGCGAAACGGTCCTGGAGCTCACCTACAGGGCGGAGCTCGGAAGCGGCTTCGTGGTCCAACCCGACGTCCAGTGGATCCGGAACCCCGGGATGGACCCCAGCCTGGACGACGCCCTGGTCCTCGGGCTGAGGGCCCACGTCCTTCTGGACGTCTGGGGCTCA
>CAYPMO010000037.1:0-24656 GCA_964412015.1 uncultured Gemmatimonadaceae bacterium | reverse complement strand
GAGAGCCCTATTTCGCTCTCGGTCCTGCTTCCTGCGAGTAGAGGCGCCACATCCTGGCCAGCTCATCCTCCTCGCAACGGATATCGCCATAGTGCACCGTCTCTCCGTCTCGGCGGACGTGCACCCCGGCTCCCTCCGTGACCCGGCCCACCACGGCGAACGGCGTTCCTTCCTGATCCAGTACGCGACCCACTTCGTCCAGACGCTCGGGCGGCAGGGTCGCGACCAGGGTTCCGGAGGAGATCATCCACAGCGGGTCGAACCGAAACGCCTGGGCGAAGCGTGAGACGATGGGAGGAACCGGCAACAGGGAGACCTCCATCTCGATGCCGACCTCCGAGAGAAAGGCGATCTCCAGGAGGGTCTCCATCAGTCCGCCGCGCGTCACATCGTGCATCGCCGTCGCCCCATGGGCCGCGATCGTGAGGGCCTGCGGAACGACGCTGACCTCCCCCATCAAACGGCGCGCCTCGGTCAGTTCGCTGTCGCTCAAGCCGAGCTCACGCGCCGTGCCGGGGAAATCCTGGGCGAGGATGGCGGTGCCCTCGATGGCGATGCCCTTGGTGACGAGAACGGCGTCGCCTACCCGGGCGCCTCGGGTCCGCAGAGGTACGCGCCCCGATGCCGTTCCGAGCGCGGTGACCGCGACGAGGGGCCTGGCGAGGTTGGCCGAATATCCGCTGTGCCCGCCGATGATGGAAACGCCGACCTCGTCGGCGGCCCTGCCGGCGTCACGCATGATCCTCTCCAGCAGCTCTTCGTCTTCCGGCCGGGGCACGAGGACCAGGGGCAGGATCCAGCGGGGAGGGACTCCGGCGGTGGCGATGTCATTGCATGCCACATGGACCGCCAGCCAGCCGATGTTCTCGACCGCACCCACGATCGGGTCCAGATGGGAAACGACGATGTCGCCGCCGACCCGCGTCAACGCCACGTCCTCGCCGAACGTGGCGCCCAGGATCACGTCCGGATCGTCGCTGGAGACGAAGGGGAACACACATCTCTGCAAGACCTCGAAGGAGAACTTGGACATCCCCGACTCCTTGTCCGTTGGCGAGTCCCTCTCACCCGCCGGCGATCGGCGCTGCTCCCGATCCCGGGGACCGGCCAACCCGTTTGACAGGCACGCTAAATCTCAATGAAGCAATCCGGGATCGACATTCGAGAGGGAATGAAATCCCGTCTCGATCTCAATCGATAGGAAGGGCTCTCATGGCCAAAGATGGGCTATCAAGAACGGATGTCACCCTCGCCATCGTGCTGACCGCGCTCCTGGCCTGGAGTTGCGCCCGCGAACCCGAGGCGAAGGTCCCTCCATCCATCGCCGGCGACCCGTTGACGGAACTGTTGAGCGGTGACGCCGCCAACAGGGTCGTGACGGACATGCACGGGAAGCGTCTGGGTACGGACACGCATGCCATCGCCTTCTACGGTCCCAGGGCCGCGAACAACATCCTCTATCTGAGCGTCTTCCCCGACGAACAAACGGCCAAGCAGGACTATATGAACATGACGATGAAAATGTCCGAGGGATCGGCCGTGTTCACACCGCTGAACGTGATCAACAAAGGCAACCAACTGCAGTTCACCACCATGGGCATGGGCAAGGCCCATTTCCTGTTTCGTGCCCACACTACTCTGGTCTGGTGGCAGGGCGATTCGATCCGGCTGGGGGAGGCCATGGCGGACCTGGAGCGGTTCCCGTGGTGAGCCCATGAAACCGTGGGCCTCCGGATGGAAGAGCTACTCGATGGCGGGAAGCGTGATTCCCTCCGGCTCGAAGACGACGCAGCGCTCACCCTCCTCGACCTGGCCCAGCTCGAGCAGATCGTATCCCGCCCGGCGGCCCACTCCGATCGTCCGCTCGACCTCCCTCTCCGGCACGAACACGTAGAACCCGATCCCCCAGTTGAACGTGGTCAGGCAGTCCTCCAGGCTGACCCCGATCTCGCGCATGAACTGGAACAGAGGGGGGATCTCGTCCACCCATGTCTTGACCCGATACGTGAAGGGTCTCTTGGCATACGCGATCTTGGAGATCCCTCCTCCGGTTCCCCCGAGCAGAGAGTGGATCTCCACGTCTTCCTCCTGGAGGGCCTCGACGAGCCCGACGTAGGAGCGTGTCGGGATGAGCGCTTCCTCTCCCAGGGTCTTGCCGTTGGGCAGCATGTGCAGGAAGGCGTCCTTCAGCGACAGGGCCCGCTTGATGACCAGGGAGATCCCGTTGGCGTGGAGCCCGGATGACGTCACACCAATGATGCGGTCACCGACGGCGAGCTTCTCTCCGGTGACCATTCGGCCGCGGGGAGCGATGATGCCCGTCACGCAGCCCGACAGGGAGGGTGCGCTGCGCACCGGCGGTTCGGCCTTCACCAGATAGCGGAGGGCGGGAGACTCGCCGGCCGGCAAGGCCATCCCGCACATCTCGCAAGCCTGATAGAAGCTCTCAGCCAGGTCGCGGCTACGCTGCTCGTCCATGAACCACTCGCTGTCACCCGCCGCGACCTCATCCGTGTAGATCACGGGAAGGGCGCCCTGACAGATCACGTCGTTGGCGGCCATCAGAGCCGTGTCGATGCCGATCCCGTCGTAGTACGTCCTGCCGGTCCCGGAATGCTGATACATCCATTCCGCGATCCAGTTCTTGTTCCCCAGGCCTTCCTGCGTCGTGCACCACACATGCGGCTCGTCGCCGCGGTACTCGAACACGGCCCCGTGCGCGCCCAGGCTCTCCGACTCGAGATACACCCCGCGCTTGTTCGGAAACGTGAGCGTCCTCTTTCCGGCGCTCACCATCGCCATCTTGAACGGCTCGATGCGGGTATAGTCGACGCCCGCCTCGGCGTATTCGGATCGGGTCTCTCGGTTCGGCATCTCGCTACCCGGCGGTGATCTCGCTCATGTCGGCTTTGGACGGTGCGTTCGGGATCACCGCGACGGTCTTGCCCTCGTACTCGAACACCTCCTTGTCGTCGTCGGTGATCTCGCCGATCACCTCGGCCCGGACTCCCTCGGCGCGGATCGTGCTCAGGAGGAGCGGGACGTCCTTCTTCCTGACCTGAATGGCCATCCGTCCCTGGGACTCGCAGATCATGATCTCCTCGGGCGTGAGGCCCTTCTCCCTCACGGGAACCTTGGCGAGGTCCACGTGCGCCCCGAAACCGCCGTACCTCGCCGATTCGCAGACCGCCGCGCCGACGCCGGCCGCCCCGAGGTCGGAACACGCTCGGACCTTCCCGGTCCGGAACGCGGCCAGGGAGGCCTCCATGACCTTCCGCTCTTCCTTGAACAACGCGATGGCCGGCTTCATCTCGTCGACCAGGCCGGCCCGATAGAGCGTGTCGTTGCCGTCGCTTCCCGTCCTGCCGATCAGGATGATCTGATCGCCGGCGGACTTGGCGGGCTTGGTCAGGGGTTTGCGGGTGACGAGCTTACCGATGACCGAGACCACGACGGCCGGGACGATGTCCGAGAAGGAGGTCGAGAACCCGCCGCCGACGATGAACACATCCATGGCCCTGCACATGTCGCGCAGGCCCTGGGTCATCAGATCGACTCTCTGGCCGCTGGTCATCTCGACGCACTTCCCACACGTGCATTTCCCGGCGAACCCGCAGGGGCCCACGATGACCTTCTCGTCCAGCGGGCGGGTGCCGATGAAATTCATGAGGAAGAGCGGCCGCGCGCCCATCGCCACGACGTCCCGCATGGCCCCGCCGGCCCCGGTGGCCGCCGCGTCGTAGGGTCTCGGCACGCAGGGAGAGCAATGGCTCTCCATCTTGCCCACGTAGGTATCCGCGGCGCCGGGGAACTTGAAGGCGGCGGCGTCGTCGCCCGGACCGACGATCAGCGCCTTGGGAAAGAGCTTGCCGACCTTCTTGTTCAAGGCGTCGAAGGCCTTGAAGTCGATGGCGTCGTCGATGTTGTGATGCAGGTGGACAAACAGGGCATGCATCAATGCCTTTTCGATCCTGTTCATGCCGAAATCTCCCTCGGTGGCGGACTTGCGCATTCCTGCGGCCGTACGCGTGGAGCGCGCCGAGGCGAACGGGTTCGGAGGGCAGGATCGGCCCGTGCGACGCGTAACGACGCGTAACATAGTCCTGGGGTCGTCCCGCTGACAGGCCGCCTTCCCGGGCCTTGACGACACGGTGCTCCCGGGCGATGATATGGTATCATAGTAGCTATTCATAGGTCCCTTCTGGAGCGCACCGTGGCCCTCAAGAAGCACTGGTACCACATCCTGCTGGCCCTGGCCGAGGGTCCGACCCACGGGGCCGAGATCCGCCGAAGGGCGGTACGCCACACCCAGGGATCGCTGGAACTCTACCCGGCGATGCTCTACGGCTCCATCGAGGATCTCCTGGAGCGCGGCTGGATCGAAG
Source organism: uncultured Gemmatimonadaceae bacterium (assembly GCA_964412015.1). GTDB lineage: Bacteria > Gemmatimonadota > Gemmatimonadetes > Longimicrobiales > Gaopeijiaceae > SZUA-318. The sequence continues at coordinate 20,271 of CAYPMO010000037.1, read as the reverse complement.
AGGTCGGCGAGGAGGCGGGGTGTCCTGCGGACGCGACCGATCGCTCGCGGTGCCTGGCTCTGACCCCCGGCGGTCGTGAAGTCCTGTCGGCAGCCACGGACGAGTACCAGCAGGTGGTCCGGATCGCCCAGTCCCTGCTGACCGGCGAGGTGTCTCCGTGAACTTCGGGCGGAGGTACTACGGCCTCCTCCTGCGGCTCCTGCCCCGGGAGTTCCGGGAGGCCCGCGGTGCGGATATGCTGGCCGCGCTCGATGAGATGAGCGCGGAGCGCGGCTCGAGCGACGGCGCTGCTTCCGCCGGGAGGTTCTACTTCGGCCTCACGTTGGACGTGATCCGGAGGGTGGGACCCGAGCGCGAACGCGCCAGACTCCGGAGACGGGGTGGAATCCGGGCGCCCCGAAGACGCCTGGACGCGACGGGTGGAGGAGGCCCAGGCGGGCGGGGCGACATGCTCGTCATGGATCTTCGCTACGCCATGCGGCGCATGGCCCGGAGTCCGGGCTTCACCGCCGTGGCCCTCGTCTCCCTGGCCGTGGGCATCGGCGCCAACACGGCCACCTTCGCCCTGGTCGAGGACATCCTCTTCCCCAGCTTCCCGTACCGCGCTCCCGAGGAGCTGGTGGACGTCTACATCGAGCTGGAGGAGTTCCCCTTCGCCCCCCTCTCCTACCCCGACTTCGTGGACGTCAGGGAGGGCACCAGGGAGGTGTTCTCCGACATCGCGACGGGTGGCTTCGCGTTCGGCCAGGTGGACGAGGGCAACCGGGTGGAGAGCCTCATGGGGGAGATGGTGAGCGGTTCCTTCTTTCCCACGCTGGGAATGGGCGCCGCTCTGGGCAGGACGCTCCTCCCCGAGGACGACGTATCCCCGGGAGCCCACTGGGTGGTCATGCTGGGCCACGGCTACTGGCAGAGGGAGTACGGCGGCGACGCGAGCGTCCTCGGTAGGACCTTGGTCCTCAATGGCCACGGCTACGCCATCGTGGGCGTGGCATCCGAGGACTATCCCGGCATCGTGCAGGGCATCCCGGCGGACTTCATCGCGCCCATCGCCATGGCCAAGCAGCTCATGCAGACCAGCGGCGATCCCCTGACGAACCGGGGCGGCCAGTCCTATTTCACCAAGGCGCGGCTGCGCCCCGGAGTGTCCCGGGCCCAGGCCGACGCCACCCTGGCGGGGATCGCCGCCCACCTCATCGAAGCTCATCCCGGAAACTGGGAGGCGTCGCGCCGGCTCATCACGGTCCCCACCACCGAGGTCGTCATGAACCCGATGCTGGACCGGGTCCTCGTCCCGGCCGCGGCGCTGGCGCTGACCCTGGTGGGCATCGTGCTCCTCATCGCCTGCTCCAACCTCGCCGCCTTCCTCCTCGCCCGCGGGGCCGACCGCAAGAAGGAGATCGCCATGCGCCTGGCTCTGGGCGCGTCCCGAGGCGCTCTGGTCCGCCAGCTCCTCACGGAGACGGCGGTCTTGGCCGTGCTCGGGGGCGCGCTGGGCATGGGCGTGTCGGCCTGGCTCCTGAACCTCGTCGTGAGCCTCGATCTGCCCCTCCCCGGCGACGTGCGCCTCGAGCTCGCCATGACCGGACGAGCCTACCTCTTCGGGCTCTTCGTCACCGCGGCCACGGGGTTCATCTTCGGCCTCGCTCCGGCGCTCCGGTCCACCAACCCCGACGTGGCTCCCACACTGAAGGACGAGAGCACCGGCGGTGGCCGGCCCCGCCGCTTCACGCTGCGCAACACGCTGGTGGCCGGACAGGTGGCGGCGTCGTTAGTCCTGCTGGTCTTCGCGAGCCTTTTCGTGCGCAGCTTCCAGGCACGGGCCGCCGTGGACCCCGGGTTCGGCCGCGAGCCCACGGCGCTCCTCGGCTTCGTGGTCTCGGCGGAGCGCTACGACGAGGAGAGCGGCCGCGTCTTCGTGCACCAGTACCTGGAGCGCCTGCGCCGGCTGCCGGAGGTGGCCTCGGCTGGGATGACGGGCAACATCCACCTGAACACCACCAGCACGAACACCATGGACCTGAACGTGGACGGCGTCGAGGCCCCCCAAGGACGGGTGGGCTGGGCCGTGGACGAGACGGAGGTGGATCCCCGGTTCTTCGAAGCGGCGGGGATCCCCATCCTCCGGGGCCGCAACTTCGACGACCGGGACCTCCCCGACGGCGTCCAGGTGGCCATCGTGAACGAGGCCTTCGCCGAGCGCTTCTGGCCGGGACAAGACCCGGTGGGGAGGACCGTACACCTCGCCGGCGGCGACGACGTCCAGGTCGTGGGTGTGGCGCGCACGACCAAGGTCCGGACGCTGGGCGAGGCGCCCCGGCCCTTCATCTACCGGCCTTACAGTCAGGACTACACCACCTTCGCCACCGCGGTGATCCGGGCCCGGGGCGCGCCCGAGCCGGCGCTCCGCGCCGCCTTCCGTGCGCTCCGGGAGACGGACCCCGAGATGGTGGTGATGGAGTCCAAGACCATGGACGAGCACCTGGGCATCATGCTCATGCCCGCCCGCCTGGGAGCGCTCCTGGCGGGCGCCTTCGCCGCGGTGGCGCTCGCCCTGGCCTGCATCGGCCTCTACGGGGTGGTGAGCTACGCGGTCGCCAGCAGGAGTCGTGAGATGGGGATCCGCATGTCCCTGGGTGCCGAGCCGGGAAGGGTCCTCGCCCACGTGGTCCGCGAGGGGATGACCCTGGCCGCGACGGGCGCGGTCGTGGGGCTGGTCCTGGCCCTGGTGGGGGCGCAGGTGCTCCGGGCTCTCCTCTTCGGCGTGGGAACCCTGGACCCCGTGACCTTCGTGGGGGTCCCGACCTTGCTGCTGGGCGTGGCGCTGGCGGCCGCATGGCTGCCGGCCCGGCGGGTCACCCGGGTGGATCCGGTGAGCGTGCTGAAGGTGGAGTGAGGATTGGCCCGCAATCGCGCTGTCCTCGGCTGGACGGCCCTGGCGCTGAGCGCCCTGATCGCCGCGGTGTGGGCCTACTGGGGAATCGCCGAAGCCTTCCACGAGGGCTGGTGGGCGCCGACCCTCGGCGGTCGGCTCTTCCAGACGGTCCGGTACCTGGTCCCGGCGATCTTCTGTGTGGCCATCGGCGCGCTCGCCCTGAGCAGGCCCAGACTGGGTGGAACCATCTACGTGGCGTTCGGCATCGTGTTCAGCCTGCTCGTCTTCAGGGAGCTGGCGCCCGAGTTCCGCCTGCAGGCGGTCCTCAGCTGGCTTCCCGTGACGGTGCTGGTGATCGGCGTGGGACTCCTGTGGCTGTTCGGCGAGGCGCCGGCGCGGCGGCCGGCCGGCTACGTGCTCTTCGGCGTCCCCCTGCTCGTGGTCGTGATCGCGGGCGCGTATCCCGCCTACAGGGTCGGCACGCGCCTCACGGACGTGAGCCCCGACGCGCGGCTCGTCGTGGGCAACGGCGTCTCCCTCGTCTGGGCGCCGGCAGGCCCCGGTTGGGTCCGCGGTGCGAGGAACAGCGCGAGCTGGGTGGAAGCGGTGGACATCTGCTCACGCCTCAGCGAGGACGGCAGACGGTTGCTGGACCAGCCCCAGAACGTCTGGCGCCTACCGACCGTGGAGGAGGCGGTGCGCTCGATGGCGCGGCACGGCGAGAACAGCGGGGGCGTCTGGGACCCGGAAACGGGGCGGGCATCGTACGCCGTCCAGCCCGACAAGGAGCCCCCGCTCTGGGATCCGCTCTCGGAGACCATCTACTGGTGGACGGCGACCGAAGCGGGTAAGGATGAGGCCCTCGTCGTCACCTACGACGGCAACACCTGGAGCGACCTCAAGACCCGACGATTGGGCAGCCGCGGGTTCCGGGCCGTGAGGGAGCGGCCCGGCGTCCCCGAACTGGAGGAACATCCGTGAAGCTCCGCGCCGCCGGGGCCCTCAGCATCGATGGATTCAGGGCGGAGCGCGCCCAGACGACCGCTGGCGCGCCGCCGATCTACCGGATCGGCTCTCCCTTGCGCACCTGCGGCACCCCGTTCTTCATCCAGTCCATCTCCGGCCCGCCCTTCAGGTAGTGGTCGAAGAACTGCTTCATGCGGATCTGGAAGTCGATCTGATTCGCCTTCTTCGACAGGTGGTGCGGCTCGCCGGGGTACGATAGAAGGATGCCCTTCTTGCCGTTGCGCCTGGCCGCGGCGTACAGCTCCAGCCCCTGGTGCCAATCCACCGCGGTATCCTCGGTGCCGTGCAGGATCATGAACGGCGTGGTGATGTTCGGCACGTGGAAGAGCGCCGACTGCTCCTCGTAGAGGTCGGTCGCCGTCCAGGGCGTCACGTTCTCGCCCATGCGTACCTGTCCCACCTCCGTGATCCCCTGCTGGAGCGTGCCCGAGCCGGGATAGGTCTCGCCGTAGAAGCTGATGAGGTTGGTGGGCGGCGCGCCGGTGACGACGGCGGCGAACATGTCCGTCTGGGTGAGGATGAACGACGACTGGTACCCGCCCCACGAGTGGCCCTGGAGCCCGACGCGCGCCGGGTCGGCGTACCCCAGCTCGATGACCTTCGTGACCGCGCTGGTCACGCAGTCCAGCGCCGACGTGCCGGGCTTGCCGATCTCGTACACCACGTCGGGCTGGAGCACCAGGTAGCCGTTGCTGGCGTACGTGGACATGTGCGGGCGGTCGTCGAACGCCGGCATGGAGAACTGGTGGTGGGTGTTCGACACGATCTCGTAGAAGTACACGATCATGGGGTACGTCTTGCCCAGCTCGTAGCCCGCGGGAAGTGTGAGCGTGGCCTGGAGGCGCTGTCCCTTGCTGTTGGTGAAGTCCGCCAGGGCCTTGTCGCCCCAGGCGTACTCCGCGATGAACGGGTTGGCGTCCGTGACCTTGCGGGGGGACTGGAACGTCGTGGTGCTCGTCCACCAGTCCGGGAACTCCCGGAACGTCTGCCTCGTGAAGATCACCCGGTCGGCGTTCTCGGCCTTGGAGGCCTGTCCGACCATACGGTCCTCGTAGAGCAACGCTCGCGGCGCCTTGCCCGGCTCGAGCGTCCAGTATCCCGACTTCTTGTCCCACAGCCCGTACGCCGAGAGCGTGAGGGGCTTGGTGAGGTCGATGCCCTTGTCCTCCGCCGCCGGCGCGCCGCCTCCGAAGCGCCCGCCGAAGCGTCCGCCGCCTCCCGGCAGGTCGAGGCGCACCACCCGGAACCGGATCTGACGGGCGGCACCGGCACCCCCGGTGAGGTTCACGGGCTCGCCCCCACCCTCCAGGGGGAGCCGCCACACGTCGAACTTGTCGTAGACCAGCACCGAGCGGCCGTCGCGCGCCCAGCCCGCGAGCCCCCAGATGGGGCGCTCGTAGTCGTGGTCGTCGTCGGTGTTCACGAAATCCATCCCGCCGTCCACCTGGGTGCTCTTCCCGGTCCGGGCGTCGTAGGCGTGGATGTGGCCGTCCTTCAGATAGAGGAACCAGCGGCTGTCCGGCGACGTGCCCATGGTCCTCCAGAGCTTCTCGGCGATGAGCGACCGCTCGCCGGTGGCGGTGTTCACCCGGTAGTAGTCGGCGTGGCTGCCGCCCCAGGCCACCTCACCGCGGTACTTGGCGTCGTCGCGTCCCACGCCCCACGATCCGTCCGGCGCGGTCTGCACGGTGGTCATGGCGCTGTCGGCGAGCTGCACGAAGCGCCCCGAAGGCACCAGCACGGCCGCGGCGAGGGTCTGGCGCAGCGCCTGCCGGAGACGGACGATCTGGACGGACTGCACCTCGGCGTCCTTCCAGTGCCACACGTCCACGTCGGCCTGCTCCTCGTCGCTCTTCGGGAGCTCCCTCTCCTGCTCCTTGATGCCGACCAGGACGCGTGAGCCGTCCTCGCTCCACCGGGGCGTCGCGTACTCACTGAGCACGTAGCCTGCGGGAAAATCCGTGGCCTCGGAGGGGTCGTACGTCGTGACGCGCCCGCTCCGGGCGCCGAGATCCGTCCAGGCCAGGAGCACGTTGGTCTTCTGCTTCATGGAGTCGGGCTTCGTGCTGCGGAGCGCGGCCAGGTTCGTCCCCTCGTCGCTCCAGGCCAGGCCGTCGAAGTCGGCGGGGCCGGCGTCCAGCGCCCGCGTGATGCCGCTGGCCAGATCCACGAGGTAGACGCCGTTGCCGAGGTCGGCAGCGGCGTCCACCACGTACGCGAGCAGGGCCCCGGCGTCGTCGAAGTCGTACTGGCTCACGTTGCCCACGTTCCGGGTCGTCCCCGTGGACAGCTCGCGCACCAGCAGATCCGTGCCCGCGTACGTGGTATCGGTGCGGGACGACTTGTTCAGGTGCACCGCCAGGAACTTCGAGCCCTCGGCGAACTTGAACGCCCGAGCGTTCGGAGCGGGCCACTTGTCCCCCGTGGGCAGGCTCAGGAGCTCGAAGCGGCGGGGTGGGGCGGGGCCGCCTTCGCCTTCCCGGGCGCCCGGGGCCGGAGGCGTCGCCCCCGGCCGGGCGCGCCCCCGCCCGGCGTCGTCGGGCGGACTCACGAAGTACCCGACCCAGCGGCTGTCGTCGGAGAAGGAGGGCTCGGAACCCACCGGGATCGTGTAGACCTCGTCCGAGTCCAGCGAGCGCACGAAGAGCGTGTCGTCGCCCTCGTTGGGGTGGTAGGCGTAGGTCATCCACGCTCCGTCCGGGGACAAGGAGGTGGACGTGACGCGCTTCCATCTCCCGTACTCGCCCACGTTGAGGACTTTCGGCCCCGAGTCGGTGGCGGCCGCGTCCGCAACGGGTGTGACGGCGGCCGACGGACGGCGGGAGGACTGGGCGGCCGCGGGAGCGGCGAAGGCGGGGACGGCGAGGGCGGCGGCCAGGGCCAGCCCGAGGGCCGCGGCCTGGAGCGATGAGCGGCGCATGGTGCGTTCCGGAGCGGGCGGGAAGTGGATGGGCAGCCGTGGCATCATGAGGACGGCACCCGCACTCGACAAGAAGCCCGTCCTCTCAGAACACCCGCGTCACTTTCACGAAGAGTGTGTTCCCCTGTTCCGACGCCTGGCCGAACGCGGCCGTGCCGCGCTGGAAGGCCACCTGGACGGTCCCGAACGGCGGGGCGTACCGATAGACGAACACGGCCTGCAGGTTCCGGCGATCGATGACCGAGTTCGTCTGGTAGAACACCTGGAGGTACAGGTCGGTGGTGAAGAACTGGCTGGCCCTCACCACGTGGATCCAGGTGCCCTCCTCCTCCGGGTCGGGATCGAGCACGAGGCGCTGGAGCTGGTATTCCACCGAGGACTGCGGCGTGGGCTTGAGTCGGGCCCCTGCGGTGAGCAGCCGGAAGTCCGCGTCGAAGTTGCGCCCGAACTCCACGCCGACGTTGGCCGAGCGGTATTCGCGCGTGTTGTACCCGAGCTCGAGGCCGGTCGCCCGGTTGCGGAAGTCCTTCTCGAAGCGCTTGAATTCCTCGGTGTGGTCCACCGCGAACGACCAACGGTTCCGGAGCTGGATTCCGAGACCCTGATCCACCTGCCAACTCCGCCGGGTCCCGTCCTGCCCCCAGTAGATGTTGTAGTTGGACCTGTACTCCATCTGCTCGAGGAACCCCTCGCCGAACCAGAGCGTCTTCTGGACCGCCGAGTCCACCTCACGCCGATCGTCGTCGCGCACGAACCCGATGGCGTTCACGTTGTCGCCGAAACGGTCGCCCAGGTGCGTGTACCGGACGTGGACGTGGCCGGTGGGGGAATCGTAGGACGGCCGAAGGAACCAGCCCCATCGCCCGTCTCCCCAGGGGCCGTAGCTCCGGACGAGCTGGCCCGTGAGCCCCAGCGTCCGCGAGAAGAAGAGTGTGGCGTCGAGCCCGGCGGAGCCCTGCCCTCCCCCATCGCTCCTGCGCTCCGCCCAGGTGACGCCCACGCTCGAGCGCCCGAGGTCGCGCTGCACGCGTCCCACCGCGTACGCCGCGCCCACGGTGTCACCCGACACCACCGCATCGGCGTCGGCACCCAGGAACGCCAGCGTCCACGGCCCCTGCCTGCCCACCAGGCGCCCGCCCCCCGAGATGTCCGCGATCCGCCGGGAGTAGAACGTCTGGATGCGCTGGCGGAAGAGCTCGGAGCCCTCGAGGAAGAACGGCCGCTTCTCCGGCAGGTTCAGCTCGAACCGGGTGAGATTCACCTGCTCCCGGTCGGCCTCGATGGTCGCGAAGTCGGGGTTCACCGTCCCGACCAGCGAGATCCCGGGGGTGAGCGCCCAACTCAGGTCGACGCCGCCGTCCCAGAACGGGTCCTCTCCCTCCTGGAGGCGTGAGAGCCCGTACACGATCCCCTCGACACGCCGGGGCGGTCGTGGGAGGTCGAGCCCGTGGATCGTTCCCGCGGTGGACACCTGGTACGCGTTGTCCACGGGTCCCGCCCAGTGCGAGAGGTCGAACGTGCGCCGGCGCCCGCGCACGAAGTTCACGCCCCACGTGCGGTCGGGGCCCGGGTCGTACCGCATCGAGGAGAAGGGAATGGCCAGCTCCGCCTCCCAGCCCTCTTCGGTGACGCGCGCCCTGACGGTCCACGGCGCGTCCCACGAGGCGTCCTGGGTGCGCCCGTCGTTGACGACGCGCAGGTCCGCCTGGGTCCCGAGCGGGTTGAACGCGAAGAAGTACGCGGACTGCCGGTCCAGGTGGGTGTCCAAAAGGACCGCGAAGGCATCGTCCTCGTTCAGGGCCGCGTCCCTGCGCGTGAGCTGCGCGATGACGGGATCGGGGTCCAGAGCCCGCACGGCCACATAGAGGCCCACCGAGTCGTAGAGCATCCACACTTCGGTGCGGAAGGGCGAGGGACGGCCCCGCTCCGGCTGGAACTGGACGAAGTCGCTCACCACGGGCGCGTCCTCCCATTCGTCCTCCTCGATCACCCCGTCGATGACGGGCGCCTCGGCCGTGCGCACGGCGGCGATACGGAAGACCGAGTCCGCCGGAGGAGCCGGCGGCCGGGCCGCCGCGGCCACCGGGGAGGCGAAGGCCGCCGCCGCCGAGGGGGACGCGAACGCCGCGACGAACGCGAGAACGCCGAACGCCGCTGCGGCGCTCATCCCCTGATCGCGAAGCTCGAGGGGCGCGAACGCACCTACCGCTCGCCCCCGGTGCCCAACCCCGGCCGCACCTCGACGCCGTCCTCGATCGCGTTGCCGGGGTGGACGATCACCTGCTCACCCTCCTCGAGCCCCTCGAGCACCTGGGTGTCGAGACCCGCCTGCTGGCCGATCCGCACGGTGCGGAGGACCGCGCGGCCGCTCTCGACCACGAACGCCGCCCATTCCTGGCCGACGCGGAAGAGCGCCGCGCTCGGGACCTGGAGGACGTCCTCGCCCTCCCAGACGATGAAGCGCGCGAGCACCTGGTAGCCCGCGCCGAGACCCCCGTTCCACCGCTCGGGCGGAGACTCGATCGCGGCGACGACGCGGACGCGCTGCTCCTCGACGCCGAGCGAGGAGACCGAGGTGAACCCCTGAGGCTCCACTCGGGTCACGACGGCCTCGAGCGGGTTTTCCCCGCCCCATTGCTCGAGAAGCGCGCGGGTACCGGGGCGGATGCGCACGGCGTCCTGGGACAGCACGTCCGCATGCACCTCCAGGCTCTGGGTGCTGCCGACCACCATCAGCGGCTCACCGGGGTTCACCTGTCGCGCGCTCCGGCTGGGCACGGAGAGCACCCGGCCGGCCGCGGGCGAGCGGAGGATCTCCTCCACCCGGAGGGCGCCGCCCCCCGAGACGCGCCGGAGGGCGGCCCGCGCCGCCTCGAGCTCGGCATCCGCGCGCTCGGCCTCGCTGACGGCCCGCTCGAGCGCCTGCCGGGTGGCCGCATCGGCAGCCACGAGCCGCTCGATGCGCTCGCGTTCGGTCCGCGTGTGGGCCGCCGCGGCCTCCGCGGCCCGCACACGCGCCTCCGCGCCCGTCCGCCCCGAAGGATCCAGAACCGGGGTGCGCGGCGGTTCGAGGTAGGCGAGTGGCTGGCCCGCCACCACCGAGTCGCCCGCCACGAGGTCGATACGGCGCACCCAGGCGATCACCGGGGACGAGATCGTGTAGCGGTCCACGACCTCGGTCCGCGCCTCCTCCTCCACGATCACCTGGAGCGGACCACGCCGCACGACGGCGGTCTGGACCGGAATCGGCTTGGGGAGGAAGGACCAGACCAGGGCCGCGAGGACCAGTACGGTGACGATTCCCAGGAAGACGTGCTTGCGCTTGAGCTTGAACATCATTCCCTCGTCTTCAGGACGCCCACGAGATCGAGGCGGTTGAGCTTGCGACGGACGACGAGCGCGGACACGAAGGCCGCGCCGAGGACGACGGCCGCGGCGATGCCGAACGTCTTGCGGCCCAGAACGAGCGGAAACCGGTACATGTCGGTCTGGAACGCCTGCACCAGGGCGTCGCTGACGATCGCTCCGAGCACGAACCCGATCGGGATAGCGACCAGCGTGAGGACCGCGAGCTCGCCGAGCAGGACGAACGAGATCTCGCCGCGCGTCAGCCCGAGGACGCGCAGGCTGGCCAGCTCGCGGTCCCGTTCCGAGAGCGAGATGCGCGCGGCGTTGTACACGACGCCGAAGGCGATGACGCCCGCGAAGATCGTCAGGATCAACGTCATCGTCAGCATGCTGCGGTCCATGGTGTCCTGGAACGAAGCGATCATCCGCTCCTGTGACACGATGCTCGCGACCTGCGGACGATCCCGCAGCGCGCGCGTCAGCTGCTCGTCCGAGCGGGAATCAGTCAGGAGCAGCGCGCCCGACACGGCCTGCCCCGTCCCGACCAGGCGGTTCAGCTCGGACAGCTCCATGTACGCGGCGATCCCGACGTACTGCTGGGTGATTCCGGCGACTGGTATCCGCCGGACGCGTCGCGCCCCTTCACGCAGCTCCACGACGATCGCGTCTCCGAAACGCGCGTTCAGGATCTCGGCCAGGCGCTCGGTGAGGACGATCCCCTTGGACGGGATCTCGATCGGCTCGAGGTCGGTGTTGACGACCTGTCGGAGGTAGGCCCCCGGCGGGATACCCTGGATGGCCGTGTTGTACTCCCGGTGCTCGTGGCGCAGGCGCACGGGGGCCGCACGCGTCGCCTCGGCGTATCTCACCCCGCCCAGCGCGGCGAGCTCATGGACCGCCGCCGTCGAGGTGGGCCCGACGAACGAGACGTTCAGGTTCTCCCTCTGCGCGAGCCCGTACTCGATCCGCAGGATGTGCTCGATCGAGTCCGTGAAGAACATCCCCATGATCAGGATGGCGCACGAGCTGGCGATTCCCACGACCGTGAGCAAGGAGCGTGCCGGCTGACGCTCGAGGTTGCGCACGATCATGCGCGAGGGCTGATCGAAGAAGCGCTGGAGGCCGAAGCGCTCGAGCAGGGTCCTGCGGTAGAGCGGAGGCGGGGCGGGACGCATCGCGATCGCCGGGGACAGGCGCACCGCCCGGCGTACCGCGCCCAGCACGCCGAGGAGCGAGGCGCCCGTCGTCAGCCCCACGGCGGTGACCATGACCGACAGGCTGGCCTGGTAGTCCAGCGTCGGGAAGCGGTAGTACTCCATGTAGAGGTCCCCCATGAGCGCGCCCAGCCAGAGCCCGATCGCGATTCCGGCGGCCGCGCCCGCGAGCGCCATGACGAGGACCATCTTCACGTAGTGGAGCCCCACGGCACCATTGCTGTAGCCGAAGGCCTTCAGCACGCCCACCTGCTCGCGCTGCAGCGTGATCAGCCGGCTGACCACGACGTTGAGCAGGAACGCCGCGACCGCCAGGAAGACGATCGGAAGCGTCGTGGACGAGGTCCTCAGGCCCCTGAACTCCTCGGAGATCGCCCAGTGCGACGGCTGCAGGCTCCGCGGATAGGCCCCCATGCCTCCGTAGGGCCCGAGGATCAAGTCGATGCGTTCGATCACGTCGTCGACGCTCGTGCCCGGCGTGAGCGAGAACGCGACGTCGTTGAAGGCCCCTTCCATGTCGTAGGCGGCCGCGAGCGCGTCGCGCCCCATCCACAACACCCCGTACCGCTCCGGGTCCGGAAAGAGGGTCCCGGGTTGGATTTGAAGCAGGTGCTCGGGCGTGAGGGCGACGCCCACGATCGTGAGCACCTTCCGCCGCCCGTTCACGATGGCCGTGAGCCGGTCGCCCGGACGCAGCTCGTGGGCCTCCGCGAACGTCTCGTTGAGCAGCACCTCGTCCTCACGGCCCGCTCGCACCAGCCGCCCCTCCCGGATGAACAGCCGGTTGAGCGCCGGTTGCTCGTCCTCGGGCACCGACACGAGGAGGCCCGCCACAGGCTCGTCGAAGCCCGGCACGTCCAGGTTGACCGGAGCGGTCACGCGGGTCTCGAATGCGCTCACGCCCGGGATCGCGGTGAGCCGCTCGCGGACCAGCTCCGGCGCCCGGCGAAGCGCCGCGAAGCCGTCCGCGAAGCGGTACTCGCGGTAGTAGTCGTCGAGCGTACGCTCCAACGACACCATGATGTTGCGCATCGACACGTACGTGGCGACCCCCGCGAGAACCACGAAGGCGATCGCGACGGCCTGGCTTCGCATCCCGACCAGGTCCCGGAGCAGCTTGCGGTCGAAGGCATTCATCTCACCACGTCAGCTCCCGCGCCGGTACCCTGCGCGCGTTCGTCTCGACCTCCGAGATGAGACCGTCGCGAAGGTGGATGATGCGCTCGGCGATCGCCGCCTGCGCGACGTTGTGCGTGATGACGGCGGTGGTCGTGCGCATCTCACGGTTCACCCGTTCCAGCGCCTCGAGGACGACCACGCCCGTCTCGGAGTCGAGAGCCCCCGTGGGCTCATCGCAGAGCAGCACCGCCGGGCGCTTCGCGATCGCGCGCGCGATCGCGACCCGCTGCTGCTCTCCTCCCGAGAGCTGCGCCGGAAAGTGGTCCAACCGGTCGGCGAGCCCGACGAGCGCGAGCGCGTCCGGCGGGGGCATCGGGTTCTCGGCGATCTCCGTGACGATCGCCACGTTCTCCCGGGCGGTCAGGCTCGGGATCAGGTTGTAGAACTGGAAGACGAAGCCCACGTGGTGGCGCCGGTAGTGCGTGAGCTCGCGGTCGTCGGCCTGGGTCAGGTCGTGGCCGTGGTACAGCACCTGGCCCGACGTTGCGGTGTCGAGTCCCCCGAGGATGTTGAGCAGCGTCGACTTGCCGCTTCCCGAAGCTCCGAGCAGCACGACCAGTTCTCCATCGTACAGATCGAGGTCGACACCCCGGAGCGCGTGTACCTTGACCTCGCCCATTTCATAGATCTTGGTCACGCCCCGCGCCTGGAAGACGGGTTGCGCGGTCATGGCTCACCACACCCTGCCCAGGGCGTTCAGCACGGCGGCCTCGGCGATCGCGTGGTCCGCCATCGCATCGGCCCGGCGGGCACGCGCACGCCGGAGCGCCTCCTCGGCGTCCAGCACGTCGGCCGACAGGGCCGCCCCCTCCTCGAACTGCCGGCCGACCACCCGGAACGACTCCTCCGCCTCCCGCACGTTCTGCTCGGCGACGCCCACCGCGTCGGCCGCGCGCCGTACCTCGAGGTGGAGGCGAGCGGTCTCGACCGCGACCTGCTCGGCGGTGGCCTGGAGCCGGGCCTCCGCCGCCTCCAGGCGCGCGCGCGCCTCGCTCTCCGCCGCGGAACGGCGTCCTCCCTCCCAGATCGCCCAGCGGCCGGAGAGTCCGAGTTCCCAGGTGGCGTTGAAGCGGTCCTGCTCCATGAAGAAGTAGGGGTTGGGCTTCGCGTAGAGCCAGCGCGCGTAGAAGTCCAGCTCCGGGAGCCGGGCCGTGCCGGCCGCGTCCAGCCGCTCGCGCAGGCCGAGCACCTGGCGCTCGAGCGCCGCGATCCGCGGGCGATCATCCACCATGGTCGCGCTCACGAGCCCGGGCTCGGACCGCAGTGCCCGCGGAGGGAGCGCCGCGCCGGGCTCGGAGACCGGCCGGAGGGGCTCCGACACCGGCCGGAGGGGCTCGTCCAGCGGCAGCCCGATCAGGCGATTCAACTCGAGTTGGCCGACGCGCACCGCGTTGTCGGCCTCGACCTCCTCGAGCAGCACCTCGGAGCGTCGGGTCTGCGCGGCCAGCAGGTCGCGCGCGAGCGCGGCACCTTGCTCCACACGCTCGCGAACGACCGCCAGGTGCGCCTCCACGCCCGCGAGGGCCGCCCCCACCGTGGCGCGGAACTCGAGGGCGCGCCGGAGGTTCCAGTACGCACGCCGGATCTCGAACGCCACGTCGGAGCGCTCCTGCTCCAGGCCGAGCGCGGCGGCCGCGGCGTCGTGGCCGGCCGCGCGGGTCTCGTGCCCGAGCCGGAGCTGCGACATCAGGGGTAGCTCGAAGCTCAGCTCGGTCTGGAGGCGGTCGAGCTCCACGCCCTGGAACGTGAACGTGCTGTCGTAGCCGGGAAGCGTGAACTCCACCGGCGGGACGTTGCCGCTGAGGCGCCCATAGGACGCCTGGCTGCGGAACGCCGGAAGGCGGGCCGCGGCCATCTGGCGCTCGCCCGCCCGCGCCGCCTCGACGTCCGCGTGCGCGGCGCGCAGGCGGGCGTTGTGCTCGAGGCCCATCCGCACGCTCTCCTCCACCGTCAGGTCGCGGGCGGCCTGCCCCTCGAGGCTCGTGGGGCCGAAGGCCGCGAGCGCCGCGCACAGCAGGAAGCCCGTCAGAGGACGGGCGGCAGCGCGCCGAGCGCGCCCCGCGCCGCGAAGGATCACGGCTCCCAGCCCATGTGGCGTGCGTCGAGCATGTCGCGGGCGAAGTCCAGCCGCGCGTTGAACAGGTCGGCCCTCTCGCGCGCCTCGAGCTCCTCCCAGTGATCGATCGTCCAGCGGTCTCCCGCCTCGTCCGCAGCCAGGAACATCTCGAGCATCAGCTCCAGGGGGAGGTCCGTACGCACGGTGCCCAGATCCTGTCCCCTCTGGAGGAACATGCGCGTGAGGTTCCGGCTCCAGTCCAGCAGGCCCGCCGTGGCGTTCCGGGCGGCTTCCTCCTCGCGGAGGCGCCAGAACGCGCGCAACAACCGCATATACCATGTGTCGGCCTCCAGCGACTCGAAGGAGCGACGCGACGCCTCCCGCACCCGCTCCCAGTAGTCCTCCTTCGTGAGCGACTCGAGGGGCGGAAAGTCCGTCGCCGCCAGGACCCTCCTCACCGCCTGCCGCGCGGTCGTCGCCAGCAGGTCCGCCTTGTCCTCGAAGTAGTAGTAGAGCGCGCCCTTGCTGGTCCCCGCGCGCTCGGCGATCCGGTTCAGCGACGCGGCCTCGAAGCCCCGCGACGCGAACTCCTCCGCCGCGGCCGCGAGGATCTCCTCCTGCTTGTCCGGATCCAGCTTCTCGAACCGGGGACGTGCCACGCTCAGACCCTGTGGTTGGACTAGATAGTCCAACTATAGGGTCCGGAACGGATTTAGGCAAGCCTACACGTGCGGAAGCGCCACGGTCCGCCGGCCGGCCGCGCTATCCGACGCCCTCCACGTCCGGGTCCTCCCTCACCGTCACCGTACCCTCGCGCGTGACGCCGCCCACGGTCAGCACGACGCGATAGGTCCCGGCGGCCGCGAGAGCCCCGGCCGAGGCGCCGCGACCGAAGCCACCACCGGGCGCGCCGGGCCTCGCGGCCTGAGCCGCGCCCGCGGGCGGCGGGAAGCGAAGGTTCCAGCGATAGATATTGATCCCCTGCACCGCCTCGACCTGGGTGGTGACGTGCTGCTGGCCGTCGAGCGATAGGACCTCCATCGTCACGGGGCCCCGGGGCGCCTCCTTCAGGTAGAAGGTGATCGAGGCGCTGTTCACGAGGTCGGGCGCGTTGTTCGCGGGCGCGCGCTGCTCGATGGAGAGCGGGTTCCTCCCCTGGAACAGGAAATGGCCCCGCGTCGCGCCCCGGCTGATCCCGTGCCACTTCGTCGCCACGCGGTTCTCGAACAGGTGGACGTCGGACGCGAGCACTTCCGGCGTGAGCTGCTGGAGCGGCGTGATGTCGTCGGCGATCCAGATCCCGCGCCCGTGCGTGCCCGCCACCAGGTCGTTGTCCCGGGGATGGATGACCAGATCGTGGACCGGCACGGTCGGGAAGCCGTTCATGAAGCGCTGCCAAGTCGTGCCGCCGTCGATCGAGGCGAATAGCGCGAACTCGGTGCCGACGAACAGCAGGTCCCGGTTCTTCGCGTCTTCCTTGATGACGTGGACCGGATGGCCGTCCGGCAGCCCCGCCGACAGGCTCGTCCACGTCTTGCCCCAGTCCGTCGTGCGGAAGACGTACGGCTTGAAGTCGTCGCTCCGGTGCCCGTCGAAGCTGAGGTAGGCGGTCGCTTCGTCGAAGTGCGACGCCTCGACGCGGCTGACCCAGCGGTGCTGCGGCACGCCCGGCACGTTCGCCCGCACGTTCGTCCACGTCCTGCCGCCGTCCCGCGTGAGCTGCACGTTGCCGTCGTCGGTCCCGACCCAGATCACCCCCGGCGTGAGCGGCGATTCGGAGACCGTGATCGCGCTGGCGTGCGTCTCCGCGCCGGAGGCGTCGCGCGTCAGGCCGCCGCTCCACGGGTTGGTGAACGCCGTGTCGGCCGTCGACAGGTCCGGGCTGACGATGCTCCAGGTGTCCCCACGGTCGGTGCTCTTGAACAGGTAATTCCCACCCAGGTAGAGCGTGCGCGAGTCGTGCGGCGAGAGGATGAACGGCGCCTTCCAGTTGAAGCGGAAGTGCTCGCGCGGGAGGTTGCCCTCCCCCGGGAGGCCCGGCACGACCTCGGCGAGGTTGAGGACATTGCGCTGGTTCGGGCGGATGCTCGTGCTGATCTGGCGGAAAAAGGCGTCCACCCGGCGCACGCTGGCGTTCTGGCTCGACGTGTAGACGGTCCGCCAGTCGAGCGGGTCGTTCGCGGTGTGCATGCCGTCGCCGGAGTGCATCTTGAACCAGTGGTCGTTCAGCACGCCGTTGAAGTCCCGGCTGTTGCTCGGTCCGCCCCACGAGCCGTTGTCCTGGAGCCCCCCGTACACCCAGTACGGGTCGCGCATGTCCACGCTGATCGCGTAGTACTGGGCAGCGTCGATGTTGTCGAGCAGGATGAAGGTCCGGCCTCCGTCGAAGGACACGGAGGCGCCCTTGTCGTCCCCGACGTAGAGGTGGTCGCTGTCGTTCGGATCCACCCAGAGCGCGTGGAAGTCACCCTCGATGCCCGGGAACTGCCGCTCGAAGGTGCGGCCGCCGTCCTCCGAGACGAGGGCGTGCTCCGCGAGCTGGTAGACGCGGTTCGGCTCGTTCGGGTCGATCCAGATGTGGCTGTAATAGAACGGCCGCGGGTTCGATCGGTTCACGTAGGTCCAGGTCGCGCCACCGTCCTCGCTCCGGTAGATGCCGCTGCCGAGCTTGCTCATGTCGGCGTACGCGGGATCGTCCTCATCCGGCTGGTAGCCGTGCTCGATGTTCGCGACCACGACGCGCGGATCCGTCCGGGACACGGCGACCTCGACCTTCCCGATGTCGCCCTCGGGCAGACCGCGCGTCAGCTTCGTCCACGAGCGGCCGCCGTCGGTGCTCTTGAACAGGCCGCCGTTCGGGCCGCCGCTCAGGAACCGGTACGGGAACCGTATCCGCTCCCAGAAACCCGCGTACATGATGTCGGGGTCCCGGGGATCGAGCGCGAAATCGCTCGCGCCGGTGCGGCCGTCGTCCGGCAGCCCGTTCGCCAGACGGGTCCACGTCCGGCCGCCGTCGGTCGTCTGGAAGATGCCTCGTTCACCCGTGTGGCCCCAGAGATGCCCTTGCGCGGCCACCCACACGACGTCCGGGTTCGTCGGATGCGTGACGACCTCGCTGATGTGGTGCGTGTCCCGTAGCCCCACGTTCACGAACGTCCGGCCACCGTCGGTCGACTTGTAGACCCCGTCGCCCCAACCGATGCTGTTGCGCGTGCACGACTCGCCCGTGCCGACCCACACGATGTCCGGGTCGGGTTGGAAGACCGCGACGTCACCCATGTGCGACGTGCCGTAGCGCTCGAAGACCCGCGTCCAGGTCGTGCCGCCGTTCTCCGATTTGAAGAGGCCGCCGGACGCGGTCGCGATGTAGACGATCGCCGGCTTCGATTCGACCGCCTCGATGTCCGTAATCCGGCCGATCATGTTGGCCGGTCCGATCGTCCGCCACTCGAAGGGCCGCAGGAGCGTCTCGGGCGGCGCCTGGGCGAGGAGTCCCGTGGCGGCAGCCGTCACCAGAAACGCGAGAGAGACGAGTCCCGAGCCGATACGCATCGTACTCATGGCGGTCCTCCGGAGTGGGAATGGGTCAACAACAGCCTGACGACGGCCCGGAGCAGGGCCGGCTCGACTCCGGTGCGGGCAGAGCGCCGAACAGGTTCCATATGGAGGGTCAGGAGCCCGTGGGCAAGGCGCCCTCGATGCCGAACCGCTCCAGGACCGGCATTCCCATCTCGAAGTCGTAGAACGTCATGCTCTCGAGCCGCGACAGGGCTTCCCTCCACCCGACGTACGTGTCCAGGAAATTGTCGGCCGTGTCCGACTCCCGGCGGAGGCTCAGCATCAGGTCCAGCGCGCTGATGGAACCGTCCTCGTAGCGCTGGAAGCTCGTCTCCGAAACCTGCCGGGCCAGATCCAGGTTCTCCCGCATGGCCATCGTCCGGCTCTCGTACTCCCGCACGTTCTGGACCTCGTTGCGCACGCTGGAGACGATCTCGAGCTCCGCCTGCTCGATGCGCAGGTGGCTTTGCTCGATCCCGACCCGGCTGGATGCGATACGGGCCTTCCGCTCCCCCCAGTCCCAGATCGGGAGGTACGCTTCCACGTCGAGCGTGTAGGAGTTGTCCGGCTCCGACCACAGCCGGTCGAAGATCTCATCCTGCTTCTCCCGCCCATAGCTCAGCGACAGGTCCATCTGGAAGCCGCCGCGGCCCTTGGTCTCTTCGAGGCGCAGCTCGCTCTCCCGCAACGCGATGTCCATCTCGCGCATGCGGGGGGTGAGCGCCATCGCGTGCTGGACGGCCTCCTCCTCGTCGATCGGCACCGGCGCGAGGTGGAAGACCGGATCCAGGCTCACGGAATCGGACAGCGCGAGCCCCAACCGCCGCTTGACGGAGGCCGATCGGAGTCGGAAGTCGCTCTCTGTCTGCTGAACCCGCTCCCGCGCGTTCGCGAGCTCGACCTGGATCTGGTCCACCTCGATCGCCCTCGCGGAGTCGGCGCCGGCCAGCCCCCGCGCGATCCCCATCGCGCGCTCGAGGTTCCGCACCAGGGCCCCAGCGGTGTTGCGGTTGTACGCGTGCCGGAACAGGTCGAAGTAATCCCCGGTCACGTCGCTCAGGATCTCGACGACGTCTCCGTAGAACTCGAGCCGGGACCCTTCCAGGCGCAATTCGGCCTGCTCCAGGTTGTTCTTCAGGGAGTTGGGCTGGAAGATCGGCTGAGTGTAACGGATGTAGTACCGATTGTAGTGCAGGACCTCCTGTCCTCCGGCCTGGTCCTTCTGCAGATACCGGTACATCCGGTTGTTGAAGGAGAGGTATCCGTTGGTGGGATACCCGAAGAGGATCACGGGCTGCCGGATGGAGAGCTCCCCCTCCCACATCCGCGTGTTCTCCCGGATGATCTCGTTCCGCTGGAGCGTGGAGTTCCATTGCGGTTCCGACGTCAGCCGCATCGCGGGCACGGAGAGGTCCAGGTCCACCGAGGACTTGAGCCGCGCCTGCTCGGCCTGGAGGCCGTATTGGTCGCGCTGGATCTCGAGGTTGAGGCTCCGGATCTGGAAGCTCGAGCTCAGCGTCAGCTCGACCATGCGCTCCAGCGTCAGCTCGATGGGTGGCGGCTCCTGGGCTCCCGCGGGAGTCCCCGCGCCCACGAGCCCCACGACGAGCATGGAGCCCCCGATCCCCAGGCGGAGCGTCGCAGGGGAGACGAAGAGACGATGTGCACCGATTCCGTGTCCGAACGCGTTCGAGTCCATGGGACCTGCTCCGATCTGGATCTGCGCGAGACCTGCTGTCCGAACCGACACCTACCCCCCGCAGGACGCTGAACGTGCCGCGGACGGCGACGGCCACGGCGTCGCCCGGAGGCGGCTATTCTCCCAGAGCCTCCAGGTCGGCGAGGTCTTTCGTCCTGCCCGTGGCGCGCTTGTTCGCGACGAGCGTCTCGCGTCCGAGGAAGGGAATCGTTTGGGAGCGGATGACGTGTTCCTCGCGGACGGCCCAGGCTCCCTCGAAATCCGGGACGCCCGTGAGGTTGGTGAGCAGGTCGATTCGGTTCGGGGGAAGGCCGAACTGGATGACGGTGTCGGGCCTCACGAGGTCGTCGAGCGTGACCCCGGGCTGTCGGGGACGCGCGGCGAGGCGCTGAGAAA
>CAYPMO010000036.1:7338-38537 GCA_964412015.1 uncultured Gemmatimonadaceae bacterium | reverse complement strand
ACTGTCCGGCCTGCGGAGCGCACGGCTCCCAGGCCCCACAGTTTATGACACAGTAATACTAGAAGGGTGCTCTCCTCGTCGACCGCCCTTCCGGGATCCGTCAGCGGTCCGGACCCGAGCCGTTCCCTCTCACCGCCGGTTCGCCTGCCGCCCGGAACAGCTCCGCCTGCGACGTCACCGATCCGAGCAGACGCACGGCCTCGGTGAGCACGGGATCGCGCTCCTTGAGATAATCCGCTTCGCGCCCGACGGCATCCATGCGGTTCGCGATCGTCACGCGGGCGCGCCAGTGGAGGTAGTCGCGTACACCGGGCGCATCCATCACGTCCTCCGGGATGCCCGCGCCCACCAGACCGTCCACGAACGCGTCGAAGCGCGCCTGGTCCAGGACCGGTGGCCGTCCGGCAGCCCGGAGCTCCTTGGCCACGTCGAACGCGAACTCGCCCAGGCGCACGCCGAGAGGGACTTCCTTCTCGGCAGCGACCCGGAGGAGCTCCCGCTCCTCCAGCGTGAGGGTGTCCTCCGCGATCTCGACGTCCGGGAAGATCCCGCCGGCGTCGACGAGCTGCCGGCCGCCCGCCGTCGAGACGCGTGGGAACGTGTCGAGGTCTTCATCCAGGGGCCGCATGTGCATGTCCCGCGGGCGCTGCAGGGAACGGCCCAGGGGCGTCCGCCACTCGCCGGTCGTGAAACGGAGCCTCCGGCCGTGGGGCAAGGGCAGCACGGTCTGGACCAGCCCCTTTCCGAAGCTCCGCTCCCCTACCACGAGGGCGCGATCGTAATCCTGGAGAGCGCCCGCGAAGATCTCCGCTCCCGAGGCCGTGAAGCCGTCCACCAGCACCACGATCGGAAGGTCGGGCACCCTCATCGGCCAACGATCCTCGTACGAGTCGGTCTCCAGCGTCCCATCGGGGTCGCCGGGGATCCGCTGCGCCGTGCTCGCGAGCTTCGATCCAGGATCGAGGAAGATGTCGGCCAACATGAGGGACTCGTCCAGGAACCCCCCGGGGTTCCTCCGCAGGTCGATCACGAGCCCACGGGCGCCCTGCGCCCGCATCTCCCCGAGCGCCTGATCCATCTCCTGGGCGGCGTTCCGCGCCACGCGGTCGAGGAGCGCGTACCCGATGTTGCCCTCCATCATCCCATGGATCACGGCCGGGACGTGCACCTCGGCGCGCGTGATCTCGAAGGGGATCGGATCGTCGAAGCCGTCGCGCCGGACCTTCACGCGGACCTTGGTGCCCGCCGGGCCGCGGATCGAATCCGCCGCCATGTCCACATCCCACTGCGTCGCGTCATTCTCCCCCACGCCCACGATGACGTCGCCGACCTGCACCCCGACCTCGCTGGCCGGGAAGTTGCGGAACACGGCGGTGACCGTCACGCCGTCGTTGAGCAGCGTGATCTGGAGCCCGATGCCGGAGTAGTTCCCCGTCGTCTCTTCCTCCCAGGCTTCCGACTCGCTCGGTGTGAAGACCGTCGCGTAGGGGTCCTGGAGGGATTCGAGCATCCCCTGGATGCCCGCCTCCCAGAGCGCGGAGTCGGTCCGGGTCTGGAGGCTCATGCGGGAAAGCGCCTCCAGCGTGCTCACGAAGACTTCGGCTTCCGGCCGATCCGGAAAGGGCCTGGTCGTGTGGGTGCGGACGTCCTGGGCACCCAATCGGGCGACACCCGCCAGCGTCAACGCGGCGGCGAGGAGGGCTGGTCTCATGCGATGGTCTCGTGTCTGAGAGGCTCTGCCGGTCCTTGAACACCCCAGCGAGAGGCACGTTCCGGGCCACATCCGGACTGCGCGCCGCTTCCGGAACACGTAGTTTTCATCACCATGAACCCAGAAAAGGTCCGTCCTCCGCTCCGTGTGGCGCTGGTCCAGGTCCGGGCGCGCAAGGCTGACGTGGCCGGTAACCTCGAAACGGTCAGGCGCCTCCTGGGCGAGCATGCGACCCGGACCGATTTGCTCGTCCTTCCGGAGGCCAGCCTGTCCGGCTACTTCCTGGAGGGTGGTGTGGCCGAGGTGGCGCTGTCCGTCGAGCGCCTGGCCGAACTCCTCGGACCGCCGCCACCGAACGCCCCCGACGTGGCGCTCGGCTTCTACGAGCGGTGGCGGCGCCGTCCCTACAACAGCGCGGCGTACCTGACCCCCGAGCAGGGATCGTGGAAGATCCGGCACGTCCACCGGAAGATGTTCCTCCCCACGTACGGGGTCTTCGACGAGGCACGCTTCGTGGAGCCGGGGACGGAGGTCCGGCCCTTCGATACCCGCTTCGGCCGCATGGGCCTGCTGATCTGCGAGGAGATGTGGCACTCGCTGCCGCCGACGATCCTCGCGCTCGGGGGAGCCGAACTGCTCGTGGTCGTCAGTGCCTCCCCGGCTCGCGACTTCGCGTCTCCCGGGAACGGAAAGCCGGCGAACCTCGAGCGGTGGGAGCGGCTCGCCACGGGGGCCGCCCAGGAGCACGGCGTGTTCGTGGTCGTGGCGCAGCTCGTGGGATCGGAGGGAGGCAAGCTCTTTCCCGGGGGATCCCTTGCCGTGGGGCCCGACGGGAGGGTCCTGGCGGAAGGGCCGATCCTCGACGAGGGCGTGACGGTGGTGTCCCTGGACGCCGCGGCCATCGACAGGGCCCGGGTCGCGACCCCGCTCCTCGCCGATCTCGAACAGATGCTGCCGCACCTGGAGCGCTCTCTCCGCGTGGTCGGGGACCGGGCGGCGCACATCGAGCCCGAGGACTCGCGGGAGGAGACCCCGGCGCTCCTGGACGCCCCGCCTCACCTCGCGGGGCGGGAAGGCGTCGGTGACGTGGAGGCCGAGCGTCCCGATCCAGGGTCCCTCGAGCTGGACCTCGAGCTCATCGAGCGGTCCCTCGTGACGTTCATCCAGGACGAGGTGTGCCGGCAGAGGGGGTTCGGGAAAGTCGTGGTCGGGGTCTCGGGTGGGGTGGATTCGGCGGTGAGCCTGTACCTGGCCTGCAAGGCCCTGGGTGCAGAGAACGTCCACGGGTTCCGTCTCCCCTACCGGACATCGAGCCCCGAGAGCCTCGAGCACGCGCAGCTCGTGCTCGACTCGACGGCAGCCCACGCCCACACGATCGACATCAGCGAGCCGATCGATCGCTACGTGGAGCGCTACGAGCCCGACATCAGCTCGCTACGCAGAGGGAACCTCATGGCCCGCCTCCGGGCCGTGATCCTCTTCGACCAGTCGGCGCGGCTCCACGCGCTCCCGCTCGGGACGGGCAACAAGAGCGAGCGACTTCTAGGGTACTTCACGTGGCACGCGGACGACTCACCGCCCATCAACCCGCTGGGCGACCTCTTCAAGACCCAGGTCTGGGCGCTGGCGCGGCACCTGGGCGTTCCGGACGCCATCGTGGACAAACCCGCGACTGCCGATCTCGTTCGCGGGGTCAACGACGAGGACGAGCTCGGCGTGTCCTACCACGATGCCGACCCCATCCTGCACGGATTGGTCCGCGGCTACAGCCCCGAGGAGCTCGTCCGGATGGGCTTCCGGAAGGAGGCGGTGGAGGTGGTGCGGCGGCGTCTCCAGGCGACGCACTGGAAGCGCGAGCTTCCGACGGTCGCCGTGCTCTCCTCGAGCGCCATCGGAGCGTTCTACCTCCGTCCCGTGGATTTCTGAGCCCGACTCTCAGGCCGAACGCCGGCGAAGCACCAGCGAGAGGAAGAAGAAGAACGCGGACACCAGCACGATGGCCGCGCCCGAAGGAATATCCCTGGCCCACGATACCCACAGCCCGACCACCACCGACGCCACGGCGGAGGCCACGGCGAGCGTGAGCATCCCGCCCAGAGAGCGAGCCAGCGCCTGGCCGGTCGCGGCGGGAATCACGAGGAACGCCGACGCCAGCACGATCCCGACCAGGCGCACGGACGCTACGATCGTGACGGCGAGGACCGTAAGGAGCATGACCTGGAGCGGGGCGCTCGGGACTCCGGCGGCCTGCGCGGCTTCCTCGTCCACGCCGAGGAAGAGCAGTTCCTTGAACCACCATCCCACGAGGCCGAGGCTGACGGCACTCAAGCCGGCCAGCGGCAGAACCTCTCCGGGCCGCACCGACAGGATATTGCCGAAGAGGTAGGCCATGAGGTCCTGTCGGTAGACCGGCGACAGGCTGATCAGGACGACGCCCAAGGCCATCGCCGTAGGGAAGAAGACCCCGATGGCCGTGTCCTCGGAGATCTCACTCCGGTCCCGCAGCCATGCGATGACCCAAGCCACCCCGACCGTGAACACTGCTGCCCCGAGGAGCGGCGGCAGGCCGAGCACGACACCCAGGGCCACGCCTCCGAGCGCTGCGTGGGAGAGCCCTACACCGACGAAGGCCATGCGCCGGAGGACCACGAAGAACGAGAGCACGGCGGAGGTGATCGCGAGGAGGATTCCCACCACGAGTGCCCGCTGGACGAATCCGTACGCCAGGAACTCGGTCACGCGCCTGTCTCTCCGTGTTTGTGCCCGTGACCCTTCGGCAGGTGATAGGCACGGTCGAGCGCCCCGCTCGAAAGCACCTCCGACGGCGAGCCCGACGCGCGTACCGTGCGGTCGAGGAGCACGAGCGTGTCGGCGTGATCGCCCACGACGTCGA
This sequence comes from uncultured Gemmatimonadaceae bacterium, assembly GCA_964412015.1. Taxonomy (GTDB): domain Bacteria; phylum Gemmatimonadota; class Gemmatimonadetes; order Longimicrobiales; family Gaopeijiaceae; genus SZUA-318. Next base: position 33,933 of record CAYPMO010000036.1, on the reverse strand, counting down.
GGTCGTGGGTGGCGCACAGGAGCGTCAGCCCCTGGGCGTGCTGAAGGTCGCACACGAGAGCGTAGAAGCGAGCGCGGGCCCCGCTGTCCAGGCCGGCCGTGGGCTCGTCGAGAAGGAGGAGCCTGGGTTCACCGCACAGCGCCCGGGCGATGAGGACACGTTGCTGCTGCCCTCCCGACAGGTTCTGGAACCGCCGGCGGGCCGCCTCGGCGAGCCCCACCTGGCCAAGCGCCGCCATCGCGATCTCCCGATCCCGGGGTCCTGGGCGGCGCCCCGGCCCCAGCACGCCCGTGCGTCCCATGAGCGCCACGTCGAGGACGGTGATCGGAAAGCCCCGCGGGATGACGACCTTCTGGGGCACGTACCCGATCGGGCGCTCGTCCCGACCCGGTGGATGTCCGAACACCTCGACTCGCCCCGAGGTGGGGCGCACCAATCCGAGGACCAGCCGCAGGACGGTGCTCTTGCCTGCGCCGTTCGGCCCGATGAGCGCTGCGAAGCGCCCCTCCGGAACCAGGAGCGACACGTCCTCCAGAGCCACGTGGCCGTGGAAGATGACGCCGACGTGATCCAGGAGGATCGCCGGCGGATCGGCAGCGTCGGTCATCGGGCTCCCAGGGCCCGGGCGAACGCCCGGGCGTTGAATCGCATCAGCTCAAGATAACTCTCGCGCCCGGCCATGCCGGCGCCCCCCAGGGGGTCGACGAGCACCACGTCCGCCCTCAATTCGGCCGCCAGGGCGCGCGCCGCCGTCTCGGAGAGCTGCGGCTCGGACAGGACGGTGCGGAGCCCGGACGAGCGCGCCGTGTCCACGATGTGCGCGAGTCCCTGCGCGGAAGGCTCGTGGCCCGGGCCCTCGTACAGGTTTCCGATCGCTTCCAGCCCGTAGCGTTCCGCGAAGTATGCCCACGCCTCGTGCGTCGCCACGAACTCGTTCCTGGACCGCGTCGCGAGGAGCCCCTGGATCTCGGCGTCGAGCGCGGTGAGCGAGTCGGCCATGGCCCCCGCACGGGCCACCAGCGCATCACGCCGCTCCGGCACGAGCTCGACGAGGAGCGCCGCGATGCGGGGAAGGATCTCGTCCCGGACCAGGACGGGGTCGAGCCAGACGTGGGGGTCTCCCGTGGCTTCCCCTTCGTGTGCCTCGGCAGCATGGGCATGAGCGGCCCGACGGAGCCGCATGCCGTCCGTGACGCGGAGCGACCGCAGGGACGGGATGTCCGCGCCGTATTCCTCGAGCCACCCGTCCACTCCCGCACCCACGGTGACGTACGCCCGGGCACGGCTGAGGGACCGCACCTGCTCGGGCGTCGCCTCCCAGGTGTGCAGCGAGGCCTGCGGCGGGAGGAGCGTCTCGACGCGCACGGCGTCACCGCCCACGCGAGCGACCAGGTCGGCGACCGGGAAGATCGTGACGACGACCAGGGGCGTGCCCGGATCCGGCTCCACGCGCGTGCACGAGGCACAGAGGGCGCACAGGAGGACGCACAGGGTCCGTCGCGGGTGCGGGACGGCCATCGCGCTATGCTTGCCCGGCGATCCTGCGCCGCATGGTCTCGAGGAGCGGGAGGGGCGTGAGCTCGCCGTCCACGATGGCGGCCAGCTCTTCCTCGTGCTTCCAGTGCGCCTCCAGCTCGGCGAGCTCGAGCTCGAGGAGGTGTTGCTCCATGGTCTCGTTGGCCGCGATCTCGAGGGCCACCGCCCCCGTGCGTTGGAGATCTCCCAGGCGTCGGCCGTCCTTCACGATGATGCGCATGAGGTCCTGAGGGGTGCCGGCCTCCTGGATCAGCCGCGTCGCCGACGCGACCCGGCGCTCGGACGCCCCCGCGAAGTGGTGGTACGCGAGCGCGCGGCGGAGCGTGTGCTCGGCCTCGAGCCCGGTGAGCCGGAGGCCTCCGTCGCGATAGTGGCCGCAGCGGGGGCAGCGGTACACCAGATCCACCTGCCCGGGCTCGTCCCCGGGAAAGAGCCCGAACCCGCTACGGTCCCGGTAACCGAGGCTCCGAAAGACGTATCCGCACCGGGCGCACTCCTGGCGGCCGCGCCACGCCGCTCCCCCGAAGCGGAGCCAGCGCGCCGCGTCGGTCAGCGCGTCGGGCGCATTACCCGAGAGGAACCACACGGCCACGAGGGTCATGCCTCCCGTGGCCCATCCGCCCACCATCACGGCGCCCGTCGCGAGGGATCCGGCGAGCGAGAGCCGTTTGTACCGCTCGCGGCGGCCCGTGAGCTCCCTCCCGTAGCGCCACCAGGCTTCCTCGGTGAGGTTGGCCCGGCCCACCCGCACGATGTCGAGGTTGCCGCTCCTCAGCAGCGCGATGTTGTCGGTCTGCGAGAGGAGTCGGGCGTGGTCGCGCGTGAGGCGCTCGAGTTCCTCGAGAGCTTCCCACCGCTCTTCGATCGGGACGAGCGACCAGCGCTTGCACGTAGGGCAGATGGCCCACAGCCGCCCGCGGGCCGGATCGTACGCGATGCGCCTGCCGAGCGGGAGGTGCTCGAGGGCTTCGTTGGGCTCGAAGGGCCTGGAGCAGACGAGGCAGCGAGTGTACACGGCTCTCCGTGGGGCGAGGTGGCGAAACAAGATACCCCTCCACGGGGGATACGGTGGAGACCCCGCCGTTGTTCTGGGTCTGGAGCCAGCCCGGCCGCACCTTACATTGGGCGTATGGTCCTCGTCATCGACAACTACGACTCGTTCACGTTCAACCTGGTCCAACTCCTCGGGGACCTGGGTGCCGACCTCCGGGTCGTCCGCAACGACCGACACTCCGCGCTGGAGTTGGCGTCCTGGGAGCCGGAGCGCGTGGTGGTCTCCCCCGGGCCCTGCGCACCGGGGCAGGCGGGTGTCAGCATCGAGGCCTTCCGGGTCCTCGGAGGGATGGGGACCCCGATGCTCGGCGTCTGCCTGGGTCACCAGAGCCTCGGCGAGGCGTTCGGCGGCCGCACCGTCCGCGCGCGGCGCCTCATGCACGGCAAGACCGGCCAGGTGCGCCACGATGGGGACGTGCTCTTCGAGGGGATTCCCACCCGGTTCACGGTCGCCCGGTACCACTCGCTCGTGACGGACGCTGCGGTGCTCCCCGCCGCGCTCGAGCCGATCGCGTGGAGCACCGACGAGGCCGACGAGGGGGAGATCCAGGCGATCCGCCACCGCGATCTCCCGCTGTGGGGGGTCCAGTTCCACCCGGAATCCCTGTTCAGCGAGCACGGGAAGACGCTCCTGGCCAATTTCCTGTCCCGCTAGGGTGTTCCCGAGGGTGCGCTCCGACCCCGAGGGGGGCGAGGGATAGGGGGTAGGCGCTGCCAAGGGCCCCGGATGCGGGACACGTGACGTCCGGTTGACCCTTCCCCCTCGACCGACGTACCTTTGGTGGCGTGAAAATTGCACGGATTTCACGCCCGCGCGGCGCGCAGAGGCCCCCTTGAGCGGCCAGGTCCTGGGAATCGTCCCCGCCCGGCTCGCCTCCACGCGCCTTCCCCGAAAGCCTCTCTACCCCCTGAACGGCAGGCCCCTGATCGAGTGGGTCTGGCGACGGGTGGACGCGATGACCGTGCTCGACCATGCCCTGGTCGCGACGGACTCCGAGGAGGTGGCCGAAGTCTGCCGCTCGCTGGGCGCGCCGGTGGAAATGACGCGGGCGGACCACCCCTCGGGCACGGATCGCGTGGCGGAGGTGGCCCGTCGCGTCGAGTACCTGAACTATCCCTTCGTCGCGAACGTGCAGGGGGACGAACCCCTGCTCCAGGAGGCCCACCTCCGGTCGACGATCGGACTGGTCCGTGACGGCGGATGGGACGTGGGAACGTGCGCCACGCCCCTGCACGAGGACGAGGCACGCAAGGACCCCGCGGTCATCAAGGTGGTGCGGGCCGCGGGCGGCAGGGCCCTGTACTTCAGCCGGTCGCCGATCCCGTACAAGCGGGACGACAAGCCGACGAAGGACGAGCTCGGCCGCGAGCCGTTCCTGCGGCAGATCGGAATCTACGCGTACACGCGCTCCGCGCTGGAGGACTGGGTTGCCCTCGCTCCCTCCCCGCTGGAGCGTCTGGAGTCGCTGGAGCAATTGCGCCCGCTCGAGGCGGGGTTGCGGATCGGCGTTGCCGTGGTGGGAGCGGCCGATCTGGGCGTGGACACCCCCGCCGACGCCGCGCGCATGGAAGCGAAGCTGAGCCAACTGGGCCTGACACCCCGAGCCTGACGCGGAGACCATGACCGAGCCTCAAAGACGGCCGACCAAGTACATCTTCGTCACGGGCGGTGTGGTTTCGTCCCTGGGCAAGGGGATCGCCGCGGCGTCCATCGGCCGGCTCCTCAAAGAGCGCGGGCTCCGGGTCACGCTCCAGAAATTCGATCCCTATATCAACGTGGATCCGGGGACGCTGTCGCCGTTCCAGCACGGTGAGGTCTTCGTCACCGACGACGGCGCCGAGACCGACCTGGACCTGGGTCATTACGAGCGGTTCATCGACGCGTCGCTGTCGCAGGCGAACAACGTCACGACGGGACGCGTCTACCAGACGGTGATCTCGAAGGAGCGGCGGGGCGATTATCTGGGCTCCACGGTGCAGGTCATTCCGCACATCACGGACGAGATCAAGCACAACATCCGTCGCCTCGCGGCCGACCACGACGTGGTCATCACGGAGATCGGGGGTACGGTAGGTGACATCGAATCGCTGCCGTTCCTGGAGGCGATCCGGCAGTTCCGTGTGGACGTGGGCCGGGACAACGCGATCTTCGTGCACCTCACGCTCGTACCCTTCATCGCGGCGGCCGGGGAGCTCAAGACCAAGCCCACGCAGCACTCCGTCCGCGAGCTCATGGAGATCGGGATCCAGCCCCAGATCGTGATCTGCCGCACCGAACACCCGCTCTCGGACGACATCAGGCGGAAGATCGCGCTGTTCACGAACGTGGACCTGGACGGCGTCATCGAGGCCCGGGACATGGATACGATCTATCAGGTGCCGCTCATGTTCCGGCAACAGAAGCTCGACGAGGTGATCCTGAAGCGGCTGGGGCTCGAGGCGCCGGAGCCCGATCTGGGGCCGTGGACCGGCATGGTGAACCGGATCCTGGCGCCGTCGTCCGGCGAGGTGCGCATCGCCGTCGTGGGCAAGTACACCAACCTCGTGGATTCGTACAAGTCCATTCAGGAGGCACTCATCCACGGCGGAGTCGCCAACGATGTCAGGGTTCGCACCGAGTGGCTCGCCTCGGAGCAGTTCGAGCAGGGCAGGGCGGTGGACATCCTGAAGGACTATCACGGTCTTCTCATCCCCGGAGGGTTCGGGCCCCGGGGCGTCGATGGGATGCTCATGGCGATCCGCTATGCGCGGGAGAACCAGCTCCCCTTCTTCGGGATCTGTCTGGGCCTGCAGTGCGCGGTGGTGGAATTCGCCCGGAACGTCTGCGGTCTCGAGGAGTCGCATTCCTCCGAGTTCGCCGAGGAGACGCAGGACCCGGTGATCTGCCTGCTCGACTCCCAGCTCCAGGTCACGACCAAAGGGGGCACGATGAGGCTGGGCGCGTTCCCCTGTGTGCTCAAGGAGGGGTCGCGGGCCCGGGAGATCTACGGGGCGAGTGAGATCAGCGAGCGCCACCGCCATCGCTTCGAGGTGAACAACGCGTACCGCTCGCTCCTGGAGTCGCACGGCCTGACCGTGAGCGGCACGTCGCCCGACGGCGCGCTGGTGGAGATGATCGAGATCACCGAGCATCCGTGGTTCGTGACCGGACAATTCCACCCGGAGCTGAAGAGCCGCCCGATGGAGCCTCATCCGCTCTTCGCGTCGTACATCCACGCGGCCAAGCGCTATGCGCGGGGCCACCGGGACGTGCCGACGAACCAGCCGGCGGGCGTCTGAGGGAGGCGGACGGTGCCATGCTCCAGCGCTTCACGCTCATCGCCGGGCCTTGTCTGCTGGAGGACGACGCGTCCAACCTGCGCGTCGCCCGCGAGCTCGCCCGGTTGTCGCGCGGGCTGGATCTCCCGGTGATCTTCAAGGCCTCGTTCGACAAGGCCAACCGGTCCAGGCCCGACACCCCCCGGGGGCCCGGGCTGGAGGCGGGGCTTCCCGCGCTCGAGCGCGTCCGGGGCGAGACCGGCCTCCCGGTCCTGACCGATGTCCACGAGCCCTGGCAGGCCGAGAGGGCCGCCGCGGTGGTGGACGTGCTGCAGATCCCGGCGTTCCTGTGCCGCCAGACCGACCTTCTGGCGGCCGCGGGGGCTACGGGACGCCCCGTGAACGTCAAGAAGGGACAGTGGCTGGCGCCCGAGGCCATGGCGCACGTGGTGGAGAAGGTGCGGGCGGCGGGCGCGCCCGAGGTGATCGTGACCGAGCGGGGGAACTTCTACGGCTACGGCGATCTGGTCGTCGACATGCGCTTCTTCGCCCGCCTCCGGGCCGCGTGTGGGGTACCAGCCTTCTTCGACGGGACGCACTCGGTCCAGAGGCCGGGGGAGTCGGACGGGTCGAGCGGAGGTGACCCGGAGCACACCCCGGCGTTGGTGCGCGCGGCGGTCGCGGCGGGATGCGACGGTCTCTTCCTCGAGGTGCACCCCGAGCCGTGGAGGGCGCCATCGGACGCGAGCAGCATGCTTGCCCTGGACCGCCTCGAGGGGCTCCTCGGCGAGGTTCTGGCCATCCGGGCGGCCCTCGCGACCACCGGAGGATCGTCATGAGCGTGGCCGCGGGCGGCCCGATCCCGGCGGAGCTGGCGCGCCGCATCCGTCTCGTGGTCTTCGACGTGGACGGCGTGCTCACCGACAGCGGCGTCTACATGGCGCTGGTGGAGGGCGCTGTCCACGAGGCCAAGCGCTTCGACATCCAGGACGGCCTCGGGATGAAGTTCCTCAAGCGGGCCGGTCTGGAGGTCGTGATCGTGTCCGGCCGCTATTCCCCGGCCACCGACGCGAGGGCCCGCGAGCTCGACATCGAGTGCCACCAGGAGGACGGCGCGCACAAGCTCCCTGCGGTCAGGAACGTGATGGAGCGCCTCGGCGTCCGCTGGGACGAGGTGGCGATGCTGGCCGACGACGTGCCGGACGTGGCGGTGCTCCGGCTCGTCGGGCTCAAGGCGGCCGTCTCCAACGCGGTGCCCATGGTGGCCGAGCTGGCCGACTGGCGCTCGACGCGACAGGGCGGGCATGGGGCCGCGCGGGAATTCTGCGATGCGCTGCTGGCCGCGCGAGGCGAGCTGGACCGCGTGCTCGATGAGTATGTTGCCGAGCGGAGCGGCGCCTGACCATGCGCGACGCGGGATTCTCGGGGCCGAACCCGGGGGGTTCGCTGGGACGAAAGCTGTCCGTGCGTGTAGCAGAGGTGACGGTGGCCGAGGGATCTCCCTCGCCGGACGGAGAGGTACGAGCACCGTCGTCCGCCCACACGACTTGACGAGGTCTGGAATCGTATGAAGAAGGTGCTCGCGCTCATCACCGCGTCGCTGGTCGGGCCGCTCTTCGTGGCTGCCTGCGACGGACCGACGGACACGCCGGTCGCGTCCCAGGAGATGCAGGAGATCCAGGCGGACGTGGTCACCCGCGGCATGGTGTCGTACCTCACCGCCAACGGTGTCCGCGAGGGCCGGGTGGAAGCGGACACCAGCTACGCCTACTACGACTCCGCCACGGTGAAGCTCGTCGGCATGCGGGTGATCTTCTACAACGAGGACGGCACCGAGCGAGCGACCGTAACGGCCGACATGGGAGAGATGGACGAGAACACGGACCGTATGCTCGCCCGGGGGAGCGTCGTGCTCCTCATGCATGAGGACGGGCGGAGGATCGAGACCGCCGAGCTGAACTACGACCCGAACCAGGATCGCATCTGGAGCGATTCGGCGACCGTCCAGACGCTCGCGGATGGGAGCGTGACGAGGGGAACGGCGTTCGAGTCGGACCTGGACTTCACGAACGTCCGCATCACGAATCCACGCGGTGCGATCGGCAATATCGTCTTCTGAGACCATGTCGAGGCCACGTCCCATATCCACGTTCGCCGCCGCGCTCCTTGGGGTCGCAGCGGCCTTGCCGGCGGATGCCTGCGCGCAGGCGTCGTGCACGTGGGTGGATCCCACGCGGAGCGTTCAGATCGTGGCGATCCCGGGCCTGGGCCAGGTTGCCTATCTGGGAGGCCCTTCCATCCGCTGCTCGGACGGTGTGCGCTTCCAGGCCGACTCGGCCGTCGTGTACGCCGGCCAGAGGATGACGCACCTCATGCGGCGGGTCCGCTTCGGTGACGAGAGCAAGGAGCTGACCGCGGACGAGGCCCGCTACTTCTCGAGGCAGGGACGGCTCCAGGCCAACGGAAACGCGGTGCTACGCGACACCGTTCAGGGCTCGGAGATCCGCAACGGGGATATGGTCCTGCTGCGGAAGAACGACCTGCGGGACACCGAGCAGATCACGGTCACCACCGGGCGGGACCGGGTCCGGCCTCGGGCGCGCCTCTACATGAGGCCATCGGCTGCCGCGGACACGACCGCCACCACCGACACAGCGGTCGCCACCACCGACGCGGCGTTCGTCACCGACACGACCGTCGCCGCCGATACCGCGGCCGCGGAGCCCGAAGCGGTCGTTCGGCACCCGGCGCCCGACACCGCGAAAACTCCCTACGACGTGGAGGGAGACCGTCTCTTCCTCCAGGGCGACGAATACTTCCTGGCCACGGGGAGCGTCGTGGTCGAACGGGATTCGCTCACGGCCTTGGCGGACACCGCCGAGTACGACGAGGTCGCGGCGCGCATGCTCCTGAAGGGATCGGCGCGCATGCAGGGCGACACCTATACGTTGGTGGGTCGGACGATCAACATCGCCCTCCCGGGCGGCGAGATCGGGAATATGCGCGCGGTGCGCGATGCCGTCCTCACCGGCGAGGATCTCCGACTCGAGGCGCCGCTGATCCAACTCTTCACGACCGACGGACTGATGGACCGGCTCGTGGCCACGCCGCTGCCGGGAGACCCCTCCGTGCCCCCCGCGACCGCCGCCGACAGCGCCGACCTCGCCCGTCCGGTGGCGGTGGCCGAGGAGTTCCGACTGACCGCGGACTCCGTCGAGGTCCTCGCGCCCGGCGAGGTGCTGAGCAACCTCCACGCGGTGGGTGGAGCGAGGGGGGAGTCGGCCGCGAGGGATTCACTGAACGTTCCGTCCCTCCCCGAGATCGCGACGAAGGACTGGCTGGAGGGTGACACGATCGTCGCCACGTTCGTCAAGCTCGAGGAGGAGGACTTCGCTCCGGGCGACACGGTGCGCGACGCGTATCGGATCGACCGGCTCGTCGCGCGAGGCTCGGCGAAGAGCCTGTATCGATTGCTGCCCTCCGACAGCACGTGGCGTCCGGGGGTGGACAGTCCCGCCATCCACTACACGACCGGTGAAGCGATCCTGATCGCGTTCCTGGACGGCGAGGTGGAGCGGATGGAGGTGACCGGGTCCACGCACGGATGGCACCTGGAACCCGGCCACGCGGACCGGGACAGCCTCTCGGTCGCGGATACGGTACCGCCGCCCCCGGACACGGGAAGCGCGTGGGCCGGCGGCCGCGACGCGCGCGAGGGGGAGGCCGATCGGAAGGAGATGAGGCCGGGCGAGGACGCCCGGAAGCGGTCCGCCGAGAGAGGGGGAGGGAATGTGGCGCTGCCGGGTGCGGCGCCCCGAGAACGTGGCAGCGCGCGAGGGGGCCGGCGGTGACGACTCGAGAGGAACTGACGCGCTTCGTGGACGGCCTGGATGAGCAGGACCTCTCGGTGGCCGTAGGCCTCCGCGAGTTCGTGCGGCGTGCGGACGCGGGGGGGCGGGTCGAACGGGGGGTCTGGATCGCGTCGGTGCGCGACACGCTCGAGGAGCTGGCGGCCGGGCTGGGAAGCCACGGCGCCTCGATGCTGGGCTCCGAAGGTGACGCCCTCACGGAGTTCCTCGAGACGCGCGTGATCTCGCGGTTCGAGAGCGCCGGCATCGTCCGGCGCGACGTGGCGGGCCGGGCCTGGGAGGCGCTCTCCTTCGATCCCGGCCTCTGGACCACGCTGGAGCCGAAGAGACAGGAGGTGTTGGCGGATCTCGACCGCTCGGTACGCGCGCTCGGGGAGGCACGTGCCCGCGCCTATCGCGTGGAAGCGACGCGCGGCCTCGTGGCGGACGGAAGCCTCCTCCGCGGCGAGGGGCTGACCAAGATCTACCGCCACCGCCACGTCGTGAGCGAGGTGGACATCGCGGTCCGCCAGGGGGAAACGGTGGGACTACTCGGCCCGAACGGCGCCGGCAAGACCACCACGTTCTACATGATCGTGGGGCTCATCCCTCCCAACGCAGGCCGGGTATATCTGGACGGGGAAGACCTCACGAACGTGCCCATGTTCAAGAGGGCACGGAAAGGCGTCGGGTACCTCGCGCAGGAGCCTTCGGTATTCCGGAAGCTGACGGTGGAGGAGAACGTCCTCGCCATCCTCGAGACGCTCGAGCTTCCGCGCCGGGAGGAGGAGGAGCGACTCGAGCAGCTCCTGAAGGAGCTCGGCCTCCAGGGTCTTCGCAAGAACAAGGCCTACTCTCTGTCGGGAGGCGAGCGCCGTCGCCTGGAGATCACGAGAGCCCTCGTGCAACGGCCGAAGTTCATGCTCCTGGACGAGCCCTTCGCCGGGATCGACCCGATCGCGGTGAACGACATCCAGATGATCGTCCGCGGCCTGAAGTCGCGCGGCATCGGCGTGGTCATCTCGGACCACAACGTGGAGCAGACGCTGGAGATCGTGGACCGCGCCTACATCATGTACGAGGGGCGCATCCGGGTGAGCGGCACGGTGTCCGAGCTGGTGTGGAACGAGGACGTGGCCGAGATCTACCTCGGACCGACTCTGACGCAGCGCATGCGCAAACGGTATCCGCGGCCTTCGTCCACGGCCGAGGTGGCCGAGGCCGGGAGCTGAGGCTCGACGGCCGGGGAGACCCATGAGCGCGTTCAACGCCAAGCTCTATCAGAGCACGCAGCTCCGTCAGGAGATGCGGATCAACCCACGCCTGTACCAGGCGATGGAGTTGCTCTACATGCCCCTGCTGGACTTGGAGCAGCATCTGAAGGAGGAAATGGCCGAGAACCCGTTCCTGGAGATGGCCGAGGCCGACGTCCAGAGCGAGGTCGAGCTCAAGGAGGAATCGAAGGACGAGCCGGTCAACGAGGATGTGGACTGGGAGGAGATCCTCCTGGAAGGGTTCGACGTCGGCGGGCGCCGGGCCGAGTACGAGGCGCACGAGTACATCGAGCCCACGGCCGTCGAGACCCGGGACCTGCGCGATCACCTCGAGGAGCAGCTCCGCTATTTGCCGCTCTCCGAGCGGGAGATGCGGATGGGGGAGGAGATCATCGGCAACCTGGACGACAAGGGAACGCTGTCGTGCCCCATGGAGGATGTCGTATTCGGTGTGAACGCGTGGCTGGTCGAAGTCCGACCGGCCGCGGAGGCGACCGCGCGCGCGATCGAGGACGAGGAACAGCGAGAGGCGGAGCTCCGTGAGCTCGACGAGCTGTTCCGGCCTTATGGGCTGGCGGAGGCCGAGGCGATGCTCACGGTCATCCAGGGGTTCGACCCGCCGGGCGTGGGGGCGCGTGACGTGCGCGAGTCCATCCTGATCCAGCTCCGACAGAAGGGGGCCCAGGGTTCGATCACGTACGCTGTCGCCGAGAGCCATTTCGATGCCCTCATCAACCACCGCTGGAATGACATCGCGCGCTCTCTGAACATCACCGCCCGCGAGGTCCAGGACGCGGCGGACGAGATCTCGCACCTGGATCCCAAGCCGGGGACGCGGTATTCCGCCGAGCCGGACCAATACGTGGTGCCCGACCTCATCGTCGAGAAGATCGACGGCGAGTATCTCGTCTTCGTGAACGACACGAGCCTGCCGCGGCTGCGGATCTCGCGTTCCTACCGGGAGATCGCCAAGGACAAGCGCAAGTTCACGGGAGAGAACCGCGACTTCATCGCCAACAAGCTGAACGCGGCGAACTGGATGATCCAGGCCATCGAGCAGCGCCGGCAGACGATGCTCAAGGTCATGACCTTCATCGTGGATCGGCAGCGGGACTTCCTCGAGAAGGGCGTGCAGCACCTTCGACCGCTCACGCTCCGCGAGGTCGCGGACCATATCGAGATGCACGAGTCCACGGTGTCGCGCGTGACGAACCAGAAGTACGTGCAGACACCCAGGGGCGTGTTCAGCCTCAAGTACTTCTTCTCCAGCGGGCTGTCCACGACGAGCGGCGAGGACATCTCGGCGCGGGGCGTCAGGGACAAGATCAAGAGCCTGGTCGCGGAAGAGAACCCGAACAAACCGCTCACCGACCAGGCCATCGTGAAGCATCTGAAGGCCGACGGGGTGAACATCGCCCGCCGGACGGTGGCCAAGTACCGCGATCAACTGGGCATCCTTCCTGCACGCATGCGCAAGCGGGTGTGATCATGAGCCTACCGACCACGCCGTCCTCCGCCGCGCGCGACGCCGCGGCCACGTTGACCGAGGCGATGCGAACGGACTTCGCGGTCGTCATACCCGCCTACAACGAGGCGCCCGTGATCCCGGACCTGATCCGGGAGCTGCGTGACGCGTTCGAGCGCCTCGGTCTGTCGGGCGAGGTGATCCTCGTGGACGACGGATCCACCGATGGGACCGGGGACCTCGCGGTGCGCGAGGCCGCCGGCTGGAGAGCCTTCACGCTCCTCACGCATCGGCGCAACTTCGGGAAGACCGAGGCGATGCTGACCGCGGCGGCCCATACCGAACGGAGCTACCTGATCCTGTTCGACGCCGACCTGCAGCACCGGCCCGAGGAGATCGCGCGGTTCCTGGCGAAGCTGCAGGAGGGCTGGGACGTGGTCACGGGCCGCAAAGTGGGCGCCTACGACAAGCGAGGGGTCTCATCGGTCTACAACGCGCTCTCCCGGCGGGTCTTCAAGGTCCCCGTCTCGGACCTGAACTCGATGAAGGCGTTCAAGGTCGAGATCCTGGACGGGATGTTCCTGCGCCACGACTGGCACCGCTTCTTCGTCGTGCTCGCGCACGCCAGGGGCTACAAGGTGACCGAGCTCGAGATCGAGCTGCTCCCCCGGCGGGCGGGCGAGTCCAAGTTCGGGGGGCCGAAGCGCATCGTGATCGGCGTCATGGACCTCCTCTCCGTCTGGTTCATGCTCTTCTTTTCCAGAAAGCCGCTCCTGCTCTTCGGTGCGTCGGGGTTCGCGCTGGTCGCGTTGGGCGCGCTGGTCGGACTGGTGACGATCTACCTGCGGTTCATCCATCCGCTCCTGGGGTTCGGCCCCTACATCCCGCCCATGGGATACCGCCCGCTGCTGACGCTGGTCATGCTCCTCGAGACGGTCGGATTCCTTCTCGTGGGATTCGGGCTCGTGTCCGAGCAGATGGCCCAGATCCGCCACGAGCTCGACGACCTGCGGCGCAGGGGGCGCTGACCTATGGCCCACCGTGTGCTCGTGGTCGTCGGGACCCGTCCCGAGGCCATCAAGATGGCGCCCGTGGTCGAGGCGTTCCGGGGCGAGGCCACCGTGGAGACCCGGGTCTGTCTCACCGGGCAGCACACCACGCTCGTGGACCAGGTGCTCGAGGCGTTCGACCTCGCTCCCGACTTCGACCTCGGGATCATGAAGGAGGACCAGACCCTCTACGACGTCGTCCACGGGGCGCTGGACGGCCTCCGGGACGTCGTGCGCGCCTTCCGGCCCGACGTGCTCCTGGTCCAGGGGGATACCGCCACGGTGTTCGTGGGCTCGCTCGTCGCGTTCTTCGAGAAGGTGAAGGTGGGCCACGTGGAGGCGGGACTCCGCTCCCACGACAAGTGGGCTCCCTTTCCCGAGGAGATCTTCCGACGGCTCGCGGACGTCCTCGCGGACTACTACTTCGCCCCGACGCCGCTGGCGCGGGACGCGCTCCTCGCCGAAGGCGTTCCGGCCGAGCGGATCCACGTCACCGGAAACACGGTGGTGGACGCCCTCCTCGCGATGGCGAGATCGGAGCGACCCGTGACCGAGCCGACGCTCGCGCGTGTGCTCTCGGGTGAGGGACGGCTCGTCCTGCTGACCGCCCATCGCCGGGAGTCGTTCGGGGCGCCCCTGAGAGACGTGTTCGGCGCCGTCCGCGACCTGGCGGACGCGGTCCCCGACGCGCAGGTGGTCTACCCCGTGCACCCGAACCCCCATGTGCGCGCACCCGCCACCGAGCTGCTGTCCGGCCATCCGCGCATCCATCTGATCCGGCCGCTCGACTACCTGGACCTCGTGACGGCCCTCCGGCGCGCCGCGCTCGTCCTCACCGACTCGGGGGGCATCCAGGAGGAAGCGCCCACGTTCGGCGTTCCGGTGCTGGTCCTGCGGAACGTGACGGAGCGCCCGGAAGGCATCACCGCGGGCGTGGCCGAGCTCGTGGGAACGGATGGCGGGCGCATCCTGAGCCGGTCGCTCGCGGCGCTCGGGCGGGGAGCGGACGCGACACCGCCCCCGAACCCCTACGGAGACGGCCTGGCAGGGCGGCGCATCGCCGACATCGTGATCTCGGACCTGGCGGGTATCCCGCGCCGCACCCGGGATTGGTCGGCGTGAACGTCCTCATGCATTGCGCGTACTTTCCTCCGGAAGTGGGAGGGCTCGAGAGCCACGTCTTCTACCTGTGCCGGGAGCTCGCCGCCAGGGGTCACCGTGTCACGATCGTGACGTCGCGGTCGCTGCCCGGGCTTCCGTCTCACGAGGTCATGGAGGGTGTGGAGGTATGGCGGATGTGGATGCCGTCCCGCGATCCGGTCGGTTGGGCCGCCTTCGGCCTCGGATCCATACCACGCGTGCGCGCGTTGGCGGGCACGGCCGACGTGCTCCACGCCCAGGACATCGCGTCGGTGCTCCCGGCCATGGCGGCACGGCGTGTGCGAGGTGCGCCGATCGTCACGACGTACCATACGAGCCACTTCCTGAAGCGGGCGTCGTCGCGGTTCTGGAGGCCCGTGTTCCGACGCTTCCTGGCGGCGGCGGACCACAATCTGGCCGCGAGTGTCGAGATCGCGGAGGTGGCCGAGGCAATCGCGCCCGGCGTCCGGGTCGAGCCGCTCGCGAACGGTGTGGAGACGTCGTTCTTCCGGCGGGTCGCTCCGGCCCTGCCGCATCCGGAGGGCGAGCGGCGGCGTCTCGTCGTCCCGCGCCGGCTTTTCGCGAAGAACGGCGTCGAGTACTTCCTGCGGGCCCTTCCCGCCATCGCCGCGCGCGTGGACGTCGAGGCCCTCGTCGTGGGAGACGGTCCGGAGCGTGGGCGCCTCGAGCGCCTGGCGGGAGAGCTCGGCGTGAGCGGGAGGGTCCGATTCCTCGGAGCGCGCCCGAACGCCGAGATGCCGGCGCTCCTCTCGTCCGCGGAGGTCGCCGTGTTCCCGTCGCTCATGGAGGCCACGTCTGTCGCGGCGCTCGAGTGCATGGCGTGCGAGCTTCCGGTCGCCGCGTCCTACGTGGGGGGGCTTCCCGAGCTCGTGGATGACGAGGTCGGCGGTCTGTTCAGGCCCGCCGACCCGGAGGACCTGGCGCGCGTGGTGGTGGCGCTCCTCGAGCGCGGCGACCTCCCGGCGCTCGGCGCTGAGGCGCGGCGGCGCGTGGTGGCGCGCTGGAGCAACGCGCGTCTGGCGGACCGACATCTGGAGATCTACGAGGACGTGATCCGGCGGGGCCGGTAAGCCTGAAGGCCCGAGTCGAGCGAGGATCCATGGCGAAGAAGCGCGCAAGGGAGACGGAGGTCCGTGGCCGGAGCGCCGCCCCGAGGTCCACCGGGGGGCCCGGTCCCGGGGCGCGTGCGGACGCATCCGGCACGACCCGTGCGGGCGTTCCCCGCTGGCTTCCTCCGGCCGTCTTCGTCGGGCTCACCCTGTGGATCTTCCGGGGCTTCGTCTTCTCCGATCGGATGCTGCTCGGTGGAGACACGCTGGGCCTGGGCTACGTGGCGCGCGCGTTCTACGCGAGGGCCCTGGAGTCCGGGACGTTCCCGCTCTGGAACCCGGAGATCCTGGGTGGCACCCCGTTCCTGGAAGCCCTCTCGGGAGGCGACTCGCTCTATCCGCCTTCCGCGCTGCTCCTGCTCGTCCTGGAGCCCTATCGGGCGCTGGGCTGGAAGCTCGTGCTGCACGTGCTCGCCGCAGGGTTCTTCATGTTCGGCTGGGTGCGTGCGCTCGGAGCGTCGCGGGCCGCGGCCATGATCTCCGGCCTCGGGTACATGGCGGCACCCATGCTCGTGAGCTTCGTTCGCCCGGGACACGACGGGAAGCTGTTCGTGATGTCCCTGGCGCCGCTCGTGTTCTGGGCCGTCGAACGGCACTTCGCACGGCCGGGCGCGAAGAGCTTCGCGTCCATCGGGCTCGTGGTCACCCTGGTGCTGCTGACCACGCACTTCCAGATGGCGTACTTTCTGTTCGGGGCCGTCGGCCTGTACGCGGTGTTCCGGACCGTCCAGATGGCGCGCGGGGGCCGGACCCGCGCGGGCACTCGCTTCGGCCTGTTCCTGGCGGCGTCGGTCGCGGGGGCCGCGGGCGCGGGTGTCCAGTTCATTCCTTCCGCCGCCTACGTCACCGAGTACTCGCGCCGGGTCCAGACCACGCGGGCGGAGGCGGGCGAGACCGGCAGGGCCTGGTCCAGCTCCTGGTCGCTCCACCCCGAGGAGGCGATGAACCTCCTCATCCCGGAATTCAGCGGCAACAACGCCGGCGGTTCGGCCTGGACGTCCGGGACGTATTGGGGTCGTAACGTCTGGAAGGACAATCTCGAGACGGGCGGCGTCGTCCTGCTCGTTCTCGCGGCGGCCTCCTTCGCCGGAGGCCGTCGAAGGGGCATCCGGTGGTTCTTCGCCGGTCTCGGGGTCGTCGCGCTCCTGTTCGCGCTGGGAGAGCATACCCCCGTGTGGGGGCTCTTCTATGCGATGGTGCCCGGGATCAGCATGTTCCGCGCCCCCTCGATGGTGACGTTCCTTCTCGTCTTCGCCGCCGCCACGCTCGCGGCTCTGGGGACCGACCGGGTCCTCGACGCGGCGTCTGGGCCGCGCGACCCCGAGAACGGCTCGTGGAAGCGCATGTCCCGTGTCCTGTGGGTGTGCGTCGGGCTGGCGACGCTGCTGGCCGTGCTCGCCGCCTCCGGGGCGCTGACGTCGTTCTGGACCAGCGCGATCTACCCGGACGTGGATCCGGGACGGCTGCAGACCCTGGCCCGGCTCCGCCCGTTCATCGCACGCGGCGCGTTCCTGTCGGCGGTGCTCGTCGCGGGCGTCGCGCTGGTCGCCTGGTCGGTCCGACGGGCGTACCTGACGCCCGCGGCGCTCATCGCCGGCCTGGCGCTCCTCGTGGTCGCGGACCAGCTCCGCGTGGACGGGGCGTTCGTGCAGACGCTGGACTTCGAGGAGTGGGCGCGTCCCGACCCGAACATCCAGGCCATCCTGGACCGGGAGCGCGGCGCGGACGAGCCGTATCGGCTGCTCTCGTTCGTTCAGCGCGCACAGGACGTCACGCCCGCGATCCATGGGATCGAGCTCGCGGCCGGGCACCATCCGAACGATCTGTCCCGATACCGCGAGCTCATTGGGATGGTGGGTTCGGAGGAGCCCGCCAACCTCTACGACGGTGGGATCCGGCGGCTCCTCAACGTACGCTACATCCTCTGGCCGGACTTCGAGAAAGGCTCCGGTCCCGAGGGCAACATCGTCTCGCGCACCGGTCTTCAGGACGGCCGGCCCTATCAGACGCTCTATGCGGATGCCGGCCTCCCTCGCGCCCGCCTCGTGGCCACCGCCACCGTGAAGTCGGACGAGGAGGCCGTCGCGTACATGCTCTCCGACGCGTTCGATCCCGAGCGGGAAGTGGTGCTCGCCCGGACGCCGCCGCTGGCGCTGGACGGAGGTCCGGTGAGCGGGGAGGTCCGGTGGGAGGAGCGCACGCCCAATCGCCTGCGGCTCTCCGTCACGTCGGACCGACCCGCGCTGCTCGTGGTCGCCGACAACTGGTTCCCCGCGTGGCGCGCGACGGTGGATGGCGAGGAAGCCCCCGTCCTGCGTGCCTACCACGCGCTGCGCGCGGTGCCGGTACCGGCCGGTGTCAGCGCCGTGGAGATGACGTACCACTCCGACCTCCTCGTGCGGAGTCTCTGGCTCAGCGTGGTGACGCTCCTCGGACTCTCGGCCCTCGGAACCTGGGGGATCGCGCGCTCGCGCAGGAGGCCCGCCTGAGACGCTGGCTCGTCCTCGGAGGGCAGCTCGCCCTCACCGTTCTGGTCACCTGGTTCATCGTCGACCGGGTGGGGCTGGGCTTCGGCGAGCTGCAGCGCCTCGGCGCGTCTTCCTGGCGGACCGACCCCCTCCTCCTGCTGGTGTCGAGCGTCCTGCTGCTTCTGGGGTATCTGGCGTCGGCCGCGCTGTGGGGGCGGATCGTGATGGACCTCGGCGGGCCGGCTCTGACGACGGGCGAGGCGATCCGGATCTTCATGGTGGCGAACCTCGGGCGCTACGTGCCGGGCAAGATCTGGCAGATCGCGGGCCTGGCGGTCCTGGCCCGGAACCGGGGCATCCCCGCGGCCACGGCGATGGGCGCCGCGGTGGTGGGGCAGGGGATCGCGCTCGCGGCGGCCACCCTAGTCGCTCTCGGCGCGCTGGTCGGGGGACCCCCCGCGATCCGGAGCTGGAGTCTCCCGGCCGCCGGCGTGGTGGCGGTCGCGACTGTGGTCGGCCTGCTCCCTCCGGTGTTCGCGAGGATGACCGGGCTCTGGTTCCGGCTGTCGAAGCAGGAAGCGCCCCGCAACCTCGGAAGCGTCCACGCGCTCCGCTGGCTCGTGCTGTACACGGCGAACTGGGCCCTCTATGCCTTTTCGTTCTGGGTGTTCGCGGCGAGCTTCGGACATCGGGGCGACATCGTTCCGGTGGCGTCGGCGTTCGCCGCCGCCTATGTCGTCGGGTACGTGATGATCTTCGCTCCCGCGGGATTGGGGGTGCGTGAGGGTGCCCTGGTGGCCTTCCTCTCCCCCCTGCTCGGCGTCGGGCCGTCCGGCGTCGTGGCGATCGTGGCCAGGTTGTGGACCACGGGGGTGGAGCTGGTCCCCGCCGCCGCGTTCTGGCTGAGACATCTGGCCGGGGGGCGCGAACACCCGAGCGGAGGGGAGGGCGCCGGTGAGTGACCGACACATCCTGGTCATCGTGCCGACCTACAACGAGCGCGATAACCTCCCGAGGAAGATCCCCCTCATCCTGGATCAGGACCCGCGCATCGACGTGCTCGTCGTGGACGACGCCTCCCCGGACGGGACCGGCGAGCTCGCGGACGAGCTGGCCGCGGAGGACCCGAGGGTCCATGTCCTCCACCGGCCGGGTAAGGAGGGGCTCGGCAAGGCGTACCTCGCGGGATTCCGATGGGGTCTCGACCGGGGCTACGACCTCCTCTTCGAGATGGATGCCGATATCTCCCATCCACCGGAGGCGCTGCCCCGCCTCATCACGGCCGCTCAGACCCACGACGTCGTGATCGGGTCACGGTACGTGGGCGGTCGGGTCAACGTGCTGAACTGGCCTCTCTTCCGCCTCCTCGTCTCCGTCTTCGGCTCGTGGTATGCGCGGACGATCACCGGTATGCCCGTGCGCGACGCGACGGGGGGTTTCAACGGTTGGCACCACAAGGTCCTGGAGGGCGTCGACCTGGACAGGGTCCGCTCGAACGGCTACGCGTTCCAGATCGAGCTCAAGTTCCGGGCCTGGGTGAAGGGGTTCAGCCTCGTCGAGGTCCCGATCCTCTTCACGGAGCGAGACTCCGGAGAGTCGAAGATGTCGAAGCGCATCGTGCGCGAGGCGGTGTGGCGGGTCTGGTGGCTGAAGATCCGGCAACTCGCGGGGCGGCTGTGAGTCCGCGCATCGACAAGGAGTGGTACGACTCCACGGCGTACTTCGACGAGCCCGGGCACATCACGGACTACGACAGCCCGTTTCAGCGGTATCGGGTCGCGAAGGTGCTGGAGTTGTACACGCCCGCTCCGGGAGACCGCGTGGTGGACCTGGGTTGTGGGTGGGGAACGTTCAGCTTCGCGCTCGCAGGGCGCGCGTCCGAGGTGGTGGGCGTGGACTTCAGCAAGAAGAGCATCGCGCTGTGCAACCGGCGCCTGGAGCGCGAGCCCAGGCCCAACGTGCGCTTCGTGCGCGCGGACGGCGGCGCGACGGGACTCGAGGGTGGCTCGTGGGACCTGGTGGTGGCCGCCGACCTGTTCGAGCACCTCTACCCCGACGATTCCGCGCGCGTGGCCGAGGAGGCGTTCCGCCTCCTGCGGCCCGGGGGACGCTTCTCGGTGTGGACGCCCCACCGGGGGCATATCCTCGAGATCCTCAAGAACCACGGCATCCTGCTGGCCCGGGACCCGAGCCATGTGGATTACAAGTCCATGGCCCGCATGACCGGCCTGCTCCACGACGCGGGATTCGACATCGAGCGGGCGTACTACGCCGAGTCGCATGTCCCCGGCCTGCGCGTGGCGGAGCGCCTGCTGCAGGGCTTCGTGCCGTTCCTGAGACGGCGGGTGGCGGTCCTGGGAAGGAAGCCGGGGGACCGAGGCTCCTAGGATGGGGGAGGGGACCTTCGAGATCGAGCGGCGGTATCTGGTTCGCGTCCGGGAGGGTCTGTGGGAGGAGCTGGAGCCCGGCCACGAGCTTCGCCAGGGCTACCTCCCGACGGGCGGGATGTCCGTGCGGATCCGCCTGGGCGAGCCCCGTGGGCCCGTGCTGACGTGCAAGTGGGGAAGTGGCATCCGACGCCGGGAGGAGGAGGCCGTGATCCCGGACGGGATGGCGGCCGCCCTCCTGGGAGCCGCGGGCCGGCGGGTGATCGAGAAGCGGCGCCACCGTCTCGGTCGGTGGGAGCTCGACCGCTTCCGGGGGGACCTGGAGGGCCTCGTCGTCCTCGAGATCGAACTGGAGCGCGAGGACGAGGCGATTCCCCCGGTGCCGCCGGGGATTGAGGTCGTGCGTGAGATCACAGACGATAATGCCTTAACTGGTAACGCGTTAGCATCTATGTCCACTTCCGCCCGGCGCCGTCTGGTCGAGCATGTCCGCAGGGAGGCCGGCCGATGACGGTTTCTCGGCCCCTCGCGCTTCCTGCCATCGTGGCAGTGACCGCGTGTACGCTGGTCGGATACCCGGCCGGAGCACCCGGGCGGCCCGAACCCCCCGACGTGCCGGCGGCCGCCCGAGGGCCGGCGGACTACCGGCGCGACCGGCCGCCCGACGCACCGGGTGTGGACCTCGATACGATCTCCGACGCGGTCCCCCGCGACGAACCCCGCTCGAGGTACGGGAATGCGCCCGAATACGAGGCCTTCGGGCGTGTCTACCGGACGCTGGCGAGCTCCGAAGGCTATCAGGAGGAGGGTGTCGCTTCGTGGTACGGAGAGGAGTTCCGCGGGCGGCGGACGGCGAGCGGTGAGCTCTACGACCCGTATGGGATGACCGCGGCCCACCGGACGCTGCCGCTTCCGTGCTACGTCGAGGTGACCAATCTCGAGAACGGACGCACCGTCGTCGTGCGCGTCAACGACCGGGGACCGTTCCATGAGGACCGCATCATCGACCTCTCGTACGCGGCCGCGCACCGGCTCGGCATGCTCTCGAAGGGGACGGCGCGCGTTCGGGTGCGGGCGCTCCAGCCTCCCGGCGGCTGAGACTCGCCGAAATACGGGGGGGGTCCTGGAGGGGGCCACGGTCGAGCGACAGGTTTCCGTCGCAGGACCCAGGAGGGAGGCCCAGAACCCACGTGGGGTGTTTCCCGTGAGCGGAAACCTGGAGCCAGGTCCGGTCGGGAGAATGTTCTTAACATAATATGCATTATACGAAGTTCTCTCCCGGCCTTTCCGGGCGAGGGCGGCGCGGGCCGTCGGGGTCCGGCGGCCTCCTCACCGCCCCGATCTCGACCCCGCCCGGGATCAGCCCTGTTGGCCGAGCTCGCTCAGGCGCATCTCCCAGATGCCGCGCCCGGGAGCGTTGTCCTCGAGGTCGTCGAGGATCCTCCGGTAGAGCTCCGCGGCCCCGGCCGGGTTGCCCTGCGCGACGCGAATCCTGGCTGCCGCAGCGAGAGCGTCGCGCACCTGGAAGTCGAGGTTCGAGTTGTCGGCGATCCGGAGGTAGGTGACCTCCGCATCGGCCCACCGGCCCTGCTGCTCGTAGGCGGCTCCCAGGAGCGAAGCGGCCTGAAGCTCGAGAGGCTCGCGGGGCGACGCCGCCATCGGCTCGAGCACGACGAGGGCCTGTTCGGGCTGGTTGGTGGACAGGTAGAGCTCGCCCAGCAGCATGCGGGCCTCGCCGGCGTACGGCGTGCCCCCGAAGCGCTCGATGAACAGCGCGAGGGCATTCTTGGCACCCTCGGTGTCACCCAGGGCCACCGAGTTGTGGATCTCCTCGAGCTGATTGGACGCCTGCTCCGTCAGCGAAGCGCGGTAGTTCCGGTAGTAGAGCATCCCGGCCACCGCGACGACGATCGCCACGACCACGAACGTGACGGTCTGCTGATTCGACTTGAGCCAGGTTCCGATCTCCAGGATACGGGCGACGAAGAGGTCGTCCTCGTGTTCCTGGTGCTCCGGCGCGGCGCGACGGTGGCCGGGGTGGCGCTGGGTCATGTGGGCTTCCCGAGCGAAGTGGCGGTGGGAGCGGTGGCACTCCGACCAAAGCGCCGAAACCTAGATGGCACAGGGATTTCGGTCAACGACGCGAAGGCTCCGTGGGCTCGTCCGGCGCGTGGTATCCGGCTTTGGACCACAGGCCGGCCGGGCGTGCCAGGACGAGACGCCCGGCGGCGGCTACGGCGATGAGTCCATCGTACAGCCAGTCGTTGAGAAGCGTGGTCACGGTCGCTCGATGCGCGCCCGCGAGATCCGCGAGGGTCTGGTGCGTGAAGCGCTCCGTGAGGCGCACGCCGCGCCCTGCGGGCTCGCCGCAGCGGCTCCCCAGGTCGAGGAGCACCTCGGCGAGGCGCTGGGAGGCGGAGGGGCCCTGGGAGCCCCCCTGCGCGTGACGGAGTCGATGCAGCTCCCGCTCCACCCCCTCGAGGTAGGCCTCGAGGCTCTTCCGGGCGGTCTTGAGGGCGCCGAGGACCTTGGCGGCCGGAAGCGGGTGGACCACGGAGCGCGCTCCGGCCACGGCACCGTAGCGCCGGTGGCCCTGGGTCAGCGCTTCGTCTCCGAAGAGCTCCCACGGAAGCGCGAGGCCCACCGTGCGTGTACCCTGCCCCTTCTCCATGCCTGGAAGCACGAGCCGGACGTAGCCCTCGCGCACGATCCAGACCACGTCCGCGACGTCGCCCGGCGCATACAAGGGTCGGCCCTTCGCCACGGAGACGGCGGGCGCGTGCTTGAGCATCCGGTGGAGCGTGCGGTCCCGGGCCGGCTCGAGGCGGAACGGCATGGCAGGGTTCGGGTTGAGAGGGAGATCCCGCGAGCGAAGCATAACCGAGGGCGGCACGAGCCACCACGCCCTCTGGCGCGCGGCGCGAAAGGGGCCCAACCTGAGGGTCCTCACCGCGCGTTACTCCTCCAGGGGGCCCCATGAACCTCGGTCGGCATACCGCTCTCTCCGCCTTCACGGTGTTGTTCGCGGGGGGCCTGCTGGCGGCCTGCCGCGCCCCGGCGCCGGACCCGGACGCGGAAGTCCCGTTCTATCCTCTTGCGAACCGGCCCGACGTCCGGGGTACCGGAGGCGCGGTCTCCGCCGATCACCCGCTCGCCGCCCAAGCGGGCCTGCGCGTGCTCCAGGACGGCGGCAACGCGGTGGACGCCGCGGTCGCCATGGCCGCGGTCCTGGCCGTCGTGCGGCCGCACATGAACGGCGTGGGAGGAGACGCGTTCGTGCTCGTGTACGAGGCCGCGACCGGACAGGTGCACGCGCTCAACGGGAGCGGCCGGGCGGGGGCGCTCGCCATGCCGTCGTTCTTCCGGGATCAGGGGCTCGACGAGATCCCCTCCACGGGAGCGCTGTCGGTCAGCGTGCCGGGCGCGGTCGCGGCTTGGGTGGACGTGCACGAGCGCTTCGGCTCACGGCCGTTCGCTCGCCTCCTCGAGCCCGCCATCGGGTACGCCCGCGACGGCTTCCCGGTGTCCAAGCGGCTCGCGTCGGACTTCGAGTCCCAGGGGAGGTCGCTCAACGACGCGGGCAAGGCCCTGTACCTCCCGCGGGACGGAAGAGCGCCGGAGGTCGGCTCGATGCTCACGAACCCCGCCCTGGCCACCACGCTGGAGGGCATCGCCCGTCGGGGGAAGCCGGCCTTCTACCGGGGACCGGTGGCGGAGAAGCTCGCCACGTTCCTCGAGGCCCAGGGCTCCCACCTGCGTGGCCCGGACCTCGCGGCGCACACGTCCACGTGGGTGGAGCCGCTCCGCGGACCCTACCTCGACCACGAGATCCTGGTGTTCCCTCCCAACACGCAGGGCCTCGCGCAGCTCCAACTGTTCGGGATGGCCGGGGCCTTCCCCCTCGCCGAGATGGGACACAACACAGCGAGGTATTTCCACACGCTGATCGAGGTGACCCGTCTCGCGTTCGCGGACCGGGACCGGTGGATCGGCGATCCCGAGCACGCCGACATTCCCGTGGACCGGCTTCTGGACCCGGGGTACCTCGCGGAGCGGGCCGCGCTCGTGGATCCGGTCCGGGCGGCGACCGACGTCGCGCCGGGATTCGGGGAGGAAGCGCCCACACCGGGCGACCGCGACGACGGCGGCGACACCGTCTACCTCACGGCCGTGGACCGGTGGGGAAACGCGGTTTCCTGGATCCAGAGCCTCTTCGCGGGCTTCGGCTCGGGCCTCTTCGAGCCGCAGACGGGGGTCCTGCTCCACAACCGCGGCTCGCTCTACACGCTCGAGGACGGCCACCCGAACCAGGTGGCGCCGGGCAAGCGCCCGTTCCATACACTCTCGCCGATCATGGCGCTGCGCGGGGGGGAGCTCGCCTTCACGCTGGGAACCCCCGGGGGAGACAGCCAGCCCCAGTCGCTCCTGCAGATCGTGAACAACCTGCTCCTGTTCGGCATGACGCCGCAGGAGGCGATCGAAGCCCCTCGCTATCGCGCGACCGGCCGCACGATGATCGAGCATCGCGTGAGGGCCTCGGTGCGCGCGGAGCTCACGGCAATGGGCCACGAGCTGAGGGTCGTCGAGGGATGGACCGCGACGTTCGGGGGCGCGCAGATGATCTACGTGGAGCCGGGGTTCGGCACGCTCGCCGTCGCCTCCGATCCGCGTAGGGAGGCCTACGGCCTGGCGTGGTGACCGAGCGGCGGTGGGCCGCGCTCGGCGCGTTCCTCGCATGGGCGGCCGCACGGGGCTGACGGGTCCCGTCGAGGAGGCTCGGCGCCTGCTGGAGGGTGCGCGCCGGGTCGTCGTCCTCACGGGAGCCGGGATCTCCGCGGAGTCCGGCGTGCCCACGTTCCGGGACGCCCAAGGGCTCTGGAAGACCCACCGGCCGGAAGACCTGGCCACCCCCGAAGCGTTCCGCCGCGACCCCCGGCTGGTGTGGGAATGGTACGCGTGGCGTCGCGACGTCATCGCCGCGTGCCGCCCGAACGCCGCCCATCTGGCGCTCGCGCGCTTCGCGCTGGAAGCGGGCCGCGACGTCACGATCGTGACCCAGAACGTGGACGGCCTGCACGATGCCGCCGCGCGGCTCGTCGCAGGACCGCTCGACCCCTTTCCCGCCCTGTCCCTCGAGCTCCACGGCGCCCTCTTCCGCGACCGCTGCTCGGGGTGCGGGGCCCGCTCGGAGGCTCGGACGAGCGTCGACGCGACGTCGCGGGAGACGCTGCCGCGATGCGTGAGGTGCGGGTCGCTGCTGCGCCCCGACGTCGTGTGGTTCGGGGAAGCCCTGGACCTGGCCCTGCTGGATCGGGCTCTCCGCGCCGCGGCCGTAGCCGACGTGTGTCTCGTCGTCGGCACCAGCGCCGTGGTCTATCCCGCCGCTTCGATCCCGGCCGCCACGCTCGGCGCCGGCGGGCTGATCGTGGAGGTGAACCCGAACGACACGCCGCTCACCCCCCGGGCGAGGCACTCGCTCCGCGCCGGCGCGGTGGACGTGCTCCCGCTCATCCTGCCCGAGGCGGGCCCCCCGCACCGATGCTCCGGGGGGCGCTCGGGGTAGCGAACTCCGCGAAAGGGCCGGGGTATCCGGGTCGCACGTCGCGCTCTAGGTTGATGCTGCGTCGTCCACCCTTTCCCGGCCCCCCATCCATGAACCGGCTCGGCTCGACAGGCGTCCTCGCCACCCTCCTTCTCGCCGGATGTGGGGGCGACGACCCCACCACGCCGAGCGAGCCCATCGTCGCGAGTGTCACCGTCGCGCCGTCCTCGCACACGCTCGAATCGATCGGCGCCACGGTCCAGATGACGGCCACCGCGAAGGACGCCTCCGGTGGGACGGTGACCGGGAAAACGGTCGTCTGGACGACGTCGGACGCGGGCGTGGCCACCGTCGGCTCGTCCGGCCTGGCAACCGCGGTGAGCCCGGGCACGGCGGCGATCACCGCTACGATAGCGGGGGTGGCGGGCTCGGCCGTGATCACGGT
>CAYPMO010000036.1:0-7238 GCA_964412015.1 uncultured Gemmatimonadaceae bacterium | reverse complement strand
CCGTGATCACGGTCTCCGCCCCGTGCGCCAGCCCGACGACCGTGAACCTCTCTCCGGGAGAGGCGGCGAGCTACGATCCGACTTCGTGTCTGCTCCTCCCGTCGGGCGTTTCGGGAGACCGGTACCGCGTGGTCGTGCTGCGGCCCGCCGAGACCGCCGACCCCTCCGATGTCGTGACCACGACCCTCCAGGTCGTGGGCCTCGGGGTCAGCCAGACGTCCCCGGTGCCGGCCTCCGCTGCGGCCGCGCGGCAGACGCTCCCGGACATCCCGGGCTTTTCCCCGGAGGCCATGCGAAAGGCGATCCGGGTCGCGGAAGCGACCGAGCGGTTCCACGTCGCGTTGCGGGAGAAGGAGCGGCAGCTCCTCGCCACGCACGGCGCCCGCGGGCTCGCGCCGAGCAGGCGTCCCTCGGGGCCGGCCGCGGTTGCGGCGCTCACGACGTCCCCGGCCAAGCTCACGCTGGACATGGGCCCCAAGGGATCGAGCTGCACGACGAGCGACGCGAATAAGAAGACCGTGCTGCTCATCCACGAGAGCGATGACCTGGTGGTTTACCAGGACAGCGCGCAGAACGCGACGAAGCCGATCACCGGGGAGCTGGCGCAGCGGATCACGGACTACTACGCGAGCTACGCGAAGGACATGATCCGGAGCTATTGGGGGGAGCCCTCGGACATCGACGGGAACGGGAAGGTCCTCGTCGTCGTGACGCCGCTCGCGACCGACGACGTCGCGGGGTTCGTCTGGAGCGGCGACTTCTTCGACAACGATCCGTCGAACCCCGACGCGTGCGCAGCCTCCAACGAGCGCGAGATCGTCTACCTGAACGCGGATCTCATCCTGGCGATGGACGACGGCCTGGCGGTGGAGGACCGCCAGTACCAGGCGCTCGAGACGATCGCCCACGAGATGAAGCATGTGGTGTCCCTGTACAACCGGATCGCCGCGAGCCGCCGGGTCGGGACCTCGCAGTATCATCCCACCTGGATCGAGGAAGGCACGGCCGAGTTCTCCGGCGAGATGTCGTCACGAATTGCCTGGGCGGCGAACGGGGGCCCGGCCGTGAACGGCCGGGTCACCGGTCAGAGCTTCGTCAACGCCGGAGGGATCACGCCGGAGAACTACGGCGTCGCGCTCAAGCTCGCGCGCGCGGCCTGGTACCTGTCGAGCCAGCCCAACGGCGTCGTGGTCACGCCGGCCGGCGCGCAGGAGAACTCGAGCATCTACGGATCGGGATGGTTGTTCCACCGCTGGTTGGGCGACGCGTTCGGCAATGCCGGAGGTGCGCCCCAGCAGGACTCCTCGTTCTTCCGCGCCCTGAACGACTCGCTGGCGCGTCCGGGTCTCCTCGGGATCGCGGACCAGACCGGAAGGAGCTTCCTCGATCTGCTCGACGAGTTCACCAAGACCCTCGCGCTGCACCGGACGATGGCCCCGAGCCCGGCGCTGGACTTCACGACCTACGATTTCGTCACGGCCGCGGAGATCTTCTGCGCACCGAACCCGCTCGGCGTCTTCCCGTGGCCCGTGACGACGACGGGGACCGCCGGGGACTGTGACGCCGAGCCCAGGATCTACGAGTCGTCGACTCCGTCCGCGTCGTTCGCGACCGAGACCTACACGGGTCCGATCGGACCGTCCGGATTGCGGATCCACGACTTCGTGTCCAACGGGACCGGCATGGGCGCCCAGATCCAGCTCGACATCACGGGGTCCGCCAAGATCTGGGTGGTGCGGCTGCGCTGAGCCGCTACGCGTCCGCGAGAACCGACCGGAGGATGGGGAGCGCGACGTTGCCCCCGCTCACCACCACGACCACCGGGCCGCGGGCGGTGGGCGGGGGGCTCCAGCGTCCGGCGAGCAGCGGCGCGAGCGCGGTGGCCCCGCCCCCTTCCACGACCAGGCGCAGCTCCCGGAACGCGTAGGCCATCGCGGCGCGCACCTCGGCCTCGGACGCCACGACGTGCTCGGCGACCAGGTCACGCACGAGCGCGAAGGAATAGCGGTTGTCCGGACCGATCCCGCCGGACAGCGCGCCGGCCACCGTATCCTCCTCGGGAAGCTCGACGGGCCGTCCGGCGCGCACGCTGGCGAGCATGACGCCGGCGCGCTCCGCGGTGACCGCGACGGCGGGTGGGGCCTGGTCGCCGAGCCGGGCGCGGAGCGCCCCGGCGATCCCGCCGATGAGCCCTCCGCCCGAGAGGGGCGCGAGGATCGCGGAGGGCGGCTCGGGAAGGGCGTCGAGGACCTCGAGCGCGATCGTGCCCTGCCCCGCGATCACCCAGGGATCGTCGTACGCGGACACGTAGACGCGGCCCGACGATGCCGCGAGCTCGAGCGCGCGTCGCTCCGCCTCGTCGAACGTCGCGCCGGCCAACACGGCCTCGGCCCCCGTGGCGCGGATCCCCTCGAGCTTGACCGGATCCACCCACTCGGGCACGCAGACCGTGGCCGGGATACCCAGACGCCCGGCCCCCCACGCGACGGCGCGGCCGTGATTCCCGCTGGAGCACGCGACCACGCCGGAGCGCCGCTCGCCGGGCCCGAGCGCGGAGAGCCGGCTCACGGCGCCGCGCGCCTTGAACGATCCGGTGATCTGGAGGCTCTCGAGCTTCAACAGGATCCGCCGGTCCACACGCTCCGACAGCTCGGTGGCCTCGAGGAGCGGCGTGACTCTGGTGAGACCGGCCACGTCCGACCGCGCCCGGTCGAAGTCCAGGGTGGCGAGGATCGCCTCCGTGCGGGGTTGCATGAAGCCTCCGGGAAAGATCGGCGCGGGGAAGATCCCGCCCGCCGGGGTGCGGCGCAATCGTGCCGGGCGTGACCACCCGCGGCGGGAGGTCGCGCGTCCGGCCATCCCGGCCACCCGGGGACGGGGAATTCCCGACAGGGGCGCTCCGGCCGGAAAGCTAGATTTCCGTAGGTATCCGAGAACCCTGAGGGGATCCATGTCGAACGGAACCGTCGGCGACGCTGGCGCGCCCTCTCTTCCGGCGCGAGACCACGCGCACCGCCCTCCGCTCCTTCTCGGCGATGAAGCGGTGGCGCTCGGAGCCCTCGACGCGGGCATCTCGGCCGCCTACGCCTATCCGGGCACGCCCTCCACCGAGATCTTCGAGTACCTCGAACCGCGCGCCGCAGCCTCGGGGGTGACCGCGCACTGGTGCGCGAACGAGAAGACCGCCTACGAGCAGGCCCTCGGCGTCTCCATGGCGGGGCGCCGGGTCCTCGTGTCCATGAAGCACGTGGGCCTGAACGTGGCGATGGACCCGTTCGTGAACTCCGCGCTGGTGACGATCCGCGGTGGCCTCGTCGTCGCGGTCGCGGACGACCCGGGGATGCACAGCTCACAGAACGAGCAGGACTCCCGGATCCTGGCGGACTTCGCCGGCATCCCGTGCCTGGAGCCGGGGACTCAGCAGGAAGCGTACGACATGGCCCGGGAGGCGTTCGCGTGGTCGGAGCGCCACCATGTTCCCGTCCTGGTACGCATGGTCACGCGCCTGTGTCACGGACGGGCGGAGGTCGTGCAGGGTGACCGGCTGCCCCCCCTGCCCCCGTCGAAACCCTCCGACCCGCGGGACTGGACGCTGCTGCCCGGGAACGCGATGCGCCTGCGTCGGACGTTGCTCGACACGCAGCAGGACATACGCGGGCACACGGCCGAATCGGGCTGGAACCGCCTCGAGCTGCCCGAGAAGTACGGACGGCGTGGCATCCTTACGTCGGGCATCGCCAGGAACTACCTGGTCGAGAATCTGGAGGATGGGTCCGAGGCGTTCGCGCACCTGCACATCGGTGCCCACCCCATGCCTCGAGAGTTGCTGCTCGAGCTCGCGACGGCCGTGGACGAGATCCTGGTCCTCGAGGAGGGCGAGCCCTTCCTGGAGCGGCGCATCCGCGGGCTTCTGCCCGTGAGCCAGGCGATCCTCGGCAGGGACACGGGCGATATCCCGGCCACCGGTGAACTCACGCCCGATGACGTGCGGCGCGTGCTGGACCTTCCCGCCCGGCGGGAGCTCACGACTGCGATGAAGCTCCCGGGGCGACCCCCACAGCTCTGCCCGGGGTGCCCCCATCGGGACACCTTCCAGGCCGTGGCGATGGCCCTCGAGGACTACCCCGAGTCCGTGGTGGCCGGCGACATCGGCTGCTATACGCTGGGCGCGCTCCCCCCGTTCGGGGCGCTCGAGTCGTGCGTGTGCATGGGGGCGTCCATCGGCATGGCGAAAGGCACCTCCGACGCGGGCCTCCGACCTGCGCTCGCGATCATCGGGGATTCCACGTTCCTCCACTCGGGTATCACGCCGCTGCTCGACGCTGCGGTACACGACACCGACATGACCGTGCTGATCCTCGACAACGGGACCGTCGGCATGACCGGCCAGCAGCCGACGGTGGCCACGCACTCGGGCATCGAGTCGATCGCGCGGGGCGTAGGCGTCAACCCGGAGCACTTCCACGTGGTGCCCGCACATCCCAGACGTGTGCCCGAGCTGGCGACGCTCATCCGCAAGGAAGTGGCCCACCCGGGCCTGTCCGTGATCATCGCGGTGAGGGAGTGCGTGGAGTCCGCGCGCAAGCGCAAGGCCGACGCCAAGCTCCGGAGAACGGTGGACGCCTCATGAGAGCGGACATCGTGCTGGCGGGCGTCGGGGGCCAGGGAGTCCTCACCGCGGCCGGGATCCTGGCGGAGGCCGCGCGGCGCGTGGGATTCACCGTGAAGCAGGGTGAGATCCACGGCATGAGCCAGCGCGGCGGCGCGGTGACGGCGAACCTGCGCATGGCCGACGGGCCGGTCGCCAGCGACCTGATTCCCCGGGGCGGTGCCGCGATGATCCTCAGCCTCGAACCGCTCGAGGCCCTTCGGTGGCTCCCGTATCTGTCGTGCTCGGGGGTCGTCGTGACGTCGTCGAACCCGGTGGCGAACATCCCCGACTATCCGCCCATGTCCGAGGTCCTCCTCGCGCTCGCACGGCTTCCGCACGCGGTGGTGGTGGATGCGGACCCGCTCGCGCGCGCGGCCGGCTCGGGTCATGCCAACAACGTCGTGATGCTGGGCGCGGCGGCCGGCTTCCTGCCCTTCCGTCCTTCCCTGCTCCGGAGTGTCGTCGGGGAACTCTTCGCCGCGCGGAGCGAGCGCCTGCGCGACGTGAACCTGAAGGCGTTCGACGCGGGCCAGGCGGCGGCCGTCGTACCCGCGGGCTGAGGTGCCTCCCACGGCGTGAGGCCGGCGCTCCTCACTTCATTCGGTCGAAGAGCTCCTCGAAGGAGAACGTCACCCAGGCCTGGTACGGCGCGTCCCACAGGTCCGTCTCCAGATCGTCCACGGCGACGTCGAGCGCCATCTCGTTGGCCCGGAAGACGACGGAATGCTCGGTCGTCCCGTGGGCCACCGTCTGCAGGAGCCGGCGCATCTCCGCGACGCCTAGGGGCTTCTCCTGGCGGGCCCAGGCCTCCAGCGCGTGCCTTCCCGCTTCGTAGCGCCACAGAGACGAGAAGGACGCCTCCTTCCCGAAATAGAAGCCCGGGCGGTCCGGGTCCACACCGTAGGCCATGTAGTGGTTCGCCGCCATGATGGCCCAGGGATAGGTCGGCGCCGCCTCACCGGGCCGCCGGATGGCGGTGCCGAAGCGGTCGCCCTCCGATACGAAGGCCGGGGCCGCCTGGCCCCGGAAGGGAACCGCCCAGAGGATGATGGACCCGGCCCCGAAGGTGCCTCCTCCTGGGGAGCGGAACGCGTCGATCGCTCGTCCGATGGTCTCGGGACTGCTTTCCCCGCCGGCGTTCTCCAGGATGCTCCGCTGGACCCACGAGCAGGGAGTGAGGCCTTCCACCACCGGGCCCGGCCCCGTTCCCCCGGCGTTCTCCATGCCGTAGAGCCCCTCCTCGTTGAGGCCCGTGATCGTCCCTACGAACCCGGGCCACATCGCCGACACCCAGCGTCGCCGACCGGGCTCCGAGGGATCCACGGCGAAGAGCAGGAAGTGGCTCACCGTGACCTTCCGGAGATCCACCTCGCCGTCCATGTTCCTGCCGGCGATGAGGCCGCCCGCCAGCTCGCTCTCCCGGGTGGCCTCCCCCCAGAACGCGAACTGCGTGCATCCGGACCCGTTCTGCACGGACGCGGCGGCCGGAGAAGGCTGTGCCGCCCGGCGCTCGATGTAGGCGTTGACGGCCAGGAGGTCCTCACGGCTGAAGTCCCGTCCCAGCCACTCCACCCGCATGTTCATCCCCGACGACCTCATGCCCTCCACCACCGCGTCCACCTCGGCCAGGTATTCGGGGTCGTAGGCGAAATTGCCCCGCAGGAAGGGAACGAACTCCCGTTCGTACCGGGCCGCCGATTGCCAACTGTCCTCGAGCACGTAGAACTCGAAGAAGTCGATGATCTGTTCCCCGACCAGGAACCCGTGCGCGAATCCGCGCTCGCGCGCCGTTCCGTGGAGTTGGAGAACCGAACGTCCCTTGAGCCGCCGAAGGGACCCGTGGTCCGTCCTGCGGTCGTCGCGCGGGAACGGCCGGGGCGTCCGGAGCGTGAGATCGGCACGGCCCGCGCCGGCCCGGGTCAGATCCACGGCGTCGATCCACCCCGCAGCCTCGGCGGCGTGCCAGCCCAACGGCTCCGGAGGATCGAAATCCAGCCTGCCGTCCCCGTCCAGGTCCATGAAGGCCACCACGCTGTAGTGGCGTTCCTCCAACGTCTCGAAGCGGTAGGGGCCCGGGCCGGCGATCACCTGGGTGTGGGTCGCGTTCCTCCCCCCAAGGACGTCGGCTTTGGAGAGCCTTCCCACCCTTCCTCCCGCACGCTCCGGGAGGGCGTAGACCTGTACCACCACTGGGCCCGACTCGGGTCCTGAATACCGGATCTCGCCTTCCAGCGTCGCGCGACGTGGAACGTCCGGCTGGACGGAGCCGAGAAGGAGAACTGCCGCGAGGGCGAGGAGCGGGCGGACCATCATCACCTCCGAGCTGGGTGGCCGACGCGCCGCCGACGCTCTGCCCCACTTGCCCGTGGCACCTCCGGGCCGCGGCGCTCCGCTTCGTGCAATGTCCCCGGCGCGACTCGAACGCACGACCTGCTGCTTAGGAGGCAGCCGCTCTATCCACCTGAGCTACGGGGACAAATCTTTCTACCGCAAGAGCTTACGCGACTCTCCCTCTTTCGCCGTTTCCCGAAGTGTGCCAAAAACTGTTGCGCTCACCGACGTTTGGCCCCATGATTCAAAGGAAAGA
>CAYPMO010000035.1:0-42352 GCA_964412015.1 uncultured Gemmatimonadaceae bacterium | reverse complement strand
TGCGGCGGGATGGGCACGGTGCGAGCTCCGACGTCGCCGGACGGCTCGTGCCCCGACGTCGCCGGACGCGTCGATCGCCGACGTCGCCGGACGCGTCGATCGCCGATGTCGCCGGACGCGTCGATCGCCGATGTCGCCGGACGCGTCGATCGCCGATGTCGCCGGACGCGTCGAGCCCCCGGGGTCGAGCGCCAGGACCCGCGCTCGTCAGCGGCGTACGCGCACTGCCTCGTGCCGTGACGAGGCCCGACGGTGTGTTCGCTCGAGTCAGCTGCCGGAGCTCCAGGTAGCCAGGCTGAACGTGGCGCGCAGCGTCACCGACCGGGATCGCCGCCCCGACAGCGACTTGCCCCGACAGCGATTCGCAGCGACAGCGACTCGCAGCGACAGCGACTCGCCGCCGCTCAGAACACCGTCGCCTCCCGCTGGAGCCGCTCGAACTCTCCCCATACGCGCTCCACCGAGTCGGCCCGGAGCGGCTCCAGCGCGAACTCGCGGATGCGCCCCCGCATGCGGTTGGGCCGCAGCCGGTAGGCGGGGCGGTCGGGGTACGACGCGAGCAGCCGCTGGTTTTCCTCGTGGAGATCCTGCGCGACGATGGGGCCGTCGCCGGTCCACGTCGGTCCGAGCTGGGCCTGGAACGTCAGGAGCCAGTACCCGCCCTGCCGCTCCTCCAGGTGCTGGCGGAGCGCGCACAGGGAGACGGCGGCCGTATCCGCCTCGGTGAGGCCCGTGTAGGGATCGCCCGGGCTGCCCGAGAGCGGGTCCAGGACCATCGCGGCCGAGTCGGCGGCGAGCGGACGCAGCGCCGCCATGACGTCGTCAGGGGCCGTGACGCCTCGCGCCTCGAGCTGGGAGAGCGCCACGTCCAGCGTGCAGAGCCCGACCCGGTAGTAGAGCCATTGGGCCTCCTGCCGCGTGATGCCCGTGGCACGGAGGCGCGCCTGCACCTGGAGGGACCAGGGCGACGACACGAAGACCAACGCGTCTCTGGCCGCGGGGACCGTCAGGATCCCCGCGTCGAGGCGCCGGAGGGGGTCGCTCCTGCCGTAGACGTACCAGCGCTGCGGCGTCCCGAACCCCCATCCCGACACGAGCAGAAGGACCACCACGCCCGCGGCCCACCGCTGGTGGAAACCCCGCCCCGTCCGCTCGGCGAGGAGAGTGCCGAAGCGGACCGTCCAGATCGCGACGACCGGTGCGAGGGGGATCAGATAGCGGGGCCCGAGATCGTGCCCCTCGCCCCAGAACGCCAGGTACCCGAGGAGCACGAGCGCGGACCCCGAGAGCAGGTATCGGTCCAGCGCGTCGAGCCGGCGCGCGAGCAGCAGGCCGCCGAGCGCCAGGAGCAGCGACGGGGCCGGCGCGTCGAAGAAGAGGAGCTGCAGCGCGAGCAGGTAGCCATTCACGAGCTGCAGGCCGCGAAGCACCGTGTGGGGTGGCCCCCACGGGGCCTCGTGGAAGCCCAGGCCGTGCTCGGGTCCCCACTGGAGCTCGAAGCCGAACCGCGT
This sequence comes from uncultured Gemmatimonadaceae bacterium, assembly GCA_964412015.1. Taxonomy (GTDB): domain Bacteria; phylum Gemmatimonadota; class Gemmatimonadetes; order Longimicrobiales; family Gaopeijiaceae; genus SZUA-318. The sequence continues at coordinate 40,841 of CAYPMO010000035.1, read as the reverse complement.
CGGGCTCCCGTGCATGACCTGGTTGTAGGCGAGGAGGACGCCGATCAGGAGCGACCCTCCGACCGCGAACCCGGCCAGGGCGGAGCGGGCCCCGCGCTCGCGCCAGGCGCGGGCGGCCACCCAGACGGTGGCGGGCAGTCCGAACGCGACGCCCTCGAGGGGCCGCACGAGCGTCGCCGCGCCGAGTGCCGCGCCCCCGAGCCCGGCCCACAGCCAGCCGCGCGGCGGGCGCATGCCACGCACGAGCGCGGCCGAGCCCAGCAGGATGAAGCAGAGCGTCGGCACGTGGCTCATCCAGGACGCGGCGTTGAACGCGATCCAGGGCGAGAGGCCGAAGAGCGCGGCGGTGAAGAATGCCGTGCGCTCGTCCGCGCCATGTTCCCTCAGGAGACGGTGGAGCGCCCACACGGCGAGCGCCCCGCACAGCGGGGCGACCAGCCAGGGGAGCCCCGCGAGGAGGCCGAGCGCCAGGAGCGCGGACCAACCCGGAGGAAATTGCGAGAACGCGCGGCCCTCGTGCTCGATCACGAGGGCGGACGAGAAGAAGCGCGGGTCTTCGGGGACCGGGACGCCGAGACGGCCCTCCGCGAAGACGTGCGCCTGGAAGCCCTGCGTCAGCGCGTCCACGTGAAGCGGCCTCGCGTCGAACACGGTCCCGGCGGTGTACGCGTAGAGCAGGGTGCTCCCGGCCAGGAGGAGGAACGGCGCCAGGCGCCCCAGCGTCGCAGGGACGGCTGAGCGGCGGCCCCCGGGCAGGAGCTTCGCCGCTCCCCATGCCACGGCGACGATCAGGGCGAATCCCAGCGTCCAGAGCGCATAGAGGGGCCAGTGAGGGGGCGGCAGGTTGCTCCCGGGCCCGCCCGGGATCCAGTCGGCGACGGGCACGAGCGAGAGCACGCCCACCAGGACCACGGCCGCGCGGAACGCCGCGGTCGCCAGGCCTTTCGCGCGTGCGGGCCGACGATCCATGAGTCGAGAACAGCCTGCCGTCGGGGAAAGGGAGCGGCGCGTGCCCGTCCTGGACCGCGCCGGCACGAACGATAACGCCCTCCCGGGACGGGGAACACCGGAGGCGACGCGTGACCGCGCCCGTACGCAACCCGGGAAAACATGGGGCGTATAAAGGTCTGGAGCGGCCTCGAGACGGCCGCGGAACGACACCGCAACCGACGACGAGATGCGTGCCGGCTTCTTCCTGTCTCTGCTGACGACTCTGCTCCTGACCACCCCGGTCGAGGGGCAGGTGCGGATCTTCGGCCGCGTCATCGACGACGTCACGGAGCGGCCGCTCACCGCCTCCCAGGTGACGGCGCGCGCGCGGGACGGCCGGTTCCTCGGCCGGGTGGAGACCGACTCGCTCGGAACGTTCGAGTTCGACGTCAAGCACGTGTCCTCCGTGCGGCTCGACGTCCGTCGCGTCGGCTACAAGGCGAATACGACGCCGCTCCTGCACTTCGACGAGCGGAACTACTTCCAGGTCGAGGTCCGGCTGGACCCGGAGGCGATCCTCCTCGCTCCGCTCGAGGTCGTCGCGTGGGCTCAGGTCGAGCCGAGCCCCTTCCTGGAGAACTTCCGCCACCGCCTGAAGATCGGAAACGGCATCTTCATCACGCGGGAGCAGATCGAGGCGCGCCGGCCGGAGCTCGTCGCCGACCTGCTCCGGGACATCCCCGGCATCGTCGTGACGGGGTCGGGCACCGGCAACCGCGCGTCCGTGAACGTGGGCCGTGCGCAGGCCGTCGCGCAGGTCACGGGGTGCGAGGCCCAGATCTACGTGGATGGTTTCCTCGTGAACCGCCGCACGGGGCCCAGACAGTCCCGAATCGCCGACTTCCGCATCGACGACGTGGTGTCGCCCATGTCCGTGGAGGGAATCGAGATCTATCGAGGGCTGAGCACGGTGCCGGCGGAGTTCCTCAATCCGGACGCCCGGTGCGGCGTGATCGTGATCTGGACGCGGCGGGGAAGCCGTCGCTGAGCGTCAGCTTCCGCTGAGCGTCGGCTTCCGCTGAGCGTCAGCCTCCGCTGGGCGTCAGCCTCCGCTGGGCGTCAGCCTCCGCTGGGCGTCAGCCTCCGCTGGGTGGGCGCGTCACGACGATGATGGCGCACTCCACGTGGCGCCCCGAGCTGAGCCCCGGAAGGACCGCCGCGGCACGGGTGCCCTCCATCCAACGGATCTCCCAGGCGATCTCCGGCACCATCTGACGGAGGGCGTCGGGGCCTCCCAGCAGCATGTCGTTCTGGTAGACGACGATCTCCGTGCTGAGGTTGAAGCTGCGGGTCGTACGGACGTTGAGCCACTGGGGGCGGAGCCGGCTCACCACGTCGAAGAGGTTCGTGGCACTTGCCCCCTCGATCTCCGCCTTCGTGATCAACTCGAGGTTCCCGCCTTCTCCGGAGGACTTGGTGCTCGCGCATCCCCAGAGGGCTCCCGACGCGAGGATCGCCAGGACCACGCCGCGCGGCTTGCTCATCTTCATGTTCCCTTCCTCCCTACCACGAGGGCAACCGCAGGGACGCCCCCACGGTGACCCCGTCAGGTTGCGTCTCGTACCCGAACTGGGCCGTGACGCGGGCCGTCATCCGCATCATGAACCCGATCATGAAGTTCGCTCGTGTCTCCGCGGTCTCCGGATTCTCCGCCCAGACTGTGCCGCCGAATCCCACGGGCGAGCCCAACCGTACATTGAAGAGGTCGTACTGATCCACCTTCGCCATGCCGCCGCCCACGTACGCGACGAACGAGGGCGTGAGCGGTCGCATGATCGCGACGTTGAAGCTGTGCCAGCTTCCCTCGGTCTTCACGAAGTTCGCCCCTTCCACTTCCTCCGCGACCTGGCGGGACGTGTAGTCGGGGTCGTAGCCGCGCTCGCCGGCGGGGGTCCGGCCGTCGAACTTGGCGTCCACGTAGATCCCGACGCCGCCCCAGTGAGGGAAGAGCACGTACGCCGCCGCCCCCACCATCGCGTCCGGCGCGTTGCCGGCGTAACCCACCCCGAACTGGGTGCGACTCAAGGGGGTCGGCCCGCGCGGCTGCGCGGCGACGCCTGTGGCGTGTAGGCCGAACATCAGCATTCCGGCGGCCAGGCACGAGAGGATCGGACGGCGGACGATGGACATCGAGGTGCTCGTCGTCGGGAGGGTCGGGGATGTGGTGCAGGGTCGCTTCGGCCTTGAATTTCGTGGGCGGTCCGGTCAGTGTCCAGCTTGGACCGGCGTGGCCGGAACGGGATCGCCTCACCTATGATTACGAACGTGACCCACCGCCTCTTACCCCTTGTCGCCGTCTGTCTGTTGGCCGGCTGCGTCTCTCCGACCGAGACGGACTCGAGCGCGTGGCAGGCGACGCTCGTTCCGGTGCCGCCGAGCGCGGTGACCGGCACCGCCGCCGCCCTCTCCCGGGCGGGACGCACGGTCGCGTCCTTGGGGATCCGTCGGGGCACCGCGGGAAGCCACGGATGGCGGATGGTCCTGGGCACGTGCGCATCGCCGGGGAGCACCCTGGGCGGCGCCGCGCTCTATCCGACGATGTCGGTGGGTCCCGGGGGCACCGCCGAGGCCGAGGCCTCCGTGCCGGGCGAGCTCAGCCCGGGAGCGAGCTACGCCGTCCAGGTGTTCGTGGCGGAAGCGACGGGGGAGCGGATCGAGGCGTGCGGAGACCTGGCCCGGACCTCGTGACGTCCGGGGAACACCCGTCGCCATGACCCGATATAACAGGCGTGATGTCCCGTTCGGGACTGCTCGGATTCGACCGATACGGAGGTGTCGTCTCATGCGGAAGGCCCGGCTGATCGTGATGACCGCCCTCGTGGGGATCCTCGTGGCCGCGTGCACGGGTCCCACGGCCCCGCCCTATCCGGACCCCACGCCCCCCGACATACCGGAGCCCGACCCCAGCACCGGCCTGAGGTCGCCCACGGGTTGAGCGGCGGGCTCACGGCCCAATACCCACCGGGGGGCCATTTGCCGTCCCGGTGCGTGCGCCGGATCGCTGAGAACCAAGACAGAGAACCGAAACAATGAGGGGGGCGCCCTTTCGGGCGCCCCCCTCGGTGCTCCCGGGTAGGGAGCGGGCTCAGAGAGGCTCAGCCCTCTCCGTTCCACTTGTAGGTGCTGATGGGTGCGGCGCCTTCGCCGCCAGGCCCGCCGAACGACTGGCAGGGCAGGAGCTGGAGCACCTGCGCCTCCTGGCAGGGGATGGGCAGGTGGACGAAGGTGTTGTAGAACAGGTCACCCCACCCGCGGGCGTCGAAGTACCAGCCGACGCCCAGGGGGCCCGTGGCCACCGTCTCCAGCCGCTTCTCCCACTTCAGCATCTCCATGAAGCCGCCGCAGCTTTCGTCGGGCAGCTTCGGCACGCAGCTCGTGTTCGTATCGCTGCCGTCGGTGGCGCTGAGGCCTGCCGCGGTGCGCGTCAGGTTGACGAGCGCGGCCGCGCCCGCCTTGTCCCCGGTCCGGAACAGACCCTCGGCCTTGAGGAGGTTCATCTCCTCGATCCGGATCTCCGGCAGGTCGAACATCAGGTCGTTCCAGTACTCCTCGCCGCGGTTGTGCTTGTACCACGACCAGCGCCACACGCCGCGGTCGGGGCGAGCCCAGGTGTAGCCCGTCTCCGCCGCCTCGGCCCGGTTGATCCGGACATGCGTCCCCGGGGCCAGCCGCTGCGCGTCCACCGTGCTCCCCTGCGGGAACCGCTGGTCGGGCGTGAGGATCAGGATGTCCTGGTCACCGATCTTGTAGCTCTTCGCGGTGAGCGCGGTCGAGTTCCAGAGCTGATAGTTCCCCGACTGGTCGGCCATGCCGTAGATGAAGTAGGCGAGCTGCGACCAGTACGGATAGGTCACGTAGCCCCAGACGTCCTGCGACCAGCCGTTGTAGTCGTCGTAGTTGGCGATGAACGTGCTGGTGATCCCGGCGTCGATGTCCTGAATCACCGCCTGCCAGTTGACGGCCGCGCGCTCCGCCGGGGTGCGCGCGTTCGCCGCCCGGTACCGCGCCTTCATCGAGTGCGCCACCCGGGCGAGCTCCGGCCCGCTGAGTGGGGCCCTCATCCACTCGAGGGGCAGCGTCCAGGACGCGCCCTGGGAGAGGGAGATGCACTCGTCGAAGTACGCCAGGGCCTTGTCCATCAGCTCGGCGTACCCGAGCGGGTCCTGCGGCGCGGTTATGTCCGTCGTCTCGTCGACCACGAACCCTTCGGAGAACAGGGTTGCGACCGTGGCGTGGGCCATCCCCTGCACGAACTTCGCGAAGGCCTTCGACGAGCCGGCTTCATCGGCCGTGAGCCCCGAGGAGATCTCCTCGCGGTCCAAAGACTTCAGGCCGTCGGCGACCGCCGCGATGGCCCGGTACGAGTAGAACCACGACCGGGTCATGTAGTTGTAGTCGCCGTCCGCGATGCTGTTGATGAACGCGATCCGCGGAATCCGCCCGTACTTCTCCATCCCCGCGTTGGCCCACGGCGCGTTGTGCTGGAAGGCGGCGTTGGAGAGCGCCATCCCGGCCGAGTAGTAGCTGTAGTTACCGTAGAACCAACTGTTGTACGAACCCCCGATCAGCGAGAGCACGTCGCCGGCGGTCGCCAGCGACCGCGCCGCGTCGGGCTCGTTCTGGTTCAGGACTTCGAGATCGGCGCACGCCGTCGTGCTGAAGATCAGCAGCGAGCCGACCACCAAGTGCTTCAGTGTCTTTCTCATGGATCGGCTCCGTCAGAAGATGAGGGAAACGGCCGCGGTGAACGTCCGGAAGTTCGGGTACGAGTACCCGTCCACCTTGGCGATCGCCGCCGAACCCGTATCACCACCGGACTTGCCGACCTCGGGGTCGTACCCGCGGTAGTTCGTCCAGGTGTACAGGTTCCTTCCGGTCACGCTCAGGTCGACGCCCCGGAACCGGGAGAGCCCGGGGATGCCGGCCAACTGGTCCTGGGTCACGCGGTAGCTCAACGACACCTCGCGCAGCTTCGTGTACGAAGCGTCCTCCACGAAGATGTTGTCGGGGCCGAGGCCGGGCGTGCCGTACCACCCGTCGTAGTAACCCATGGGCTTCTTCTGGTTCTCGGGCACGTCGGCGTCCTGATCGTACAGGCCGGTCAGGCGCTTGAAGTGCGCCCACTCCAGGACCTGGTTGAACACGCTGAAGCCGGAGCTCCGGTTGAGCAGCGCGTAAAGGTTCAAGCCGTGCCACGAGAGCGTGGTCGAGATGCCGAGGTTGTAGTCCGGCATCGTGTTCCCGACCTCGCAGTAGATGGACTCCTCACCCGTGGTCTTGTCGATGCAGACGCCGGGGAACGGCGTCCCCCACATCGTCGCCTGCCCGTTGACCATCGGGCCCGCCGTGCCCCATTGCGGGGTGTCGAAGCCGGTCCCGCCGGTCCAGACCAGGAAGCCGTCGTCGTTCACCTCGAACTCGTCGCAGCTCGCGCCCGCGCCGAGGTGCTCGCACTTTCTGGCGAAGATGTAGCCGTAGAACGTGCCGACCTTCTCGCCCTCACGGGCGTAGAAGACCTCGCCCAGGTTCTGACCCGACACGCCGTAGGTGAACGGCGGCACGTACAGCTCGCTGATCTCGGAACGCGTCTGGTCGTACAGGACCTTGGCGCTCCACGTGAAGTCCGGCCTCTCCACGAGGCGGAAGTCCAGCGTGGCTTCCCACGTGTTGCTCTCGATGGTCCCGGCGTTCTTCCACTGGGTGCGGAACCCGGTGTACGAGGGCTGCGGGACGGGCAGGATCTGGTCCGTCGTCGTGGTCTTCGCGTACGTCAACGAGACCACCGCCTTGTAGTTGAACAGGCCGACGTCGATCCCCGCCTCGTGCTCGGTGGAGAACTCGGGCTTCAGGTTCTTGTTCCCGAGCGTGACCGGGGAGATCCGGCCGCCGGACACGTCGTACACCTCGTACTGCGCGCTGAACCGGGGACGGCCACCCGCGGTCCCGAGGGAGTAGCGCAGCTTGAACTCGTCGACGTGCGGGATGTTGAAAAAGTCCTCCTGGCTCAGCCGCCAGGCCGTTCCGAGGCGGTAGTACCACTGCCGGCGCTCGTCGGCGCCGAACAGCGAGCTGCCGTCGTTCCGCACGAGGGCGTCCACCACGTACTTGTCGTACATGTCGAAGTTCGTGATGAAGAAGTACCCGTCGGCGCGGACGGTCTCGAGATACGATTCCGCGGTGATGTTGTCCTGGTTGATGTTCGTGAACGTCGGGACTTCCTTCACCGCGAACCCGTACCCGTACGTGTCGAACCACTGGTAGTCGTCGTCCTCGTACAGGTACCGCACCTGCGTCCGGTTCGAGATCCGGTCGGTGACCTGCCAGCGCGTGGAGGCCGTGATGCTCGCGTTCATGGCCTCGGAGCGGGTGCGCTGCTTGTACAGCGTGCCGATCGCATAGGTCGGGCACGGCTCGTAGCAGCGGTAGCCCTTCTCCCGGAAGCTCTCCCTGTCGCTGTCCAGCCGGTCGAAGGAGAAGTTCGCGTCCACGTCCAGCCAGTCCATGGGCGAATAGCGCACGTTCGCGCTTCCCAGGAACCGGCTGCGGTACAGCATCTGCCGGTACTTCTGGAGCGTGTAGAGCGGGTTCTCGCTCTCGGAGTCCACCGGGTTCATGAGTAGCCGGAGCTCGCCGGGCTCGTCGGGGTCCTCGGCGAGGAGGTCCACGCCCGCGGGGACGCGCGTGAGGTCGAAGAACACGCCGCCGCTGCTCTCGTTGGGCACGGCCTGGGACGACCGGCTGTAGAACGCGGTGGTCTGGACGGTGAGGTTCTCCACGACCGCCTGGTCCACGTTGACGCGGAAGTTGTTCCGCTCGAAGCCGGGCGTGAACCGGATGATTCCGTCCTGGCCCAGGTGGCTTCCGGACACGTGGAAGTTCGTCCTACCGGAGCGTCCTTCGACCGCCAGGTTCGACTGGAGGTAGTTGCCGCCGGTGAAGAAGCGGTCGACCTGGTCGAACGTCTGGCCCGGCCACGCCTGATCCCTGTAAGTGTTCCAGGGCGTGGTGCCCGTCTCCTGGGGCGCCTCGCAGTCGAGCCAGTCGCAGAGCGAGCCGTCGCGGTCCACGAACTTGCCGCCGCTGGTCTGGTACGGGTGCTTCTTGGACAGCAGCAACGGAGCGTTGTACGGCAGCTCGCTTGTGCCGTACTCGTTGCGCAGCGTGTAGAGCACCTGGTCGTCGCCGGCCTCCTGGCCGCGCCTCGTGCGGATCTGGATGACGCCGGCGCCCGCGCGCGAGCCATACAGCGACGCGGCCGCGGCGCCCTTGACCACCTCGATGCTCTGGATGTCCAGAGCGTCCAGGTCCACGAGGGTGGCGCCCAGGATGACGCCGTCCACGATGTAGAGAGGCTCCTGGTCGCGGCCGCTCGCGTCGAGGCTCTTCACCCCGCGCAGCAGGATGGAGGGAGCCTCGCCGGGCCGCCCGCTGCCCGAGACCACCTGCGCGCCCGCCACCTTGCCCTGCAGGGTGGAAGCGGCGTTGGCGCTCGGAATGGGCATCTCGCCGACGCGCACCTGCGCGACGTCGAACGGGAGCTTGGTCCGCTGGGTGGCGCCGGCCACGCCGGTCACCACGATCTCCGCGAGCGAGATCGCCTGGGGATCCATGCGCAGCTCCACGGTCGCGGTCTCCCCGGCGGCCACCGTCACGCCCTGTGTGACGGTGCCGAAGCCGATCAGCACGGACTGCAGCGTGTAGCTGCCCGGGGGAACCCGCAGGATCAGGAACCTCCCGTTGGACTGCGTCAGCGCTCCAAGGCCCGTGCCTTCGAGGCTGACCTGTGCCGCTGAGAGCGGCTCACCCGTCTGGGCACTCACCACCGTGCCCGACACCGCGCCGGTCTGCGCCGCCGCTGTCTGCGCGAAGAGCGCGGACGCGGCCAACAGGCCTACGGTGAGGAGGGTGAATCCGGCTCTCGACGGGTTCTTTCGTACCACGTTTCTGGTCATCGGAACCTCCGTCATGAGTATGGATCTCTTCCGTGGCCCCGCCGTTGAGACCGCCTCACGTCGGACGGGAAGCCCGAGGGGTGGATGAGGCGGCACGCAACCTCTGCTGAGAGGGATGGTGGTCGGCCCCTCTCCGGGACCACGCTCAAATTCCCTACATCTCTTGCTATACGCAAGTACTAGGGTTTCCCGGCGGTCGTGATGGGGAGGGTCGGCGCCCTGGGCGGTCGCGGTCCGGACCCGGGCCGCCCGCCCGTCTGGGGGGTATGCAGAACCCGCGCGGGACGGTACCGTGTAGGCCGACCCCTCGATGCCGCCATGACCGAACGTACCCAGATCACCACCCCCCAGACCCTGGACGAGGACGAGCCGTCCGAGCCGTCGCTACGCCCCCAGCGACTCGCGGAGTTCATCGGGCAGGGAAAGGTCCGCGAGGCGCTGGCCATCGCGATCGAGGCGGCGCGGCGCCGGCGAGAGCCGCTGGACCACATCCTGTTCCACGGTCCCCCCGGCCTGGGCAAAACCACCCTCGCCTCGCTGCTCGCCCGCGAGATGGGCGTCAACTTCAAGGCCACCTCGGGCCCCATCCTGGAAAGACCCGCGGACCTGGTCGGGATCCTGACGAACCAGCGCGAGGGGGACATCCTCTTCATCGACGAGATCCACCGGCTGCGCCCGATCATCGAGGAGTTCCTCTACCCGGCCATGGAGGACTGGCGCATCGAGATCCGCCTGTCCGATGGACCCAAGGCCCAGACCATGACCATGAAGATCGAGCCCTTCACGCTGGTGGGGGCCACGACGCGCTTCGGGCTCCTCACCGCGCCCATGCGCGCGCGGTTCGGCATCGTGCAGCGGCTCAACTTCTACCCGCCCGAGGATCTCGTCACGATCGTGCGGAGGAGCGCGGAGATCCTCGGCGTGGAGGCCAGCGCGCAGGGGGCCCTGGAGATCGCCCGGAGATCGAGGGGCACGCCGCGCGTGGCCAACCGGCTCCTGCGCCGCGTACGCGACTACGCGCAGGTGAAGGCGGACGGCGTCATCAGCGAGACGGTCGCCGGCGAGGCGCTCGCGATGCTCGACGTGGACGAGTACGGCCTCGACGAGATGGACGCCCGGGTGCTCAAGACGGTCATCGAGAAGTTCGAGGGCGGTCCGGTGGGCCTGAACTCGCTCGCGGTGGCGATGGGCGAGGACGCCACCACGCTCGAGGAGGTCTACGAGCCGTTCCTGATCATGGAGGGATTCCTCATGCGCACGCCCCAGGGGAGGGTGGCGACGCCGAGGGCCTTCCGGCGCTTCGGGTACACGCTCAGGGACGCGGGCGGGAAGGGGAAGCAGGCCTCGCTCTTCGAGGAGGAATGAGGACGCTCGACGGGAGCCGCGTGGCCGACTACGACTACGAACTCCCCCCCGGCCGCGTGGCGCGCTACCCCGCGGAGCGGCGCGATTGGAGCCGGCTCCTCGTGGTCCCGCGCGGCGAAGGGCCGGTGAGGCACCTGCGCTTCCACCAGGTCGTCGAGCTGTTCGGGCCCGGGGACGTCGTCGTGGTGAACGAGAGCAGGGTCATCCCGGCGCGCCTCCTGGGCCGCAAGCCGACGGGGGCCCACGCCGAGATCCTGCTCCTCCGTCCCGCGCCGGCGGCGGCGGACGAGCGCGTCTGGGAGGCCCTGGTGCGGCCCGGCGGCAAGCTCAAGCCCGGCCGCGTGGTGGACGTCGCCGAGGACCTCCGCGTCGAGATCCTCGACTCGGCGCCCGGTGGGGGGCGCCTCGTGCGCTTGATCTGCGAGGGCACCGTGGAGGAGGCGCTCGAGCGGCACGGCCACGTGCCGCTGCCGCCGTACCTGGAGCGCGAGGACGAGCCGCTCGACCGCGAGCGGTACCAGACGGTCTACGCGCGCACGCCGGGCTCGGTGGCCGCCCCGACCGCGGGCCTGCACTTCACCCCGGAAGTGCTGTCCGCGCTCGAGGCACGGGGGGTCGAGCGCGTCGCCGTGACGCTGCACGTCGGGGTGGGAACGTTCCGGCCGGTGGAGGTGGACGACCCGTGCGAGCACGAGCTGCACGACGAGTGGTACGACGTGCCGGCCGCCGCCGCCGCCGCCGTGAACCGCGCGCGCGAGGAAGGCAGGAGGATCTGGGCCGTGGGCACGACCGCGGTCCGCACGCTCGAGTCCGCCGCCGACGAGCGCGGCCGGATCGGCGCGGGCTCCGGCACCACCGACCTCTTCATCCGGCCGCCCTATCGGTTCAAGGTCGTGGACGCTCTCCTCACGAACTTCCATCTGCCGCGCTCCACGCTCCTCATGCTGGTGGCGGCGTTCGGCGGGTACCGCCGGGTCATGGACGCCTACCGGGAGGCCGCGGCCGGCGACTACCGCTTCTACTCCTACGGGGACGCCATGGCCGTGGTCCCGGCCGGGGTGGATGCGCCCGGACCGCGGTGACATCGTTGTGATCATGGACGATCATGCGCTGTTGCGCCGGGCCATCGAGCTCGCCCGCTCCCGCTCTGCCGGGGGCGCGAACGGGCCCTTCGGCGCGATCGTGGCTCGAGGCGCCGAGGTCGTCGGGGAGGGCTGGAACCGCGTGGTGGAGCTCGGTGACCCCACGGCGCACGCGGAGATCCTCGCGATCCGCGAAGCGGCATCCCGGCTCGGCACGCACGTCCTGTCGGACTGCGTGCTGTACTCGAGTTGCGAGCCGTGTCCGATGTGCCTGGCGGCGGCCTACTGGGCGCGCATCCCGCGCGTGGTGTTTTCCGCCTCGAAGGAGGATGCGGCCGCGGCCGGCTTCGACGACGAGGTGGTCCACGAGGAGATGAGGCGCGGCTGGAGCGAGCGCCGCATCGTGGGCGTGCAGCTCATCCGGGCCGAAGGGCGAGCCGTGCTCGAGGCGTGGCGCGCGAACGCGCGGCGCGTGGGGTACTGACCCGGTGGCCCGCTGCGGCGCGCGCGTCGTCGTCGCTCCGGCCCGTCACTCTCCCTGGAGCGTCCGGGCCGGGTCCACCCGGGTCGCGCGCTCCGCCGGAGCCCATCCCGCGAGGAGCCCCACGCCGAGGAAGACCAAGACGGCCTGCGCGTAGGCCATCGGGTCACGGCCGTCCACGCCGAACAGCAGGGCTTCGAGGAACCGGGCCCCGCCGAGCGCGAGGACGACGCCGAGCAGGATGCCGGGCAGCGTGAGGGCCGCCGCGTAGCGGAACACCATGCGCCGGATCCCCCCGGGGTCGGCCCCGAGCGCCAGGCGCACCCCGATCTCCCGGCGGCGGCTCGCCACGGAGCCCGCGAGCACGCCGTACGTGCCGACGACGGCGAGCGCGAGAGCCAGCAACGCGAGCGTTCCCATGAGCAGCGTGGCGAAGCGGTCCTGGGCGCGCGCCGCGTGCACGACCTCGGTGAGGAGGCGCGGCCGATGGAGAACCAGGTCCGGGTCGAGCGCCCGGAGCTCGGAGCGGATCGCCTCCCGGAGCGCTCCCAGGTCCCCGCGCGCCTTCACGACCTGGATCAGCGCCCAGTTGCGGTCGTCGGCGTACTGCGCGTGCGGGATGTAGGCGTGGCGCGTCACGCGCCCCCGCGCGTCCACGGGGACATCCTCCACGATTCCGACGATCCGGCGTGGACCTCCCGCGAGGCGGATCCGCTGGCCGATCGGGTCCGCGTCGCCGAAGACCTGCTCCGCGGTCGTGGCGCTGATCCACGCCACGCGCTCGGCGTCCAGGTCCACGTCGGCCGGCGCCTCGCCCCTGAGGACGGAGAGGCCGACGGCTCCCAGGTAGTTGCCCTCGAAGACGCGGACGTCCGTGCCGTACCAGCGGTCGTCCGAGGCACCGGAGGCCGACGGGTCCGCGGGATCCCAGTAGAAGCTCCAGATGTGGTAGCGGCCGCTGGCCGGAAGCCACGAGACCGCGCCGGCGGCCTCCACGCCGGGAAGGGATTCCATGCGCCGCTCCAGGCGCTCGTGGAACGCGTGCCGCGACGCGCCGTCCCGGTACCGCGCGAGCGGGAGGTTCACCTCGTAGGTGAGGACGCCCTGGGGATCCACGGCCGTCGGCACGCTCAGGATGGCGGAGAAGCTGCGGGCGAGCAGCATCGCTCCGGCCACCAGTACCGTCGCGGTGGCGACCTGGACGACGACGAGGCCGTTCCGGACGCGCCGGGTTCTCCTGTTCGCGGTGCCGCCGCGGTCCCCGGCCCGCAGCGCGTCGGCCGGCGCGATCCCGGCGATCCGCCAGGCGGGAGCGAGTCCGAATCCGAGCAGCGCGAGCGCGGTCACCCCGAGCGCGAAGACGAAGACGCTCGCGCCCGCCGCGGGTGGCAGGGCCCCGGGCACGATCTCGGGCGCGACCCGGACCAGCGCGCGCACGCATGCCACTCCGAGCCCGAGCCCGAGCGCTCCGCCGGCCAGCGCGAGCAGGAGGTTCTCGGCCAGCGCGCCGGTGAGGACGCGACCCCGTCCGGCACCGAGCGCGGAGCGCAGCGCCACGTCGCGATCGCGCTCGAGGCCCCGCGCGAGGACGAGATTGGCCACGTTGAGACAGGCGGTGAGGAGCACGAGAGCGGCCGCGGCGGCCAGGATCCAGAGCAGCGTGCTCCGGCGCGCGCCCACCACGTCCGCCTGGAGGGGGACGAGGAGCGGGCCCCAGTCGCGCGCCTGGGGATTGGCCTCGACGATCCGCGCCTGGAGGGCCGACGCCCGCTCCTGGGCGGCCTCGAGCGTGAGGCCGTCGGGCAGTCGGGCGACGGCCGACAGATAGAAGTTGCCCCAGTTGTCCATCTGGGGCCGGAGGTCGAGAGGCACCCACGCGTCGGCCTCGGGCCCGAACGGATCGCGGAAGTCCGGCGGCATGATCCCCACCACCTCGAACGGCACGTCGTCCAGGTGGACCGTGCGCCCGAGGGCCGAGGGGTCCGCGTCGAAGAGCTCCTCCCAGAGACGGTTCCCGAGGATGACGACCGGGGCGGAGGACTCACGGAAGATCGAGGGGCGCTCCGGCCCGCCGCTCCCGAGCGTCTCCTCCTCGACGAACGTGCGTCCGAGCACGGGGACCACCCCGAGCGTCTCGAACCAGCCGGCGGTCACGGGAACCACCGTGATCCGCTCGGGCCGGTCGCCGTCGGTGAGGTCCGCGCCGAGCTCGCGATACGTGTAGAGGGCCCCGAAGGCCTCGAACAGCTCGGCCGCAGCACGGTACGCGGCCACTGTGGGGGCGCGGACGTAGAGGTTGCCATGATCCCCGGCGTTGTCCGGAGTCGCCTCGTAGACGCGCACGAGCCGCCCGGGCTCGTGGTAGGGCAGGGGCTCGAGGAGGACCCGGTCCAGCACGGTGAAGATGGCCGTGTTGGCGCCCACCCCGAGCGCGAGCGTGAGCACCACGACGGTGACGAACCCGGGGGCACGGGAGAGCCGGCGCGCGGCCCTCCACACTTCCCTCCACAGGTCTTGCGCGCTCATCCACCACCTCCCGTCCCGTAGGGATCCGCTCCGGGCCCGGCGGGCCCGGGCCTCCGCGATCGCGCGGCCCGCGAGGGCGGGGTCGCCGAAGCGCTCGGCTAGGTCCCCGGCGCTCCGCCCCCCCGCGAGACCGTCCTCGAAGTGGGCCCTGAGGTCGGCCTCGACCTCGGCGCGGGCGGGGAGATCCAGCCCGGACGCCTCCAGGACCTGCCGCAGCAGCTCCTCGAGCTCGCGGGGCAGGGGCGGGCGGGCGCGCTCGGTCACGGGGCCGCCTCCTCCGGTCCGGCCGGCGCCAGGCCGAGGCGGCCGAGCGCTTCCACCAGCCGGCTCCACTGGCCCCGCTGTGCGGCGAGCCAGGCCCGCCCCTCGTCGGTGACCCGGTAGTACTTCCGGCGCCGCCCGGACGGCGCCGTCCGCCACGCCGAGGCTACGTGCCGCCGGCTCTCGAGGTTGTAGAGGAGGGGGTAGACGGTGGACTGGCCCATGGCCAGCAACCCGCCCGTGACCCGCTCCAGCGCCTCCACCAGCTCGTATCCGTACATCTCGCGCTCATCGAGCAGCGTGAGGACCGCCAGCGGGGCGGCGCCCCGCATCCACTCCCGATCCAGCGTCATCGGTCCTCCCTGTCGGGCGTCATCGGTCCTCCTGTCGGGTGTCGCCGGCCGATCCCGGTCCGGCCTCACCGACCGATCCGCTGTCGGCGGAGTGGGGGCTAGATACTATGTATGACACAGTATGTACCACGTGGGTCTGCCTCAACCCCTTGGACGGGTCGGGTGGCGGCGAGGTTGGAACTGTGACGGGTGGGCCGGAGCCAGGTCCCTCGAGGGGCCGTCACGGGTACACCCAGACGGTCTCGTCCGCGAGAACCCGTGCGAACCGATCGGCGCGCGGGAGGATCCGATGATCCCATTCGTCTCCCGTGTAGACGAGAGCCTCCGCCGGTACGGGGAGCGCGGTGAGGTCCCACTGGGCGGCCCTTTCGGCGAAGGGGAGATCGGCGTCCCGCACGACGAGCACCACGTCCAGATCGCTCCCCACCCCCCATGCTCCGTGAGCGTACGAGCCGAAGTACCCGACCCGGGCCACGCGAGCATCGCGGGACGCTGCCGAACGCGCCCACGAGACGAGCGCGGTGTGGACCGCGGTCAGGTCAGGCCACCTGAGAACGGGCGAACTCGATGATCGCACGGGCATGGTGGACCGCCTGCCGGCTTTGGAGGGGGCCGTAGTGCTCGAATGGCGCCCCTTCGGGGTGACCGTTCGGGTAGCGCGCCGGCACGTAGAAGTTGTCCAGGACTCGGGCGCGGTCCGGGAGATCTTCGGGAACCGGCGTGCCCTCGGGCAGCTCGGAGAGGAGCTTCGCCACGACGTGGCCCCACGCCTCCTGGCCCCGGGCGAGGTGCAAGGCCTTCACGGCCTTTTCCGCGGCCTGGTGCGCGGCGAAGCAGGCCCACTCGTGGCGACCCTCCAGGAGGGATGCTTCGGCCTGCTCCAAGTCCCGCTCCGCCTGGCGGAGCCAATCCCTCCATCGATTCGCCATGCTGAAGTCTGGGCCCCCGGAGCGCGGCTGACAACAAGAACGCCGTGGCAGGGCCCACACGTTCCCCCGATCCGCTACATTCCCCACCCATGTCGAGGTCCTCTCTCTTCCGGTTCGCCCTCCAGGCCCGGGACGGCCAGGCGCGGGCCGGAACCTTCACCACACCGCACGGCGACGTGCGCACGCCCGCGTTCATGCCCGTCGGGACCCAGGGCACCGTGAAGGGCCTGGTCATGGAGGAGGTCGCGGACCTGGGGGCCGAGATCGTCCTGGCCAACACGTACCACCTCTATCTGCGGCCCGGCCACGAGTTGGTCCATCGGCTCGGAGGTCTCCACGCGTTCATGCGGTGGGACGGTCCCCTCCTCACCGACTCGGGCGGCTACCAGGTCTTCTCGATGGCCCCGATCCGCGAGGTCCGCGACGACGGGGTGGTCTTCAAGAGCCACCTGGACGGATCGAGCCACACGTTCACTCCCGAGTCCGTCGTGGACATCCAGCGCTCGCTCGGAGCCGATGTCGTGATGGCGTTCGACGAGTGTGCGCCCGGCGGCGCGGACCACGCCCACGCGCGCGAGGCCAACCGGAGAACGCTCGCCTGGCTGCACCGGTGCAAGGCGCGGTTCGAGGAGCTCGAAGGCATGGGCGGATACCCTGCGCAGACACTCTTTCCGATTGTGCAGGGCAACGTGTACGAGGACCTCCGGCTCGAGCACGCGCGCCGGATCCGGGACGCGGGGAACTGGGAGGGGGTGGCCATCGGGGGTCTCAGCGTGGGCGAGGCCAAGGAAGACATGTGGCGCGTCCTGGACCTCCTCGATGGGGAGCTTCCCCCGGACGTGCCGCGCTATCTCATGGGTGTCGGCTATCCGGATGACCTCCTGGAGGCGATCGCGCGGGGGTACGACCTCTTCGACTGCGTCGCCCCGACGCGCAACGCGCGCCACGGCACCGCCTGGACGAGCGAAGAGGGCCAGGTGAACTTGAAGGCGGCACGCTTCCGGGACGACACGCGGCCGATGGACCCGTGGTGTGACTGCGGTACGTGCGCGCGCTACGATCGCGCCTACCTCAGACACCTCGTCGTGGCGGGTGAGTGGCTCGCGGTACGCCTTCTTTCGGTCCACAACCTCCGGTTCGTCGTGCGGCTCGCCGAGGAGGCCCGGAGCCACATCGTCGCGGGCGACTTCCATGCGTGGAGCCGCGACTGGCTGGAACGATACGAGAACGGAGGTCCCAGGTGACGAACAGCGCGCTCGCGATCCTGATGGCGCCCCGCGAAGGAGGATCCGCGGGGCTCGTCTTCATGGTCCAGATGGTCCTCATCTTCGTCATCTTCTACTTCCTTCTCATCCGCCCGCAGTCGAAGGAGCGCCGCCGGCACGAGCAGATGCTGAAGGCGCTGAAGAAGGGCGATGAGATCGTGACCAACGGCGGCCTCATCGGGACCGTGGTGCACGTGGAGGACAACCGTCTCACGGTGCGGACCGGGGAGAACACACGCGTGACCGTGGACCGCGGGCGCATCGCCCAGGTGATCCCGTCGAAGGGCGGGAAGGAGGGATAGGTGGCCGTTCGCGAGATCGCGCTGATGGGCGACCCCGTGCTCCGACGCCGGGGAGACGAGGTGACGGGCTTCGACGACGCCCTGCGCGGGCTCGTGCGGGACATGTTCGAGACGATGTACAGCGCCGAGGGGATCGGCTTGGCGGCGCCGCAGGTCGGCGTGTCGAAGCGCGTGATCATCGTGGACCTGCGCCGCGCGGACGAGCCCCAGGCCCGCGTCGCCCTGGTGAACCCCGTCGTGACGTGGACGAGCCGCGAGCGCAGCAAGGAGGCCGAGGGCTGCTTGAGCATCCCCGGCATCGAGGACGTCGTGGATCGGCCGTGGGCAGTGAAGGTCGAAGGGCTCGATCCGAGCGGAAAGCCCGTGAGCGTCGAGGCCGACGAGCTCTTCGCGCGGGCCCTGCAGCACGAGATCGACCACGTGGACGGGATCCTGTTCCTGGACCGGTTGAGCCCGCTCAAGCGGCGCATGGCACTCAAGAAGTGGAAGAAGCTGCGGGAGGAATCGGAGGACTGAGCCCGTGAAGATGCTCTTCTGGGGCACGCCTGATTTCGCCGTCCCGTCGCTGCGCGCGCTGGACGACGAGGGGTTCGACGTCGTGAGCGTCGTGACCCGGCCGGACCGACCCGCGGGGCGCGGACGCCGGCTGACGCCTTCACCCGTGAAGGACGTCGCGCTGGATCTCGGGATTCCGGTGCTCACGCCCGAGCGGCCGGAGGGCGACGCCTTCCTGGAGTCGATCCGCGACCTCGCCCCGGATCTCTCGGTCGTGGTCGCGTACGGCCACCTCCTGCGCCGCGACGTCCTCGACGTGCCCGCGCTCGGATCCATCAACGTGCATGCCTCGTTGCTCCCCGAGCTCCGCGGCGCCGCGCCGGTCAACTGGGCGATCGCGCGCGGCCACGAGGTGACGGGGGTCACGATCATGCGGATGGTCGAAGCGATGGACGCGGGCCCCGTGCTGCACCGCATCGAGGAGCCCGTCCTTCACTCCGACACCGCCTCCGAGCTCTCGGTACGATTGTCGGAGCTGGGGGCCGAGGCTCTGCTCGAGGCGCTCGCGCTGCTGGCTGCGGGACAGGCGCGGGAGGAGGAGCAGGATCACGCGCGGGCGACGTTCGCACCGAAGGTGGGTCGGGAGGTGGCGCGCGTGGAGTGGTCGCGCCCCACGCGCGAGATCGCCTGGCACATCCGCGGCATGGACGCGGTCCCCGGCGCGTGGTCGGAGCTCGAAGGGGTGCCGGTGAAGCTGTTCCGTCCGGACCCGGGCGAAGCAACCGGTTCGGGGCGCCCGGCCGGGACGCCCGTCCCCGGCGCCGTGCTGTCGGCCGACTCCGAGCGGGGGCTCGTCGTGGCGACGGGAGACGGCGCGCTCGCGGTGGGCGAGGTCCAGCCGCCGGGGAGGCGACGCATGGAGGCCCTGGACTGGATCCACGGACGGGGAGTCCGCGCCGCGCAACGCTTCGTCTGATGCGCGGTCCGGAGGTGACCCCGGTAGCTCGCGCGCCCGCGCCGCCCTCCTTCCACGTCGTCACGGACGACGACGTGCTCTCGCGCCCGGGGTTCGTGGAGACGGCGTGCGCGCTCCTCCGCGTGGGCGGGAGCGCGCTCGCGCTGCACGTTCGCGGACCGCGAACACCCGGGGGCCCGCTCCTCGCGCTCGCGCGGAGCCTCGTGGAGGCGGCCGGCGCCGAGGGAAGCTGGCTCGTGGTGAACGACCGCGTGGACGTAGCGCTGGCCGCCGGAGCGGCGGGGGTCCACCTGGGCGAGCGGTCCCTGCCCGTGACCGAAGCCCGGCGGCTCCTCGGCGCCCGCGCGCGCGTCGGCGCGTCGGTGCATTCCGCGCGGGCCGGGGCGGACGCGGCCCGAGAGGGCGCGGATTGGATCTTCGCGGGTACGGTCTACCCGACGCCGAGCCATCCGGGCCTCGGGGCGCGGGGGGCCGGCTTCGTCGCCGAGGTCGCGGCCGCCGCGGGAGGCAGGCCCGTTCTGGCCATCGGGGGCGTGACGAGGCCGCGCATCGCCGAGGTGATGACGGCGGGCGCGTCGGGAGTCGCGGTGATCCGGGGTGTGTGGGACGCTGCGGACCCCCTGACCGCGGCGCGGGGGTATCTTCAGGAGCTGGCCGGATGGACCGGCCGAGACCGAGGAGCGTAGATGACGGAAGCCACGATGATCCGGGTCCGGCTGAACGGGAAGGAGCGTGACGTCGCCGCCGGGCACTCGGTGCGCTCGCTTGTCGAGTCGCTCGACCTGCATCCGTCCCTGGTGGTCGTGGAGCTGAACCGGGAGATCCTCGGGCGCGACGCGTACGGGGAGACTCCGGTGCGGGACGGGGACACCCTCGAGCTCGTCCATTTCGTGGGCGGGGGATGAACGGATGACGAAGACACCGGCGAAGAGAAAGGCGGCGGACGAGACCGCGGTGCGGCAGGGGGATACGCCCGACGTCCCGCTCGTGATCGGAGGGCGCGCGTTCACGTCGCGCCTCATCGTGGGCACGGGCAAGTACGAGACCAACCAGGTCATGCTGGGCGCGATCCGCGCTTCCGGCGCCGAGATGGTCACGGTGGCGGTCCGGCGGGTGGACCTCGACCGGTCCAAGGAGGAGGGTATCCTCCATCACCTGGACCCGAAGGAGTTCTTCCTCCTCGCCAACACCGCGGGGTGCTCCACGGCCGAGGACGCCGTCCGCTACGCGCGCCTCGCGCGTGCCGCCGGGTTCAACGAGTGGATCAAGCTCGAGGTGATCGGCGACCCGACGACGCTGCTGCCCGATGTGGCGGGCACGCTCGAGGCGGCGAAGGTCCTCGTATCCGAGGGCTTCAAGGTCATGGCGTACACGAACGACGACCTGATCACCGCGCTGCGCCTGGAGGACGCCGGGTGCGTGGCGGTCATGCCGCTGGCGAGCCCGATCGGGAGCGGCCTGGGTGTCGTGAATCCGTACTTCATCCGCGAGATCAAGCGTCGGCTGAAGGTGCCCGTGATCGTGGACGCCGGGGTCGGCACGGCGTCGGACGCGTGCATCACCATGGAGCAGGGAGTGGACGGCGTCCTCATGAACACGGCCCTCGCGGCGGCCGCGGACCCCGTGCGCATGGCGCACGCGATGAGGCACGCGATCGTCGCCGGCCGCCTGGCCTTCCTGGGGGGACGCATGCCCTCGCGCGAGATCGCCGTGCCCTCCTCCCCGCTCGAGGGGATGCTGGACTGAGCCGCGCCGCGGTCGGGGCCGGAGACGTCACGCGGGCTCGCGCCGCGGCCCTCGAGATCGCCTCGGCCGTGGGCCGGGGCGCTCGCCTGGATGTCGCGCTCGGGCGCGCGGCGCGGGACCTCGAGCCACGAGATCGGGCGTTCGTGCACGAGCTCGTCTACGGAGCCGCGCGGCTCCGCGGGCGGCTCGACCACGTCCTCTCCGGTCGCGTGAGGGGAGGGCTCGCCCGCCTCGACCCCGTGGTGCTGGAGGTGCTTCGCCTCGGAGCCTACCAGATCCTGTACATGGACGGCGTGCCACGGTACGCGGCGGTGTCGCAGGCGGTGGCCCAGGCGGCGGGAGGGGCGGGGCGGGGAGCGGCGTCGCTCGTGAACGCGGTGCTCCGGGCGCTCGGAGAGGGCGACGCCGCCGCGGCGCGCTTTCCGCGCTTCGAGGAGGATCCGGCGGGATTTCTGGCGACGTGGGGATCGCATCCGCGCTGGCTCGTGGAGCGCTGGCTCACGCGGTGGAGTGCCAGTGAGGTCCGCGATCTCGTGAACGCGGACAACCGCCGGCCCGACACGCACCTGGTCCCGCTGCGAGATTCCCCCGAGCACGCCGTGCGCGGGCTGGCCGAGCGCGGGATCGGGGCGGAAGCGGTAGGGCGGGGCACGCTGGCCGTACGGCTGGAGACCGCGGGCGACACCGCCGCCGCGTTGGACGTGATCCCCGCGGTCGTCCAGGACCCCGCCGCGCACCTGGTGGTCCGCTACGCCGATCCGCCCGAGGGCACGGTCCTTGCAGATCTCTGCGCCGCGCCCGGCGGCAAGGCGTTGGCCCTCGCCGGCCGCTCGGTCTATACTCTGGCCGCCGATCGATCCGGGACACGCATGCGCCTCGTTCGCGAGAACGCCCTGAGGACGGGAATCCGTGTCGGCATGGTGGTCGCGGACGCGCGCCGCCCGCCCGTGGCCTCGGCGGACGCCGTGGTCGTGGATGTCCCCTGCAGCGGGACCGGGACGCTCGGCCGGCACCCCGACAGCCGTTGGCGCCTGGCACCGGAGTCCATGAACGACATGATCCAGCTCCAGGGGGAGATCCTCGACGCGGGCGCGGGCCTCGTGCCTCGCGGAGGCGTTCTGGTCTACGCCACCTGCTCGCTCGAGCCCGAGGAGAACCACGCCCGGGTGGCGGCGTTCCTGGAGCGACACCGCGCCTTCGAGTTGGAGCCCACGGGCGCCGTCGACGCCGAGTACGTGGACGGGGACGGGTACCTCGTGGTCCTTCCGCAGCGCCACGGGTTCGACGGCGCGTTCGCGGCACGCATGCGGAGGACCTGGTGAAGCTCGGCGGATCGCTGCGGAGGACCCGCCCGAGTGGAAAGCGCCGGGGTGGGAAGCGCCGCACGTCGCGCGGGGCTCTCTCCCGGGGGCGGGCCGGCACGATCCTGCGGGCCGCGGGGCTGGTCGTCCTGGGGTGGGTGGGGGGGTATCTCGTGGCGACCCGGGTGATCTATCCGGCCCCGCCTCCTCCTACGGATCTCGTCGTCGTCCCCGACGTCCGGGGAGCAGACGTGCGCGCGGCTTCCGAGCGCCTCGCCACGGCCGGCCTCGAGCTGGGCCCGGTGGACTCCCTTCGGCATCCGTCCGTGGCTGCGGACAGGGTGGTCGGACAGTCGCCGCTTCCGGGCCAGCTCGCGTTTCCCGGGTCCGCGGTGGTGGTGACGCGGAGCGCCGGACCCCAGACCCGCCCGGTCCCGGACGTCGTGAACGTGGACGCGTCGCGCGCGCTGGTGATCCTGGAATCCAGCGGGTTCGTGGTCCAGGCGGACTCCGTGGATTCCGACGTCCCGCGGGGGCGGGTCACGATGTCCGAGCCGACTGCGGGGACGGTGGTGGCGATCCCCGCGCAGGTGCGAATCGCGGTGAGCCGCGGCCCGGCGTTGATCCCGATGCCCTTCCTGCTCGGCCTGGAGGAGGTGCGGGCCCTGACCCTTCTGGATTCGGTCGGGCTCGTGCTCGGCTCGGTCGAGGACGTGATGCGCCCCGGGAGGGACGAGGGGATCGTGATCGGGCAGGATCCGCCGCCCGATACGCTGGTGGAGCGGGGAAGCGCCGTGCGCCTGGCGGTGGGGCGGCGCGGGAGATAGCCTTCGAGCCGAGGGTGGCCTCACCCGGGAGGAGCGAGATGGACCGACGCGCGCTGTGCATCGTGCTGGCTGCGGCGGGCCTGGGGGCCGGGAGCCCCGAGGCGTCGGCGCAGCTCAACCCCGGCATCCACGTGGCGCGCGCGTCCGACGCCTTCGGGGGCGTGAACGGCGTAGGTGGCTCCGTGGAGCTCAGCTTCCCGCTGTTCCCCATCGACCTCTTCGTGGCCGGCGATTACTTCTTTCCCGACTGCGGCAGCGCCGACGAGTGCTCGTTCTTGGGGGGCTCGGCCGACCTGCATCTGAGTCTGCCCGTCCCGGTGCTGACCCCGTATGTGACCGGAGGCCTCGTGTACCGAAGGACGGATCTGGGACAAGGCGCGGGCGCGACGGCGGAGACGGGACTCGGGGGAGGCGTCGGAGCGCACCTCGGTACCCTCGTGGTCGGAGCCTACGCCGAAGTGCGCTACGAGGTCGTGGACCCCGACGATCAGGTCGTCTTCCGCATCGGGATCCGCTTCTAAGGCCGGGCGAGGGCCCGAATCGTGGGAGGCGCGCTTCCGGGGTGTGTTCCCGCCCTTAGATTGATCGGGGATGGTGTGTCGCCCGTGCCCGCTCGACAGGCGTTGGGGCGGAACATCGAAGATCCGGCTCCGTAGGATTCCCTGGCGTCCGTCCGTTTCCCCCTACAGCCTGCGCCATGAAGCGAAAGCCCTGGCAGTCGCCGTACTTCTGGGCCCTGATGGTCGTCGTGGTCGTCGTGGCCGTGGCGTGGGTGGGGCGCGAGCGCTACCGGCCGGTCATCACGGGAGCGGTGGCTCCGGAGTTCGTCGCGGTCGACCTGTCCGGCGTCGAGCGAAGGCTCTCGGAATACCGGGGGAAGGTCGTCCTCGTGAACATCTGGGCCACGTGGTGCGCTCCCTGTAAGGAGGAAATGCCCTCCATGCAGCGCCTGTACGAGACCATGGAGGGTACCGATTTCGAGATCCTCGCGGTGAGCGTGGACGCCCGGCAGGGGGAGACCGACGCGGGGGGACGGCCCGGCGGGGACCTCCGGGCGTTCGCGGAGGAGCTGGGCCTGACCTTCCAGATCCTCCACGACCCCGAGGGCGGAATCCAGCGGGTCTATCAGACGACGGGCGTGCCCGAGTCGTTCGTCGTCGGGCGGGACGGCGTCATCTACAAGAAGGTGGCCGGCCCCACGCCCTGGGACGCGACGGCGAACCAGGAACTGGTGCGCCGTCTGCTCGGCGAATAGGAACCGAGCCGTGGCCTTCACCCTCGTCTCCCTGCTCCACAACTGGCGCCTGAAGCTCGCGGCTCTCGGCCTCTCGGTTCTCCTGTGGGCGCTCGTCCAGACCGAGCCCCGGGAAGCGCAGACGGTGGACTCGGTGCCCGTCGTGGTGGAGGTGGCCGACACGGCGTGGACCGCGTCGGGTGCTCCCCAGCCGGCGCTCGTCGAGCTGCGTCTCAGCGGCCCCACCGGCGAGATCATCCGGCTCAGCCGGGGTGGCGCGGTCGTCCGGGTGCCGATCGCCGAGGTCGGCTCCCCGGACACGCTCGTCACCCTGCGCCGCGACTGGGTCGTGCTCGGGGAGGGCAGCCGCGTCAACGTGGAGGCTCTCTCCCCGTCCGCGGTGAACGTGTCGTTCGAGCCTGCCGTGAGCCGGGTCGTCCCGATCGCTCTGCGGACCGCCGGCCATCTGCCACGCCGCCTGGCGCTGGCCAGCCCGATCGGGCTCACGCCGCGCACGGCGCGCGTGCGGGGGCCGGCCGGGCGGATCGAGCTCCTGGATTCCGTGTTCCTGCGTACGCTCCATCTCCCGGACGTCGCGGCCTCGGGTGTGCTCGAGATCGCGGTGGACACGGCTGGGCTCCACGGGGTCCGCGTGTCGCCGGCCTTCGCCACCGTCGGGATCCGCGTGGAGGAGCGCGCGGAGCGGGTGCTCACCGGGATCCCCGTCATCGCACAGGCCGGACTGCCCACCGGCGCCCTGACGGTGACGCCCGAGGCGGTGGACGTGATCCTGGACGGAGCCCGCACGCTGCTGGCCGCCGTGGAGCCGCTCGACGTGCGCGCCTGGGTGGACTCCGATCTTCTCCAGGGGATGGCTCCGGGCGAGCAGCGGCGCGTGCCCGTCATGGTCGAGGGCGTGCCGCCGCTGGTGAGCGTCGAGGTACCGGCCGAGCACGTCACGGTGCGTCGGGTGGCTCCGGACGGCGGGCCCCCGGAGGGTTCGTGACCGCCGCTCCGCCCCGGCCGCTCGTGCTGGGCATCGAGACATCGTGCGACGAGACGTCGGCGGCCGTGCTCGACGGACACCATCACCTTCTCGGGCACGTGATCCTCTCCCAGGACGTCCACGAGGTCTTCGGCGGGGTCGTTCCCGAGCTGGCCGCGCGCGCACACCTCCAGAAGATCGACACGGTCGTGGACGAAGCGCTCTCGAGATCGGGCATCACGCTCGACCAGGTGGACGTGCTCGGCGCGACGGCCGGCCCGGGTCTGATCGGCGCGCTGCTGGTGGGCGTCTGCTGGACGAAGGCTGCGGCGTACGCGCTGGGCAAGCCCATGATCGCGGTCCATCACATGGAAGCCCACCTCTTCGGTCCCGTGCTGGAGGATGAGGAGGCCGAGCCCCCGTTCGTGGCGCTGCTCGTCTCGGGAGGCCACACGCTCCTGCTCCACGCCCAGGGCTGGGGCCGGTACACCCTGTTCGGCGAGACCCGGGACGACGCCGCGGGTGAGGCGTTCGACAAGGTGGCCAAGCTCCTCGGCTTTCCCTACCCGGGGGGGCCCCAGGTGGAACGCGCGGCGCGCGAGGGGAATCCCCGCAAGCACCGTCTGCCCCGACCGATGCTCCGGCGCAACCAGACGCCCGCCGACCCCGACTACTACGCGTTCTCGTTCAGCGGGTTGAAGACGGCCGTCGTGGATTTGGTGCGCTCGCTCGAGGAGGACGGTACGCTCGCGGAGGAGCGGGCCGACGTGGCCGCGGCATTCCAGGCCGCCGCCGTGGACGTGCTCGCGGCGAAGACCATGAGAGCCGTGGAGGAGACCGGATGCCACCGTGTACTGGTCGGCGGGGGCGTCGGCGCGAATCGCATGCTGCGTGAGGAGTTGGCGCGCCGACTGGGTCCGGGCGGGCGACTCTTCCGAGCGTCCCCGAGGCTGTCCCTGGACAACGGGGCGATGGTCGCGCGCGCCGCGCGGTTCCGCTATGACCTCGGAGAGATCTCCGGCCCCGAGGCGACCGCGCAGGCCGATCTGCCGTTCCCCGGACTCCTCCGGCGAACCGCCTGAGATCGACACCCCATGTACCCCATCCTCTTCAGGCTCCCGGACTGGCTGCCGGTGCTGGGAGGAGAGCCGATCACCTCGTTCGGCGTGATGATGCTCTGCGCCTTCCTGACGGCGGGCTACGTGCTCCGCGCCGAGCTCCGTCGCAAGGGCTACGGCCCCGAGAAGGCGTGGGACCTGGTGTTCATGGCGGTCATCGGCGGGATCCTCGGCGCCAAGCTCTATTATATGGTGCTGAACTGGGACCGGCTGGTCGCCGATCCCATCTCGCTGATCACGGCCCGCGGCGGGCTGGTGTGGTACGGAGGGTTCGGTTTGGCGTCGGTCCTGGTGCTATGGGAGGCGCACCGGAGCAGGATCCCGATGCTCGACGCCATGGACGCGTCCGCACCGGCGTTGGCGCTGGCGTACGGCGTGGGCCGCATCGGGTGCTTCCTGGTGGGAGACGACTGGGGCCGTCCGACGGGGTCGTGGGTGGGGATCCGCTTTCCGCAGGGATCGCCGCCCACCCGCGTCGAGTATATCGAGAGGGACTTCGGGATGACCGTCGACCCCGAGCTCGTCGAGCGGTTCGGCCAGGTCGTCCCCGTGCACCCGACGCAGCTCTACGAGGTCGCGATCTCCATCCTCGTCTTCTTCGTGCTCTGGCGCATCCGGAAGGTGGACCGCAGGGCGGGATGGCTCTTCATGCTGTGGCTGGCGCTGGCCGGCATGGAGCGGTTCGCCGTGGAGTTCTTCCGGGCCAAGGACGATCGTTTCTTCGGTGCATTCACGCTGGCGCAGGTCATCAGCCTCACCATCGTCGCCGTGGGCGTGGCGGGCATGCTGCGGCTGGCCGGTCCCGCGGCGGCGGTGCCCCGGGAGGAGGTCGGTCCCGGGGAGAGGACGTCGTCCTAGCGCTCCATGGTCATCCTGCACGGCTCCGATCTGCAGATGGGACGGCCCTACCGGCCGGGGGCCGGCGCCGCGTTCGTGGCCCTGGCCCACGAGCTCCGGCCGGATCTGGTCATCGTGGCCGGGGACCTCACGCAGCGCGCGAAAGCCGGCGAGTTCCTACGGGCCCGGGAACTGCTGGACGCCCTGGCGCCGCTGCCCGTGGTGACCACGCCCGGTAATCACGACGTTCCGCTCTACCGCTTCTGGGAGCGGCTCGTCATGCCCTACGCCCACTGGCGGCGCTTCGTGGGCCGTAGGCTCGATGCCGTGATCCGCGTGCGTGGGGCGACCGTGGTTGCGCTCAACTCCTCGGCGCCGCGCCGCCGCATCGTCGGAGGCCGCCTGGGCCGGGCGCAACTCGAGTTCGCGCGACGCTCGTTCGCCGCCGCGCCGCCGGACGACGTCCGGATCGTCGTGACCCACCATCACTTCGTGCGGCCCGCGGACAGGCAGGGGGGGAGGCCGCTTCCCGGCGCGGCGAATCTCCTGAGGGCGTTCGAAGCCATGGGCGTCGAGCTGATCCTCGGCGGCCACGTCCACCAGACGCATCTCGGGACGTCCAGGGCGCTCGTGGAGGGTGTGGGGGAGGGAATCCCGCTGGTAGCCTGCGGCACGACTACGTCGTCGCGCGGCCGCGGACCGGAGGAAGGCCTCAACTCGCTCAACGTGGTGCGCATCGATGGAGCGACCGTGGTCGTGGAGACGCGTCGGCTCGGCGACCGGGGGAGCTTCGTGCGCGAATCCGAACGCAGGTTCGCGCGGCCGCGCGCGGCGGCGGAGAGATCCGACGGCGAGGGGGGCACGTGAGAGCGCCTTCGTCGGTCCGGAGGCTCGCGGTCGGGAGCCTGCTCGCGGCTCCGGTTTGGTGGGGGCTGCCGGATGCGGCCGCGGCGCAGCTCGGACGTCCCGAAGTCACGGAGGTGCGCTTCAGCGGGAACCGGGCGTTCCCGTCGGACTCGCTCGCGCGTGCCATCGTGACACGCGAGACCGAGTGCCGTTCCGTGGTCTTTCTGCCCTTCTGCTGGGGAGGAGCGGACTTCGCGATCGAGCGTGCGTACCTGCCCCGAAGGGAGTTCCTCCTCGATCCCATCCGTCTCAGGGTCTGGTATCAGCAGCGTGGATACCGCGAGGTCGAGGTGGACACGGAGACCAACGTCCGGCAGGACGGGAAGGTGTCCATCACGTTCCTCATCGAGGAGGGACGCCCCGTCCTGGTGGACTCGATCGAGTTCGTCGGGCTCGAGGAGGTGCGGGCGCCCGATCTGCTCGAGGACCTCCCGCTCCGCACCCGGGACCCCTTGAGCACGATCACCGTGGACGCCACGAGGGACACGCTCACCCGGCGGCTCGCGAACCGGGGATACGCCCGTGTCGAGGTGCTGCGGAGCTTCCGCATCGCCCGCGCCGACCCGTACTCGGCGGTCGTGACCTACGATATCGCGGCCGGTCCGCTCAGCCGGTACGGGCACGTGAGCGTCGAAGGAGAGCGCGAGCTGACCGAGTCGACGGTCCTGAGGACGCTCCAGTTCCGCTCGGGGGACGTCTACCGCGCGAGCCAGCTCCAGGAGGCGCAGGCCCGGCTCTTCGGCTTGGAGATCCTCCGCAACGCCTCGGTGACACCCGACTTCGAGGCGGGTCCCGATTCTGTGATCCCGGTGGCCGTTCGGATCCAGGAGGGGGACCTCAGGCGGGTCAGGGCCGGCGCCGGCTGGACGAGCTCCGAGTGCCTCAACGTGGATGCTCGCTGGATCCACCGGAACTTCCTGGGCGGCGCGCGCCGCCTCGAGCTTCGCGGACGGGTCTCCAACATCCTGGCCGGGGACTTCCGGGACATCCTGTGCCCTCAGCAGAGCGCGGAGGCCCCGTTCACCCGCTTCAACTGGATCGCGTCCGTGAACCTCGCGCAGCCCTGGATCTTCAGCACGAGGAACTCCTTCCAGGCGTCGCTCTACACGGAGCGCCAGAGCCTGCCCGACGTCTTCGTGCGCGAGGCCGTGGGTCTCACGGTCGGGCTGACGCGCAACATCGGGCCGCGCACGCCCCTGACGCTCTCGTGGCGGCCCGAGCTGTCCCGGCTGGACGCGGCCGAGATCCTCTTCTGCACGAGCTTCCTGGTGTGCACGCCCGGGGACATCGCGGCGCTCCAGGGCACGAACTGGCTCGCACCCGTGGGGCTCACGTTCACCCGGAGCGCCACCGACAACGTGCTCAACCCCTCGCGGGGCTACACGATGCTCGTGGACATGGAGTACGGCGACGAGTGGTCGGGGTCCGACTTCACGTACGTCCGGGCCCAGGGCGATCTCGCGCGCTTCGTCCGGATTCCGACCGGGATGATCCTGGCGGCCAGGCTGCGAGCCGGCTGGGTGTCTGCGGGCGCGTTCGAGGGACTCATGGGACCGGACGTGGATGCGGACATCGTCCACCCCCAGAAGCGTTTCTATGCCGGTGGCGCCAACTCCGTGAGGGGGTACGCACAGAGCCGCCTGGGGCCGCGCGTGCTCACCACGGACGTCGAGAACCTCCTGCAGCCGGTGGGCCGCGGCGGGGCGGGGTGCACACCGGAGAGCATCGTGGACCGCTCGTGCGATGCCTCCCCGCTCGGCGAGTCCGGGTTCCAGGCTCGCCCGACCGGAGGGACGACCGTCATGGAGGGGAGCCTGGAGGCGCGGATCCCGATATCGGCCACGTTCCAGGGTGCGCTCTTCACCGACGTCGGGCAGGTGTGGAACGTCACGGACGACGTGGATCTCGGCGTGCTGCGCGTGACGCCCGGCTTCGGCATCCGCTACCTCAGTCCCATCGGTCCGCTGCGGGTGGACCTGGCGTACCGGTTCTCGGGCGGCGAGTCGCTGCGCGTCGTCACCAACGGGGTGCGACCCTGGGTGGAGGGAACCGATGACCCGGACGACCAGTTGAAGGTGGACGGGAAGGCGGTGCCCTGGATGGAGTCACGGACGCTGGCCATCCTCTCGCCGCACGTGCGGTACGACGACTCGCCTGCCACGTCGTTGCGACGCTGGCAGCTCCACATCTCCATCGGCCAGGCGTTCTGACGTGGGGGAGCCTACCGTTTCCACGAGCCCGGCCGGAGCGGGTGACGGCACGCCGGAGAAGCGCCAGCGGAAGCGCCGGCGCTGGGGACGCGGGTTCCTTCTCGCGCTCTTCGTGTTCGGGGTCGGCCTCGGAGCGCTCGGTGCCACGCTCGTGAAGACCGCGCCGGGGCAGCGCCTCGTGCTCGACGCGGGGCTGGAGTGGATCGGCCGGATCCTCGCGGGGTCGCTCACGGTGGGCTCCATCCGGAGTTCCAGCTTGCTGGGAGAGGCGACGCTGGTGGGCGTCGTGCTGCGGGCCGAGGGCGACCGTCGCTTCCTGGAGGCCGACTCGGTGCGGCTCCGCTATTCGCTGCTGAGCCTCTTCGGCGCTCCCGCGCGCCTCGCGTCCGTGACGGTGTTCGGGCCGCGCGTGGAGATCGGCCGCTACGGCGGGGAGGAGGTGCCCAACACGGCGAAGCTCGTGATCCCGCGTGAGACCGCGGACACGTTGCCCGGCCCCGGCGTCGCATTGGGTTCGCTCCGGGTGGTCGGCGGCACGCTGGACGTGCTCACCCCTCTGGACGGGAGTCCGCCGCCTCGCGTTCCGACGGTGGCGTCTCCGGACGGCCGGGGCTCGTTGCGGCGCATCGCCCTCGAAGGACTCGACCTCGCGCTGGAGGATGTCCGGCTGGGAGGTCGGAGTGGCCAGTGGCTGACGGGCCGCCTCTCGGATCTGTCGGTGGGCGTGCTCGTGCTCGACCGGCCCCTGGACCTGCTGCATGCCGAGGGGGCCGTGCGCTTCGGGCCCGGGGGCCTCGCGATCGAAGGGGCGGAATTCCGTCTTCCCGGCTCGGTGTTCGACGGATCGCTGGCTCTGGGCCCCAGCGGGGAGGAGGACGAGGGGTGGGGACTCGGCCTCGAGCTCCGAACGCAGGGTCCGGCGGCCCTCTCGGACCTGGCGTGGCTCGACGAGCGCGTGCCGGAGGGCGCCCTCCGGGGCGGGATCTCGGTCTCGACGGCCGACGGGGTACGCGTCGCGTTGAGCGACGTGCGCGTGGAGGGTGAGGTCAGCCGAGTGACGCTGAACGGAGGGATCCGCGTGTCGGACGGCGTCACGTTCCAGCGGCTCGAGGTCGAGGCCGGTCCCCTGGCGCTCGCGGATCTCGATCCCTGGATCGAGGGGGAGCTTCCGATGGACGGGTGGCTCGGCGGGAGCATGGCCCTGTCCGGGACTCCGCGCGCACTCGCTACGGAGGGGAAGGTCACGCTGGTTCCCACGGGATTCGGCGGAGGGCCGACCACGGTGGATCTCCACGGCGCGATCCACCTGGGTGCCAACACCGGCGTCACCGGTCTCCACGCCGTCCTCGATCCCTTGAACTACGAGCTGGTGAGGGCGCTCCTGCCCACGGTGCGCCTGGGGGGGAGCGGCCGGGCGGAGGTCGACGCCTCGGGGAGGCTCCGCGAGGGCCTGCGGCTCGCCGCCGACCTCCGCCAGGGCGAAGACAGCCTGGGCTCGCATGTCCTGGTCCAGGGCACGGTCCGCCGGGACTCGGAGACCGGATGGGTCCTGGACGTGCGGGGAGATCTGATGGCGGTGTCCCTGGGCCTCCTCCACCAGGTGGTGCCCTCGATCGGCGGCGTCGGGTGGGTGAAGGGTGCGTTGCAGGCGGTCGGACCCCTCTCCGACCTCCGCCTCACGGGGGACGTCGGGGTCGCGGAGGGCGGCGTGTCGCTGGACGCCCGGGTGGACCTGAGGGGGCCGGAGCGCTCGGTCCGCCTCAGCGCCGACGCCCGGGACGTCCACCTCTCCGGCATCGTGCCCGCGCTCCCGGATCCTACGCGGTGGACAGGCCACGTCGAGGTGGATGCGAGCGCTCCCGGCCCCGGCGAGTTGGAGGGTCGCGGCGCGCTGGTCGCGCGTGCCTCGCGCGTGGCCGGGCTGCATCTCGACACCTTGGCGACTGACCTGCGGATCTCCGGGCACGTGCTCCACGTGGATTCCCTCACCACTGTCCTGGGTGGAGTCAGGATGGACGGCTCGGGCACGGTCGGTCTCGAGTCCGGGACCGAGGGCGAGCTGCGGGGTGCGTTCACCACGACGAACCTGATCGGGCTGCGGCCCTACTTCCTGGGCGACACCGTGATCGCGCGCGACACGCTGTCCGTGCTCGAGCGTGGCCTCCTGCGCCTTCAGGGGGTGGACGTCGATACGCTTCCGCTGCTCGCCGACGTGGTGGTATCCGGCGGTGCGAGTGGACAGGTCGTGCTCTCGGGCAACCTCCCTTCGCTGGTGGCGACCGGGACGTTGCGGGTCGAGGACGCGGTCTGGGGAGGGCAGCGGTTGGGCACCGCGGACGTCCGTGTGGAGGCGCTCGACCTGGCGAGCCCGAACCGGGTCGTGTCGCTCCGGGTGGACGCGACCGACGTGACCGCCTACGACTGGTCGTTCGCCGGGGTCGGCGCGGACGTGCGCCTGGAGGGGAGGGCGGGCGAAGGATCGGTGAGCAGCCGGCTGAGCAGTGGCGAGCGCTACGAGGCCGAGGGAGCGTTCGCTCTGGACTCGGTCTCGGGAGGCGAGATCCGGCTGGACCGCGTCATGCTCGAGGTGGGCGAGTGGCCCTGGAATCTCGTGCGGCCCGCATTCGTTCGCTGGGACTCGACGTCGGTCCGCGCGACGGGGCTCGAGCTCGTCCGCGAGGGCGACGAGGCCATGAAGGTGGCCGCCGACGGGACGCTCGCGTGGGGTGGGACGTCGGACTTCCATCTGACCACGGAGGGTCTCGACCTGGACCACGTCGCCCGGGTGGCCCAGCGAGAGGAGATCGTGGTGGCGGGCCGGTTGGACGCTTCGCTCGACGTGACCGGGCCCGCCGACGCGCCCGCGATCGACGCATCGTTCCGGATCGCCGGGCCCCGGTGGAAGGACATGGTCCTCACGAGCCTCGAGGGCGCGCTGCGCTTCGAGAGCCGGGAAGCCGAGCTGGATCTCACGGCCGCGCAGGGCTCCAGGACGGTGCTGAACGCCGAAGGGACCGTTCCGGTGGATCTCGCCCTGAGGCCCAGGGGGCGCCGCGTGGTCCCACGGACGATGGACGTCCGGGTGGACGTGGACTCGCTTGACGCGGCGCTCGCGCTGAGCTACCTGGCGTTCCTCGAGGATGTCGACGGTGCGGTCTCCGGGGACTTCCGCATCCGTGGCGACCTCGATCGCATCGAGCCCTCCGGAGTCCTTCGGTTGGACGATGCGGCCTGGTCGATCGAGGCGCTCGGCGTCCGCCACCATCGCGTCGGCGGGACGCTGACGCTGAACCCGGACCGGCGGGTGGACGTGGCTCTCGACGCGCGCGCCGGCGGGGCCTCGAGCGTGCGGGGCACGGTCACCCTCGAGCCGCTTTCGGACCCCCGGCTGGACCTCATCGTGCGCCTCCGCGGGTTCGAGGCCGTCAGCCGCCGGGACGTGGCGGGACTCCTGTCGGGCGAGGCGCGGCTCGCCGGCTCGTACCGGACTCCGCGCGTCGAGGGCACGATGTCCGTGGATCAGGGGACGATCTTCCTCGAGGAGTTCATCCGGAGCACGGAGGTCGTGGACCTCACCGACCCTCGGATCTTCCAGGTAGTGGACACGACGGTGCTCTCCACGCGGCCGCTGCTGTCCGGCATCCGGAATCCGTTCCTCCAGAACCTGCGGGTGGACGTGGACCTCTCGGTGCCCCAGGACGCCTGGCTACGCTCCGAGAACATGAACGTGGAGATTGCGGGGGATCTCCTCGTCCGCTACGACCGGCTGAACCGCGATATCGTCATGATCGGCGAGCTGCAGGCGCGCCGCGGGTCGTATACGGTCCTCGGCCGCCGCTTCGACGTGGGCGGTGGGACCGTGGAATTCCTGGGTGTGCCCGGGATCAACCCCACGCTGAACATCCAGGCGGTCAGCCGGATCCGGACCGTCGACGGGGGGTTCCTCGACGTGAACGCCGCCGTGGAGGGCACGCTCACCCAGCCGCGCGTCACGCTCAGCAGCGAGGACCAGGGCATCGCCCAGTCGGATCTGGTGAGCTACCTGATCTTCGGGCGGCCCAGCTACGAGCTCGCGACCGGCGCGGAGGCCTGGGGTGAGGGCGCGGCGGGGGCATTCCTGGGCGCGGCGGGAGGCGCGGGTGTCACGTACCTGTCGGGAACGCTCGCCGCCCGGCTCGGCGCCGCTCTGTCCCGCCAGATCGGGCTCGACTATCTGTCGATCACGCAGGCGGGCGATTTCGGCCTGGTGTCCGGGAGCCTCGCGGGGTCCCTGGCGGGCACGCAGGTCGAGGTCGGGCAGTACCTGAGCGAGAACGTCTTCTTCGCCCTGGTCTTCCGTCCGCTCACGGGGCAGAGCACGGGCCAGAGCTTCCTCGGGGGTGCCCGCGTGGAGGTCGCGCTCACCGACGACTACAACGTGCAGGCGTTCTGGGAGGACCGCTTCCTGCGGAGTCGTGTGGGAGGCTTCGGGGATCTCGGCATCCAGGCCTCGCAGGTCGTCGGTATCTTCATCTTCCGCGAGTGGGGGTACTGAGGCGTCCGCGGATCGCACGGGGCCCTTGGTCGGCGTGACGGGCGCCCGTGCGCAACCCCGACGGATCCTCGGGGTATTCGGAGCGCACGATCGCGGCCGGTTCGACACCATCACCAGGGAAGGTCTCTCGATGCAAACGCTGAAGGTCTTCGGGATGATGACGGTGCTCACCCTCATCGTGGTGGGTATCGGCAGCTACTTCGGGGGATCCGGAGGCGCCGTGTTCGCCTTTGTGTTGGCTGCCGTGATGAACTTCGGCATGTACTGGTTCAGCGATCGCGCGGTGCTGGCGATGTACCGGGCCCGCACGATCGGGCCCGGCGACGCGCCGGAGCTGTACGGGATCGTAGACCAGCTGCGTACGCGAGCCGGCCTGCCGATGCCCGTGGTCGCGATCGCCGCGTCGGAGCAGCCCAACGCGTTCGCGACGGGACGCGATCCCGAGCATGCGGTGGTGTGCGTGACCGCGGGGATCCTCCGGCTGCTTCCCCAGCGGGAGTTGGAGGGCGTGATCGCCCACGAGCTCGCGCACATCAAGCATCGTCACATGCTGGTCGGCGCGATTGCCGCGACGATGGCCGGCGCCGTGGCGATGCTCGCGAGCATCGCGCGTTGGGGGCTCATCCTGGGTGGGTTCGGCGGCCGCGACAGCCGCGACGATAACCCGTTGGGGCTCCTGGTCATGGCGATCGTGGCCCCGATCGCGGCGCTGATCGTCCAGATGGCGATCAGCCGTCAGAACGAGTTCCAGGCGGACGCTACCGCCGCGACGTTCACGCGGGACCCGATGGGCCTCGCGAGCGCCCTGCAGCACATCGAGGGCTACGCGCGCCGCATTCCGATGGAGGTGAATCCCGCGGCGGCGCAGCTCGCGATCATCAACCCGCTCTCCGGATCCGGGCGTGCCCTCATCGGCCTGTTCCGGACGCACCCGGAGACCGAGGACCGGGTGGCGCGTCTCCGCGAGATGCGCCTGTAGGGTCGCGAGCCGCTTCCCGAGCAACCCGGGAGCCGGTGCGGCGAGGGCGCTAGGCGGGCGGACGCTGGATCAGGAGCGGCAGGGGGCTGCTCCTGAGTACCTTGTCCGCGACGCTGCCGAGGAGGGCGCGCTTCAGCCCTCCGTAGCCGTGGGTCGCCAACGCGACGAGGTCCGCGTCGAGCTTGTCCGCGATGGCCGCGATCGCCCGTCCGGGCGATTCGTGCTCCTCGACGTGGGTGGCCACGTTCAAGCCCTGCGCTCGGAGTCCCTCGGCATGCGACTCCAGGTGCTCGGCCGCCTTCTGGACGGCGGGGCCGATGTCGTCGGGGATGAGGGGGAAGATCCGCGTGCCCAGCATCGTCGAGGAGCTGACGACATGCACGAGCGTGAGCCTCGCTCCCCAGGCTTTCGCGACGTCGGCCGCAATGCCGAGGATCGAGGCCGACAGCGCCGAGCCGTCGAGGGGCACCATGACGTGCTCGAAGCGGTGGATGTCGGTCGGCAGGTGCTGGTCGAACGCAGGGTGGACGACGAGCAGGGGACGATGGCAGGTCCGGACGAGGGCGTCCGCCACGCTTCCGAGCCACATCCGGCTCACGCCGGTATGCCCGTGCGTGGTGATGAGGATCAAGTCCGCGCGGACCGCGTCCGAGTATCGGTGCAGCTCGTCGGCCACGCTCCCTTCCAGGAGCACCGAATCCACGGAAAGGTCGCCCTGGATCCTCGCCACCACACCGTCCAGATACGCCTGCTCCTGGTCCCGGTGATGGGACTCGTACTCCTCCAGGTCCAGTCCCTCGTACTGGAATTGCGTGTTCGACAGGAAGTGGTCCGGGGGATGGGGGACGTGGACGTGCGCCAGATGCAGCGAGGCACCGGTCGCCTTGGCGAGGTCCGTGGCCACGTGGAGCGTCCGCTCCGAGAACTCGGATCCGTCCAGGGGCACGAGGAGCGATTGGAGCATCGGTCTCTCCTTCCGTCCCGAAGCCGAGGGGACAGTCGGGGGTGGGCCGCGGGAGGCGGGGTGGGACCGCCCCTCCGGCAAGCTAGGAATCCCCCGTCGCCTCGGGTGTCGGGAGGATCCTGACGGGGGCGTAGGGACGCGCGGGAAAGGCGGGGGGGCGGGGCCGGGGAGGGCTGGATCCCGAGCAGCGAGGGTTCGGGGGCGCAGCGCCCGCAACGGAGCGCGCCACCGGCGGGCGGCTGGGCCGGGTCGCGGGGGACCAGCCCTCCCCCGCCCCGAAGACCCCACTCGCGCCCGACCCCGCGGATTGAAGGCGCCTCGGCGGCAGCATACACTACGATTCTATGTCTCAGGAGAAGGTCGTCGTCCGGGGCGCCCGGGAGCACAACCTCAAGAACGTGGACGTGGAGCTCCCGAGGGAGGCCCTGGTGGTCATCACCGGGCTCTCCGGGTCGGGCAAGTCGTCGCTGGCCTTCGACACCATCTACGCCGAGGGCCAGCGTCGCTACGTCGAGTCCCTCTCGGCGTACGCGCGGCAGTTCCTGGGCCTCATGGAGAAGCCCGACGTCGACGCGATCGAGGGCCTGTCGCCGGCGATCTCCATCGAGCAGAAGACGGTCAGCAAGAACCCGCGCTCCACGGTCGGCACGGTCACGGAGATCTACGACTATCTGCGTCTGCTCTGGGCCCGGGTCGGCACACCCCATTGTCCCACGTGCGGCCGACCCGTGATCCGGCAGTCGGCGACCCAGATCGTGGATCGCCTGGTGGACCTCGGTGAAGGGGCGCGCATCGAGATCCTCGCGCCACTCGTGAGGGGCCGGAAGGGGGAGTTCAGGGATCTGTTCCAGCGGGCCCGCAAGGAGGGCTTCGTCCGGGTGCGCGTGGACGGGGAGATGTACGAGGTCTCCGCGCCGCCGAAGCTCAGCCGGTACGAGAACCACGACATCTCGGTGGTGGTGGACCGGCTCTCGGTCCGGGCGGACGACCGCGAGCGCCTGGCGGATTCGGTGGAGACCGCGCTTCGCACGTCGGGCGGGATCGTGGAGGCGATGGAGCATCGCTCCGAGGGCGAGCCGATCCCGTGGCTGTACAGCGAGCACTACGCCTGCACGCACTGCGGAACGAGCCTTCCGGAGCTCGAGCCCCGGCAATTCTCGTTCAACTCCCCCTACGGGGCGTGCGAGGTGTGCGGCGGCCTCGGCACCCGCAAGGAGGTCAACCCCGAGCTGCTCGTGGCCGACGGGAGCGTCTCGCTCCTGGAGGGCGTCATCCTGCCGTGGGGCGAGCCGTCCGGCCACCTCCGGCGCTCGGTCATCGCGGGCCTGGCCGAGGCCTACGAGTTCGATCCCAACACGCCCTGGTCCGAGCTCCCCGAGGAGGCGCGCCATGCCATCCTCCATGGGTCGGGGACCATGAAGATCCGCTTCCCGTATACGTCGGGCTCCGGGAAGTTCAAGGGCTACTACGAGGACCGCTGGGAGGGCGTGGTCGCCAACGTGGCGCGCCGGTACGCCGAGACGAAGTCCGAGGCCGTCCGGGCGCAGCTCGAGGAGTACATGTCCACGCTCCCGTGCACCGCGTGCAACGGCAGCCGCCTCAAGAAGGAGTCGCTCGCGGTCACGGTGGGCGGGAAGTCGCTGGGCGACATCGTGGATCTCCCGATCAGCGACCTCGGCGCGTTCTTCCGGTCGCTCCCGGTCGGGGGTCGGGCCCCCGGGGCCCTCCCCGGAGAGATCGCGGGTCCCATCCTCAAGGAGGTCTCCGAGCGGCTGCGGTTCCTCGAGGACGTCGGGCTTGGCTACCTGACCCTCGGGCGCTCGGCGGGGACGCTCTCGGGCGGCGAGGCCCAGCGCATCCGGCTGGCTACGCAGATCGGAAGCCGGCTGGTGGGGGTGCTCTACATCCTGGACGAGCCGTCCATCGGTCTCCACCAACGGGACAACGCGCGACTCCTCGAGACCCTCAGGCGGCTGCGGGACCTCGGAAACACCGTCATCGTCGTCGAGCACGACGAGGACACGATCCGCGCCGCCGACCACATCGTGGACCTGGGGCCGGGCGCGGGACGTCACGGCGGCGAGGTCGTCGTGGCGGGCACGGTCGCGGAGGTCCTCCGCGACCGCCGCTCCCTTACGGGAGCCTACCTCCGGGGTGACCGTGTCATCCCCGTGCCCGAGCGGCGCCGGCAGCCCGAGGGGGGTCGGGACCTCGTGGTCCGAGGGGCCGCCGGCCACAACCTCCGGAAGCTGGACGTGCGCTTCCCGCTCGGCACGTTCATCGCCGTGACGGGCGTGAGCGGCTCGGGCAAGTCCACGCTCGTGACCGAGACGCTCTACCGCGCGCTCGCTCGCTACTACTTCCGGAGCAAGCTCGCCCCGGAGCGCCACGGGGGAATCGAGGGGCTCGACCTCGTGGACAAGGTCATCGACGTGGATCAGTCGCCGATCGGCCGTACGCCGCGGTCGAACCCCGCGACGTACACCGGGCTCTTCACCCCCATCCGTGACCTGTTCGCCGAGCTTCCCGAGTCGCAGATGCGCGGGTACGGTCCGGGGCGCTTCTCGTTCAACGTGAAGGGTGGGCGATGCGAGGCGTGTTCGGGCGACGGACTCGTGAAGATCGAGATGCACTTCCTCCCGGACGTCTACGTCCCCTGCGACGTGTGCCGAGGGCGCCGCTACAACCGGGAGACGCTCGACGTCTACTTCAAGGGGAAGAACATCGCCGACGTCCTGGACATGACCGTGGACGAGGCGCTCGAGTTCTTCGACGCGCAGCCGCGCATCAAGGCGAAGCTGAAGACGCTCTCCGAGGTGGGTCTCGGCTACATCCACCTCGGCCAGTCGGCCACGACGCTCTCGGGAGGCGAAGCGCAGCGCGTGAAGCTCGCCACCGAACTTTCGAGGAAATCCACGGGCAACACGTTGTACATCCTCGACGAGCCCACGACGGGGCTCCATTTCGAGGACGTGCGCGTGCTCCTCGAGGTGCTCCATCGGCTCGTGGACAGGGGCAACACCGTCGTGGTCATCGAGCACAACCTGCACGTCGTGAAGACGGCGGACTGGGTCATCGACCTGGGACCCGAAGGCGGCGCGGCCGGCGGCCGCATCGTGGTGGAAGGAACCCCGGAGGCCGTCGCGACCCACCCCACGTCGTACACCGGGCAGCACCTCGGACTCCTGCTGGGCCGGCGGAACGCCGCGGGGCGGAAGTAGTCGCACGAGATGCGGGGAGCCGCTACCTTGGTGTCCCGGGACCTCAGGTGGGGGAAACCCGCTGCGCGGCGCTGCCGTAGGGCCCGCAAGGACCAGGCGAGAACGGCTTCAGGGAGACGGCCATGGTAACCCGAGAGGATCTCGAGAGCTTCTTCATCCGCATGGACCTCGAGTACGAGGAGGTCGAGCCGGGCATGTACCTCGTGCGCGGGAAAACGACGGGTTTCCCCACGGTGGTGCACTGCGCCGACGCCCTTCTCCTCATCCGGATGAAGGTGATGGATCTGCCGGAGCTGGGGGACAGAGCGCTTCCGCTCTATCGGGCGCTGCTCGAGCTGAACGCCACGGACATTGTCCACGGTGCCTACGGCGTCGAGGACGGGGAGCTCATCCTGAGCGACACGCTCGAGCTGGAGACGTTGGACTTCCAGGAGCTGCAGGCGTCCATCGAATCCATGGAACTGGCGGCGTCGGGACACATGGAGCGCATCCGGACGTTGGCCGGCACCGGGACGGAGGGCTGACGAATGGGCATTTTCCAGAAGCTGTCCACGGTGATCAAGTCGAACATCAACGACCTCATCTCTCGGGCCGAGAACCCGGAGAAGATGCTGAACCAGATCATCCTGGACATGAGGGAGCAGCTCGCGAAGGCCAAGCGGGAGGTCGCGGCGGCGATCGCGGACGAGCGCAAGCTCAAGGCCCAGACCGAGGACGAGATCAAGCAGGCCAAGGAGTGGGAGAACCGGGCCATGCTCGCGGTGAAGGAGGGACGGGACGATCTCGCGAAACAGGCGCTCATCCGCCAACAGGAGCATGCCGAGCGCGCCGTGGTGTATCAGCAGACCTGGCAGGCCCAGGCGGCGGAGACCGAGAAGCTGAAGAACTCCCTACGGCAGCTCAACGACAAGATCGAAGAGGCCAAGCGCAAGCGGAACCTGCTCATTGCCAAGCAGAAGCGCGCCCAGGCCCAGCGCCGCATCCACGAGACGATGTCCGGCC
>CAYPMO010000034.1:0-44784 GCA_964412015.1 uncultured Gemmatimonadaceae bacterium | reverse complement strand
AACAACCTCCCGCTCGCCGGGCACTGGGGGTGGTTCTTCACCGTGGAGGACGCGCCCGAGCGGGCCGAGGGCGAGGCCAACCCGGTCGTGCTGACGCGAAGCGTCACGCCCGGCTACTTCGAGGCGATGGGCGTGCGCCTCGTGGAGGGCCGCGGCTTCGACGACTTCGACGGACGCGAGGACAGCGCGCAAGTGGCGATCGTCAATGAGACGTTCGTGCGCACGCACATGGCCGACGGGCGCGACCCGATCGGGCGGCGGATCCGTGGCGGCGGGGGAAACCCGTGGCTCACCGTGGTGGGCGTCACGCGCGACGTGAAGCACTACGGGCTCGACGTGCCGATGCGCCCCGGCGTGTACCAGCCGATCCGGCAGATCCCGATCTCGGTCTTCTTCGTCGCGCTCCGCACCGCGCCGGGGGCCGCGTCACCGATCCCGGCGGCGCGCGCGGTGACCTCGGAGCTCGATCCGGAGCTGCCGATATTCTCGGAGCGCACGATGCGGGCGATCCTCGACGAGTCGCTCTGGACGCGTCGCGCGACCTCCTGGCTGATCGCCGCGTTCTCGGGCGTCGCGCTCCTGCTCGCGGTTGCCGGACTGTACGGGGTGATTTCCTATTCGGTGGCCCAGCGCACCCGGGAGATCGGCGTGCGCATGGCGATGGGCGCCCGCGCCGCGCAGGTGCGCGGCCAGGTGGTCCGCCAGGGCATGGCGGTGGTGGCGGCCGGCGTGGTCGTGGGGCTGGGGGCGGCGCTCGCGATGGCGGGGCTGGTATCCCGCCTCCTCTCCCAGGTGGAGGCGACGGAGCCGCTCGTCTACGTCGGCGTGTGCGCGCTGCTCACCGCGGTGGCCGCCGTCGCGAACTGGGTGCCCGCAAGGCGGGCGGCGGCACTGGATCCGATGACGGTGCTCCGCAGCGAGTAGGCGGGGCTCGGCGCGCGACGGTCTGGCGACCTGCCCCACCAGCCTCCGCCCGTCGCACCGGCACGGGCTCCACCCCAGGCCCAACTCGACTTCGACCAGTTCCCGCCGGACGACCTCTACGACTGAGCGCCCGCGGCACCGCTGCCACCGGCCACCGCTGTCATCGGCCGCAACCCGCTGAGGGACCGGGGCCACCCTGCCCACCCGCCCAAGCGCCGAGGTCGGTCATCCCGGACTCCTCGCTCCAGACGAAGGCGTGATGCGACATCCCGGTGCCGGAGGCCTGGTTCACGATGTAGGCTTGCCCAGGCCCTGCGGAGGTCTCGCTGATGCCGACTACCTGACCCGAATCGTTGATGGCGTACGCTACGCTGAAACTACGACCGGGCGTGCCCAGGTCGACCATGCCCCGAGTGGCGCTCCACAGGAAGGCATGGTTCACGCCAGCGATCACACGCCAGCCCACCACGTCTCCGCTCTCGTTGATATCCCGACCGTAACTCTGTTCGCCATCGAACGTGCCGAGGTCCGTGACGGACCCGTCGGTTTCCCAGATCACCGCATGAACGTCCTGGTCCGGGGAGCGTGCGAACCCTACGACCTGACCCGGATCGTTGATGGCTGTCGCCTCGCTGGACGTGCCGCAGAGGATGCCCAGGTCGACCATTCCCGAATCCGCAGTCCAGGCAAACGCGTGGGTATCTCCAGTGGTGGTCTTGCTCTTCCCGACGACGACGCCGTCGCTGTTCACACTGTAGGCGACACTCTCGTCACCGCCGAGCGTCCCCAGGTCACGCATTCCCGAGTCTGCCGTCCAGAGGAACGCATGCACCTCTCCCGACGCATCCGTGCGGCTCTCTCCCACGACATGCCCGGCATCGCTGATGGCGTTGGCCCGGCTCCAGGCGCCGCCCAGCGTCCCGAGGTCTTTCATCTCCCCGGAATGCATAAGGAGGAAGGCGTGCCTCCCATCGTGCCCGGGATAGCTTTCTCCCACCACATCCCCCGTCTCGTTGATGGCTCTCGCTTCGCTGGCCCCTGTCTCAGGCCCGAGTGAGCCCAAGTCGGTCCACCCTTCCCGGGGTGTCCACCGCATCGCCCAGGTGTCGATCTCGAAGATCGGGCTGATGCCGGACCTGCCGAGACGGTAGGTGTTTCGCTCGAGCCCTCCGACGATTTGGCCGGAGTTGTTGATGTCCACTGCTACATAGCTGTCTTCGACGATCTTGGGCGCAACAGGTGCGGGAGCGCCGGGGCCACCGGAGACGGCACACCCGGCCGCACACACCATCAGGGACAAGACGGCGCATTTCATCGTGATCCTCCTGGCGTGGCAGAGGACCGGCAGGCCGATCCCCGTACCCTTGAGGTCGCGGCAGGGCGCAAGACGTGACCGTCAGACGGTCTTCTGTAACGGTCACGTTTTCGAGCGTTGATCGACCTACTACAACGAGGAGGTGTACGTATGCCTCACATGCCGGCCATCGGGCTCTCGGGGGATGGCCCGTCGCGAACCCAACGGGGGGAGTGGAGCCCCTTCTCCCTCACGGTGGGGAGTCTCCTTCTGGCCGTGTCCGTGTGGATCGTGTCAGAAGGGATAGCATGGTCGGGTGTTCTCGACGCCGCCGAGCTGCGCGGATACGACTTCCTCGTCCGCACGCGCCGATGTTCTCCGTCGCCGGAGATCCTCATCGTCGACTTCGATGATGCCGCAATAGAGACACTGGGCGCCTTCCCGATACCGCGTGGGCTCCTCGCCACGGTCGTCAGGACGATCTCGGCCGGCGAGCCGGAGCTCGTCGGCCTCGACATTCTCCTGGACAAGCCCCGGGACGCGGATGACGACGCCGAGCTGTCGCGGGCAATCCAGGAAGCCGGAAATGTCATGCTGGTGGAGGTCTTCGGAACCGAAACCCTACCCGCGAGCGAGCCCCTGCCTGAGTATCGAGAGGCAGCCCTCGACGTCGCGTTCGCCAACATGCCCCTCGACCCGG
The DNA here is from genome assembly GCA_964412015.1 of uncultured Gemmatimonadaceae bacterium. Taxonomy (GTDB): domain Bacteria; phylum Gemmatimonadota; class Gemmatimonadetes; order Longimicrobiales; family Gaopeijiaceae; genus SZUA-318. Next base: position 41,866 of record CAYPMO010000034.1, on the reverse strand, counting down.
ATGGACACGTCCGCCGGATGCTCCTGTGGATGCGCACGGCCGAGTACCAGGGGCTGTCCTTCCCGATCGCACTGGCCAGCAACTACCGGCGCCAGCCGCTGCGGGCCGCTGACCCGGGCACCTACTGGTTGGGGGCCACGGAAATCCGCTCGGACGGGACCGACCCGAGCTCCACGCTGATCACGGCCTGGTGCTCCTCCACAACGGTTCCCGTTCTGAACCTTCTCGCACCGGGCTTCGATCCCACGCTCTTCACTGGGAAGATCGTCCTTGTCGGACAAAGTAGCTCAGCCGCCAAGGACCTGTATGCCACCCCTCGGTTCCGGGGCAGTCGCGGGCGGGACGGACGGAGCCTTGCCTCCGGAACGGAGATCCACGCAGCCGGTCTGGCCACCGTGCTCGGCGGCCAGACCGTGCACGTGCCGGGGATGCCGGTGCGCTGGGCGGCGACTCTTCTGTTCGCATGGGGTGCTGCAGCCCTCGTGCTTCGAACGAGACCCCTCTACGCGGTGATCGCGGTCGTCGGTCTCGGGGCAGGAGTCGTCCTGGTCGCGTGGGTGCTGCTCTCCCGCCAGCAGACATGGATCCCGTTCGCGTCCACGGAGGTCGCGCTGGCTCTGACGCTCCCCGGAGGACTGGGAGTCCGGTACATCCGAGAACACCGACTCAAGGCCCTCATGGAAGCCGAGAGGGGCCAGTTGATGCAGATCTTCGAGCGCTATGTATCTCCCGAGGTGGCGGCGGAGATCTGGAACCGGAGAGACGAGATCGTCCTGGAGGGCCAACAGAAGGTCGCTACGGTGCTCTTCTCCGACCTGCGCGGGTTCACCTCCTTGACGGCCGGAAGGCGTTCGGACGAGGTCCTGGTGTGGTTGAACCGCTACTTCGATGCCATGAGCGAAGTGGTCAAACGCAACGGAGGCATGCTGAACAAGTTCATGGGAGACGGCATGCTCGTGGTGTTCGGTGTGCCGTTGAGCAGGGGAGCGGACGTAGATGCCCGCGCCGCGGTTCGGGCGGCCGTAGAGATGCTGGAGCGCGTCGAGGAGATGAACGGTGAACAGGAGCCGGGCCAACCCCGGTGTTCGATGGGAATCGGGCTCCACACCGGAATTCTCACGGCCGGCAATGTGGGGGCCCGCGACCGGCTGGAGTACTCGGTCATCGGAGAGACGGTCAATCTGGCTTCACGTCTCGAGGCGCTCACCAAGCACTTCGGGACCAGCATTGTCATGAGTCCTGACACGCGGGACCTCGTCCGCGAGCATTTCGAGACCGCTCCACTGGGCGAGGTCTCCGTCCGAGGACTGCCGGACAAGGTTCACGTGTACACGCTGCGTGATCGATCTCCCTCGGAGGCACAGTCATGACAGTTCACAGGGTCATTGTGTGCATGGGCGCCATCGCCACTGCAGCCACTCTTCTGGCGGCACGAGAGCTACCGGCACAGGAGAGGACCAAGGAACCACGTGATAAGCCCCGCCGTGACCGGATCATCACCGACCTATCCGGCTTCGACCTTCTCGACACCATGAAGGTGAAGACGCAGGCGATGGCCGCAGGCGCCACTCGAAGCATGGGTGTGCCGACCGCCCTGGCCCCCAGGCTGGGAGAAGCGTACGGGACGAACCCCCTCTTCGCCTGGAGCCACGAGGGGCAGGCGCGGAGGTTCGTCTTCATTGTCTGGAACGACACGCAGGAGGAGGTCTATCGGGCGCAAGTCCCCGACAAGAGCTTCCGATACCCACCTGATGCCCCTCCGTTGGAGCCCGGGAAGGCCTATTCCTGGACGGTGGCAGCCTCGGCTGCTCTTCTGGGTGCGCCTCCATCGGCGCCGGTCGGCATTCTCGTCGTTTCATTTCCCGAGCGGGAGAGCATTCAGGAAGAGCTGGCCCGCATCGGACAAGAGGATCCTTACGCCCAGGGCCTCGAGCGAGCCCGCGTCTTCACGCGTCACCGGGTGTGGTATGACGCGATCGCCGAATACACCGACCTGATCGCCCGATACCCGGACCGTGCTGAGCTCTTTGAAGAGCGAGGCATGATCTACGCCCAACTCCAGGTCACACAGGCGCTTGCCGAAGCGGATTTCGCCCACGCGGACGAACTCACAGGGGAAAAGCCATGATGCACAATCGGCGGAAAGTTCCTCTACTCGGCCCGTACCTGCTCCTACTTCTCGCGGGCTGCGCCACCACCATGCCCCACATGAACCTCCTGCTCACCAGCCTGAGCCAGGAGCGCGAGGGGTCGGGGATCGTGTGGGTACTGAGCGGACTGGTGGACATCGACGAGTTGCCGGACGCTACGCGGCAGAAGCTCATCGCCAACGGTTACGAGGCGGGGTCCCTCGTACCTGCCCGGTGTCGCACAAGCGGGCAGGGCAAGGACTCCCCCGGGCGGTTCCACATCCTCAAGAAGCCCGAGAGCACCGACGCCGACGACTGGTGGTACATCGGCCCCTTCCGCTTCGAGATGTTCCAGACCATGGAGGAATGGGCCCAGCGCAACGCCCCGGACACCGTGGGGCAGCGTGGGGACCGCGCCGGGGTGTCCGGCCAACCCCGGACGTCGATCGAAGTCGAACGCGCCCCGGACCCGGAAGAGCCCGGCGAGGTGTTCCGGGACTGCGAGGTCTGTCCAGAGATGGTGGTGATCCCGGCCGGGAGCTTCACGATGGGGTCGCCAGCGGATGACAGGTATGCGGACCGCAACGAGGGCCCAGCCCATCAGGTGGACGTGAGAGCTTTCGCCATGGGACGCCACGAGGTGACCGTCGGCGAGTTTCGGACATATGCCCGAGGGAACGTGCCGGGTTGGCGACCGGCTGACGGACAGGCGGATTCCCATCCGGCCGTGAGCGTGAGTTGGCGGGACGCGAAGGGCTACGCCCTGTGGTTGAGCAGCCGCACCCGGAAGGAGTACCGGTTGCCGAGCGAGGCGGAGTGGGAGTATGCCGCCAGAGCCGGATCGACGGAGCGCTACTTCTGGGGCGACGACCTCGAAGCAAGGGAGGCGTGCCGGTATGCAAACGTGTGGGACGACCGCGCGAACTGCGACGACGGGTTCGACGAGGCTGCTCCGGTGGGGAGCTTCGAGCCGAACGCCTTCGGGCTCCATGACATGCTAGGCAACGTCAATGAGTTCACGGAGGACTGCTGGCACGACAACTACGAGGGAGCACCGGGGGACGCCTCTGCCTGGACATCCGGTGGAACCTGCGAAGACCGGGTGATCCGCGGGGGTTGTCATGGCTCGACGCTGGGAGGCCTTCGCTCCGCCTGGCGGCAGTCGTTCGGCGTTACGCTTGCCGGCCCCTACCACGGCTTTCGCGTTGTAAGGACACTCGGCAGTTAGCCCCGCGCGGCTGCCTGGGCACGGGTTGCCACGCACCCGGCGTTGGACGCTAGGGGGCGTCAACGACAAGGGAGGTATCGCGCGATCGAAGATGCTCGGGCATCGAGGGCCCAGAAGCATCGGTGCAGAGGAGGTCGACATGAAGGCGAATGCAATCTCGAGAAGCTGCCTGTCTCTGCTGGCGGTGCTCGCCACGCAGGTGGGGAGCCTCAACGCCCAGGAACCGGAGAACAAGCTCTCTGCGGCCGTCACCGCCACCTTCCGCATAGACGACGCTCTCCCCATGGAACTGGTGTTGTCGCCCGACGGACACTTGCTCTTTTGCGGCGGCTATCTGGGATCCTTCAATCCCCAAACCGGTCGGGTCCAGGTCGCCATGGAGAGCCGTAATGTGATGCTGGACACGCGGCGCGGTCGGGCGGTCGGGCGGCTGGGGGGAACCAAGATCATCGGATTCTCGGCTGCCGGTGAAGCTCTGGTTGAGGACGAGGGCATCAGAGTCTGGGACTACGAGAGAAACCGCGGGAGGGACAGGTTGAGTAACGTGGTGGGTAGCGTCCACATCTCTCCCGGCGGGAGATACGGTGCAACCGTCGTCGACGGAGCTCGTGTGGTGCTCACCGACCTGACATCACGACAAGTGGTGGGTGAGTACCCGATCCCGGGCGGAGGAGAAGACGAGAGGGCATTTCTGATGGATGAGGCCGGCACCTTCTACGTGCTCGCCATTCAGGATGGAAATCTGAGCGTCACCGACGTTGCTGCCGGTCGTGAAGTCGCGTCTCTCCCCTGGGCGGGCACCGGTCTCGGTGACGTGGCCATCTCCCGGGATGGCAAACATGTGGCCGCTGCCTTGGGCAGCACTCTATACGCTTGGAACGTGCAGGATGGGACCGCCATCGAGGGGAATCCCCCGTTCATGGGGAGGTTGAACTCCCTTCAGTTCTCCCGAGACGGGAACATCCTGGGAGCGGTTACCCACGCGAACCAGGTGCTGCTCTGGGACCTCAGTGCGAGGGAAACCTTCACGAACCTCGGAGGCCACAGGGGCCCGGTCACGGACGTGCGCTTCTCCCTCGTTGAAGACCTTTTCTACACCTCCAGCACGGACGGCACCGTCAAGGTCTGGCGGATCGGTGCAGCTCCTCCTGTGGCCGCCCCGGCAACTCGACCAACGCCACCGACTCCCACCCAGCCGGCCCCCCGGACCCAGCCGAGCTTCGCAGGAGGTGGGCCTCTGTTCGGAGTGGCCTTCGCGGTAGGATACAACGCATTCGGCGGCGACGACTACGAGGGGGCTTCGGGAGGGCTGCAGTTCGAGGGGCTGGCCCGGGTGTCGTTTACCAGTGGATTCGAGTTCGGCGCCGGTGTGATGCAGGGCACGTACGGCGTTGATGACCTCGATGAGACAATCACCCACCTCGAGGTCTTCGCCGAGCCCCGGTACGTCCATTCCGTGGCGTCCAACGTTGCTCCTTTCGTCGGGGGCCGGGTTGCGTGGACAAAGGAGAGCGGGGAGTTCATGGATTACGAGCTGAGCGCAACCGGCTTCACCGTCAGTGGAGTGGCCGGGCTTGCAGTCACGCTAAGCGAATCGGTGATGCTCGAGCTCTCGGCTCTGATCGGGATGATTGACCTGCGGGACGCAGAAATCGACGGGGAGGCTGTCTCAGACACTGAAAGCTCCGGCAGAATCATGGGAATGAGGGGCGGATTGAGCCTGACCATCCCCAGGTAGTTTCTGGAAGACTCTTCCCAGGGGGGCGGCCTTTGAACCCAGGTCGCTCGCGGCGCTGCATCGGAGGGAGTACCATGGAGCATTCCCTGTCGCGTTTCGTCCGCTCGTCACTCCTTTTCCTCGGTTTCGCTCTCTCCCAGGTCCCTGCCCCACTCCAGGCACAGATCTCCCGGGCGGATTCTCTGCTGACGGCAGCCCAGGAGCTGGACACCAGATTCGTCTCGCTGTACCGAACAGGTCACTACCACCAGGCCATACCCTTTGCGGAGCGTGCGCTGGCGCTCAGGGAGGAGGCCCTGGGCCCGAATCACCCGAATGTGGCAGCGAGCGTCAACAATCTGGCGGTGCTCTACCACGTCCTGGATCGATACGCGGAGGCGGCCCCGTTCTACGAGAGGGCACTGGCGATCTGGGAGGTGGCACTGGGCGCAGATCACCCCAATGTCGCAGCAGGCCTCAACAACCTGGGGGCACTCTACTATGCCCTGGGCCGGTACGAGGAGGCAGCGCCACTGCACCGGCGAGCCCTGGCGATCAGGGAGGCGGCGTGGGGCCCGGACCACCCGGACCTGGTGGAGAGCCTGAACAACCTGGCGGAGGTGTACGATGCTCTCCGCCGCTTCGAGGAGGCAGAGCCGTTTTACCGGCGCGTCCTGGCCATCAAGGAGGCGACGCTGGGGTCGGAGCACACAGACGTGGCGGAGAGCCTCAACGACCTTGGCGTGCTCTATCATGCCCAGGGGCGGCAGGGGGAGGCGGAGCGACTCTTCCGGCGGGCGTTGGAGATCAAGGAGGCGGCGCTGAGCCCGGATGATCCGGAGCTGATAGCAAGCCTGAACAACCTGGCGGCCCTCTACCATTCTGAGAGCCGGTACGGGGAGGCGGAGCCGCTATTCCAGCGAGCTATGGCGGTCACTGAAGCCGCGCTGGGGCCCGATCACCCCGACTTGGCGGTGACCCTGAACAACCTTGCGGCTCTGTGCCGTGAGCAGGGTCGGTACACGGAGGCGGAACGACACCTTCGACGGGCACTGACGATCAGGGAAAAAGCTCTGTCTCCAGAGGATACGGTTGTGGCGAGGACGATGAACGACCTGGGAGCGGTTTACTTCGACCAGGCTCGCTATACGGATGCCGAGCCACTTCTCCGGCGGGCGTTGGCTATCCGCGAAGCCGCGCTGGGGCCTGATCACCCGAGCCTCCTGATGAGCCTGGACAACCTAACGACGGTTTACGAAAGGCAGGGTCGACACGCGGAGGCAGAGACCTTTGGCCGGCGGGCGCTGGCGATGCAGGAGGGGACTTTAGGCCAGAACCACCCGGACGTGGCGGCAAGACTGAACAACCTGGGCGTGCTCTACAACGCTCAAGGTCGGTACGCGGGGGCGGAGCCGCTATTCCGACGGGCGCTGGAGATCCTGGAGGGGACGCTGGGCCCCGATCATCCGGATGTGGCAAGAACCCTGAACAACCTGGCCGAGCTGTACTACAACCGGAGCGAGCACTCGGAGGCGGAGTCGCTCTACCAGCGGGCGCTGGCGATCCTGGAGGGGGCCCTGGGCCCGGACCACCCGGACGTGGCGACGAGCTTGAACAATCTGGCGGAAGTATACGAAGGTCAGGGTCGGTACGAGGAGGCCGAGTCGCTCCACCGGCGGGCCTTGGTGATCCGCGAGACCGCCTTGGGCCGCGACCACGCGGACGTAGCCGCCAGTCTGCTCAACCTGGCTGGACTCTACAAAGCCCAGGAGCGATACGGGGAGGCGGAGCCGTTGTACAGGCGGGCCTTGGAGCTCATGGAGGCGGCGCTGGGTCCGCACCACCCGGATTTGGCGACGGGCCTGAACAACCTGGCGGCGCTCTATAAAACCCAGGGACGGTACGCGGAGGCGGAGCCGCTGTACCGACAGGTGCTGCCGATCAGGGAGAATGCACTGGGCCCAGACCACCCCGATGTGGGCGGGAGCGTGAACAACCTGGCACTGCTCTATTATGCCCAGGGCCGTTACTCTGAGGCGGAGCCGCTCTACCGGCGGGCGCTGATGATCTGGGAGACAGCGCTGGGGCCTGACCACACCAGGGTGGCGACGGGCCTGAACAACCTGGCGGCGCTCTACCATGCCACGGGACAGTACGCGGAGGCGGAGCCGCTCTTCCGGCGGGCACTTGAGATTTGGCAAGCCGCGCTGGGCCCGGACGACCCTAATGTGGCCACGGCTCTGAACAGCCTGGCTGCGCTCCACCACGCCCAGGGCCGGGACGCCGAGGCGGAGCCTCTCTACCGCCGGGCGCTGGAAATCAGGGAAGCAGCGGTGGGACCGGATGACCCGGAGGTGGCGAGCATTCTCACCAACCTGGCAGAGGTCTACCGTCGCCAGGCCCGATTCACGGAGGCGGAGGAACTCATCCATCGGGCACTGGCGATACAGGAGGAGGTGCTGAGCCCGGATCACCCGGATGCGGCGAGGAGCCTGAACAACCTGGCGGGACTCTACGATTCTCAGAGCCGCTTTGCGGAGGCGGAGCCGCTCTACCGGCGGGCGCTGGAGATTTGGGAGGCGGCCCTGGGCCCGGACCACCCGGATGTGGCGGCGAGCCTAAACAACCTGGCAACCATCTACGACATCCAGGGTCGAGACGCTGAAGCGGAGCCTATGCACCGCCGGGCGTTGGCCACCTGGGAGGCGGCCCTGGGCCCGGACCACCCAATCGTGGCGAGGAGCCTGCTGAACTTGGTGGCGATGCACCTCGACCGGGCCCGGTATGCGGAAGCACTGCCGCTGGCGGAAAGGGCAATCGCCATCCTCGACCAGAGGCCGGGGGAACCTGGGGACCGGATCATCGCCTACGGCTACAGGGCTCGGATCGAGAAGGAGAGGGGTGACCTCGACAAGGCCCTTTCGGACCTCACCGAAGCCCTTCGCCTCGTGGAGGACACGAGATCCCTGGTCGGCGGCGGTGAACGCTCCCGGGCGGATTTCATGGCCCGGTACTGGCACCACTTCGACAGGATAGTGGATTGGCAGATCGAAGCCGGTGAGCCGGAGACCGCCCTGGAGTGGTCGGAGCGAGGCCGGGCGCGGGTGCTACTGGATCAGCTCGCGGCGGCCAGCATCGATCTTCGGGCCAGCATCCCGGTCAATGTCCGAAAGCCCCTGGAGGAGCGCGAGGTGGATGCGTTGGCTCGGCTGGCGGAGTATCAGCAACGCATCACACTGCATCGTTCCCGGAAGGACCTGCCCAGCCGCGAGCGGGCAGCTATCATCGAGGCCTTGCAGGATTCCCTCGCTGAAGCCGACGAGGACTACCGGCAGGTCTACCGGGAGATCAAGAGCGCGAGCCCTCTCTGGCGTGACCTTCTGACGTCCGGGGGCAGGCCCGTCGACCTGGCAGCCGCGCAACGCGATCTGGTACCCCCCCATGGGCTGCTGCTGATCTACCAGATCGGCGATGAAGCTAGTCATGTCTTCGTGGTTCCCCCGCTAGGACAAGAACTGGAGGTCCTTTCCCTAGAGGTGTCGGCTGAGGATGCGGCGATCCTGAAGGCCGACGCGGATCCTCTAGCCTCCGCGGTAATCGACGCGGGCCCGCTGACCACTTGGGTAACCGACGCTGTGATGTTCGGGGCGGGGGCCGAGGGCTCTGCCGGCCTGTTCCCCAGGGGGCCCGGGAGCCTTGGGCGGGGGGCCGGAAGCGGCGCGGGTGAAAACGCGGGTGAAAAGGTGACGGACCTCGACCGACTGGAGGTTTTGCGCCGGATCCTGGTACCGGGTCCACTCTGGGATCGGGTGTTGGGGGTGGAGGAGGTCATTGTGATACCCGACGGTGCGCTGCACCAGCTGCCCTTCGAGGTCCTGGTGACAGCCCAGGGAAAGGCTGTAGGTGACACGCGGTACTGGCTGGACGAAGGTCCCCCGATTCGGTATGCCGCCTCTGCTACCACCCTTCACAACATTGAGCACCGAGCAGCAGCCAACGGCGGCGGAGTCCTCAGCCTCTCCAACCCCATCTTCGATCCTCAAGAGGTCGCTGAAGCGATGGCGGCCCGGCAGCCCCAGGAGGACACGGTCCTGGTTGACCGCGCTGAGGCCGCCCGCAGCGGTTTTATGAGAGCCGGCGGCTCTCTGGCTCGGCTAGCCGGCAGTGCCCACGAGACGGACCTGATCCGGGAGGCCTTCGCCGGAAGGGAGGAGGTCACGGCGCTACGGGGGCTGGAGGCCAGTGAGTCGAACTTAAGAGACAGCCTGGGCCACCACCGCTACCTCCACCTGGCCACACACGGCTTGGTCGACGAGCGACGAGGCAGTCTCTTCGCCTCTCTCGCCCTGACGCCCCCGCCGGGACCGACGGTTGACCCGAAGGACGACGGCTTCCTTCAGCTCTTCGAGATCTACGAACTGGAACTCTCATCGGTGGAGATCGCGGTCCTTTCAGCGTGTGACACCAACGTAGGAGAGCGCTTCGAGGGGGAGGGGGTGTTTGCCATGTCCCGTGGCTTCCTCGCCTCGGGTGCCCAGCGCGTGGTGGCCAGCCAGTGGCAGGTGGACGATGTCTCCACAGCGGTACTCATGGGCCGGTTCTTCCAGGCCATCGCCGAGGCGGAACGCAGTGGGCATAGCGTTGACTATGCCCGGGCACTCAGAGACGCGAAGCGGGCAGTCAGGAACGATCCGGATCACCCACACTGGGCCGGGCCCTATTACTGGGGTCCGTTTATCCTCACCGGAATGAGGTGAGTGCTCAGTTTGAAGCCTGAAGCGTCCGCCCAATTGCCGAAGACCGTCGGACCCAAGGCCGATTTGGCAAAGAATCTGGGACCCGCCGACCTTCTCCGGCCCCGTGTCTGGATCGGGATTTCATATTCGCCAGGAGGTGCAACGTGACCCTGAATTCTCTCCTACCGTGGGTGTTGTCCATACTGGTAGGACCTGCCACCACCCAGCTACCTCCGAAGACGGTCCTAAAGACTGGACACGACTACATCGGTGGCTTGGCGGTCAGTCCCGAAGGCGGTTGGCTGGCCTCAGCGGGGGATGATGGCGAGGTGAAGCTCTGGGAATTGGGAGCATGGAAGGAGGTCGACTCCATGTCGGGCCGTCCGGACGACGTCTCGGCGATGGCCTTCAGTCCTGATGGCAGGATGCTCGCCGTAGGCAGTGACAACAAGAGGATCATTCTCTGGGAAGTTCCCACTGGCCGTCGAGTTCGAGTTCTCGACATTCACTCTGCAGTGGTCTCGGCTTTGGCTTTCACCCCCGACGGTCGCTTCCTTGCCTCATCGTCTGCAGATGATACTGCAAAACTCACGGAGATCTCCACAGGCAAGGTCGTCTATACGATTCCCAGCGAGAGCACAATCAACAGTCTCGACATCAGCCCCGATGGAAAGCTCCTCGCGTCCGGCGACGACGATAGGAATGTGAGGCTCTGGGATGCTGCCAATGGTCGGGTGGTGCTGGTTCTGCCTGGCCAAGCACCGTCCGTAACGGATACGTACCACCTTGGCTTTGTTACTTCGGTTGCCTTCAGCCATGACGGGCGCTGGCTCGTTTCGGGGGCGCTGGACAACCTCGTCAAGTTGTGGGATATCAGCGAGCAAACCGAAGTGCGCACCTTTTCTGATGAGGGGAGGAGTGACTGGTCCTCAGTCTCCGCGGTCGCCTTCAGTCCGGACGACCGGCTTGTGGCAGCCGCCAACTACGATAATCGAATCAGGCTGTGGGACGTCGACTCGGGCGAGCAGCTTTCAGAGCTGCCGGGTGCGGGGTTCGATGTCGGCTTCAGTCCCGATGGGCGCACACTTCTGACGGCTAGAGGGAGCGAGATCCACATCTGGGACATTTCAGGATTGAGCAAATAGGTCACGCTTCGTACGCTGCTCCGGAGCACCGTGCAGCGTCGCTATGCCGAGGCTGACAGCCGGGACACGGCATTCCAGGTTGGAGATGGGATTCACTCTGACACTCCCTGCGGGCCCGGGATTGACATGCTTCCGGCTTGCCCGCGGCTGCTGACCGGGAAAGCGATCCTACCGGCAACTCTCCGTGCAGAGGCTCTCCCTTCCCGCGAAAGCAAGGGTTCCGGATCCGCTCCTCAGTTCGAAGCGCCCGCCCAGGTGCCGAGATCCGTCATTTCGGAATCCGCCGTCGATAGGAAGCCGTGCTCCTCCCCGGTGCTGGTCTCGCTCATGCCGATGACCTGACCCAGGCCATTGATGGCGTGCACCTCACTGGCGGCACCGCCGAGGGTCCCCAGGTCGATCACGCCTCCGGTCGCCGTGGGTGTTTCCTGGTCGGGATCGCATCACCCACCTTGAACTCCCCTTCCACGGGGGTGATGGTCCATCCCACCACATCCCTTGTTCGCGGCGACGGGAGGGGCGGCATCGTGTCTGGACCTCCACGACGTGGGGACCCTCGAGCCGGGTCGGTGGGCCGATTTCCTCGTGCTGGACGCCGACCCGCTCGCCGACGTCGTCGCCACGCGCCGCGTGACGGCCGTCTACGTCGCCGGTGAACTGGTGCGCTGAGGGCGCTGACCGCCGCCCCTCAGCGCAGCACGGGCATCGCGTAGCGCTCGAGGTAGTTCAGGTCGAACTCGTCGAAGGACACCACATACACCGACGACGCGCCGAACCCGATAATCCTCTTGCCGGGATCGAGCGTGACGGTGCCGATCCGGCTTCCGCCCCGGTCGAAGACGTCGTACGCGGTGGGATCGCCCACGCGAACGTGTCGGCGGACCCAGGCGCGGCCGGACGCATCGATCGGGATGCGCCCGCCGGCGAACGCCGGCTTCCGGTCGGGCCAGGTGAACTGGTCCACGCCCGCGCGTGGGCCCTGCCCGCCGCGTCCGAACGTCATCGTGGTCTCCTGGTTCACGACCTGCATGCTGATCGCGATGCCTCCGCCGGTCCTCCCCTGCTCCGCGACCCACTCCTCTGTGTCGGCCGCGCCGGTGCGGACGGCGTCGAAGGGCACGGAAGCGCCACGGACCACGGAGCCGTCGGGGCGGACCCACTCCAGGTGGTAATCTCCGGCGCGAGCCACCGCTACCCACCCGTCCCCGGCGACGCCCCAGGCGTCCTCGGGCGAGAGCGGCACGTTCATGATCTGCACGTTCTGGCTGTCGGGCCCCCCAGACCGGGTCTGCGTCCGGTCCGGGAGCTTGAGCGTGGCCACGGTGTCGGCGGCGCGGGTGCGGCGGTCCACGCGTAGGATGGCGGCGGAGTCGGGAAGGGCTCCGCCAAGGCCCCCTCCGAGCGCCCGGGTGTAGATGCGACCCTGGCCATCCACCCCCTGGGGGAGCGCCAATACGAGCGTGGTCCCCGGCCCGGGCACGCTCAGGGCGATCGGCATCGTCGGCCCGAACGAGAGATCCGGTCCGAGCGCGACCACCCGCCCGTTCCCGAGGTCCACCATCAGGGTCGAGTCACCGGGAAGCGGCCACACGGCGTCCGGCTGCAGGTACTCCTGCGGCCCCTGGCCTCGGGAGCCCACGACGGTCCTCTGCCCCGCGCCCATGTCCACCAGATACAGCTCCTTGGCGAGCGGATCCGCCACGAGCAGGCGCCCGTCGCGGAGCTCGCGCACGGTCTGGATGGAACCGAAGTCCTCGGGGAACTTCGCGCCGGGACTGTCCAGGCTCGTCTGCGCGGAGGCGGCCGGCGTCCCGCCGAGCATCCCGGTGGCCAGGAGGACGAGCGTGATCGATCCGGTGAGGGTGAGGCGTCGCGTGATCATAGGTCAGGGATCGGGGTCGGGACGGCGTGGTGGTCGGCGCGGGGCCGCACCTCTGGGACGACGTTGGTGCGACCCCGGGTTGCACCGTCCAAGATGGCGCGAGATCCCTCGGGGAGCCATTCCTGCGGCACCTCAGGGGTCGCCCCTGATCCGCGCCCACGCCGATCCCAGGAATTCGTGCCAGGCCAGGCGCGAGCGAACCAGACTCGACTCGTCGGGGATGAGGAAGAGGATCTCGAACGCCGGGGGACTCGCGGCGAGGTGGCCGGTGGGCGCGGGAACGGGATCCAGCCCCTGGGCGCGGAAGAGCGCGAGCGCGCGTGACATATGCGTGGCCGACGTGACCAGCGCGAACCGGCGCCCACGGAGAACCGGGGCCAGGAACTCCGCTTCCTCACCCGTATCCCGGGGGCGCGGATCGAGGAGCATGCGCTCGTCCGGAAACCCGAGCGCTCCCGCCACGTCGCGGTAAGCCTCGGCGCCGGGCTTCGGGTCGGTCCCGCCCCAGCCGGACAGCACCAGACGGCTCCAGGGCTGTGCGGTCGCGATCGTCATGCCCTCGATCAGTCGAGGGAGCGCCACGCCCGACAGCCACGCGCTCCTGGGAAGGTCCGGGTCGGAGACGTGGCCGCTGGCCAGCACCACCACGAACTCCACCGAGTCCCCCGGAAACGCCGGCGCGGCGGACTCCAGACGGCGCACGAGCGGCTCCGACACCGGCGCGACCGAAAGGGCATAGAGGAGCGCCAGCGACGCGCCTGCCATCCCCTGCCCCACGCGCGGCGATCGACCTCGCTTCCAGAGGATCCAGCCGACGACGCCCAGGAACAGGCATACCGGCAGGGGCATCAGGAGCTCCGAGATCACCTTCTTCAGGAAGAAGCCCATCGCGATTCCTCGCGTTGTCAGCCAACACCATGCACGCCGCTCGCCAGCTCGCGCGGGTCCGGGCGCCGGCCGAGACTCACCATCCCACGGAGCGCATGTCGCCCTACCGCCGCTCCGCCCCCGGTTCCGTCGCGAACGCCCGGAGCGCCCCGATCCACTCACGGGTCATGCCGTCCACGATCGTCCTGCCCTTCTCCGCCGTCGCCAGCCTGGCGTCGCCCATCATGCCGGTGGCCGAGTACTCGGGATGGCCGGGCGTGCGCGAGAACCCGCCGGGACGGTAGCCCGCACCCGGCTCGCCTCCCGCCGGACCGTAGTCAACGGGTGCCAGGTCCATGCGCACGAGGTCAGGACGAAGCGCCAGAACGACCGACGTCTCCATCTCGTCGGCGTGCCCGCCCGTCTTCTGCTCGGCGAGCGCGGCGATCTCCGGGGTCTCGAGGTCTCCCCACGAGACGACGAGGGTCGGCACACCCTCGCGCTGGTGGATCTCGCGCGCCGCGACCGCGATGGGAAGCCCTGTCGAGAACATGATGCCCGTGTTGAGGAAGACGATCCGTCGCGCGCCATGCCTCACCAGCGAGCGCGCCACCTCCTCCACGTAGCCACGGAAGAGGTCCGCGTCCTCGATCTCGGTGCCCGGGAACTCCCGGAAGGCCGGGAACCAGCCGTGCAGAATCGGGGGCGCGACGATCACGGCCAGCGAGTCCACCGCCGCCTGCATGAGGTGCTCGAGCATCAGCCGGTCCGTGGACATCGGCAGGTGCGGTCCATGCTCCTTCGCGCCGGCGCCGAACGGCACGACGACCAGCGGTGCATCGCGCAGGCGCGTTTCCGCCTCGGGCCACGAGAGATCGCCCAAGTGGGCGCCGGGCGTCGAGCGCCCGGCCACAATTGGTCGAGCGGTCGGTGGCGTCTGGGCGGTGAGTCGGGCCTGACCGGCCAGCGACTGCGTCGCGAGAGCGGCGGTCAAGAAGATACGGACGATGCGTGCCATGGATCCCCTCCCGGCGTCGGTGGCGGCGCCGCCCACACGGACGGCCGGCCGCAATCTACGCGTTGACCTCGGGGCATGCGCGCACGGTCGTCGCGGTGTGACGCTCGGAAAGGCCTGATCCACCCAGAGGGATCGGACCGACATCAGTCCCGCGACGGAGGCGCAGGTTCCGGGCCCGGCGAGGCGGCAGGACGGTCGCCATGACCAACGGTCTTCTCCAAGAACGCCGCCAGCTCCCGCCAGTAGCGCTCGCCGGCGACCCAGAGCAGGTCGTTGTGCCCGGCGCCCTCCACCCACCACGCGGTCCGTCGCTCGGGAGGCAGCGCCTCGAAGATCTCCCGCCCGTGCGCGAACGGCACGACCTCGTCGCGCGTCCCATGGATGACGAGCACGGGACAGCGGACCCGCGGCAGCTTCGAGAGGCTGGTGAACCGGTCGCCCGGGATGCCCGACCACGGCAGCATCACCCGGAACGCCGACGTGAACGTGCTCTCCAGGACGAGTGCGGCCACGGTGGCGCGGCTCGCCACGTCCACGGACACCGCGCCCCCCAGGGAGCGGCCGTGCAGGACGACGTTCTCCGGTGGGAACCCCCGCCCTTCGAGCCAAACGAGGGCCGCGTCGGCCGCGGCGTAGGCGCCGGGCTCGGACGGCTCGCCCGTGCTGAGCCCATAACCGGGATAGTCCACGGCGAGCGCGAAGAGGCCCAGCGCGCGGTACGCCTCCACGAAGTCCGACAGCTGCCCGATGTCTTCGGCGTTCCCGTGCGTGAAGAGCACCGCCGAGGTGGCCCCGGGCGCTTCGGCGAAGAGACCCGCCACCGCGTCCCCCCTCGCGGTGGGCAGGTGGACGAGGCCGGGAAGGTCCGGGCCGTACGACGAGGGAGGAGGGATGAAGATGAGCCGGTCGGCGAAGTGGGCCATGGCGAAGAGTCCGGCCAGGGTGGCGGCGAGGGCGACGAGCGCGACGCGCGTCGCGGCGCGGCTCACCGCGTCATCCGCCGCCCCAGGGCTTCTTCACGGGCCCCTCCACGGGCCGCTGCCCGCGCGTGGGGCGCGTGGCCTCGCGCGTGGCCAGGTCGAACCGGTCGCCGGGAGCCAGGAAGTAGAACTTCCCGCCGTCGCCCACCGTGCTCGCGTTGTCGTAGACGAGCACATAGGACTCCCCGATGACCTCGGCCCGGTCTCCCTGGACGACCAGCGCGGTGTTCTCGTCGATGCCGATCCCGAGGAGCTCCGGGTGGGCCTCAACCACCTCGATCAGGTCGAAATGCCGGTTGCGGCGCAGAACGTGCTGGTCGATGCCGACGTTCCTGAGGTAGGCGAACCCCCGCTGGTGGTCGCCCATCATGATCGTGTTCGTGCGGGTGTCCCCGCGCACGAGGAACGAGCCCTGGATGGACGCGCCCGCGGACGACCCTCCGATCACGCCGCCCCGATCCAGCACCGCGCGGATCGCCTCCTCGGTCTTCGTCCCGCCGTACGCGTCCACGAGCCGCCACTGGCGCCCACCGAAGAAGAACACGCCATGAGCGGTCCGGAGCGGCTCGACGAATGCGTCCGTGTCGGCGACTCCCGGGTCCGTGGTGTGGAGCACGGTCAGGTTGCGCGCGCCCGCGTCCCGCCAGGCGGTGAGCCCCTGATAGAACGCGTCGTACTCCTCCCCGCCGCCCGCCGTCGGGATCATGACGATGGGAGCGTCCGGACCGCCGGCGAGGTCGATGAACCGCTTGTAGATCTCCGGGGACTGCATGGCGCCGCCGACGATCACGAGCGAGCCTCGCGCCGGCCCCACCACCGGGGTGCTCGGCGCCATCTCCTGCGCCGCCACGACCTCCGCGGCGCCCGCGCTCGAGACGAGCGACAGGACCGCCGCCGCGATAAACCACATTCGGTTCGACCGCATCATGAGACCTCCTCCGTCCCGTAGACGAAGCGCTCCATTTCGCCGTGGACGCGCCGCACGGTGGCCGCGCTCGGGCGTGGCGTGAACGCCGACACCACGAGCGCGGTCAGCCAGTTCAGCAGCAGCCCCCAGATCCCGCCGTGCATGCCCAGAGGATGCGGGGCCACGACGAGGGTGACGTACAGCGTGATCAGTCCGACCACGATCCCGGCGACCACGCCGAGCCGGGTGAGGATCCGCCGACCGGGGAAGCAGACGCCCACCATGCCCGGCAGGAGCTGGAGCGCGCCCGCCCCCGAGAGCGTGACGAGCGTGACCAGGAACTCGAAGCTCCGCACCGACAGGAAGAAGCCCACGACGAGCAGGCCGAGCACGACGGCCCGACCGACCCACACATAGTGCGCCTGCGTCCTGCCCCGCGCGACATAGCGCTGGTACACGTCGCGCGTGAGGACGGTCATGTTCGCGTGCAGGATCGAATCGAGCGTGGACATGGCCGCGGCCGTCGCCCCGGCGAGGATGAGCCCGGTGAGCCAGGGGGGGGCGTGGCGGAAGAGCAACTCGGGAAAGATCCGGTCCGGAACCTCCAGCCCCGGGAGCGCGACGGCGCCCCCGAGACCCACGAGCGCCGCCGGAATGTAGAGCGTCATGAGGTACAGGGGGGTGGTCGCCCCCAGGAGCTTCATCGTCCTGGCGTCCGCGGCCGAGAAATACCGGATGAGCATGTGCGGCTGCATCACGATCCCGAACGAGAGCGTCACGGTCATGCCGACCCACATCCCCGGCGTGAAGAAGCCCCTGGGACCCGGGAGCGTCAGGAGATCGGGGTGGCGCGCCTCGACCTCGCGCCAGAGCTCCAGCGGCCCGCCGAAGAGCTCGTACGACAGCACGAGCGCGCCGATCCAGACGGCGAGGTACATCCAGATCCCCTGGAGAACGTCGGTCCAGTACACCGCCCGCAGGCCGCCCGCCATGAGGTAGACGGCGGCCACGACGAGCAGGACGAACGTCCCCAGCTCGTAGGAGATCCGCCCTCCGGAGGCCACGTTGATGATGTAGCCCATGCCCTGCGCCTGGACCTGGATGTAGAGGATCGTGAAGAGCACGGACACAACCGCCACCACGATGCGCACGGCCTCCGACTCGTAGAAGTCGGCCATCAGGTCGGCCGGGGTGATGTAGCCGAACCTCTTGCCGAGCGCCCAGATGCGGGTGCCCAGCACGTACGTGATCGCGCCGACCAGCAGGGTCCACGTCCCGGCCGCCCAGAATCCGATGCCGTGCGTGTAGAAGAACCCGCCGGAGCCCAGGAAGGCGAACGCGGAGTGGTACGTCGCCACCACCGTAAGGTACAGCACGAACAGCCCGGCCTTGCGCCCGTAGAGAAGGAAATCCTCCAGGTCCACGGTCATCACCTTGTTGGCGACGACGCCGAGCCCCAGGCACACGACCAGGTAGAGGAAGATCAGCCCGGTCGCGACGACCCATGTCTCCATCAGCGACCCCCGGCCGACGGCTCGCGCCCCGGGGTGATCCCGTCTTCGGCGCGCCGCCGCATCACACGCCCCTCCGGTAGGTCCAGACGAGCACGCCGATGAGCGCGAAGTAGACGGCCATCAGGACGGCATACAGGAACGGCATGCCGAGAATCACCGGCTCGACGCGGTTCAACAGCGCATGCGTGACCGGCGGCATGGCCACGCCCAGGAGGAGGAGGAACGCCACGACGGCGACCCATCCGTCCCGCGTGCGGGGGATCAGGTGGCTCCGGTACTTCGGGTACTCGTCCATGGCCGGCGAACATGGCCGGGGGCGCGCGGCCCAGCAAGGGACGAAGCCTCCGACGCACCCGCGTGTCCACGCCGTAGGACGCTCGGGGCCGCTTCCGCGGGAACGGGAAAGGCCGCGGAAGCAACGGAACCCCTTGCGGGACAACGCATTGACGCATGCGGTCCACCCGCGGCACGCCTCCTGCTTTTCCGGAGGCGGGAACCTACACATCGGGGAGGGTGACATGGGACGCGGTGACGCGGGTCGCGCCACCTTGGTGGCGCTGGCGATTCTGATGGGAACGGCGCTCGCGGCCGAAGGCCAGCGCAGGCCGGCGGGCACCGTCGGCTTCGGCCTGATCGGCGCCGATCCGGTAGGCGAGTTGGGTGCCTATTTCGACATCGGCGGGGGAGGCCAGTTCACCGGCTCGGTCGCGCTGGACCCCTCCGGGCTCGTGCGGCTCCGCGGCGACTTCGGGTTCATCATCTACGGATACGAGCGGCAGCACCTGTGCTGGGACGCCCCGGTCGGCTGCCGGATCGGCCTGGAGCTGAACACGACGAACAGCATCCTGTTCGGTGGGCTCGGCCCGGAAGTCGTGTTCGCGGAAGGGCCCGTCGAGCCGTACGTGAACGCGTCGCTCGGCTTCTCGTACTTCGCGACCACGTCCTCCCTTCGGGGGGAGCTGGACTGGGAGGACTTCGCGTCCACGACCAACTACGACGACATCGTGCTCGCCTGGCGCGCCGGCGCGGGCATGCGCGTGAAGCTCGGCGGGAGTCGCAAGCCGGTGTACCTGGACCTCGGCGTGGAGCGCCACCAGAACGGGATCGCGCACTTCCTGACCGAGGGGGATATCGTAGACCACCCGGACGGGAGCATCACCCTGCTGCCGAACCGGTCCGAGGCGAATCTGGTCCTGTTCCGGATCGGCGTGTCCGTCGGCATCCCGCGCTGACGGGGAGCGCAGCCGCGACCTAGGCTCCGCCCGCGATCGCGGCCCTCACCCGCTCGCGGTCCACCTTCCCGTTCACGTTCAGCGGGAGCCGGTGCAAGCGATGCCATCGCCGGGGTCGCTTGGCGGGCGAGAGCCGCTCCCGGACCCAGGCGTCCAGCTCGTCCAGGTCGAACTCGCCCTCGATGCCGACGACGGCGACCGCGACGATCTCGCCCCATTCGGCGTCGGGCAGCCCCACGACGCAGACGTCCCGCACGGCGGGATGCGCTCGGAGCGCGGCTTCCACCTCGAGGGCGTCCACGTTCACGCCCCCCGACACGATGCGCTCCTCTCTCCGGCCGGTGATCCGCAGGTCGCCGTCGGCGTCCAGCTCGCCGAGGTCGCCGGTGTGGTACCAGCCCTCCCGGTCCGCCAGGGGCTGATCTGTCCCGACGTAGCCCGCCGCGAGCGTGGGGCCTCGCACCAGGACCTCGCCGTCCTCGACGATCCGGATCCGTACGCCGTCCAAGGGCTTGCCGACGGCGTCCGGCTTCTCGCGCACCTCTTCCGGCGTCGCGGTCGCGACCTGGGACGTCATCTCGGTCATGCCGTAGGTGAGCGCCAGCGGCCAGCCGGCGTCCAGCGCGCGCCGCACGAGAGCGAGCGGCGCCTGCGCCCCGCCGATCAGGGCGCAGCGGAAGGTGCGCGGAGGAGGTTGGTCTCCACGCTCGTCCAGGAGCCGGAGCATCTGCGTGGGCACGACCGACATGTGCGTCACCGGGCGGATCGCCCCGCCGGGCATGCCCGCGCCCAGCAGCGCGGCCGACGCGGACGCGGCGCCGAATCGGCCCCAGGCGGCCAGCGTCCCTCCCAGGAGGATCGAGCGCGCGACCAGGGCGAGCCCGCCCACGTGCGCGAGCGACAGCGAAGCGAGCCACACGTCCTCGGGTCCCAGACCCAAGCGTCCGGCGGCCGCGCGGACGCTCCAGCGCAGGTTGTCCGCCGTGAGCACCACGCCGCGCGGACGCCCGGACGTCCCGGACGTCCAGAGGAGCGCTTGCGCTCCCCCGCGGACCGCCGACAGGGCCTCGACCACCGGTCCCCGCTCCGCATCCGTGAGCCGGGGGTTGAGGGGTACGGGCGTGGCGCCCACGCGCCAGAGCGCCAGCAGGGTCACGATGCCCGCGGGATCGGCCTCCACCGTGAGCGGCCAAGCGCGGCCGGGCGCCGCCCCCTCGGTGCGGAGCGCTTCGGCGCGGCGGTCCACGTCGGCATCGAGCTCCACGAAGCTCCACGCCCTGCCGGGCGCGACGAGCGCGACACCGCGGGCACCGTCCCGTATCGCCTCGGCGAGGAAGTCGGCGACCGCCTCCCTGCTCACCCCAGGGCGAGCCCCAATCCGAGCAGCGCGCCGTAGACGGCGACGACGCGCGATGTCTCCCCCAGCGCGGGCAGCAGCTCTCGCGGCTTCCTGAACCGGAAGACACGCCGGAGCGGGTTCACGGCGAGGGGAATCACGAGCAGGCACGCGAGCGTCCAGAGCGGCCAGTCGAGCGTCGCGACGCCGACTACGGGAACCAGGAACGCCATCGCGAACAGGAGGGCGTACTCGATGCGTGTGCCCCGTACACCCAGACGCACCGCGAGCGTGCGCTTGCCGGCCCGAGCGTCGGTCGGGATGTCGCGGAGGTTGTTCACGACGAGGATCGCCGTGATCAGCGCACCCATCGCCACACTGGCCAGGAGTCCGTCCATCGGCCAGAAGAGCGCCTGCACGTAGACCGTGCCGTTCACGGCCGCGAGACCGAAGAAGATGAACACGAACAGGTCCCCGAGCCCGTGGTAAGCCAACGGGAACGGGCCGCCGGTGTAGAGGACGGCACACGCCATGGAAGCCAGCCCGATCACCACGATGGGCCAGCCCCCGACCCACACGAGGTACACGCCCACCAGGAACGCCGCCGAGAGCGTGGTCTGCATGCCCCGTCGCACGGTCCGCGGGCTGAGGATGCCGGCCTGCGTCATACGCACGGGGCCCACGCGCTCGCGCGTGTCCCCTCCGCGCATGAAGTCGTAGTAGTCGTTGGCGAGGTTCGTGGACACCTGGATCAGGAGGGACCCGAGCAACGCCGCCGTCGCGGGGAGCAGCGAGGCCAGGCCGTGGAACGCGGCGACGCCCGTGCCCACCACCACCGGCGCCGCGGCGGCGGTCAGGGTCTTGGGGCGGATCGCGAGGATCCAGGCCTGCTTCCGGGTCAGCCCGGGCGGCGGGGCGAACGCTTCGAGCGCCATCAGTCCGTACCGGGAGCGGCCTGGCCCGCCATCCTCACCATGGAAGCCACGGGTACTTCCTGAAGTTCGGCTTCCGCTTCTCCAGGTACGCGCGGTTCCCTTCCTGCCCCTGTTCCGTCATGTAGAACAAGAGGGTGGCGTTCCCGGCCAGCTCCTGGAGCCCCGCCTGCCCATCCACGTCGGCGTTCATCGCGCTCTTCAGCAGGCGGATCGCGAGCGGCGACTTGTCCAGGATCTCCTGCGCCCACTCCCATCCCTCGGCCTCCAGGCGATCCACGGGCACGATCTTGTTCACGAGCCCCATGTCCAGCGCTTCCCGGGCGGAGTACTGACGGCAGAGGTACCAGATCTCGCGCGCCTTCTTCTGGCCGACGATGCGCGCCAGGTACGAGGAGCCGAACCCTCCGTCGAACGAGCCGACGATCGGACCGGTCTGCCCGAAGACGGCGTTGTCGGCGGCGATCGTGAGGTCGCACACCACGTGCAGCACGTGCCCGCCGCCGATCGCGTAGCCCGCGACGAGCGCGATCACGGGCTTGGGCATGGACCGGATGTAGCGCTGCAGCTCGAGCACGTTGAGCCGCGGCACGCCGCTCTTGCCCACGTAGCCGGCCTCGCCCCGGACGCGCTGGTCGCCTCCGGAGCAGAACGAGTACTTCCCGTCTTTCGCGGGCCCGTTCCCGGTGAGGAGCACCACGCCGATGTCCGGGTCCTCTCCCGCGTCGCGGAACGCCTCGATCATCTCCAGGAGCGTATCCGGCCGGAACGCGTTGCGCACCTCGGGACGGTTGAAGGCGATACGGGCGACGCCCTTGCACTTGTGGTACGTGATGTCCTCGTACCGCTTCACTTCCTTCCAGTGGGGCTTGGTCATCGGATCGAGCGGTCAGGGATGCGTAGGGGGTGTGGACGATGTGGTGTGCCTACCCCAGCGCCGCGCGGACGCTCCCGGCCACGGCGTCCGCGATCTCGCGGCGCCGCTGGTGGACCGCGGCGCGGTCCGTGCGCACGCGCAGGATCCTCGTGCCTGCGGCCGCGAGGGCGCGGCCGAGCGCGCCGCCCACGCCCTCGGGCGTCACGTCCTCGAACGGGATGCCGTACATGCGCGCCGGATGCTGGAAGTCCAGACCGTGGGGCGCGGCGAACAGGGTCGTGAACCACGGCTCGTGATCGCGGATCGGGAGCTGGTGGAAGATCCCGCCGCCGTCGTTGTCCACCAGCACGAACACCACCGGCGCGTCGGGTTCCCGACTCCAGAGCAGGCCGTTCTGATCGTGGAACAGCGCGACGTCCCCGAGCACACACACGGTGGCGCCCGGACTGGCCGAGGCGACTCCGAACGCCGACGAGACGACGCCGTCCACGCCGCTGGCACCGCGGTTCCCCAGGACGACGAGCGGATCGGAGCGCGGCGCCGCGAACGCGTCGAGGTCCCGGACGGGCATGGAGCTCGACACGAACAGCGTGGAACCCGGGGGCATGACGCGCGCGACGGCGGCCAGGATCTGCCCCTCGTAGGAAACCCCACCCTCCTGCGCCTCCACGGTGGCGCGCGCCACCGCCGACGCCGCGCCCCAGGCCCACGACCAGGCCGGATCGGCGCTGCGGACGGCGTTGCCCGCCAGGATGCGCAGAGTATCCGCGGCGTCGGCGCGCACGTAGTCCGTCGCGATGGCCGCGTGATCCTTCCAGCGGCCACTCCCGTCCACGACCACGTGCCGGACGCCGCTGTGGTGCTCCATCCACCCCTGGAGCGCGCTGGACGTCGGGCTCGCGCCCACCCGCAGGATCAGGTCCGGGACGAGCCGCTCGCGGACGTACACGTCCCGGAGGAACAGGTCATAGCCGTCCACCACCTGCGCCTCCGGTGCCGGACGAAACCGGGCGCCCGAGAGCGGGTCGGCGAGGAGGGGAAACCCGGTGGCGGACGCGAGGCGGACGGCGGCCTCGCCCACACGCCACGGCTCGGCGTTGGGCCCGGCGACGATCACGCCGAAGCGCGCCTGGCCCACGAGATCGCTCAAGCGGGCCAGCTCGTCCGCAGCCACGTTCCGCCGGCCCGGGCGCGTGTCCACGTACGCCGCGCCCTCCACCCGGCCGCCCGCGGCGAGCGGGTGCTGCGCGGCGAACGCCACGCCGTTGCCGGACATCCCTGCGGGCTCCAAGGGTTTGTCGAACGGGAAGTTCACGTGCACCGGCCCGGCGGGAGCCTCGCGCGCCGCGAGGACCGCGCGTCCCGCGAGCGCGCGAAGGTGGCGAAGAGCGCGTCCCGCCCGCGCGGGCGGCGCGCTCTCAAAGAACGCCCGCGCGTACGGCCCGTACAGGCGGGTCTGATCGATGGCCTGGTTGGCGTCGGCGTCCCGGAGCCGGTGGGGCCGGTCGGCCGTCAGGACGAGCAGAGGCGTCTCCCCCTGGCAGGCCTCGACCACGGCCGGGTAGGCGTTGGCCGTCGCCGTCCCGGACGTCGTCACGAGCGCGGCCGGCACGCCGGTGGCCTTTCCGACGCCCAGAGCGAAGAACGCGCCGGAGCGCTCGTCCATGTGCACGCGCACGGTGAACCGGCCGTCGGCGGCGAAGGCCATGATGAGAGGCGTGGATCGGGAGCCGGGCGCAACGACCACCTGCTTCACGCCCGAGCGCGCGAGCTCGTCGACGAATGCCCGGGCCCAGAGGGTCGTGGCCTCGGCGTCGCTCATGTCGCCGCGTGCTCCGCCGGCTCCGGGATCTCGACGCCCGCCGCGGCGAGCGCATCGAGGACCGGCCTGAACTTGATGCTGGTCTCTTCCCACTCCAGCGACGGCACCGACCCCTCGACGATCCCGGCGCCGGCGAAGAGGCGCCAGCGGCCACGGTGGAGCACGGCCGATCGGAGGGCGGGCGCGAACATCCCGTTCCCCTCCCCGTCCACCCAACCGACGGGGCCGGCGTACCAACCGCGGTCGAAGGGCTCCACTTCCGCGAGGAAGTCCATCGCCGCGTCGCGGGGAAAGCCGCACACCGCGGCCGTGGGGTGCAGCAGACGGACCAGGTCCAGCACGCCCGTGCCGGCGGGGACGCTGGCGCGGATCTCGGTCTCGAGGTGCTGGATGCGAGCCTGCGTGAGCACGTGCGGCTGCGGGTCGGTACGGATGCGGTGGGTGACGGTGCCGAGGCGGGCCACCATGTCTTCGACGGCGACGTTCTGCTCGTGGCGATCCTTGTCGCTGGCCAGGAGCCGCGCAGCCAGCTCCGCCTGCTCCCGCGCGGTGTCGCCGCGGCCGATGGACCCGGCCACCGCGGTGGCGCGGAAGACGCCGTCCCGCAGGGTGGCCACGGTCTCCGGCGTCGCCCCCACCAGCGCGCACGACGGCTCGGGCTCGAAGAGGAACACCCAACTCCCGCGGTTCGCCTCCCAGAGTCGCATGACGACGGTCGCCGGGTCCGCCGGGCCGTCCACCTCCAGCGTGCGGGCCAGCACGGCCTTGGACAGGCGCCCGCTCCGGATCGCGTCCAGGGAGACGACCACCGCCTCCTCCCAGTCCGCCCGGGCGGTGGCGGTCCGGGATCCGGGAACTCTCACGGGAGGCGGCTCGTCGCGCTCCGAGAGCGAGGCGAGCTCGGCGCGCAGCGCCTCCGCGGCGTGCCGGAGCCGCGCGAACACGTCGTCCAGGTCCTCGGACGACGCGAGGGCCCGCGCCCGGAGCCAGGCGTCACCGGAACCGTCCCCTTCGAGCTCGAACGCGGGGACCTGGAAGCGCAGAGCCGGGAACGCGGCCCACCAGTCCGTCGGGACGTGGTCGGCACGGAACGAGAACCCGCCGTAGAAGCGGACGCGCGGAGCGCGCGAGCTCCCCGGCGCCAGGATCGGGTCGGCGACCAGTCGCTCCACGTACGCGGCCACCTCTCCGAAGCGGTCCTCCGACCCTGGCCCCGCGACCTCCGCGGCGACGCCCCGATGCGCCACCCACCGGTCGGCGCGCGCCCAGAAGCCCCGGGCCTCGCCCGCCGCCTGTCGGAGGAAGGACCCCGGACCGAGGTCGGGGGCCGGGATCGTGACGGTCGCGAGGCGTCGGCCGCCGCGGGTAGGCGTCAAAGAGAACTCCTGGCACCAGTAGGGCGCGGCGAAGGTGAGCCGGCCACCCAGGGGGTGTCCGCGCCGGAAATATAGGGAGCGGCGCCCGGAATACAGGGGGCCGGACCGCTTCGTGGTGCTTTCGCCGCCCCGAACGCCAGCGCATCTTGGCACCGGAATCACCGGTCTCCCGCACCCCCTGCGAGAAAGCGCGATGAGCAACGCCGACGCTCCGACCCCTCCCCGTCCCGCCCCACCCCCACTCTCCTGGCCGCCCCCCGGGCTGGAGCCCATGCAGGGCCGGCTCTGGCGCGTGATCGGTCTCGGCTGGATCGGCAGCGTCGTTCTGGTCGTCCCCCTGCTCTGGGAGCTGTCCGTCGTGCAGCCGTTCTGGAGCCTCGGGCTGTTCGACGGGAACTGGCAGATCGGGATCGGCATCGCTTCCATCGGGGTGCTCCTGCTCCTCATGGCGTTCTGGTCGTTCTGGAGGCTCATGCGGCAAGGGGCGAAGGCCGCGGACGCGGGCTTCGGAACCATGACGATCGTCGAAGTGATGACCGACCTGGGACGCGATACCGGGTTCCTCATCCAGGGCAAGCGTCATTTCGCGTTCCTCGACGACGACCGGCGTCGAGCCGTCGTCATGGCCCGGCTTCGGGGCGCGGCTTTCGTGCTCGCGTCGGGCCTGTGGCTGGCGGTCGGATTCGGTATCGCCGTCCTGCTCGCGGCGCGCGGGTTCGTGACGCCCTCGGGAATCCTGCTCCTGACGCTCGGGCCGTTGGCCGTCCTGCTGGTCGTGGCGCTCGTCTTCCTGGTCGTTCAGAGCAACCAGGTGCATGCGGCACGCAACGCGTGGATGGCCCAGGAGGGCACGGAGAAGACCTCGGCGGAGGGAGCGCAGTGGGCCGCCCGGCTCGACGAGGCGGGGGACGCCGTGGTCCTGGGCGCCGGTCCGAAGGGAGAAGCGGGGAAGTTCCGCACCGGCGCGGTCGTCGTGGTGGTGCTCTTCGTGCTGACGCTCGTGCCGACCGTGACGATCGCAGTCACGGCGACGATCGGACCGATCCTCGCCGAGATCGCCGTACCGACGTTCCTGTCGGTCCAGGAGATGGCGGGCGCGGCGGAAACGCTCCGGCGCTACCGTCTCCCGACGGACGAGTCCATCACGCCGAGCGCGGCGGGGGCGGCCCTCCAGAACCTCGCTTTCGTGGGCGGCGGCGCCCCGGAGCAGCCCTGGGAACAGCAGCCCACAACCGTTTACGAGCAGGCGTGGTTCCCGGACCCGGAGACGTTCCCGGATCCGTTCTCCGAGTCGGTGGCGGCGGAGCTCATGAGCCGTCCGTTGGCGGACTTCTCGCCCGACGAGCAGGCGGCGCTGCGCCAAGCGGCGTCGCATCCGGCGCACGAGGAGTTCCGCCAGCTCGCGCGGGCACATCTCGTGGACGTCGTCAGCGGGCGCTGGACCCTTCCGTTCCCGGATACGTTGAGCTTCCTGTCGCTCCCGTGGCCGCGATTCGCGGCGTTCCGCACCGCCGGGCTGGCCAGGGTGGCCAAGGCGGCCATCGAGGTCGCCGACCGGAACCCCAGAGCCGCGGAGGAGACGCTCTCGGAGCTGATCTCGACCGGCTTCCTCCTCATGGACCAGGGCCCGACGCTCATCGACAACCTCATGGGCGTCGTGCTCGCGAACATGGGGGCCGACGCGCTCGAGGCCTACTACGAGCGCATGGGCCGGACGGCCGACGTGGAGGCCCTGCGCTGGGCGCGCGAAGGTGCGGCGGACGCCGCGCGCAGGGCGCGCGCCGGTCTGACGGCCGAGGACATCCATTCCCTCCTGCAGGCGATCCCCGGCCTGGTCGAGCAGGAGGATGCGCTGCGCGGGCTCCGGTGGGAGTATTTCGCGACGTTCAACACGCTGGCCCCGTGCATCAACGTCCACAAGATGGTGTTCGGCCCCGACGAGACCTACGACGAGTGGCGCATGAGGGTGCGGGACGATCTCGTGCGGGTCCGGGGCGAGGTCGATCTGTTCGCGCTGGCCGAGGGGAACGCATTCGGCGGAGGAGAAGCACGCGAGTTGAGTGGATTCCTGCCGCGGTTCCTGAGCCTCACGCTCGGAAGCCGGAGCTCGCCGGGAAGCTGCGCGGCGCTCATCGCCCAGCTCCAGGACGGAGGGGGCCTGTGATGAGGGGGTGAGCTACTTGGCGACCCACCCCCTCCACGCCTCCTCCGCCGCGCCCACGGTCAACCGGTCCAGGTGGCGGACGAGCGGCATACGGAGGATGAGGGGCTCCTCTTCGGCGATCTCGAGCCAGCGCTCGCCTCCGTAGTAGGCCGCCTGCAGCCCGAGCGCCTGGAAGCGCCTCGAGGCGCGGTCGATCAGCGCGTCGGCGCCGAACTCGCGCGCGAAGCGTCGGAGCTCGCCCCTCGAGGGACCGCGCACCTTGAAGTCCACGAAGTGGACCTTGATCCGACGCTCCTTGAAGAACCGGAGCGCCTTGCGCGTGTCCGCGTCGTTCTTGACCCCGAAGACCTGGACCTCCATGGAGGCGGAAGCTAGGCCTGGGGCGGTGGGAGGTGAAGAGCGCGAGCCGACTCACTCCGCCCTGAGCGAGGTCACCGGATCCACCACCGTGGCGCGCCGCGCCGGGATCCAGCAGGCGACCGCGGCGACGCTGCCGAGCAGCGCGACCACCGAGACGAACGTGGCCGGATCCGTCGGCTCCACGCCGTACAGGAAGGTCGACATGGCCCGCGAGGCGACGATCGCGACGGCCAGTCCACCGACCAGCCCGAGCGCGACCACGCCGAGGCCCTGACGGAGCATGAGGCCCACCACGTCGGGAGACGAGGCGCCGAGCGCCATGCGGATCCCGATCTCCTGCGTGCGCTTGCGCGCCGCCTGCGCCGTGACGCCGTACACGCCGACCGCCGCGAGCAGGAGCGCCATCGCCCCGAACGCCGAGAGCAGCGTCAGGATGAACTCCTGCTGGGCCATCGACGCGCGCCACACCTGGCGGAGCGGCCGTGCAGAGCCCAGCGGGATCAGCGGGTCCATCTCGCGGAGGACGTCCTTCACGACGGCCAGGGCCTGGTCCAGGTCGGCCTCCGTGCGGATCACGAACCAGTCGCCGCGGCTCCAGTCCTGATCGCGGCTCTCGAACACCTCCGCGCGCGCGGGCTCGGCCGGGCTCACCTGCATCTGGTCGCCGACGATGCCGATGATCTCGTACCAGGTGTTGTCGTCGGGGCTGGCGGCCGCCGTCCGGTCGTACGCGATCCTCTGGCCGATCGGGTCCTCTCCGGGAAAGTGCTGGCGCGCGAACGTCTCGTTGACCAGCACGACCAAGGGCGCCTCGGCCCCGTCGTCCGGGCCGAACATCCGGCCACGCACGAGCGGGATGTCGAGGGCCTCGAAGTAGCCGGGGTCCGCGCGCCGGTGGAGGATCTCGAAGCCGACGCGCTCGGGTGGCCACCCCTCGGCCTGGAACTGGCTCGACCAGCTCGCGCCGTCGAGCGGGAGCTGTCCGATCATCCCGACCCGCTCGACGCCGGGCCGCGCCTCCAGGCGTCGCTCGAACTCGTCCTGGAACGCGAGTACCTCGTCGCGCTCCACGTAGCGGGCGCTCGGGATCCCGAACTGGACCGCGACCACCCCCTCCGCGCGGAAGCCTGGATCGACGTCGCGCAGGAGCATGAACGTGCGGACCATCAGCCCCGCGCCCACCACGAGCAGGACGGCGAGTCCGACCTCGGCCGCCACGAGCGCACCGACCGTGCGCATCGTCGCACAGCTGGAGGTGCCCGACCGGCCCGACTCCGTCAGGGCGTCCCTCACGTCGCCGCGGGCCGTGCGCAGCGCGGGCGCCAAGCCGAAGAGCAGCCCGCTGGCCACGGCGACCGCGACCGTGAACAGGACGACCCGCGCGTCGAGCGCGAGCGTCGTCGCGCCGGCGATCCCGATCGGCTGCCGCGCCGCGAGGATCCGGACGCCGAGCCACCCGAGCCCGAGCCCGAGCGCGCCCCCGACCACGGCCAGCAGCAAGCCCTCCGTGAGTACCTGGCGCGCAACGCGGGCGCGCGGCGCGCCGAGCGCCACGCGCAGGCCGACTTCCCGCGTGCGCTCGCTCGCCCGCACGAGCATCAGGTTGGCGACGTTCGTGCACGCGAGCAGCAGGAGCAGCGCCACGGCGCCCAACAGCACGCGGATCGGCCGGCGCACCTCCTTGACGAGGAAGTCGCGCAGCGGCAGGAGGCCGGCGCCCATGACGCGGTTCGTCTCGGGGTACTCCGCCTGCAGCCGGCCCACGACCACCTGGAGGGACGCGTTCGCCTCCTCGGGCGAGAAGCCGGGCTTCAGCCGACCGACCGGCCGCACCCAGTGCGCCCGCCGGAACCAGACCGCCTCGCGGTCGGCCGGGTCCCACCCCCACGGCGACCACATGTCGATCTCGGGGTCCGGGAAGCCGAAGCCCTCCGGGGCGACGCCGACGACCTCCACGGTGCTGGTGCCGAACGTGAGCGTGCGCCCCACCACGCCCGGGTCGGCCCCGAAGCGCGACACCCAGAACGCGTGGCTGAGCACGACGACGTCGTCGTTGCCGTCCCAGGTCTCGTCCCACGTGAAGCCGCGTCCGACGACCGGCCGCACGCCGAGAACCGAGAAGAAGTTCCCGCTCACGTTGTTGACGCCGGCCAGCTCGGGCTCGCCGTCGCGCACCCAGGGGGCGCGTTCCGTGAATTCGCTGTAGATCGCGACGTCCTCGAAGGCCTCCACCTGCTCGCGCCAGTCGAGCACGTTGGCCGGAGCCGCCTGCGTGTCGGTCCACCCGAACTCGGGGTTGGTCTCGTAGATCATCACGAGCCGGTCGGCCTCGGCGAACGGCAGCGGCCGGAAGAGGAAGGCGTTCGCCGCCGAGAAGATCGCCGTGTTCGCGCCGATCCCGAGCGCGAGCACGGCCACGGCGGCCGCGGTGAAGCCCGGATTGCGCCGGAGCGTGCGTCCGGCGAAGCGCAGGTCCTGCAGGATGCTCTCGAGCACCGGTGCCCCTCCCTTCCTCGTCCGCCCGGGTTCCTCGATTCCGCCCAACCGCAGCCTCACCACCGTGAGGGCGAGCCCCAGCATCTCGCTCGCACCGAACCACGAGCGGGCCAAGAGCCCTCGCCCCCGCCTCCGCTCCTCGTGCACGGCCAGCACCTCCGCGCCGTAGCGGCGCCGGAAGGGCTCCGGCGCGCCGCGGAGGAGGAGCTCGAGCAGGCGACGCGTCACGCGCCGCTCTCCGCCAGCAACCGCTTCGCCCGCGCGGCGGCCACGAGCGCGGCCAGTTGCCGCGACTCCGTCTCCGCGTCGGCGCGCCCGCGCGCCGTGATCCGGTAGTACCGGCGGCGCGCGTCGGTCTCGTCCCGCGGCCGCGGAGCCTCCTCGAGCAGCCCCTCGGTCTCCATCCGCTGCAGCGCGAGGTAGAGCGCGCCCGTGCTGGGGGCGGCGGCGGCACCCGCCCGGAACTCGATCTCCTTGATGATCCCGTATCCGTGGCGCGGCTCGTCGGCGAGGGCGAGCAGGATCTGGTAGGTGAGGGGCGTCAGGCTCATGGTGGGCTCGCCCGGGGCGCCCGGCCCCGGAGATCGGAGGAATCGCGGACGCGACGGCCTCGCGTCGGACGCCGGGCCGCTCGTCCTGGGCATATCTATATGAACAATATATAAATAGAATATCTATAGCGCGCAATGGTATCGGCGCTCTTGTGCGAGGCACCCCTCGCACCTGACCCTTCCGGCATGGAGCTCCAGCTCGGCCTCTTCGACGGGTCGGAGGACCCCGGTCTCACCCCCGTGGGCCCCGCCCGCATTGCCGACGAGCTCACGGAGGCCGCGACCCGGCTTCCTCCGACGCTGTACCTGGGGACCTCGTCGTGGGCCTTCCCCGGCTGGGCGGGCATCGTCTACGACCGTCCGGCCTCGGAGACCATGCTGGCCCGCCACGGGCTCGAAGCGTACGCCCGCCATCCGCTCCTGAGGACGGTGAGCGTGGACCGTGCGTTCTACCGCCCCATCCCCGCGGACGAGTTCCGGGCCATGGCCGACGCGGTCCCGGACGACTTCCGGTTCGTGGTGAAGGCGGACCGGACGCTGACCTCGGTGACCGATCCCGGCGAGGGGACGCTCCGCGGCGCGAATCCCGCGTTCCTCGACGCCTCGCGGGCCATCGACGAGGTCGTGGGGCCCATGGTGGAGGGACTCGGGAGGAAGGCGGGCCCGCTCCTCTTCCAGTTCCCTCCCACCGCCCCGAACCTCGTCGCGAGCACGGGTGCCTTCGTCGAGCGCCTGCACCGGTTCCTGGACGCGCTGCCCCCCGGCTGTCAGTACGCGGTGGAGCTCCGCACCCCGGCCTTCCTCACGGACGCGTACGCGAGCGTCCTCGACAGCACCGGCGCCGCCCACTGCTTCACGGTGCACCCGGCCATGACCTCCCTCGACGAGCAGCTCCGGGTGGTCCGTCACTTCGAGCAGCCCCTCCTCCTCGTGCGCTGGATGCTCCACGCCGGCCTCGAGTACGAGGTCGCCACGGTACGCTACGACCCCTTCGACAGGATCGTGGACGAGGACGCCGAGTCCCTCGGCAGGATCACGGTCGCCGTGCTCGACGCGCTGATCGCGGAGCGGACGGTGTTCGTGGTGGTGAACAACAAGGCCGAAGGGTCGGCGCCGCTCTCGGTCTTCCGCCTCGCGGCGCGCATCGCCGACTGGGGGCTCGCTCGGGGCGAAGCGACCTGAAGGCCCGGCGGCAGCGAAACGCCGATGGGCTCGGGCGGCAGCGAAACGCAGACGGGCTTGCGGCGTATGGTGCTGGCACCCGATTGGTCGCCGGGGAGGCCTTCCGGCGACCCACCAACCCTCCCATCGGACGGAGCGAGACGATGACGACGAAGAAGACGGCAACGAGAGCCTGCCTCACGCTGGCGGCCCTGCTGGCGGCCTCTCCCACCTCGGCCCAGACGAGCAACGGCGCGGACCCGTCGCTGGCCGGCGTCCGCGGCCTCTACGAGACCGTGCGTGGCTACATCAGGGCCGCGGCCGACGAGGTGAGCGAGGCCGACTACGCCTTCAAGCCCACGCCCGAGGTGCGCTCGTTCGGCCAGCTCGTGGGGCATGTCGCCAACGCCGGCTACATGTTCTGCGCGGGAGCGCTGGGCGAGGAGGCCCCTTCGATGCCCGACGCGGAGAAGCTCGCGACCAAGGCGGAGTTGGTCTCGGCGCTCGAGGCTTCCTTCGAGTACTGTGATCGGGCGCACCAGATCAGCGCCACGAAGGCCGCGGAGCCGGTCACGTTCTTCGGACAGCAGCACACGCGCCTTTCCGTGCTCACCTTCAACATGGGACACGCGTTCGAGCACTACGGCAACATCGTCACCTACATGCGGCTCAAGGACATGGTACCTCCCTCGAGCCGGCGCGGAATGTAGGAACCGGGAGGCGGGGGCGTCGGGAGAGTGTCCTGCGCCCCCGCCCGCGGTGCCCGGGACGTCCGTCACCCCCTCCCACCCCTGCGCGTCGCGCCGGTCGGCCGTATTGTTCACGTCGACGCCCGTCATCGCGACCCTCTCCGCAGGGCGTTCAGGCATGTCGAGAGGCTCCAACCTCCGAGGGAATCGGAAATGGCGCGCTTCAACTCCCGGATCCTCACCGGACTCCTCGCGCTCGTCCTCATCGCTCCGGCCCCGCGGGCCGCCGCCCAGCAGTGGCTCCATGACGACGGCTCCAAGACCAACAAGTCGATCTTCCGGGTCATCGACGAGCTGCCCGACCCGAACGACTACAGGAACGCGGCCGGCATGCCGGGGCCAGGGTACTGGCAGCAGCAGGCCGACTACCGCATCGAGGTGTCCCTGGACACCGTGACCCACAGCGTGCGCGGCTCGGAGCGCATCACGTACCACAACAACTCGCCCGACGTGCTCCACTTCCTCTGGATCCAACTCGACCAGAACCAGACGTCGCGGGAGCACAGCCGATCGCTGGCCGCCCAGGGCGCCCTGCCGACGGAGATCAGACCGCAGGCGCGGCGCTCGCTGGGCATCGACGCCGAGCAGACGGGTTACGACCTGACGCGCGTCCAACTCGCGCGCGCCGACGGGACGTTGGTGGACGCCCACTACCGCATCAACAACACGGTGATGCGCGTGGACCTCGAGGAGCCCCTCCGGTCGGGCTGCGTGCAGGAGCTGGAGATCGACTGGCGACACCTGGTGCCGAGCTCGGGCCGCGGCGCCAAGGAGCTCGTCGACGACGGGTGGATCTACGAGAACGCGCAGTGGTTCCCCCGCATGAGCGTCTACGACGACGTGAACGGGTGGCAGACGGAGCAGTTCCTGGGCCGCGGCGAGTTCTATCTGAACTTCGGGAACTACGACGTGCGTATCACGGTGCCGTGGAACCACATCGTAGAGGCGACCGGGGAGCTCCAGAATCCGGAGCAGGTGCTCACGCCCACGCAGCGCGAGCGGCTCGCTCAGGCATACACGAGCGAGGAGCCGGTCTTCATCGTGCGGGCCGACGAGGTCATGAAGCCCGAGTCACGCCCGACCCGGAGCGGTACGCTCACCTGGCACTACGTAGCCGAGAACGTCCGGGACTTCGCGTGGGCGTCGTCCAAGACGTTCGTCTGGGACGCCGCGGGGTTCCGGTACCATCCCGACAGCCCCGTCATCAAGGTGCACTCGTTGTACCCGAGGCTCGCCATGCCGTTGTGGGACAAGGTATCCACGCGGGCCACGCTCCAGGCGCTCAAGACCTACGGGCGCCTCGTGTACGAGTACCCCTATCCGAAGGTCGCCAACATCAACGGTCCGGTGGGCGGGATGGAGTACCCCATGGTGGCCTTCTGCGGGACCCGCCCCCAGGAGGACGGTACCTACACGGACCGCGCGGAGCGCTCGCTCATCGGCGTGACGGTGCACGAGGTGGGACACAACTGGTTCCCGATGACCGTGGCCATCGACGAGCGGAAATGGACGTGGATGGACGAGGGCTTCAACACGTTCCTGCAGTATTACGGTGAGAAGGATTACGCCAAGACCTACTGCGGGAAGCAGTGGACGCAGACGGCCGATTGCACGTATCCCTCGGAGAGCGCACGTGGCCCCGCGCGCAACATCGTTCAGTACATGCGTGATCCCGATCAGGTGCCGATCATGACCGAGTCGGACCTGATCCACAAGGACTTCAGCAACAACGGATACTCGAAGCCGGCGGCGGGCCTCATGATGCTCAGGGAGCACATCCTCGGCGAGGCGGTCTTCGACGCCGCGTTCCACTCCTACGCTCGAGGCTGGCAGTTCAAGCACCCGCAGCCCGCCGACTTCTTCCGCGCCATGGAGGACGGGGCGGGCGAGAACCTGGCCTGGTTCTGGCGTGGTTGGTTCTACACCACGCATGCCAACGACCAGGCGATCGGCGACGTATCCGTGCAAGCCGCCAACGAACTGGTGGGGAGCGACGAGCTGGGGCAGTTCTACTACCGCGTCGAGGTCGACAACGTCGGCGGCCTCGTGATGCCGCTCGAGATCGAGGTGACCTACGAGGACGGCACCCAGGAGCGGAAGCGTTACCCCGTGGACATCTGGCGCAACAACGAGC
The DNA here is from genome assembly GCA_964412015.1 of uncultured Gemmatimonadaceae bacterium. GTDB lineage: Bacteria > Gemmatimonadota > Gemmatimonadetes > Longimicrobiales > Gaopeijiaceae > SZUA-318. The sequence continues at coordinate 6,553 of CAYPMO010000034.1, read as the reverse complement.
TCACGTTCACGGCCGGTTTCTTCGGAGACAAGGTCGCGGTGGAGATCGTGTTGGATCCGGACGAGGCCTACGCCGACGTGGACCGGTCCAACAACGTGTGGAAGAGGCCTGCCACGTGAGCGCGTCGCGGTAGGCGACTCGCGCCTATGCGCCTCCCACCAGCTTCTCCACGCTGTCCGCGAGCGCCTCCACGTCCACCGGCTTCTTCACGAAGCCCACCGCGCCCAGGTTCTTGACGCTCTCGGGCGCGTTCGGATCCTCGGTCCCGCTCACCACGATGACTGGGATCTCCGACGTGAGCGTGGACGCCTTGAGCCGCTCGAGGGCGATCTCGCCCGTTCCGCCCGGCATCTTCAGGTCGAGCAGGATCACGTCGGGAGCCGGTTTCTGCTTGGCGTACATCAGGGTCTGCATGACGTCGACTGCCACCACCACCTGCCAACCGCGCTTCCTGAACGCAGCGCTCAGCGCGGTGTCGATGATCTTGTCGTCGTCGGCGATGAGGACCTTCATGGCTTCGTTTCTCCCTTCGCCTCTGGAGAGAACTTCACTCAACATGGCGCGAGCCCTCGCCCACCGACAGGGCCACGCGGTCCCAACGCCGCGGCGGCGCCCGGTGTCCAGGGTCCGGGCTCACAGCTCGTCGGGAGCCTACGCTCCCGACAGGACGGACGGCAGGTGCTGACACGAACGAGTGGATACGCGCTCCATGCGACGCTCACCATCGCGGAGATGGGAAGCGACGGGCGCGCCGTGCGGGCGACCGAGGTCGCCCAAGCGCTCTCCATCCCCGCGCACTATCTGGCCAAAATCCTGCACGAGCTCGCGCGAGCGGGGGTCCTGGTATCCGAGCGCGGCCGCCACGGAGGGTTCCGGCTCGCGCGGAGTCCCTCGGAGATCCGGCTCATCGAGATCGTCGAGAACTTCGACATGATCGGTAGGGAGCGGCAGTGTCTTCTCGGACGCGGCGCCTGCTCGGAGCAGAAGAGTTGCCCGGTGCACCGCGAGTGGCTGCGCGCGACCGCCCCGGTCTACCGGTTCTTCGAGAAGCGCACGCTCGCCGACCTCATGGACAGGCAGGAGTGAGCGCGGGCCGGCTCGTCTAGAAGTCCATCCGCCGGAACCGGCGGAGCGCCACCGCGTAGGGGAACGCCACCCACGCGAGGAGCGACCCGGCCGCCGCCACGAGGCCCCACACCCCGCCGAAGAAGTCCTCGAAGACCGCGCCGGTGTAGCCCAGGAGCGCCGACGCGTCCACGGCCATCAAGATCCCGACCCGCGCCAGGTCCACGGGGTTGAGGACCATCGCCACGAGCATCGGCCGCTCGAGCGGATAGGCGGCAAGCGAGTGGCTGGCGATCAGGACCACGCCGTCGTAGACCAGGGTGAGGCCGAGCCAGATCACGAGCGCGGTGGCGAGACCCCGGGCGGCGTCGCCCACCGAGAACGCCACCACGAAGCCGATCGCGGTGAAGACCGCCGTGAGGAGGACGCCCGAGCCGAGCAGGAGCGCCGCGGGGCCGGAGGCGACGCCGACGCCTCCCAGGACCACGAGCGGGATCCCCACGCCGAGCAGGAACATCGCCGACAACGGGAGCGCGAGCCCCAGGTAGAGCCCGCGGAAGAGGTCGCGCCGCCCCACCGGGTGCGAGAGGAGGAGCTCGGTGAACGCACGACCGTCGTAGAGGAACACGGTGGCCACGAGCAGGCACACCAGCGGAACCGCCAGGAGCACGACGTTCGCGAGGGATGGGAGCGCCCGCTGCACCCCTCCGCCGAGGCGCACGAGACCGAGCGTCGTGGCGAAGAAGAACACCCCGTAGCCCAGGAGCACCTTCCCGCGCAGGACGTTGCGGACCTCGTAGCGGACCACCTTGCCCGTGACGCCCATCAAGCGACCTCCTCGCCACCGCCGCGTCGGAAACCGTCCAGGATGAGCCGGGCGATCGCGGCCTCGAGGTCGCCCTCCCGCGTGGCACTCAGGAGGTCGCCCACCTCACCTTCGAAGCGCACCACGCCGTCCAGCAGGAAGACCACGTCGTCGGCCAGGGCCTGCAACTGCCCGAGATCGTGCGACGTGAGCAGCACGGTGCACCCGCGGTCGCGCTCGGAGCGGACCCGGGCCTTGAGCACCCGCGCGGCCAGCGGATCCAGCCCCGCGGTGGGCTCGTCCAGCACGAGCACGCGCGAGCCGTAGCGGAGCGCGAGCGACGCGTTCAGCTTCTGGCGGTTTCCTCCCGAGAGCGTGCGGAACGGCTTGTCCATCTCGGCACGCAGACCGAACGCGTCCACCAGCGACTCGTCCGGCCGACCGTCGAACCCCCGCACGTCGTCGAGCATGGCGGCCAGCTCCCACCCCGTGAGGTTCTCCGGGAAGCGAGGAAGCTGGGGCATGTACCCGATGTCCCGGCGGTACTCCGCGTCCCCGTTCACGGTCGCGCCGCCCAACATGATCCTCCCCTCGTCCGGCCGCACCAGGCCCAGGATCATCTTGAGGAGCGTCGTCTTGCCGGCTCCGTTCGGTCCGAGCACCGCGGTGACGCGTCCCGGCCGGAAGCACACGTCCACGTCCCGGAGGACCTGGAGCGGCCCGAACCGCTTGCCGATGTCCTGCGCGCGAACCCACACCGGGCGCTCGCCGGGGAGCCTGTCCACGCGATGCAGGAGGCCGCGCTCACCCGTCCCGGTCATCGCGGGCTCCACGAGCTGGGACGGGGAGCCAACGCGGGACTGGGGTCCACGAGGTTGTCCGGAGTGAGGACGGGCAGGACTTCCTCGGCGAGGTCGAGGAGCCCCACGAGGAAGCTCCGCTGGAGGACGAGGGCCGGCTCGTTCTGCTCGACGATGAGCGAGAACAGCCGGACGGGCCTGAAGGGCACGTCCCCGACGCCGTCGCGGTCGCGGTCGTATCCGCGATAGCGGTCCCAGTAATTGCCCTCGAACGTGCTGTAGGCGCGGCGGCTGTTGGTGGAGACGTCGAACGAGTTGGCGATGAAGTTGTTCTCGCGGAACGAGCTCCCCTCGGAGTCCGCGAGGACCTGCAAGGCCCACCCGTTGTACAGGAAGTCGTTGCCGACCACCTCCACGCGGTTCGCTCCTGCCGCGTGGATGCCGACGCTGTTCCGCCGGAAGCGGTTTCGATGGATGCGCGAGTCGGTGATGTCCTTGAGCAGCAGACCGAAGGATGCGCCGCCGCGGTTGTCCTCGAAGTCGTTGCCCTCCATGAGCACGTTCTTCGTGTACATCACGGCGACGCCGGCGCCGTTCCTCCGGAATGTGTTCCCGACGTAGTCGCAGCCGTCGGAGAACATGAAGTGGAGCCCGTACCGCACGTTGTCGCGGCTCACGTTCCCCTCGACCCGGCTGTCCTCGACGAACTCGAAGTAGATGCCGTCGCGGTGTCCCTCGATCCGGTTCCCCCGGATGGTCGCGCGGACCGAATGCCACAGGTGGATCCCGTTGCCCGCCTTCGTCTCCTGCCCGGAGCGCGCCGTCAGGACATTGTCCCGGATCAGGCAGTCGCCCGCGTCGGCCAGGTAGATCCCGAAGAACGCGTCCTCGATGCGGTTCCCCTCGATCCGGCACCAGCGGGCCTCGTCCACCTTGAGCGCGGCGCGGTCCTCGGAGAACGTGATACCGGTGTCGCGCAGCGTGAGTCCGACGACGGACACCGAATCCGCCCCCACGACGATCAGCCCATGGCGTCCTCCGCCGTCGAGGACCGCTCCGTCGAGCCCGAGGAGCGTCAACGGCCGGTCGATCACCACGGGACCTTCGGTGTAGACGCCCGCCTCCACCACGACCGTATCGTGGGGCCGGGCCGCGGCCACCGCCGCCACCACGCTGGTGTACGGACCCGCCGGGGACACGCGGGGCATCGCGGGACCCTGGGCGGAAGCGTGGCGGGGCAGCGCGGCGATGGCGGCGACGACGGCCAGGAGGAGGAACCGGAACACGTCAGCCCTCGTGCGCCGGGTGCATGGCGCCGCGGCTCGGCTCGCCGGACGGCCACTTCTCGGCCACCAGGGCCCGGACGCCCTCCCAGTCCAACGGCTCGCCCGAGAAGCGGGCGAGCGCACCGTCCCGCGTGTCCTCGCGCGCGAACGCGGTGAGCCCGAGGCCCATCGGGGACTGCAAGCGTCCACTCACGAGGTAGAACGCGGTCTCGGCATCCACCAGCGAGCCGGGGTGGGTGAAGTCCGTGACCCAGGCGGAGTGGACGGATTCGGGATCGTCCATCGTCCCGAGGAACCCGACCAGGCACTCGATCGAGTCGAACACGTAGGCGCGGCCGGTACGCGTGACCAGCTCGGCGCCGTGCCCCTCGTGGGCCAGTCCCATGTGGCACGCCTCGCACGAGTCCGTGCCATAGACGATGGGCCGCGGCTCGGGGCCGCCGCACGAGGCGAGCGTGAGCGACGTCACGGCCAGCGCGGCCGCGGCCAGCGGCCGGCCCGACGCGCGCGGGGTCGAGGTCGTGCCGATCGCATCGTCCAGGCGCTCGGCCGCTCCGGCCGACCCTCTCCGGCCCCGCCGCCACTCGAGGAGGGCGAGGCCGGTCAAGGCGGCCCCCGTGGCGATCAGGATCCATCCGCCCGAGCCGGGCCAGGAGTGCGCCTTGAAGTTCAGGATCTGTCGGGAGCCGATCAACGGGGGCTGGTAGCTCATCCCGGGGATCTTGATGATCGCATGCTCCTCGTCCAGATCGTGCCCGTAGTCGTACTCCCACTTCCAGAAGTCAACCATGCCCGCCACCGAGAACGCCAGGTAGACCCCGAGGAACCCGTAGAGGAGCTTCCTCCTGCCGAGCGCCGCCGTGAGGACGCCCAGGACGATGAAGGCGCCGACCACCACGGGCATGACCTTCATCTCGGGAATCGCGTCGGGCTCGATCCGCTTCATCCCGATGTAGTGGTTCAGGTTGTTGATGTTGTCGAGGTCGTGCTGCTTCACGCCCACGATGGTGTTGACGCGGATCAGCATGCCGAGCCCCTCGGGGTACTGCGGGGCCTCCAGCGTGATGCGCCACACCGGGAGCGCGTAGACGAGGACCAGGGCCAGCGCGGCCACCAGGACGAGGATGCGGCTTGGCCGCGTCATCATGGCTCGTTCCTCAGTTGGTGTGCCACGTGCCGCCCGTGCCCCATCGGAGCTGCGCGCTCGAGCCGCGCGGGGACACCCGCACGTAGCCCGACATCTCCTGGTGGAGCGCCGAGCAGAAGTCCGTGCAGTAGAACGGATAGATACCCGGATCCTCGGGGACCCATCGCAGCGTGCGGGTCTGTCCCGGCATGACCAGCAGCTCGGCGGTCCTGGCGCCCAGCGCCGCGAACCCGTGGGGGACGTCCCAGTCCTGCTCGAGGTTCGTGACGTGGAACAACACCTCGTCGCCTACCCGGACCCCCTCGATGTTGTCGGGGACGAAGTGGCTGCGGATCGCCGTCATGTAGACGTGGACCCGGTTGCCCTCCCGCACGACCCTGGTTTCCGCCTCCGACCGGGTCGCGTAGGGGTTCGTGTTCTCGGCGAGGTCGTAGAACCGCACCTGCTTGTCCTGGATGATGTCCGCCGGGATCGCCTGCGCGTAATGGGGCTCACCCTGCGTGGGGAAGTCGAGCAGAAGGCGCATCTTGTCGCCCGAGATGTCGATGAGCTGGGCCGCGTGGGCGAGCTCGGGCCCGGTGGGCAGGTAGCGGTCCTTGGTGATCTTGTTCAGCGCGACCATGTACTTGCCCCACGGCCGGCGGGAGTCGCCGCCGGGGATCATCAGGTGGCCGACCGAATAGTAGACCGGGATCCGGTCCACGACCTGCCAGGTGCCGATCTGCCACTTCACGATCTCGGAGCTGATGAAGGCCGTGGTGTAGGCGAAGCCGTTCCCGTCGAACTCGGTGTGGAGCGGCCCGAGGCCCGCGTTCTGGACCTCGCCGGCGATCACGGACTCGTAGCGGAGCACCGGGATGCCCGCCACCGTCGTCTCGAAGTCCTCGGCCTGGATGGCCGCGATCATCTTGGTGAACGAGTGCACCGGGATGACCGTGGCCAGCTTGCCGCCCGCCACGATGTACTCGCCCGTGGGATCCACGTCGACGCCGTGCGGCGACTTGGGTGTGGGCAGGAAGTACACCAGGTCGCTGCAGTCTGTGGGCTCGATGACGCGAACCGAGGTCTTCTCCTCGGAGACGGCGATGTGGCGTGCGTCGATGTAGTTGTGACGGTACCTCACGGCGGCGGTGCTGCCCGCCCCCGACGCGATGCACTCCTCGGCGCGACGGTAGTCGACCGCGGCGACGAAGTCCTTGTCCTTGCGTGACGCGTTGATCTCGAGGAGCGTGTGCTCCTCCTCCGTGTTGTACGAGGTGAAGAACATCCACCCGTCGGAGGGACCCTTCCCGGCGTGGGCGAGATCGTAGTTGAAGCCGGGCATGAGGATCTGGAACGCGACGTCCATCTGGCCCGGGCGGTCGACGCGGATGAACGAGAGCGTGCCCTTGAAGTTCTCCTTGTACTCCTCGATGGAGATGTCCCGGTTGGGGATGGGCACGCTGAAGCG
>CAYPMO010000033.1:0-46114 GCA_964412015.1 uncultured Gemmatimonadaceae bacterium | reverse complement strand
CGCATCCGCTCGGCCGCGACTTCCTTGAGGCGCTGGGCCTGGTCCGTGGAGGTGGCCCCGCGGATCCCCGTCGAGCGGGCGGAGCCCTTGCGCATCCCCACGTCCCCGAGGTCGCCCAGGTCGGCGTCGGCGAAGATCCCTTCCAGCTCGGTGGTGTTTCCTCCCACGTGCTCAAAGACCCGGGCACGCCGGCCGTCCACGAGCACGACCGTCACGGGGCGCTCCTGCTTCAACGCCCGGACGTAGGGCGCCACCCGCATTCCCTTCTGCCACGTAACGGAGTTCGGCATGTGCGCGGGTACGCCGTCGGCGTACCAGACCCGTTCGGGCGTGGCGAAGGCGACCCATCCGCGTTTGCTCATGGAGGCGTGCTCCCCGGATCGCAGGAGCGCTTCGACGAGCGCCCAGGCGGCCTCGAACCCGGCGAGATCGGCCCCAGGGTCCTGCTCAAGGGCGCGTCTCAGATGGGACACCTCCCGATCGAGGTGGACGCGCCATGCGTCCCTCAACGCCGGGTCGCGCTGATCTGCGTCCACGTACACGCTGAGCACGTCACGGGCCCTCAGCTCCTGAAACAGCTCCACCAGCCCCTCGCGGGTCAGCATGACACGCCTCTCCCTGAAGTCGTGGTCGTTGCGGCGATCCCCCTTCAATCTAAGGTGATCCGCGCCCCCCATTGCCCTTGCCGTTCGTCGTCCTAGCTTGTCGCGGCGAGACCCCAAGTCGACCCAGACCAGACAGGCCATGTCCCGCCCTGCCCGCGCGACCGCCCGCCCGTCCCTCCCTGTCTCCTCCGCGCGGCCTGTCACCGTGTCCGGCGCCGCCGCCCTGGTGAGCCCCTTCGCGGCGGGCCTGCTCGTTCTCGGCCTGCTGTTCAAGAACAGCCCGGAGCTGCTCCGCTCGGGGACGACGGTGCTGTTCGTGCTGCTTCCGTCGTGGGCGCGCCGACCTTCTACGACAAGCTGCTCCCCGTTCCACTCCTGAACCTCATGGTGAGGTTCCTCGACCGCGTGGCAGACTCTCGGGCGTTGGCCCGCCTCGATCCGTCGCGGATCGCCGAAGTGCTGACGCCGGTCCGGCGCAACGCGGCCTACACATCCCTCTGGGCCGGCGTGTTCGTCGCGCTGAGCCTCACCCAGGGCGTCGGGGACCGGCATCCGGAGATCCTGCGCGCGATCGCCTGCCGCCAGGGATGGCCGGACACCTGCTGAGGCCGGGGTGGACCGGAGCGTCAGCCTCCAGGACGATCCGTCGGCGGCAGCAAGTGGCAGTCCGCGCACACCTGGTCGGGCATGTGATCGGCCAGGGTGGTATGGCACGCCAAGCAGAGCGCGCGCGTCCGGGGCGCCGTGCGGATCCCCTCCGGCGGCGACACGTGGCACCCGGCACCGGAGCAGCCCATGTGCGCTTCGAGCGTGTGGGCACCCGGGGCGGGGGGCTGATGGCACTGTGAGCAATCCGACTCGGGCCGATGGTGCTGGGCGTGACAACTCGAGCAATCCGCGCCGGCCGCCGCGCGCAGGTCGGTCCCCCGGGTGTGGCAGTCCGCGCAGGGGATGTCCAGGTGGTCGGAGTGGTCGAAGGTCAGCACCCGGAGTGGACGGTCGAGGGACCCGATCCGGATGTCGAGGGAACGCGTCACCGTGAGCGGGACGCCGGCGAGGGACTCGGTCTCGTGGCACTGTGTGCAATCGTTCGCCAGGGGCGCGCTGTGGTGGCACGAGCGACAGTCCTCCAGCGACGTGACCTCGAGCGTGCCGTGCTGCTCGCCGATGCCGTGACATTGCGAGCATGCCACCGCGTCGTGGTCGGAGTGCCGGAACTCGGTGGGTGCGCTCAGGCCGTGCGTGGGCGTCGCGCTCGCCCAGTCCACCAGGGAGCCGCCCCCCTTATGGCAGGCGGCGCATTCGGCGCCACTCTCGGGCACCCGGAACTCGTGCGCCTTGTGGCAGTGGAGGCAGTCCGTGAGCGCGTCCGGGTGGATCGTCTGGTGGAACGGGGAGACGGCGGACACGTCGGAATGGCATCCGACGTCCGTGCACGAGCGTGTCACGTTCGCAGGCACGCTCTGGTCCCAGAGGTTGTGACACGTCGCGCAGATCGCGCCGTGCGGCTCATCCGCCGGCACGGGTTCGTCGAGGCAGTCCTGGGGCCGTCGCGACAGACAGCGACGATCTCCTACCCGGAGCGTGTCGGCCTGCTGCGGAGTCGCGAGCAGGGGACCGCCGGCACCGACGGTGGCGGCCAGAGCCGCACACGTTGCGCCGACGAGTCCCAGCAGCGCAGCGACGGGGAGCATCCGCCGGTGCATCCATTCCCTCCTTGCGTCAGACCGATCGCGCGACCGCCGGGGAACCTCCCGGATCCATGCGCGGCGTCGGGGGCACGCCTGCCAAGGGAGAGGTGGCAGGGGAGGGGTGCGCGCCCCCGGGCCGAGTGTCGTCAGCGGCAGAGCCGCGGAGAATCGGGAACAACTTGACCATCAGAAGATAACCGAGGATCTCCGTCGCGATGAACCCGAAGGTCACGGCGAACTCCGCGATCGATGGGAAATAGGACCACTGACTCCCCGGGTCGAAGGCGAAGAGGAACGTCGAGAATCGATACAACCCGCCGGCGATCACCACCAGAGCGGCCGTGACGCCGAAGAACAGGGGCCCCGCCTTCCTGCGATGGACGAGCAGCCCGAGAGCGGGGACCACGAAGAGCGCCATCTCGACCAGGAACAGGATGCTGTGGCCGTCCATCCGGGTGATGTAGTCGACTTCGCCGACGCGCCAGATCTCGAACATCCTGAGGCCGGCGTAGGTCAGCAACACCCCCGCCATCGGCACGGCGAGAGCGCGGAGCATCGGTGTCTCCTGCGGCCGCTTGAAGCCCTTGGCGGAGATCGTGCTCTCGAGCGTCACTGCGGAGTAGCCCATGGCGACGACCGAGATCAGGAACAGCAGCGGCAGGAGGGGTGTGTGCCACAGCGGGTGCAGCTTGTGGCCGGTGAGCAGCATCATCGAGCCCAGGGACGACTGGTGCATGGTGGGCAGCAGCAGCCCCAGAGCGATGAAATAGGGAAGCGCCTTCTCGAGCCTCGGCGAGACCAGCATGGCGATCTTGCGTAACCAGTCGATCCGGCTTTCCTGCCAGCGCTCGAAGACTGCGGGAGACGCCTCGACCCAGAGGACCGTGGTGTACAGCATGATGCACAGCGCGACCTCGAGGAGGATCGAGTTGAAATTCCAGGTCCAGAAGAACGTCGGGATCCGGTAGAAATTCCACCAGCGGCCGATGTCCACGAGGACGCTGATGCCTCCCAGTGTGTACCCGAACGCGCTGGTGATGATGGCGGGGCGCACGAGGGGGTGGTAACGACCGCGGTTCGCGACATAGACCATGATGGCCATGGAGTAACCGCCGCAGGCGAGCGCCGTCCCCACGACGACGTCCATGACGATCCATAGCCCCATGGCGTAGCCGTCGTTCAGGTTGGTGGCGGCTCCGAGGCCCACCGCGTACCGCCAGAGGATCGTGGCCCAGCCGATGAGCGCGATGATCCCCAAGGTGACCGTTGTAGGCGTGATCAGCTTCCCGCCCACCGGAGCCGTCTTCTCGGTGTGGTGGTGTCGGGCTTCCTCTTCCTTGAGCTTCCGCGAGTTGCGCCGGACCACCGCGCCGAGCAGGGCGAACAGGGCCAGGGGAGCCGCGAAGCCCCGGTAGAGAGAATGTTGGATGGTCTCGGGCAGCTCGGGTACCGAGCGCTCGCCGAGGTCCGGAAGGCCCATCTGCGCGAAGGAGACGTCCGCGTCGGCCAGGTAGAGCACCGAGGTGCCGCCTCCGTCGTGCTCGCCATAGACCTTGGGGTTGTAGTGCCCGGGGTCCGCGTCGATGCGGCTGTGCGCCTCGGCCAACATCTCGTCGCGCGTCCCGAACACCAACGCGCTTCGACGGCAAGCTTCCACGCACGCGGGCTCGCGTCCCTGGGCTCGCCGCTCGGGGCAGAGCTGGCACTTGTTCAGGCTCGGAATGGCCGTATCCCACTCGAACCGGGGCACGTTGAAGGGACACGCGATCTCGCAGTAGCGACAACCGACACAGAGGTCGGGATCCCACACGACGGCTCCGTCCTCATCCTTGTGCATGGCCCCGAGCATGCATGCGCTCACGCACGCCGGGTCGAGACAGTGCATGCACTGGGCCTTCTTGAAGACACTGTCGCTGTCGTCGCCGAGCATCTGGATGACCGAAAGCGCCGACTGGGTCAGAACCGGCTCGTCCGAAAGGGACTCGGTCCAATCCCAACCGTTTTCGTCCGCGCAGGCATGGATGCACTCGCGGCATCCGATGCAGCGCGTCGAGTCGTAGAGGATCGACGCCTTGGTGTTCGTCTCGATGTGCTTGGCCTTGGCCGCTCTGAGCTTCCGCGGGACCACGGCGGCAGCCGCCGCCCCCGCGAGGGCCTGGAGGGCCGTCCGCCTGGAAATGCCCATGGATCCGTCTCGGGATGAAGTGGGACTTAGGCGGCCGGGTGTGTCGGCCAGGGAGCGTGCAGTCGGGCGGAGACCCAACCTCGGAAGGGCGGGTAGCCGCAGTAGAGGACGACGGTGCCGAGGAGGAGCCCTCCCGCCACCACCAGGAGCAACGCGCGGAGGAAGAACAGACCGAAGGCGATGAGCGGGAAGCTCAGCGCCACCGCGAGGGCCGCGCCGCACCACTCCAGCGCGTTGCAGACTCTATGGATCGCGGGCGTCATGGGCGCCTCTCAGGCGAGTGGATCGTGCGTTCATCTGTCCGAGTTGCAAGAGGCGAACCATGCCGGGGCGCCCCGTGACGGAGGCCGAAAACCCAGGCAGGACAACGGGTTTTCGGATGCCGCTCAACGGTGCTCTGCGGCGGATGCGCGAATTGTGATGACATATTCAACGCCAATTGTTGAATCATTCTACGGTGTCAGTGGACGTATTGGCTGAGGAGCTCCGCATAGTGTTCGCCGCACAGGATCTGGCGCAGATCCCGGAGGGACTCCGACATGTCGGCGACCGCATGGCCGTTGCCGCTCGAAGCCGTCAGGAGGCGGAGCGCCAAGGACCGGCGGAACTTGCGCAGGTCGTCCACCGTGTGCTGGACCGCGACCGCTGCCGGGCTGAGCCCGAGGATCGGTCCCGGATCCACCCCTTCGATCTCGAGGATCCAGCCCTCCGCGTACGGCTCGGTCACGACCTGATCGGGATGGGCGCCGAGCTCCGGATTCGTCCGGAGCAGCCGCCCGGAAATCGGTGAAGCGAGCGGGATCGCGCCGAATCCGAGGTCCACGTCTGCGACGCGATCGCCCAGGCGGACGCTCTCACCGTGCGCCGCGGTACGCACGCCGGTGACACAACCGATCAGCGCGGTCGCGAACGCGTCGAGGCCCATCCGCCACACGTGTCCCTCCGCGTGGGAGAGGCCCTGGAGCCAGAGGTGTCCGGCCGAGTAGAGCCGATCACCCGGGAAGAAGCCCTTCGTTACGCGCCGATCCAGGTGGGCCCGACCCGCGACGACCGCCTCCATGTGACCACGCATGGCAGCGTCGAACGGGCAATTTTCGCAATCGAATCCCCGGTCGCACAGCTTGTAGCTGACGACGCCGGCGGTCATCCAGACGCAAGGTTGGGTCTCGGGCGCGAGAACCCGGTAGGCCATGGGCGTTCCCTCCTGTCCGCGCTTCCGAGGTGCAAGCCCGATACCAGTCCGGAGAAATGAGGCGCCACAACGGAAAAGACCGTTCGGGAGGGCCGCCCGTACGATCGGAGCCGTTGAGATTCCCAACGCGGTGTGTGATTTTTCATCAGTGACCTGCTCATGGTTCTCGCATCGCGCGTGGACCTCGCTTGGCTCCGCGCGCGATGAAAGGCAGGTGGATGGTCGCGCGCATCAAGTCGTTCCTCCCCTCCCTGGGCGTCCGCCTTCTCGTTCCGCTCTTCATTACCGTGGCGGTCGTGCTGGCCGGCCATGCGTTCCTGAGCTTCCGCTCGACGGAGGAGCGGTTCCTGGATCTGGCGCGGGGAGAGGCACACAGGTCCAGCGGCCTCATCCGGCGCGCCACCCACGACGGCATGCTCCTGAACCGGCTGGACGAGGTCCAGACCACGATCGAGCGCCTCGCCGAAGGGTCCGACGTGGCCGTCATCCGCGTGTACGACCGCGAGGGACAGATCGTCCTGTCCAGCGACCGGGCCGAAATCGGCCGTCAGGTCCCCATGGAGTCCGCGTCGTGCGCGGCATGCCATGGAGACGGGCCTGCCGGATCGGAACCGGTGATGGAAGCGGTGGAGGTCACGAGGGGCGTTCGGGGGGAGGTGCTTCGCCAGCTCTCGGTGATCGAGAACGAGCCGGGGTGCTCGGTCGGCGGCTGCCACATGGACGACGCGAACCAGCAGGTGCTGGGCGTCCTCGACGTCGAGATGTCCATGCGCCCCCTGGAATCCGCCCTGGCCGCCGCGCGGGTCCAGATGCTCTGGACCACGGTCACGCTGATGGCCGTGATCGCCCTGGTGGCCGCATTCGTGTTCCGACGCTTCATCCGCCAACCGATCGCCCAGCTCCAGGAAGGAGCACGCCGGATCGCGGGGGGAGACCTCTCCACGCGCATCGAAGTGGAGGGAGGGCACGAGCTCGCGTTGCTGGCGAGGGACTTCAACCACATGGCGGAGGATCTCCTGCGGGCCCAGCGGGAGGTGGAGGAGTGGTCCGGGACGCTCGAGGACAAGGTGGAGCAGCGCACGGAGGAGCTGAAGCGTGCGCAGCACCAGGTGATGCACATGGAGAAGATGGCATCGCTCGGGAAGCTCTCCGCCACGGTCGCGCACGAGCTCAACAACCCCCTCAGTGGGATCCTCACGTACGCCAGGCTGGTGCAGCGGGAGCTCACGGGGCAGTCGCTCGACGACGAGGTGAAGACGGAACTCGGCCGCTATCTGAGCGTGGTGCAGCAGGAATCCACGCGCTGCGGCTCCATCGTGAAGAACCTGCTCCTGTTCGCGCGCAGGGGTGGCGGGGAAATGGCCGTGGTGGACCTCAACGAGATCGTGGACCGCAGTCTCATGCTGGTCCGCCACCACATGGAGATCAGCGGGGTCACGCTGGAGTTCCGTCCGCTCGAGGGCGACTCGAAGGTCTTCGCGGACGGCAACGAGCTCCAACAGGCGCTGGTGGCCTTGTGCGTGAATGCCGTCGAGGCCATGAAGGACGGCGGGAGTCTGCGCGTCCACGTCTCGGGCGACGAGGCGTCCGTCTCCATCGACGTCGAAGACACCGGGACCGGGATCGCCGCCGACGCCCTTCCGCACATCTTCGAGCCCTTCTTCTCCACCAAGGAGAAGGAGAGCGGCGTAGGGCTCGGCCTCGCGGTGGTCTACGGTATCGTCCACCGGCACAAGGGAATCATCGGCGTGGAATCCGAGCCGGGTCGGGGCACCGCGTTCCACATCGTCCTGCCGAGGGACCCCCGTCCCCGCGAACCCGAAGGGGCCGCGTGCGCGCTCGAGCCCAGCGAGACGACGCGGCCGACCCGACCAGGGAGAGAGTTATGAACGCGCGGCCCAGGATCCTGTTGGTGGACGACGAGTTCTCGGTCCGGGACTCCCTGTCCGTGTGGTTTCAAAAAGACGGGTACGAGGTGGAGGCCGCGGGCGGCGGCAAAGAGGCGCTCGAGGCGTTCGAGTCCGGGCGGTTCGACGTGGCCGTGGTGGACATCAAGATGCCCGGTATGGACGGCATCGAGCTGCAGGAACATCTGGTTCGACTGGACCCGGAGCTGCCGGTGATCATGATCACGGCCTTCGCGTCCGTGGATACGGCGGTCCGGACGCTCAAGCTCGGTGCCTTCGACTACGTGACGAAGCCGGTGGATCCCGACGAGTTGAGCCACCTGGTACGGCGCGCCCTCGAGCAGCGCCGCCTGCGCCAGGAGAACGTCCAGCTCAGGGAGACGATCGACGAGTTCGTGGCCGGGGACGTGATCGTCGGCGACAGCCCGCCGATGCGGAAGGTCCTCGAGCTCGCGGAGCACGTCGCGAAGACCGACGCGACGGTGCTGATCCGCGGCGAGAGCGGCACGGGCAAGGAGCTCATCGCCCGCGCGATTCACGCCAACAGCCGTCGTCGCTACGCGCCGATCATCGCCGTGAACTGCGGGGGGCTTCCCGAGACCCTGCTCGAGAGCGAGCTGTTCGGTCACGAGAAGGGAGCCTTCACGGGAGCGCAGTACCGTCGCAAGGGCCGCCTGGAGATGGCCGACGGCGGCACGCTGTTCCTCGACGAGGTGGGCTCGATCAGCGCGAAGACACAGGTGGACCTGCTCAGGGTCCTGGAGAGCCACGAGTTCATCCGGATCGGCGGTACGAAGCCCATCACCGTGGACTTCCGTGTCATATGCGCCACCAACGAGGATCTCGAGCAGGCCGTGGCGGAAGGACGCTTCCGCGAGGACTTCTACTATCGGATCAACGTTTTCGTGATCGAAGTCCCGCCGCTCCGGGTCCGCCGCTCCGATATCCCGTTGCTCGCGCGGCACTTCCTGGGGCAGTTCGCCCGCAGGATGGACAAGCACATCACGGAGATCAGTCCCGAGGCCATGGCGGTCCTGGAGGCCTACGAATGGCCGGGCAACGTCCGGGAGCTGTCGAACGCGATCGAGCGGGCGATGGTGGTGGGGAAGACATCGGCCATCCTCGCGGAAGATCTACCCCTGAGGGCGACCCTCCCCCCGGAGCCGGATGAAGCCGAGTCCCTGGCGGAGATGGAGCGCCGCCACGTGGCGGCCGTGCTCGAGAAGACGGACTGGAACATCACACGGGCGGCGGAGCTGCTCCGCGTGGACCGCGTGACCGTGTACAACAAGATCAAGAAGTACGGACTGAAGCACTGAGGCTCCGGAATCGGCGGCGCCACCGTTCCGTTCCGCCTTGCACCTTTTCGCGCTTCCGGGGTAGGTTCGCGGATCGCCCCCGGGCCCGCTTTCCCGTCGTCCCACACAGGACAGGTACTCATGTCGCTCCCGACGATCATTCAAGGCGGCATGGGTGTCGGCATCTCGGGCTGGAGACTCGCCAGGGCGGTGGCGTCCCGTGGACAGCTCGGGATGGTCTCGGGTACCGCTCTCGACACGCTGCTGGTTCGCAGGCTCAACGACGGTGACGCCGGGGGACACTATCGGCGGGCGCTGGCGGCGTTCCCCATCCCGGAGTTCGCGAGCGAGATCCTGGACCGGTTCTTCCGGCCGGCGGGGAGAGGAGGCGAACCCTACACGCCGGTGAAGATGTACTCGATGAAGCTGGAGAGGGAGCGGGAGCGGTTGCTGGCCCTCGCCAACTTCGCGGAGGTCTTCCTGGCCAAGGAGGGTCACGACGGGTCCGTGGGCGTGAACCTGCTCACCAAGATCCAGCTCCCGAACCTGCCGTCGCTCTACGGGGCCATGTTGGCAGGCGTGAACTGCGTGATCATGGGTGCCGGGATCCCCCGCGACATTCCGGGTGCCCTGGATCGGATGGCGGCTCACGAGCCGGCGTCCATGCGCGTGGACGTCCTGGGCGCGAACGGCGGCGACGACGAGGTCGTGACGTTCTCCCCCCGGGACCTGTGGGACGGCGAGCCCGTGGAGGTAACGCGCCCCGCCTTCTTCCCGATCGTGGCGTCGAACTCGCTGGCCACGATGCTGGCCAGGAAATCGACCGGGCGAATCGACGGATTCGTCGTGGAGGGCCCGACGGCCGGCGGCCACAACGCACCGCCCCGTGGGCTGAAGGTGTACAACGAGCGTGGGGAGCCCGTCTACGGCGATCGGGACGTGGTGGACCTGGAGAAGCTCGCGGATCTCGGTCTCCCGTTCTGGGTCGCCGGCGGAGCCGGGAGCCCCGAGCGCCTCGAGGAGGTTCGGGCCCGGGGCGCCGCCGGGATCCAGGTGGGCACCCTGTTCGCGTACAGCGACGAGTCGGGGATGCGGGCCGACCTGAAAGCTCGTGTGATCCGCCTCGCGCTCGAGGAAGAGGCGGACGTGGTGACCGATGATCGCGCGTCGCCGACGGGGTTTCCGTTCAAGGTGGTGATGCTGCCCGGGAGCCTCTCGGATCCGGACGTCTACGCGAGGCGCGAGCGGGTGTGTGACCTGGGGTATCTGCGCGCGGCGTATCGCCGTGAGGACGGGAAGATCCGCTTCCGGTGCCCGTCCGAGCCGGTGCACACGTTCGTGAAGAAGGGCGGGTCTCTGGACGAGACGGTCGGTCGCAAGTGCTTGTGCAACGCTCTCATGGCGGACACGGGGGCCGGGCAGGTGCGGCGTACCGCGGGGAGCGAGGAGCTGCCGCTCCTGACGAGCGGGGACGACCTCGTGATCCTGGGGCGGTTCCTCCAGGGCCGCACCAGCTATACCGCCGCGGACGTCCTCGACTACCTTTTGAGCGCGCCGGTCGGGGTAGCCGCCACATCGGTCGAGCCCGAAGCGCGAATGTCCACGTAGACCGTGTGAGCGCAGTGCGCCACGACGCCATCGCCGTCATCGATTTCGGCGGGCAGTACGCCCATCTCATCGCCACCAAGATCCGCCGGCAGGGCGTCCTCGCGGAGATCCGCCAGCCGGAGGACCCCATCGAGGCTTTCCGTCCCTACGAGGGGATCGTCATCTCCGGGAGCCCGAGCCTCTCGTCGCACGGGGAGGACGCCGCGTACACCAAGGAGATCTACGATCTGGATGTGCCCATCCTGGGCCTGTGCTTCGGCCATCAGGAAATCGCCAAGCGGTATGGGGGCGATGTCGTGCACGGGGGCCGGGAATGGGGACGCGCGGACCTCCACCTGACCGGGGGCCACCCGTTGTTCCGGGGTCTCGGGCCCGTGGAGCAGGTCTGGATGAGCCATTACGACTCCGTGGTGTCGTTGGGGCCGGGCTTCCGTGAGCTGGGCTGGACCGCGACCGGCCGGAGCGATACACACCGCTTCGCCGCCATCGGATCGGATTCCCTGCGCCGCTATGGATTCCAGTTCCATCCCGAGGTGGACGACACCCTCCACGGTGACGACATGATCGGCAACTTCGTCTTCGGGATCTGCGGGTGCGTGCCTTCCTGGTCCATGGACGTGTTCCTGGAGGAGGAGACCGAGAGGATCCGGAGGCAGGTCGGGGGCGAGTCGGTCTTCCTCCTGGCGTCGGGGGGGGTGGATTCGACGGTCGCGGCGGTGCTGCTCGGCCGGGCTCTGGGGAGCGAGCGGTTGCACCTCCTCCACATCGACAACGGTCTCATGCGGAAGGGCGAGACCGCGGAGGTCCTCCGCAGGTTCGAGGACCTGGGGCTCGGCGCCAACCTGCACTTCCGCGATGCCAGCGAGACGTTCCTGGCCGCGCTGGAGGGGGTCGTCGATCCCGAGGCCAAGCGCCTCCGGATCGGCGACACCTTCATCTCGGTCTTCCAGGAGGAGGCCGACCGTCTGGGGATCGCCGACCACTTGCTCGGCCAGGGCACGATCTACCCCGACACCATCGAGACCGGGGGAACGCGGCGCGCCGACACGATCAAGACCCACCACAACCGCGTCCCGATCGTCGAGGAGATGATCGCGCGCGGCAGGGTAGTGGAGCCGCTCGCGGATCTGTACAAGGTCGAGGTGCGGGAGCTCGGCGAGCGGCTGGGCCTCCCGGGCGAGATCCTCCGGCGCCATCCCTTCCCGGGTCCCGGGCTGGGCGTGCGGGTCCTCTGCAGCGACGGCGTCCCCGACTGCCGAGGCTTCGAGGAGATCGCTCCGGCCGCCGAGGCGCTCGCTTCGTCGTTCGGGCTCGAGAGCCTGCCGCTCCCGATCCGCTCGGTGGGGGTGAAGGCCGACCTGAGGGCGTACGAGCATCCCGTCCTTCTCACGGGGGACGTGCCGTGGAACCGGCTCCTCGAAGCGGTCTCCACCATCACGGCGCAGGTCCCCGGCGTGAACCGATGCGTGTGGAACCTGAGTGACGCGCATCCGACCTCTGCGCGCCCCGTCGCCGCCTCGGTGACCCGGGCACGCCTGGACCTCCTGCGAGAGGTCGACTGGATCGTCATGGAGGGGCTTCGGAGTTGGGGCCTGTACGATGACGTGTGGCAGTGCCCTACCGTGCTCCTGCCGCTCACGCTCGGCGACCGCCGGGGCGAGACCGTGGTGGTCCGGCCGGTGCGATCCCGGCGCGCGATGACCGCCACGCCGGTCGAGCTGCCGGCCGGCCTCGTGGGAGAGCTCCGCGAAAGGATCCTCGCCCTTTCGGGCGTCGGTGGGCTCGTGCTGGACGTCACCTCCAAGCCGCCAGGCACGATCGAATGGGAGTGACGCGCTCACGGGAATCGGCCGGGACGCTCCTGGCGGCCCTGGCGCTCTCTCTTGTGGGGGCGTGCGGGCGCGAGCCCCGGACGGAAGAGCCCGCGACGAGCGAGCACCCGCTCGTCATCGACGCGCCGCGGCTCGTCGTCGCGAGCGGCCCGGACACGACGGTCGTGATGGGGCCGACGGTGTTCGGCTACTTCGGGGTGGACCCGGGCGACGACGAACCGACGGCCGGTATGAGGGAAGCGGCGCTCGCGTTCCAGGCCGTCCTCCGGGAGGCCGAGCCGGGACTGCGGGCGATGCGCGTCCAGATCGTGCAGGTGGAATGGCCGCCCGTTCCTCTGGGCATCCCCCCCGCGCGGGACGAGGCCGCGGGTCGCCGGCTGAGCGAGGGTGGCGTCGGGTTCCTGCTCGTGGATCCCACGGGTCGGATCAGGAGGATCGACCGTCTCGTCAGTGGCACGGCGCTCGTCTGCGCGGCGGCGGCGACCTTCGACCTACCTCCTCCGGCCGTGGTCGGACGCGCCTGCGGATAAGATACGCGCGAGCGAGCTTCTGCGTCTCGCGTGCAAGAGAATACGACATCGCGCGTGTGATTCCTGGTCGACAGGAACGCCTGCTGAGCGTCCCCGGAAAGTACTTGACGGCCCGGGCGGATCGATACTAGGCTGCAAGTACGGCCCCCCCCGGGCCCCGTCGCGGGCCCGCCACCGGTCGCGAGGTGTTGTTCTGGATGCGCGTCCATAGGGCCCTCGCCGCGAGGCGATCGGACCGTGGCGGTCGGGACGCCGGCATGCCGTTCCTGCCCTCGGCTCCCGCGTGTCTGGCTGGCTGGGGGGATCTGCGCGTCCGGACTCCCCCTTCCCCCCCCTCTTACGGCTGGCGCTATCCTCGCGTGGCCGGAGTCCTCTCCATTCACTCGTTACCCCTGCCCGCATTCCATCGGAGGTACTTCACATGGACTGGAAGACACGTCTGAAAGTCCTGCTCCTCGCGGGGACGGTCGCCTTCGCGGGAGCGGATGCCCCGCTGGTCGCTCAAGCGGTTGGAACGATCCGGGGCCGGGTCCTCGACGCCGGCAGCGGGCGGCCGACCGCCGCCGCCCAGGTCTACGTGCCCGGAACGGGGCGGGGCGCACTGTCGAATGCCGACGGTGAGTTCCTGATCCTCAACGTGCCGGTCGGGACCCGCGTGGTGCGGGTCGAGCTCATCGGGTACTCGTCCCAGGAGCAGACCGTCACCATCGCGTCGGGCGCGACCGTCGCGGTGGAATTCCGTCTTCAGGTGACGGCGATCGGGCTGGACGAGCTGATCGTCACCGGAGTGCCCGGCGGCACGCAGAAACGCGCCATCGGAAATCTCGTGGCCCAGGTGCGCGTGGGGGACGCCGTCACGTCGACGCCCTCGGTCAACGTCCAGCAGATTCTGAACGCGCGGGTTCCCGGCATGGTGATCATGCCACAGACCGGGCAGGTGGGCGCCAGCGCGAAGATCTGGGTCCGGGGCGGATCGTCCATGAACCTGTCCAACGATCCGCTCATCTACGTGGACGGGATCCGCACGGACAACGCCAACTTCACCGGCAGCGCGTCGAGTTGGCGCCTCAACGACTTCAATCCCGAGGACATCGAGTCCATCGAGGTCATCAAGGGACCCGCCGCGTCCACGTTGTACGGGACCGAGGCGGCCAACGGGGTGATCCAGATCATCACGAAGAAGGGGCGGATCGGCACGCCGGTCTTCGGTTTGACCGCGCGCGTGGGCACCAGTGAGTTCGCGAACCTCGAGGACCGAATGTACGTGAACTACTGGCGGAATCCGGAGACGAGAGTGGTCGACTCGGTCAACCTGGCCACGCTGGAGCGAGAGCGGTCGGAGCGGGGCGAGCTGGCCCCGAACGGGAATCCGATCGAGCCGCTCTTCCGGAGGGGCTACACGCAGAATTACAACCTGAACGTGAGCGGCGGCACGGACGCCTTCCGGTACTACCTGGCGACCGGCTACGACCACGAGACCGGCATCGAGCCGACGAACTACGTGAAGCGGTTCAACACCAAGGTCAACGTCACGGTTTTCCCCAAGGAAGGCTGGGACATCACGGCCAGCTCCGGGTGGATCACGTCGCGCCAGAGCGGTTCCACCGAAGGTACCGGCGGAGGCCGCACGTGGACCTCGTATTTCTCGACACCCCGGAACCTGAACGAGAACCTCTCAACGGGTAGTCCGCCCCGGCGCGGTTTCCGGAGCTACATCCCGGAGCTGTACGACGAGTACACGTCCTACGAGGACCTGGGGCGGTTCACCGGGAGCCTGGTCATCAACCACCGGCCGGCCGAGTGGCTCTCGCAGCGCCTGACCGTGGGGCTGGACGCGGTGCTCCAGCGCAACGAGAGCTGGCGGGAGAAGACGCCGCTCTACCTGCTGTTCAGCCCGACGGGCCTCGGGTCGGCGGGCTCGTCGCGGAACGACCGGACCTTCACGACGCTGGACTATGCCGCGACGCTCAAGCACAAGTGGACGGACTCGTGGTCCTCCGAGACGTCGGGAGGGCTCCAGTACTACAACCGCAAGAGCGTGTCCGCGTCCGCCAGCGGCTCGGACTTCGCGCTCCCGGGTCTCACCGCGGTCAGCGCGACGGCCACGAGGAACAGCTCGGGGTCGAGCTCCGAGGAGACCTCGGTGGGCCTGTTCGTGCAGCAGCAGGCCAACTGGAGGGACCGGCTGTTCCTGACGGCCGCGATCCGCGCGGACGACCACAGCGCGTTCGGTGAGGACTTCGACCTGGTCTACTACCCGAAGGCGAGCGCCACGTGGGTGATCTCCGAGGAGGGCTTCTTCAGGATTCCGAAGGTGAGCTCGCTGCGGCTGCGCGCCGCGTGGGGCGCGTCCGGACAGCAGCCGTCCACGTTCGCCGCGCTGCGGACGTTCACCTCCACGGTGGGTCCCGGGGACGCGGCCACCGTCACGCCGTCGTCTCCCGGCAACCCCGACCTCGGCCCCCAGCGGGCCTCGGAGCTGGAGCTGGGCTTCGACGCCGGACTCTTCGACGAGCGCGTGGGCCTCGAGTTCACCTACTACGACACCCGTATCACGGACGACATCCTCACCCGGGGCGCACCACCCTCCGAGGGGTTCCCGGGCACGCAGTACCTCAACATGGGAAAGTCCAAGAAGTGGGGGTTCGAGACGCTGCTCAGGGGCACGATCCTCCAGCGTCAGAACGTGGGCCTCGAGTCCACGCTCAGCCTCTCGATGAACGATTCCGAGGTCCAGTATCTGGGCGAAGGCGTCACGAGCATCATCCAGGCCGCGTCCTGGGGTGTGGAGCACCGTGTCGGGTACCCGCTGGGATCCTGGTTTCACGTGAAGGTCGTGGACGCCGAGCTCGACGCGGACGGCAAACCGGTCCGGGAGTCCATGATGTGCGCGAACACGGACGGGGGTACGGTGCCGTGCTTCACGGGCAACTCCATCACGGCTCCCCGCGTCCATCTGGGCCGGACGATCCCGAAGTGGGAGGGGTCCTTCTCCTCCACTCTCACACTCTTCGACAACTGGTCCATCTACGGCCTGATGGACTTCAAGCTCGGGGGCCTGAAGTGGGATCATAACCTCCGGATCCGATGCTCTCTCTACTACCTCTGCCGCGAGAACATGTATCCGTTGGAGTACAACCCCGTGGATATCGCGGCCTATGCGAACTCCGCGTACTTCGGTGCCGCGTACATCAAGGGCGCGAGCTACGCGAAGCTTCGGGAGGTGGCGGTCTCGTACAGGGTGCCGGCCGAACTGGCGGCGAAGATCGGTGCGTCGCGTGCCACGTTGACGTTCGCGGGGCGGAATCTGATGACCTTTACGGGCTACAAGGGCATGGAGGTCGAGGCCCAGTTCGGGGGGTCGGCCTACACGAACATGGAGCAGAACCAGATCCCACAGCTGCGCCAGTTCATCTTCACCACCAACCTGACCTTCTAGGGGGCTCGCGTACCATGAGACATTCGGATCGAACCAAGGTCCGGGCCCACCGGACCCCAAGGTTCCTGGCAGCCGTGCTGGCGGGTCTCGTTCTCTCGGGCTGCGACTTCATGGATGAGCTCCTCGAGGTCGAGACGCCGGCGATCATTCCTGCATATAAACTGGAGGGACCGGAGTCGGCCGACATGCTCCTGAGCGGGGCGGTCGGGGACTTCGAGGCCGCCCTCACGCACCACATCCTGCAGCAGTCCCTCCTGGCCGGGGAGCTGCACGACGGGACGTCGTCGGCCGCGCGCTGGATGGTCCCCTCCCGGACCGTCACCTATATGGATTACCGCTACGACGACGAGAGCTACACGCCTCTGTCCCGGGCGCGCTGGACGGCGGACAACATCCTGAAGCTCCTCCAGGGATGGACCGACACGGAGGTGGCGGACCGCCAGCTCAAGATCGCGACCGCCGCCGTGTACGCCGGCTTCAGCCTGGTGATCCTGGGCGAGTCGTACTGCGAGATGGCGATCGACCTGAGCGCGGCGCTACCGCCATCGGAGATCTTCACGATGGCCGAACAGCGGTTCACGACGGCGATCGCGGCAGCGCAGGCCGCCGGGTCGGCCGCGAGCACGTGGCTCAACGCCGCCTACCTCGGCCGCGCGCGGGCGCGCCTGGACCTCGGCAACACCGCGGGTGCGGCGGCGGACGCGAAGCTGGTCCCGGTCGGCTTCCGGCTCGACGCCACGTATTCGGCGTCCAACTCCAGGCGCTACAACCGTGTGTACGAGGAGACCCGCACCGGATCCGTCTCAGTGACGGAGCCGTACTGGAACCTCACGGTGGACGGCGTGCCGGACCCGCGCGTGCCGGTCCTGGACATGGAACGGAAGGCGGGCGACGGCATCACCGCCCTCATGAACCAGCAGCTCTATACCGACAGAGGTAGCTCCGTTCCCATGGCCCGCTGGGAAGAGGCGCAGCTCATCATCGCCGAGGTGGAGGGTGGCGCGACGGCGGTGGACATCATCAACAACCTGCGAGATCGGAGGGGCCTCCCGGCGACGTACGCCGGGGGCACGGCGGCCGAGATCGAGGCCCAGGTGATCGCCGAGCGCCAGCGCGAGCTGTTTCTCGACGGCCACCGTATCGGTGACCTGCAAAGATACGGCCTGCCGCTCTTCCCTGCCGTGGGGGTTGTCTACCCGAAGGGCGGCATCTACGGCGACGCGAAGTGCTTCCCGATCCCGAGCGTCGAGATCCAGGCGAACCCGAACCTGCGAAGGTAGCCGCGAGGGCACAGGGCGGCGTCCGACATCGTCCGAGCCGGGCCCGGGGGAGTGATCCCCCGGGCCCGGTGGTCGTCTTGGAGGCGTCATGGTGGGGGCCGGGGGTGACCGACCCAGCGCTACGCGGCGGTCCCCTTGAGCACCTTCCTCAGCACGGCGAGCGTGTGGTCCGCTTCCCTGGCCGTGAAGACGAGCGGCGGGCGGAATCGGATGGACCGCGGTCCACACACCAGCACTGCCAGACCGCGCTCCCAGCACCCCATCCGCACCTTGTCGCGCGTCTCGCCGTCGGGGAAATCCATGGCAACGAGCAGTCCCTGGCCGCGGACGTTGCTCACGATCGGGAATTCCTTCGCGAGCCTGGCGAGCCCGTCGCGGAGGCGCTGGCCGACCTTCGCCGTCTTCTCCACCAGCTTGTCCTCGTGCATGATCTGCAGGTAGCGGGCGCAGCGGACCATGTCCGCGAGGTTCCCGCCCCAGGTCGAGTTGATCCGGCTGGACACGGCGAAGACGTTCGTGGGCACCTCGTCGATCCGGTCGGTGCTCATCATGCCGCAGACCTGGGCCTTCTTCCCGAACGCGATGATGTCGGGCGTGACGCCGGTATGCTCGAACGCCCACATCTTGCCGGTCACGCCCATCCCGGTCTGGACCTCGTCGAAGATGAGCATCGCCTCGTAGCGATCCGCGTATTCCCGGAGCTTCGCGAAGAACTGGGGTCGGAAATAGTGGTCGCCGCCCTCGCATTGGATGGGCTCGATCAGGATCGCCGCGATGCCGTGGGGATCGGCCGCGAAGGCCGCCTCGATTTCGGCGAACGCCTTGGCTTCCTTGGCCGCCATGGCCTTGTCGTCGAGGCCGGGCTCGATGAAGGGGCTGGAGATGCGCGGCCAGGGGAACTTCGGGAAGTCGCGGGTCTTGGTCGGGTCGGTGTTGGTCACCGAGAGCGTGTAGCCGGTGCGGCCGTGGAACGCGTCGACGAAGTGGAGGATCTTGTCGCCACCGCCCGCGATGCCCTTGGGGCGGTTCTTCTGGACCTTCCAGTCGAACGCGGCCTTCATCGCGTTCTCCACGCCCAGCGCGCCGCCCGCCACGAAGAACAGGTGGCGGAACGCGTCGGGCACGGCCAGATCCCTGAACGTCTTCACGAACGCGGCGAACTGGCGGGAGTAGATATCGGAGTTGGCGGGGTTCGCCAACGCGGCCGTCATGAGGCTCCTGCGGAAGCCCCGGTCGGCCATCTTGGGGTGATTGTGACCCACCGGGAGCGTGGCGAAGTACCCGTAGCAGTCGAGGTACTCCTTGCCGTCCAGCGCGCTGACGATGGTGGATCCGTGCGACTTCTCCAGGTCGATGACCAGGTGGAAGCCGTCCACGAGGATGTTCTGCTTGAGGATCGGGAAGACCTGGTCCGCTGGGACCTTGATCTCGGCCATTGGGCCCTCCGAAGCATGGGTGTGCGTGACGGGGAGTCGCCCGGCCGGGGAGGGCCGGGAGCAGCGGGAGCCGTGGCCGCGCCGGTGGGGACCGGCGCAGGGGCTCAGCCGCTCCGGAGGTTGGGCGGCGCGAAGAGACCCGGACGGGCCTCGCGGGGACGCAAGGCCGACATAGAACAAATCTAGCAGCGGGCCGGGGTAGGCGCGAAGGAAGGGCCCTCTCGCTATCATGGTGATAGAGAGCGACCTCGACCCGGCGTGGCTCTCGGGCGTGTGTGGCCTTAACGCGACGCCCTCATGCGGCATCTGGATCACAGCGGTTCTCGAAGCCACAAGGGAGACAGGGGTCCCGCCATGCAACGCCTCCGCAGCCTCGCCCTCAACCCGGACGGGTTCGCGTTCGACCCCACGACCGGCGAGAGCTTCACCCTCAACGCCACGGGGCTCGCGGTCCTGGAGGGACTCAGGGAGGGACTCTCCCACGAGCAGCTCACGGCGCGCCTGGCGGAGCGCTTCGACGTCGCTCCGACCGACGCCTCCCACGATCTGGACGACTTCCTGGACCATCTGCGGTCCTTCCGGTTGCTCTGACCGTGAAGCGGCCGCTGACGATCGGCGTGTCCGGGATCAACGCCGTGGACAACCCGGGCCCCGGGATCGGCGTGGCGCGGAGCCTCCGCGAAGCCGAGGACCTGGACGTGCGCATCATCGGTCTTTCCTACGATGCCATGGAACCGGGCATCTACATGGACTGGGTCGTGGACGACGCGTTCCTCCTTCCGTACCCCTCGGCGGGACACGATGCGTACCGCGAGCGGCTCCGCTACGTACAGGAGAAGACGGGGATGGACTTCATCATCCCCACCCTGGACACGGAGATGCCGTTCTACATGAAGGCGCATGGGGAGCTGGCGGCGCAGGGGATCGGGACCTTCGTGCCCACGCCCGAGCAGTACCGCTTGCGCGGGAAGGACCGGCTCGGGGAATTGGCCCGGGCATTGGACCTGGCGCTGCCTCGCACCGAGGTGGTGTCGTCGCTGGACGATCTGGAGCGCGTCGTGGACGACATCGGGACGCCGGTGATGGTGAAGGGGGCGTTCTACAAGGCGTACAAGGCGTACACGAGCAAGGAGGCCGTCAGTCACTACCACCGGCTCGTGGCCGAGTGGGGATACCCCATCATCGTCCAGGAGATGGTGACAGGTGACGAGCTGAACGTCGTGGCGGTCGGTGACGGCGACGGCGGCGCTCTGGGTCGCGTAGCGGTGAAGAAGATGTGGATCACGGAGTTGGGGAAGATCTGGACCGGCGTCACCATCCAGCACCCGGCCATGCTCCGAGCCACGGACCGGTTCATGGAGAAGTACCGTTGGCGCGGCCCGATGGAGCTCGAGTGCATCGTGGACGGCGACGCGGTCTACCTCGTGGAGATCAACCCGCGCTTTCCGGCATGGACCTACCTCTCCGCCGGCGTGGGGGTCAACCTTCCGGCCCGCATGGTCCGTCGCGCCCTCGGCATTCCCGAGCCCGACGGCGATCGCGCCGAGTATGAGGCCGGGAGGCTCTTCGTACGCTATACCTACGAGCTCGTCACCGACATGGATCGCTTCCAGCAGATGATCACGACGGGTGAGCGTGGAGACACGCCATGAAAGAGACCTGGGAGAAGCCCGTTATCCTGCGGTTGGAGACGGGTTACCTGAACAAGTTCGGTTCGAGCCCCATCTATTCCAGGAAGGTCCGCACGGATATCGAGGGGGCCACCATCGAGTCGCTGGTGGAGCGCTTCGGCTCACCCCTCTTCGTGTTCTCCGAGCGCGCGATGCGGGAGAAATACCGGGAGGTGCACCAAGCCTTCGCCACCCGGTACCCCGACGTGGTGCAGGCCTGGTCCTACAAGACCAACTATCTGCAGGCTGTCTGCGCCATCTTCCACCAGGAAGGGGCGCTGGCCGAAGTGGTGTCGGAGTTCGAGTACGAGAAGGCGCGCAAGCTGGGCGTACCGGGCAGCCGGATCATCTTCAACGGCCCCCACAAGACGATGAGCGCGCTGCGACGGGCCGTGGAAGAGGGCGCTCAGATCCACGTGGATCACATGGACGAGATCCACGACCTGGAACAGCTCGCGAAGGAGCTGGGCCGTCCGATCCCGATCGGAATGCGCCTCAACCTCGACACGGGGATCTACCCCCAGTGGACCCGCTTCGGCCTGAACCTGGACTCCGGCCAGGCGATGGACGCCCTGAAGCGCATCCATGCCCGGGGGCACCTGGTGCTCCAAGGGCTTCACGCCCACATCGGCACCTTCATCCTCGATCCCGACGCCTACGGCCGGCTTGCGGCCAAGATGGCCGAATTCGCCCGTGAGGCGACCGAGCGGTTCGACTTCGCGATCGAGTATCTGGACGTGGGCGGCGGCTTCCCCTCGAGGAACCGGCTCAAAGGCACGTACTTGCCGCCCGACGTAGCGGTACCCCCCATCGACGCCTTCGCCGAGCGCATCACCGACGCGCTCTTCGCCACCCTTCCCTCGGGGACCTTCCCCCGTCTCATCCTGGAGACGGGACGGGCGCTCGTGGACGAGGCGGGCTTCCTCGTCACCACGGTGTTCGCCACCAAGCGACTCCCGGACGGGCGGCGCGCCTACGTGGCGGACGCCGGCCTCAACGAGCTCTTCACGTCGTTCTGGTACAAGTTCAACATCGAGTTGGACCGCGAAGTCCAGGGGATGAACGAGCCCGCCATGGTGAACGGGCCCCTCTGCATGAACATCGATGTGCTGGACGAGGGCACCCTGCTTCCGGCCCTCCGCCGCGGCACGCGGCTCATCTTCTCGCCGGTGGGCGCGTACAACGTGACCCAGTGGATGCAATTCATCGAGTACCGCCCCGCCGTGGTGCTGGTCGGAGAGGACGGCTCGGTCGAGGTCGTCCGGGACCGGGAAGACCTCTCGGACGTGGAACGGCGCGAGCGCCTTCCCGACCGCCTGAAGCTGGCGTAGGCCGGTACCGACCGTGCGCCCCGAGTTCGAGCCTGGCCGCCCGCGTCGTCCTTCCCCGGGCGCCGCGGCCGCCCACCAGGTGCGTCGGCACCTGGACGCGCTGCTGGACAGCTACAGCGAGGTGCTCTTTCTGAAGGGGTGGAAGCTGGGCACCGCGATCATGGTCGTCACGCTCTTCGCCCCCAACGTGGGGTTGTCGGGGATGGCCGCGGTGTTGGCCGCCTACGCCTTCGCGCGCTTCATCCACATGGACCCGGTGTTCCTGGAGTCGGGCTTCTATACCTACAACCCCCTCCTGGTCGGGCTGTCCCTCGGGTATCTGTTCCGCCTGACTCCCCTCACGCTCTTCTTCGTGGTGATCGCCGGGATCGGCGCGTTCATCCTCACGCACGGCCTTTTCAGTGCCTCCTGGTACTATTTGCGCCTTCCCGTGCTGAGCTTGCCCTTCGTCGTGGTGAGCTCCGCGGCGTACCTCGCCGCCGGAACCTACACGAACCTCTACGTGGGCTCGCTGTACCCCGAGAGCGTAGCCGTCGTGGAGACCATGATTCCCCTGTGGCTCGGAGGTTTCTTCAGAGCTCTGGGTGCCGTGTTCTTCGTGCCGTCGGTGATGGCCGGCGCCCTCATCGCCGCCGCGCTCTTCATGTGCTCACGTATCCTGGTCCTGCTGGCGATTGGCGGATACTATGTGGGCACACTCACGCTCGCCTTGCTGGGTGGCTCGCCGGGGCACGCGTTCAACGACCTCAACACGTTCAATTTCATCCTCATCGCGATGGCGTTGGGGGGCGTCTTCCTGGTTCCGTCGCTGGAGAGCTACCTGCTGGCGCTCATCGCGGTGGTGACGTCCACCCTGTTGCTGAGCGCCTCGGAGGTGTTCTGGAGCCAGTGGGGCGTGCCCGTGTTCGCGCTCCCCTTCAACGTGGTCACGCTGGGCTTCCTGTACGCGCTGAAGGTGGTGGAGCATCCCTTGCTGGCGACGGAGGCCGGGACGCCCGAGGAGGTCCTGGACGAGCACCTCACCGGGGCGCTCCGTTTTCCCGGGTCCACGCGGTCGCTGGCGCTTCCGTTCGCCGGTACGTGGACGGTGTGGCAGGCGTTCGACGGGCCGTGGACCCACCAGGGGCCGTGGCGCTATGCCTACGACTTCGTCGTCACCGACTCGAACGGCGAGACCCACCGGGGTGACGGCGCGCTCATGGAGGAGTATCTGGCCTTCCGCAAGCCCGTTCTCTCCCCTATCCGGGGCCGCGTGGTGCAGGTGGTGGATGCCCACCCGGACAATCCCATCGGCGTGACGGACCGGACGAACAACTGGGGTAACCTCGTCGTGCTCAGGAGCGAACGTGGGTTCTTCGTGGAGATCTCCCATTTCGCCGAGGGGTCCATTCGCGTCCGCGAGGGGGAGTGGGTGGAGCGCGGGGTGCTTCTGGGGCTTTGCGGGAACTCCGGCTACTCGCCTCAGCCCCATATCCACATCCAGGTCCAGGCCACCGAGCAGGTAGGGGCGCCCACGCTCCCGTTCAGTTTCGTGACGTACCATGTCGACGGAACCTTCTACGCCGACGACACGCCCGAGGTCGGGGCGCGGGTGGAACCGCTCTCCGTGGAGAGGGGGCTCCAGAACCGCGTGGGATTCGTTCTGGACGAGGTCTATCGCTTCAGGGTGGAGGGATGCGACCGCGAGCGGTTCCTCGCGTCGGACGGGGGCATGCTCGAGCTGACGGTGCGGATGGCTCCTGATGGCACCTTCTACCTGGAGTCCGGACGGGGACGGCTGTACTTCGGCAGTCGCGACGGGACGTTCTACTTCTACCGCATGGAGGGAGACGATCCGTGCCTACGTGCCTTCTTCCTGGCACTCCCCCGCCTTCCCCTCGCGTTCCGCCGGAACTTGCGCTGGTCGGACCACGTGCCCGCGGGGACGGTCACGTGGGGGATGCGCCGGGAGTTGGTGCGGCTGGCGCGATCGGTGGTGCCCCGTCTGGGAACGGTGACCGTCGATCTCGAGTTCCCCGAGGAACGCCGCATCGTGGGACGGGTGCGGTCGGGTCTTCTTCGTCGGGAATG
Organism: uncultured Gemmatimonadaceae bacterium; assembly: GCA_964412015.1. GTDB lineage: Bacteria > Gemmatimonadota > Gemmatimonadetes > Longimicrobiales > Gaopeijiaceae > SZUA-318. The sequence continues at coordinate 22,040 of CAYPMO010000033.1, read as the reverse complement.
GAAAACCCAGGTGATGCTTCATCCATTTCGCGCTTTCCAATCGGTGCGCGTCGGGAATCTGATCATGGAGAGAGTGGACGATGAGACGGGGTGAGGCCGCGTTTCCGCTGTTGGCGGTCCTGGCCCTCGCCGCTCCCGCGGCGAGTCAGTCCAGCACCGACATGCTCATGCACGCGACGGGGCTTTCCTTCGGGAGCTCCCAGGTGAAGGACGGCGGATGGGTCGCGGGTTTCTACGGCACCTACGGTACGGGCTGGAAACACCTCGTGGAGGTGGGTACTACCCGGACAGGCGTCGACTACCTGAGCGGCTGGCAGCTCCGCCAGACCGACCTCGCCACGGCGTACAGCCGTTACGGTGCCGACGCGGCGGGGCGCGTGGGCGTGCACTTCATCTCCACGAACGACCCCCTCAGCGATGGGGGCATCATGCTCTTCGCGGGCGCGAGCCGCTACAGGGTGGGTGTGTGGAGCGCCGGCGCCGAGGGCGTAGTGTCCTCGTATCCGAACTACGACAGCGGGCTCCGGGTGGTCCAGGTCGCTCCCTCGCTGGGCATCACGCGGTCCGATCCCCTGGAGGAGCGCACCCTCAGCGGTACGCTGCGCGTCTACTGGATCCGGCTGTCGGAGGACGTGGGTCTGGGGGACCGGGGGTTTCTGTCGGGCGAGGCTTCACTCGCGTTCACGAAGGGCCGCGTGACGCTCAGCGGGTTCGGCTGGGTGGGGGAGCAGGCCTTCGCCGTCCGCGGCGGCGGGTTCACCGTCTTCAACCTGGCGGAGCTTCACACCGGAGGATTCGGCGGCGGGCTCCGCGTGGTCCTGTCCGAGCGCTCCGCTTTGTCCGCGGGGTACTACAGGGAGCACTTCCGGGACATGGGCCTGACCGGGTACGCCTGGACCCGGACCCTGTCCGCCTCCCTGGGTTTCACGCTGTAACGAGGAGATCACACCATGCCGTCCGCGCGTCGTGCCCCGATTCCCGGGATCCTCCTTCTCGCCGCGCTGGGTGTCGCCGGGGCGTGGGCCCGTCCCGACTCCCTGGCGGCGCAGGAAGGGACCCCGTCCGTCGACATCGCGGGCTCCTACAAGCGGTCCTTCGACTACGAGCGCGTCGAGGACTACCAGAACGCCATTCGCGCGCTCGCGCCCGTCTACGAGGCGTACCCCAACGGGTACACGGTGAACCTGCGGATGGGGTGGCTCTTCTACCTCAACGGCAACTACAACAACGCGGCAGCCCATTACGACGTCGCGACGCGCGTCATGCCGATGGCGATCGAGCCCAAGCTGGGCTGGCTCCTCCCGCTCCTGGCCCAGGGGCGTTGGAGCGAAGCCGAGACGCTCGCCTACCAGGTGGTGAGCGTGGATCACTACAACTATTACGGGAACCTGCGCCTGGCCATCGCACTGCGCATGCAGGGGAAGGTGGACGCCGCATACCAGATCGCGATGAAGATGGCGATCGCCTACCCGACCGACATCCTGCACCTGGTGGAGCTCGCGCAGATCCACGACGCGCGGGGCGACAAGGACGAGGCCCGCCGCCTCTTCGGGGAGATCCTCATCCTCGATCCCGAGAACGAGACCGCGCGGAAGTACGTCGAGGGTTAGCCCTCATGCCCTACCGGATCCTGGTCATCGACGAACTGGATTCACGCGGCGTCGCCCTGCTTCGCGAGGTGGCGGATTTCGTGGTGGACGAGGTTGCCACTCTTTCCGTCGTGGAGCTCCTGGAGCGCGTCGGGGACTACGACGCCCTCGTCGGGCGAAGCGCGACCCGCATCACGCCCGAGCTGCTCCGCCGCGGCACGCGCCTCAAGGTGGTGGGTCGGGCGGGCGTCGGCGTGGACAACATCGCCATGGACGCGGCGACCGAGCTGGGAGTCGCCGTCATCAACGCGCCGTCGGGCAACACGGTGGCCGTGGCCGAGCTGTTCTTCGGGGCGCTGCTCGCGCTTCTCCGGGGCATCGCGCGTGCCGACGCCTCCATGCACCATGGGCGATGGGAGCGGAGCGCCCTCCTGGGATCGGAGCTGAAGGGCCGGACGCTCGCGATCGTGGGGCTCGGGCGCATCGGGTCCGAGGTGGCGCACCGGGCCCACGCCTTCGGCATGGCCGTCGTCGCCTACGATCCGTACGTGGCGGCGGAGCGCTTCGCGGCCCTGAGGGTCAGGCGGGCCGCCACGCTCGAAGCGCTCCTCGGGGAGGCCGACGTCCTCACGGTCCACACGCCCCTCACGGACGAGACGAGAGGGATGGTGGGCGCGGAGGAGCTCGCTCACCTGCCGCCCGGGGCCGTCGTCGTGAACATGGCGCGCGGCGGCATCGTCGACGACGAGGCGCTCCTCGTGGCCCTGGAATCGGGCCGGCTGGGCGGCGCGGTCCTCGACGTCTACGTGAACGAGCCCCTCCAGGGGGGCCATCCGCTCCGACAGCGGTCCGACGTCCTCCTTACCCCCCACATCGGCGCCTCCACCAGGGAGGCGCAGCGCAACGTCGCGGCGGACGTGTGCGAGGCCGTGCGGGACGCGCTCCTCTCGGGAGACCTCTCCCGCTCACTGAACGCGGCGATGAGCGGGGACGTCGCCGAGCTCGCGTCGGCGCTGACGCTCGCGCGCCGTACCGCGGTGGTTGCCCGTGCGCTTCTTGCCGACCGGGGCGGCAGGTCGGTCTCGTCGGTGATCATCAACGCGGGGGACGACCTGGCCCCTGCCGCAACGGCGCTTCTGTCTGCCGCGGCCGCGGGCGTGCTGGAGGGTGTCGTGGACGTGGAGCGCGTGAACCTGATCAACGCGCGAACCGTGGCGGAGACCCGAGGCATCACCCTGGCGGTGGGAGCCGGCGGCGTGCCCCCGCACCCCAGGGCGCTCGAGGTCCGGCTCGCCGCGGAAGCCGTCGAGGAGATGCGTGTTGGTGGGGTCGCGACGCTGGATGGTCCCGCGCGCCTCACCCGCATCGGGAGCTTCCACGTGGACGTCGTGCCCAGGGGCACGCTGCTGGTGCTCTCCAACGACGACGTCCCCGGCGTGATCGGGCACGTGGGCACCGCGCTCGGCGCTGCCGGGTTGAACATCGCCGAGTACCACCAGGCGAGGATGGACCCGGGCGGCGAGGCGTTGGCGGTGGTCTCCCTCGACGGGAATCCCGGCGACACGGTGCGGGACGCGCTCCTGGATCTTCCCCACGTGCGCGCCGCGACGCTGGTCCACTTCCGGGACGAGCCCTCGGGGAACCGGCGGGCATGAGCCGCTTCGCGTCCGTCGTCCTGGACGCCGACTCGACCCTCGCCGGCATCGAGGGGATCGCGTGGCTCGCCCGCTTGCGCGGTCCCGAGATCGCGGCACGGGTGGCGACGGTGACCGACGATGCGATGGCGGGGTCCCTCGCGCTCGAGTCCGTCTACGAACGGCGCCTCGAGCTCATCATGCCCACGCACGAGGAAGTGGCGGCGCTTTCGCGCGCGTACCTCGACGCCGTGGCGCCCGGGGCGCGCGCGGCGATAGCGGACATGCTGCGCGGGGGCGTGACGGTCCGCGTGGTGAGCGGCGGGATCCGTCAGGCGTTGCTGCCGCTCACGCGCGAGCTGGGGCTCTCCGACGGCGCGGTGGAGGCGGTGGATGTCGTGTTCGACCCGCGGGGGGACTATGCGGGCATCGTCCCCTCGCCCCTGACGACCGACGGAGGCAAGGGGGTGGTGGTTCGCCGTCTCGCGCTTCCGCGGCCGGTCCTCGCGGTCGGGGATGGTTCCACGGACCTCGCGATGCGGCCCGAGGTGGACGCGTTCGCCGCGTTCGTCGGGTTCGTGTCGCGGGAACCGGTCGTGGCGGGCGCGGACTTTGTCGTGACGTCGTTCGCGGAGGTGACGGCGCTGCTCTCCCGAGGTCGGCCGGCGGCGGGATCCGTTTGACACGGAGAGGGGCCCCCAGTAGAATTAGGAAGAGCTAAATTCTACCGATCGAGGGATGCCCGGTTCCGTTGCCATACTGCTCGGCCTTGCCGCGCTCGCCGCGCTCCTCCTCTGGCCGCGCGCCGGCCTGATCCCGCGCTGGCTGCGCCTGCGGCGCTTGGACGAGCGCGTGCTCCTGGAGGACGCTCTCAAGCACGTCTACATGTGTGAGCGCTACGGACGCCCATCCACGCTGGAGAGCCTCGCGGGCAGGCTCGGCGTCTCCGTGGCCGAGGCGGCGGATCTGTTCTCCCGGCTGGCCCACCTCGAGCTCGTGCGCTCGGTCGGGGATGTGCCGGAGCTCACCAGCGAGGGGCGCGCGACCGCCCTCCAGATCGTGCGGACGCACCGGCTCTGGGAGCGATACCTCGCGGATCGCACGGGGGTGCCGGCGGGAGAGTGGCACGACCAGGCCGAGCGCATGGAGCACGCGCTCACGCCGGCGGAAGCCGACGCGCTGGAGAGTCGGCTCGGGCATCCGCGCTGGGACCCGCACGGCGATCCCATCCCCACGTCGGCGGGGGACATTCCGCCGCGGCGCGGGATGGCCCTGACCGGGGCGGAGGTGGGGGACACGGTGGAGATCGTGCATCTCGAGGACGAGCCCCGTGCCATCTACGCCCGGCTGCTCGCGCACGGGATGGCGCCGGGAGGAAGGCTTGAGGTCGTCGAGAAATCCGAGCACCTCGTGCGGGTGCGCGGCGACGGACGGGAGTGGACGCTCGATCCGGTGGCCGCGCGCAACGTCAGTGTGCGCGCCCTCCCGGCGGGCGAGAAAGCACGCGTCACCGTCGGCTCCCTCGCGGACCTCGAACCGGGCGAGACGGCGCGCGTCGTCGCGATCTCGTCGGCGTGCCAGGGTACGCAGCGCCGCCGCCTCCTCGACCTGGGTGTGGTGCGGGGCACCGACGTCACGGCCGAGTTCGCGAGCGCCGTCGGTGATCCGATCGCATATCGTATCCGCGGCGCCGTGATCGCGCTGCGCCGCGAGCAGGCGTCCTGGATCCTGGTCGAGCCTGAGCGTCCGGGGTCGCGGGAGGTGGCCTGATGGCCTCGCGCGTCTGCGATCAACATCGGACCACCAGCCTCGTGCGGCTGGGGCTGAGCCCCGACCGTTGGGACGTCCTGGTTGCCCTCGCTGGAAACCCGAACGTGGGCAAGAGCACGGTCTTCAACGCGCTGACGGGACTGCGCCAGCACACGGGTAACTGGCCGGGCAAGACGGTCGTGCGCGCCGAGGGCGCGTTCGCGCACCGAGGCAAGCGGGTGAAGGTCGTGGACCTCCCGGGTACCTACTCCCTGCAAGCCGGCAGCGAGGACGAGGAGGTCGCGAGGGATTTCATCCTGTTCGGGCGTCCCGACGTGACCGTGGTCGTCGTGGATGCCACGCGGCTCGAGCGGAACCTGAACCTGGTGCTCCAGATTCTGGACATCACCGACCGGGTCGTCGTTTTCCTGAACCTGGTCGACGAGGCCCGCCGCCACGGGATCGCCGTGGATGCGCAACGTCTCCAGGACGAGCTGGGCGTGCCGGTCGTGGCCGGAGTAGCGCGCGAAGGCACCGGCGTGGGCGAGCTCCTGGATCGCGCGCTGGCCGTCGCGTCGGGGGAGGTCGCGAACACGCCCTACCGCGTGCGCCGCCATGCGCCCGAGGTCGAGGAGGCGCTGGAAGCGCTGGCTCCCGTGGTGGAGGAGGCGTTCCCGACGGTTCCCAACGCACGCTGGGTGGCGATGCGGCTCCTGAACGCGGACGAGGCGGTCATGGAAGCGGTGGCGAGCGGCGAGCTGGGCCTGCTCGGGCGGGACGGGAAGCCGGAGGAAGCCGGCGGTGACGGGATTCCGTCCGTGGGCGCACGGCAAGGCGTGCTCGACGCTGCCCGCGCCCTGCGCTGGAATCTACCCGTGGAGTTCCACGACGCGATCACGGAGCGCACGTATGCGGCAGCGCAGGAGCTGACCGAGCGCGCCCAGATGAAAGGGCTCAAGAGGGCGGGGTTCGATCTGGACCGGACGCTCGATCGCCTCCTCACCAGCCGATGGGCGGGCTTTCCCCTGATGCTGGCCGTCCTGGCGGTCGTGTTCTGGATCACGATCGAGGGCGCGAACGTGCCGTCGTCGCTCCTGGCGGCGTTCCTGATCGATACGGCCCATCCCTGGCTCAAGGACGTGATGGGCGCCTTCCCGTGGTGGCTCTCCGGATTCCTGCTCGACGGAGTCTACTTGGCTACCGCCTGGGTGGTGAGCGTCATGCTCCCGCCGATGGCGATCTTCTTCCCGCTCTTCACGCTCCTGGAGGACTTCGGCTATCTGCCCCGCGTCGCGTTCAACCTCGACGCCCTCTTCCGGAAGGCCGGCGCGCACGGGAAGCAGGCGCTCACGATGGCCATGGGGTTCGGGTGCAACGCCGCGGGTGTGGTGTCCACGCGCATCATCGACAGCCCCCGGGAGCGTCTGATCGCGATCCTCACGAACAACTTCTCGCTCTGCAACGGTCGTTGGCCCACGCAGATCCTCGTCGCGACGATCTTCGTGGGCGCGCTCGCGCCGGCGGGGCTCGCGGGGCTGGTCTCGGCGACGGCCGTCGTCGCGGTCGCGTTGCTCGGTGTCTTCTTCGTGTTCGCGACGTCGTGGGGGCTCTCCCGGACGGTGTTGCGGGGTGAGGCGTCCACGTTCAGCCTCGAGCTGCCTCCCTACCGGCCGCCCCGCATTCTCCAGACGCTCTACACGTCCCTCATCGACCGCACGCTCATCGTGCTGGCGCGGGCCGTCCTGTTCGCGGCGCCGGCGGGAGGCTTGATCTGGTTGACATCCAACCTCAACGTCGGTGGGCCGAGCCTGGCCGAGCACTTCGTGTCGTGGCTGGATCCGGTGGGGGCGCTGATCGGCCTGAACGGCGTGATCCTGCTCGCGTACCTGCTCGCCATCCCCGCCAACGAGATCGTGATCCCGACGGTGCTCATGCTCACCGTGCTCACGGGGGGCGTCGGGGCCGGGGCCGGGGCCGGGGTGATGTTCGAGCTCGACTCCGTGGCGGCCACCAGCGAAGTGCTGCGCGCGGGAGGCTGGACGCTGCTCACCGGCGTGAACCTCATGCTGTTCAGCCTCCTCCACAATCCGTGTTCCACGACGATCTACACGATCTACAAGGAGACCGGGAGCGCGAGATGGACGGCCGTGGCGACGATTCTCCCTCTCGCCCTGGGCCTCACGGTCTGCTTTCTCGTGGCGCAGGCCTGGAGGCTGGCGGCGTAAGCCACGCGGGGCCACGGGGTCGGCCGACCAGGGGCCTCCGGATCCCACCAATTCCCTTACGTCTCCGAGCGGGAATGACCCCACCCCCCGGGCGTTTGATCTGCCATGGCGTCCACCCATCTTTAGGGCATCCCCAGACACGACGTCCGGGCCAAGCCCGGCCGCGGCAGCTCGGCCGACCCTCCCTCGCCCGAAGCGGAGGGTAGTGCATTGGTCGAGATCCGGATCCATGGACGAGGCGGCCAGGGTGGCGTGACCCTGGCCAAGCTGATCGCCACTTCCCGATTCCTCCGAGGCCGGTCGGTCCAGGCCTTCGGGCTGTATGCGGCGGAGCGCTCGGGGGCCCCCGTGCAGGCGTTCTGTCGCTATGACGACGCGGAGATCACCAACCGGAACCTCATCTACGAGCCGGACCATGTGGTGGTATTGGATCCCACGCTCGTGGGACCTGCGATCACGGGTGGTCTGAAGCCGGGCGGTTGGATCCTGTTGAACACCGACCGGGGTGTCGACGCGTTCGCGGACGAGTTCTCCCGCAACCGCGTCGCGGCGGTGGACGCTACGGAGATCGCCCGGCGCCACGGACTGGGCACGCGCTCCGTCCCCATCGTAAACACCGCGCTGGCGGGGGCCGTGGCCCGACTCGAGGACTTTCCGCTGGAGGAGATGCTGGCGTCCCTCGAGCACATGGGTTTCGGGGGGGGGAACGTGAAGGCCGCGTCCGACGCGTACACGGCGGTCACGGTGCGGAATGCCAAGGAACACGTGGCCGCCGGTGACGGACGCCCCGCGCAGAAGCTCTTCGACCGCCAGGCGAGCTTTCTCGTCGGGGCGGGCGGCGACCTCCCCACGATCCTGACCGGGAAGTGGGCCTCGGAGCAACCCAGGCGGCAGCAGTTCATCCCGCCGTGCAACCACGCGTGCCCGGCCGGGAACGACGTCCAGGGTTTCCTGCATGCGCTGTCCGAGAATCGTACGGACGACGCGCTGGAGATCCTGCTGCGGACCACTCCGTTTCCCTCGGTCTGCGGACGCGTGTGCCCGGCACCCTGCATGAGCGTCTGCAATCGCGTCGCCCTGGACGGGGCCGTGAACGTGCGCGAGATGGAGCGGTACGCGGGGGACCACGGCAGGGTGACGATGATTCCCGCCGAGCGGCGGAGCCAGCGCGTGGCGATCGTCGGCTCGGGCCCCGCCGGTCTGGCCGCCGCCTACCATCTCGCCCTCTACGGGTACGGAGTGACGGTCTACGAGGGCGGCCCGAAGTTGGGTGGCCTCCTGCGGACCGGCATCCCCGAGTTCAGGCTTCCGCACGACGTGCTGGACCGCGAGGTGGGAAGGATCCTGGACCTGGGTGTGGAGGCGGTGACGGGCGTGTTCGTGGACCAGGAGCGCCTCCTGGCCATGGCCGCGAGCCATGACGCATTGCTCGTGGCGACCGGGCTCCAGTCGTTCCATGCCCTCCGCCTGGGCGTCGGGAACGACGATCTGGTGGTCCAGGGGATCGACTTCCTCGACCGCGTGGCCGCGGGGGCCGCAGGGCGCCTGGACGGAGAGGGCGTGGTCGTGGTGGGGGGTGGCAATACCGCCATGGATGCGGCCCGCTCGGCGCTCCGGCTGGGAGCCGCGTCGGTGAAGGTCCTGTACCGGCGCACGCGCGACGAGATGCCCGCCATCCGCGAAGAGATCGACGAGGCGCTCGAGGAAGGTGTGGTCATCGAGTTCCTCACCCAGCCGGTGGCCATCGATCGCATGTCGCAGGCCGACGGGGACCTCGGGGAACGGCATCTCGTCTGCCGCCGGATGCGGTTGGGCGAGCCCGATGCGTCCGGGCGCCGACGGCCGGTGGAAGTCCCGGGATCGGAGTTCGCCGTGGGGTGCGACCGGGTGATCCTCGCGCTGGGGCAGTCTCCGGACCTGTCGGTCTTCCCCGAAGGCACGGAGATCCGTGAAGGGGAACGTCTGCTCGGAGCTCTCGACGCGCCCGTCTATGCCGTGGGCGACCTGGCGAACAACGAGGGGACGGTGACGGCGGCCATCGGCAGTGGGCGTCACGCCGCGCGTAGCATCCACGAGAGCTTCACGGGGGACGTGTTGCCCACCGACACCGAGGCGCGCGTGCGCCCCGACGTGGACGTGTGGCACGACGAGGTCATCACCGCCGATGCTCTTCGGTTGCATCTCTTCGATCGCGTGCCCGCCGCCGTGGGACCCACGCTCGAGGGGAGGCGGCGCACGACGACGTTCGACGAGGTCCACCGTGGGTTGAGTGATCCCTCGGAAGCCCTGCGCTGCCTCTCCTGCGGTGTCTGCAACGAGTGCGACCTCTGCGTGGCCTTCTGCCCCGAGGGCGTGATGAGGCGCGTCGGGCACGACCTGGTGGTCGATTACGAGTACTGCAAGGGCTGCGGGATCTGCGTCAACGAGTGCCCCCGCAATGCCATCTTCATGAGTCACCTGTAGGAGAAAGAGCATGCCGCTCGACGTCGTCACCGGGAACTATGCCGCGGGCCACGCGCTTTCGGTCGCGGGCGAGGGCAACCGCGCGGCCAGGGGTATGGCGTGCGGGATCTATCCGATCACGCCCCAGACGGAGATCGTGGAGCGCGTGGCCGCGTTCCCGTTTACGAAAGGGCGGGTGGTCGCCGTGGAGAGCGAGCATTCGGCGATGGCCGTCTGCATCGGGGCCTCGCTCTCGGGTGCGCGCTCGTTCACGGCCAGCGCCTCCAATGGCCTCGCCTACATGGCGGAGAACGTCGCGGTGGCGGGCTTCTACCGCCTCCCGATCGTCATGGCCGCGGTGAATCGGACGCTGGGTCCGCCCTGGAACATCTGGGCCGACCAGGGCGACACGCTCATGCTCCGGGACTTCCCGTGGGTGCAGCTCTACGCGGCGAACAACCAGGAAGTCCACGACCTGACCCTGCTGGCGTTCCGCCTGGCCGAGGATCACCGGATCCTCCTTCCGGTGATGGTGTGCATGGACGCGTTCATCATGTCGCACACGCAGTGCGAGACGGACCTCGCGAGCCAGGAGCAGGCGGATCGATACCTCCCTGATCTGGTTCTGCCGCATCGACTGGACGACCAGCATCCGACCGCGATCGGGGCCATGGTCTGGCCGGATGCCACGGTATCCCACCGCATGGACATCGACGACGCCATGGGGCGGGTGCCGGCCGTGTACGACGAGTGCCAGGCGGCATTCGCGGAGGTGTTCGGCCGTGACCCGGGCGCCGCGATCGAGACTTGGCAGACCGAGGACGCCGAGACGATCCTGATCGCGTCGGCGACGATCGCGTTGACGACCCGCAGGGTAGTGGAGCGCAGGCGGGCCGAGGGAGAGAAGGTCGGCATGGTCCGGATGCGGATGTTCCGTCCTTATCCGGAGTCGCGTGTCCGCGAGGCCTGCGCCACGGGGAAGCGCGTCGGCGTGCTGGATCGCGACTATGCGGCGGGGACGGGTGGTGTGTGGTGGCAGGACACGCGCGCCGCGTTCCAGGGGCACCGCGACGACCTGATAGTCCAGGATTACCTGGTGGGCGTCGGGGGCGGTGACGTCACCCCGTCCCTGGTGGAGCGGATTCTCGACGACCTCGTTCAGCGTGACGCGGCGGGACCGCCCCAATGGGCGGACATGAAGCCCGAGGCGGCGGGGGCCGGGAAGGAGGTGGTGGCATGAGTGCCGGACGCGAGGCGCGCAGCAACGGGAACGGGGCCGTGTCGGTTGCCGCGGTTCTGCGCGCAGAAGAGGGTCTCCTGCGCACGGGGAACACGAACTGCGGCGGATGTGGCATGAGCATCGGCCTCAACATGCTCGGTCGTGCCCTGAAGGAGGCCGGCGAGACGTGCCATCTCGCCATTCCGGCATCCTGTGGCATCGTGGCGGCCGGCGCGTATCCCACCACCGCGTACTCGGCGCCCACGGTGGCCACGACGTTCGCCTCGGCGGCTGCGGTGGCCTCGGGGATGGCGGCCATCCAGGACCTGAACGGGGATCCCGGGCAGGTCATCTGCTGGGCCGGTGACGGAGGCACGTACGACATCGGCATGGCCACGATCTCCGCGGCGGCCGAGCGCAACGACAACATCCTCTATATCTGCTACGACAACGAGATCTACGGGAACACCGGCGGCCAGCGCTCGTCCGCGACGCCTACCGGAGCGCGCACGACCACGACACCCTCGGGGAAGCGTGAAGCGAAGAAGGACATGATCCAGATCATGGCGGCGCACCGGATTCCGTATGCGGCCACGCTCTCGATCGCGCATCCGGCCGATTTCCACCGGAAGCTCCTGACGGCGTTCCGGACTCGGGGCATGAAGTTCCTCCTCATGCATTCCCCGTGTCCGACCGGCTGGAAGTCCGAACCGGCCGACTCGGTCCATTTGGTGCGCCTCGCGGTGCTGTCGGGTCTATTCCCGCTGTACGAGGTCTTCGACGGCGAGCGCTACCGCATCAACGTGGAGCCCGATTGGACCGATCCCGAAGAGTACTACGCACGACAGCGGCGCTTCCGTGGAAACGAGATCGACCTGGACGCGACGCGACGCGCATGTCGGGAGCGGTTCGAGCGACTCCGGGTGCTGGCCGAAGTATTCCCCGCTTGAGATCTTCAGCTCTCGAGGGGACCATGAGGAACTCGCCCACCGATAGGACTCCACGCCTGCGCTCCGCAGGCGTTCTGCTCCTCGCGCTCGCCGCCGGTGCCTGTGCGCGAACCACGCGCCTCGAGCCGGTCGCGCCGCCGGAGGCGCCCGACTTCGTGCGCGTGGCCGACTCGATCATCGCGACGCCACCCATGCACCGGGCCTTCCTCGGCATCGAGGTCTACGATCCGATCGCGAAGCGCGTGCTGTATTCACACAATGGCGAACGCCACTTCGTGCCGGCCTCGAACCAGAAGCTGTGGCCCACCACGACGGCGCTCCATTTCCTGGGTCCGGACTATCGCTACCGTACGCCGATCCTCGGTGTCGGTCTGGACGCCGACTCCGACACGGCGAGCGCGCTGGTCGTGGTGGGACGTGGCGATCCGACCTTCTCCGAGCGATTCCACACTCCCGATCCGGTGGTGATCGGACCGGGCGGCGACACCGTGCGGGCGAGACCGGATCCGGTCGTCTCCCACAGGCGCAACCTGGCGGTTCTCGACTCGCTGGCGGACTCGGTCGTCGCCTCCGGCGTGAAGCGCGTCACGGGTGACCTGATCGTGGACGCGACGTTCTTCGACGAGGCGATCATCCCCGGCGCGTGGACCTTCGGGAACCTGAACGGGACGTCGGCGCCGCCGACCGGCGCGTTCGTGGTGGCCGAAGGCGTCATGCTCGTGCAGGTCGCGCCCGGACCGTCCGTCGGCGCTCCCGCGATCGTGACGCCCTGGACGTCGGCCGGCTACGTCCCCTTCACGAACGAGGTCGTGACGGTGGAGGCCGAGGCGCCTACGCCCGCCGAAGAGAGGGGTGGCAGGCGGGGGAGAAGGATCCAGACCTCCCGCGGGCCGTGGAGCGACACGTTGCACCTCGTGGGCTCGATACCGCTCGGCGCGGAGCCGCAGCTCCTTCGGCTCCCCATGACCGATCCCGTGGTGTTCGCGGCGAACGCCCTGGCCAACGCATTGCGTTCGCGGGGCGTCACGATCGACGGTTCCGTCCGGGTCGTTCGGGACTCCGCGGAGGCCGCGGCGATCCGGGAAGGGCGTCTCGGACCCGCGGCCGCGGCGCTTGCGGTGACGGAGCTCACGACGTGGTCGTCGCCGCCGATGAGCGACATCGTGCGGCACATCCTCCAACCGAGCCAGAACTGGATTGCCGAGCAGCTCCTGCGCACCCTGGGGGGCGAGAAGCGGGGGAGGGGGAGTTGGCGCGAGGGGATCGCCGTCGAGATGGAGTTTCTGGTCGGGACGGTCGGCATCGACTCGCTGGCGGTGAGGGCGAACGACGGCTCGGGGATGTCCCCGCAGAACCTCGTGACGCCCCACGGGATCGTACAGCTCCTCGACTACGCCAGGACGGCGCCGTGGAGCCAGGTGTTCCGGGACGCCCTGACCGGCCCCGGTCGGCCCGGCACATTGCAGAACAGACTGCCGCACCTCGCCGGACGGCTGACCGGGAAGACGGGGACCCTCAACTCCGTGAACGCGCTCAGCGGGTACCTCACCGTCAGGGACGGGCGCGAGCTGATCTTCAGCACGTTCAGCAACGCCTCGGGCCTCGGAAGCGGGCCGCCCGTCGAGGCGCTCAACAAGCTGGTGGCTACGCTGGCCGACGGGATTCCTCCCGAGTGAGGGAACCTGTTCCCGTGATCACGCGCACGAGCCTGGCCATCTCGTGGTCGAGCGCGATCTCGGCGAAGCCCACGCGGAGCACGTAGGCGGGATAGGTCTGCACCAGCGTCACCGAGACGCCGGGGAGGATGCCCATCGAAGCGAGCCGCGCGGCCCGTGGATGTTCGGGGTCGGTGAGGCAGGACACGACGCCGGTCGTGCCGGTCGGCACCGTGGTGACCGGATGCGAGGGACAGCAGCCCGAGTCGCACTTGTGGACCTCCGGGACCGGAGGCCCGCCCTCGTAACACGCTTGGTCCCAACCGACCCACGAGCCGAGGCCGCGACGCAGCTTCCGGACGAGCGTGACCATAGGACTCAGCTCCTGCGACCGAGCATGGGAAGCGGAACCCGGCCGGCCCGCTCGTCGCCGCCCACGTATCTCTTCAGGAACGCGATCCAGCCGGGTGTGCCGGGATTCTCGTAGCCGCAATGGGGGCAGCGCACGAGGCCGCACCCGCTACCCACCGGACACTGCCGGCAGGCCGGCTGGCTCCGGTCCTCTTCGAACGGTCTCCCGCAGAACCCGCAGTTCACCAACCGATCCCCCTCAGCGCGATGTTCAGGACAAAACCCGTGCCGAACGCCACGGGCGTGACGAACGCGAACATGCCCACGGCCGTGCTCCACCCACGCTCCCGGATCATCATCAGGAACTGGGCGATGCAGGGAACGAACAGCGTCAGGGTCACCGCTGCCACGGTGAGGTTCACGACGTCCAGGACGCCGGCCTGGGTCAGGTCGAAGAGGCCGGCGGCGCCGTAGTCCCGGCGGAAGAACCCGAAGAGGAAGACGGTGGCCGTCTCCGCGGGCAGGCCGAGGAGCCCCACGACCGGGGTCAGCCCGGCGACGACCCACCGGATGAGGCCCGTGACGTCCAGTGCCCAGAGGATGATGCTCGCTGCCAGAAAGAGGGGGAGCACCTCCAGGAAGTACCACTGCATGCGGCTGTAGGTCTTGAGGGCGACGTTGCCCACCCTGGGAGGCCGCAAGGGTGGAAGCTCCATGTGGAACGAAGCCCTTTCGCCCGGGAGGAGCTGCGCCGACAGCCACCCCACCACGAGGAACGTGCCGAGCAGCGAGAGGAACCAGACGAACAGCGCGGCCGGCTGCCCTGAGAGGATCGCGAGGATCACGCCGAGTTGGGCCGAGCATGGAATGGCCAGAGCCAGGAGCAGCGTCGAGAGCACCCGTTCGCGCTTCGTCTCGAGCGTGCGGGTCACCATCGTCGCCATCGTGTCGCACGCGAAACCCAGCACGATGGGGATCACGGCCCGCCCGGAGAGCCCGATCCGCTTGAACGTGCGGTCCACCAGAAGCGCCAGGCGCGGGAAGTACCCGCTGTCCTCCAGGATCGAGAAGAACAGGAAGAAGCTCCCGACCACGGGCAGGATGATCGCGACCGCGTAACGCAGTCCGAGCGTCAGCATCCCGTACTCGCCCACGAAGAGACCGCGGACGCCCTCCCAGGGGATCCCCGCGAAGAGCCGCTCCAGGAATGGGTTGATGCGGGCCTCGAAGAGCGGTCCCTCGATGAGGTCCACGAGCGTGCCGGCGCCGAAGACGCCGACGAACTGGTAGAGCCCGAGCCACAGCACGACCAGAAGGATCGGAATGCCTGTGAGCGGTCGGGAGAGCCACCGACCGAGCCGCTCCCCGAGGCGCTCGCGGGGCGCGCGGATCTGCCAGAGGACATCATCGAGGATCTCGCGGGCGACCTGCTGGCGCTCGAACGCCACGCGGTAGACCGCGGGTCCGCCGAGCGTCGCCGAGGCGACGCGGGCTTCCTCGAGGACCGCCGCGCCGCCGTCCGGCTCGCGTGCGGACACCAGGCCGGTGACACCCGCGTCGCCCTGGAGCACCAGGGTGGCGATCGCCGTGGCGTGGACGTCGTAGGAAGCGCCGAGCCGGGCTCGAACGGCCCGCACGGCGGTGCCGATGCCGTTGGCGTACAGCGGAGGGGGCGGCGGCGGCGCGGCCAGCGCGCGGTCGATGGCCCCCTCCAGCAGGTCGAGACCCTCGCCCCGCACCGCGACCATGGGAACGACCGGAATGCCGAGCCGCTCTTCGAGCAGATCGAGCCTTACGGAGACCCCGAGTTGGTCCAGCTCGTCCATCATGTTGAGCACCAGGACCAGCGGACGCCCACAGTCGAGGAGCTGGAGCGTGAACGGCAGGGCCCGGGGTAGGTTCTTCGCATCCACCACGTGCAGGAAGACGTCGGCTCCGCTCTCGAGCACGAAGCTCTGCGTGACTCGCTCCTCTTCGGTGCCCGGCACCAGCGCGTAGGCTCCCGGCGTGTCCACGACCTCCAGCGGGTGCGCGCCGAGGTGCCCGTGTCCCTTCGTGAGGGTCACGGACGTGCCGGGGTAGTTCGACACCACGACGTAGGCGCCCGTGAGCCGGTTGAAGAGAACGCTCTTCCCGACGTTCGGGTTCCCTACGAGCGCCACGCGCAGCCGGCCGGGATCGGAGGCGGGCTGCGCCGGCCCATGACAGAGGGAATCCTCCGTCGGGTTCAGCGGCGGCTGGCGGTGGGTTCCGTGTGCGAGGGCGGGGGCAGGGGCGTTCAGGGCATGGGCTCCGGTCCGTGCGCCGGTCGGCGTTGTTGAGAATCGTTCTCAACCCAAAGATATACTGTCTGGCCTTCCGAGAGAACCGCCTCCGGGGCGCGCGCGCCACCGGGCACCGCGACGGGCACGAAGCCCTTCCGGGGCGCAGGCCGTCGTTCCCTGTACGACGTGCTGAGCCTACATTTTGAGTGTTGCCGAAGATCGTACGGCGCATTCCGGTCGCAGGTAGGTGCGGCCGGCGGCGCCCGCGCACCTGACCAGGGAGGTCCCATGAAGAGAAGCCTGTTGGCCGTCGCCGTCGCCGCGCTCGTCGTCCTTCCAGGAGCGCTGGACGCGCAAGGCATCGGCTTCGCGGGCCGCGCCGGTACGCTCGGGATCGGGGCCGAGGGCGCTCTGGGTCTCTCCGACGCGCTCGTGATCCGGGGCGGCTTGGGCCTGATGCCGCTGGAGTTGAAGAATCCCGGCTTCTGGGAGCCGGGCACCGACGTGGACCTGACGCTGAAGCTGCCGAAGACCTGGTACAACCTCGGCGCCGACCTGTACCTGGGGAGCGGCTTCCGCATCGGTGCCGGCATGCTGTTCAAGCCGGACGATCCCACGCTGACGGGATCGCTAACCGGCTCCGCGTCGATCGAGATCGGCGGCACGACCTACACGGCGAGCGACGTCGCGGAGGTCGTAGGCACGCTCGAGGCCAAGAGCTCGGCACCCTACGCCCTCATCGGCTTCGGCAAGCACACGAGCTCCGGCATCGGGCTCTTCCTGGATCTCGGCGTGGCGCTGCTGGGAGACCCCGAGGTCTCGCTCGAGGCCACGAGCGGCAACCAGGCCATCATCAACTCGGCCGACTTCCAGTCGCGCCTGCGCGCCGAGGAGCAGAACATCGAGGACGAGGTCGGGACGTACCTGCGGTACTGGCCGATCATCAACATCGGCATCCGGTTCGGCATCGGTTGATCCCATGAAGGTGGAGGAGCGCCGCTTCCGGGCCGCCCCGTCGGGCGGTGAGGTCTCGGCGCTCCTCCTCCGTCCCCCGGGTGCGTCGGTCCTGTACGTCTTCGGCCACGGCGCCGGGGTGTCGATCGACCACCCGTTCATGGAGGGCGCGGCGCGCGCGCTGGCCGAGCGGGGCGTGGCGACGCTCCGGTACCGGTTTCCCTATTCGGAGGCGGGACGGAAGGCGCCCGATTCGGCGCGGGTGCTTCAGCAGACCGTGCGCTCCGCCGTGGCCGAGGCGGCTCGCCTGGCCGAGGGGCTCCCGCTCCTCGCGGGCGGCAAGTCCATGGGAGGGAGGATGACCTCCCTGGCCGCCGCGGAGGAGCCTCTGGCCGGCGTTCGCGGCATCGCGTTCTTCGGGTTCCCCCTGCACACGGTGGGCCGCCCCTCCGCCGAGCGGGGTGAGCACCTGAGGCGCGTGGGCCTTCCCATGCTGTTCCTCCAGGGGACCCGGGACGACCTCGCGGACCTGTCCCTGCTGCGGCCCTTGCTGGAGCGGGTCATGCCGCCGCCCACGGTGCATGTCGTGGACGATGCGGACCACGGGTTCCGGGTGCCGAAGCGCTCGGGACGCACGGACGCGCAGGTTCTCGAGGACCTGTGCGATTGCTTCGCCTCGTGGGCGCGAGGGGTGATGGGCTGATCTTTCGTGTGGTCTCGTGTTGACCATCGCCTCGGAGGGCGGCATTCTGCCATGACTGCCCGCATCCCCTCGCGACTCCGGAGGATCCGTTCGATGAAGACCTTGTTCTCGCGGGCGACCCGTCGACTCGGTTTCGGCTCCATGGCCGTCGCCCTTTCCGCTTTGACCATCTCCTGCGCCGGCCCGCCGCCCGCCGCCGAGGTCGCCGGCGTGAGCCCGGCGCCGGACGACGTCTTGAAGACGTTCCATTGGCGCAGCGTCGGTCCTTCCCGCGGTGGCCGCGTGACCGCGGTCGCCGGGCACCCGGACCATCCGTTCACCTTCTACATGGGGGGCACGGGCGGCGGCGTCTGGAAGACCGAAGACTACGGGACTACGTGGAATCCGATCTCGGACGGGTACTTCGCGACGGGGTCGATCGGCTCCATCCGCGTGGCGCCGTCGAACAGCTCCATCGTGTACGTGGGGACGGGCTCCGACGGGATCCGCTCCAACGTGATCGTGGGGAAGGGCGCCTACCGCTCCGACGACGCCGGGAAGACCTGGCGGCACGTCGGGTTGGAGAACACCGGCCAGATCGGTGCCATCGAGATCCACCCGCGGAACCCCAACGTGGTGTTGGCCGCGGCCCTGGGGAATCCCTGGGCCAAGAGCGAGGACCGCGGCGTGTACAAGACCACGGATGGAGGGAAGACCTGGAGGCGCGTGCTCTTCACGTCCGACTCCGTGGGCGCGATCGACGTGGAGTTCAACGCCGCGAACCCGAACGTGGTCTACGCGGCGATGTGGCGCGGCGAGAGGAAGCCCTGGACGATCATCTCG
Organism: uncultured Gemmatimonadaceae bacterium; assembly: GCA_964412015.1. Lineage (GTDB taxonomy): Bacteria > Gemmatimonadota > Gemmatimonadetes > Longimicrobiales > Gaopeijiaceae > SZUA-318. The sequence continues at coordinate 3,483 of CAYPMO010000033.1, read as the reverse complement.
GGCATGCAGGCCTCGGGCCGTGAGGACGGCATCTGGAAGTCCATCGACGGCGGCGAGACGTGGCGCATCGTGACCCGGGGGCTCCCCACCGGCCTCATCGGGAAGATCGACCTGGCCGTAACGCCCGCGAACCCGCGGCGGGTCTACGCCGTCGTGGAGACGAAGGATCCGGAGGAGGGGCTGTACCGCTCCGACGACAACGGCGAGACGTGGCGGCTGGTCAGCAATCAGGCGGGCCTCATGAACCGGCCGTTCTACTACACGAACGTGGACGCGGACCCGAGGAACGCCGACGTCGTCTGGGTGAACTGCGAGGGCCTGTTCAAATCCACGGACGGGGGCGCGACGTGGCAGCGGGTGAGCACGCCGCATGGGGACAACCACGACATGTGGATCAACCCCCGCGATCCCGACATCATCGTCCAGAGCAACGATGGTGGAGCGAATGTCTCGCTGGACGGTGGCCGCACCTGGTCCACGCAGTACAACCAGCCCACCGCGGAGCTGTACCAGGTGTACGTGGACGATCGTTTCCCGTACTGGCTGTACGCGGGCCAGCAGGACAACACGACGATCATGGTGCCGTCCAACCCGCCCGAGGACGCTGCGCCCGCAGGGCACACGGCACTGTGGCGGGACATCGGCGGGTGCGAGACCGGCCCCGCCGTGCCGAAGCCGGGTAACCCGGACATCGTCTACTCGAACTGCAAGGGGCGCTTCGGGCGCTACTCCCACCGCACCGGGATCGAGAAACAGTACTACGTCGGCTACGGTAACCTCTACGGCCACAACCCCAAGGATCTCCCGTACCGGTTCCAGCGGGTCGCGCCCATCGAGGTGTCGCCGCACGATCCCAACACGGTGTACCACGGCTCGCAGTACGTGCACCGCACCCGGGACGACGGCCTGACCTGGGAGACGATCAGTCCCGACCTCACCGCGTTCCGTCCCGAGCGACAGGTCGCGTCGGGCGAGCCGATCACGCGCGACATCACCGGCGAGGAGCACTACTCGGTGGTCTACGTCATCGAAGAGTCTCCCGTGCGGGCCGGTGTGATCTGGGCCGGCGCGAACGACGGCCCGGTGCACGTCACCCGGGACAACGGCAAGACGTGGACGGACGTCACGCCCCCGGACATGCCGCCCGAGGGACGCATCCAGAACATCGACCCCTCCCCCCACGAAGCGGGGCGGGCGTACGTGGCCGGCTACAGGACCCTGCTCGGCGATTTCCATCCGTTCATCTACAAGACCGAGGACTTCGGCGAGACCTGGACCCTCCTGACGCCGGGAGACAACGGCATCCCGGCGGATCATCCCACGCGCGTGGTGCGCGAGGACCCGGTGCGCGCCGGCCTTCTGTACGCCGGAACGGAGTTCGGGGCGTTCGTGTCCATGGACGATGGGAAGACCTGGCAGAGCCTCCAGGGCAACCTGCCGGTGACGCCCATCACGGACCTCAAGGTGGTCGGGAGCGATTTGGCCATCTCCACGATGGGGCGTGGATTCTGGGTGTTGGACGACGTCGGCGCGCTGAGGGAGTGGAGCGCCGAGGTGGCGGCGGCCGATGCCCACCTGTTCAAGCCGCGGGACGCGTATCGGGGGCCGGGTGGAGGTGGTGGATACCGCGGACGCAGCCCGGATGCACCCGAGTGGTCACCGTCGGGCGCCGCCGTCGACTATTGGCTCGGCAAGGACGCGCAGTCCGCGACGCTCGAGATCCTCGATCGGTCGGGAGAAGTCGTGCGCTCATTCCAGTCGGGCGGAACCGGTGGCGCGACCACCCAGGAGCCGGGGATGGGCGGTTCGCCGCAGCGCGCGCAGGCGGTACCGACGCTTCCTGTGACGAAGGGCCTGCATCGGTTCGTGTGGGATCTGACCGTGGCGGCCGAGGGCGCTCCTCGCGGCGCGCCGCGCGTCGTTCCCGGGTCGTATCAGGTGCGTCTGACCGTGGATGGTAGCGCGATGACGCAGCCGCTCACCGTGAAGCTCGATCCCAGGGTGGCGGCCGACGGCGTCACGGCGGCCGACCTGCAGGAGCAGTTCGACCTGGCGTTCGAGATCCTGGCCGCGTTGCACGATGCGCGGGCTACGATCACCAAGGTCGAGGACGCCATGGAATCCGCGGCAGCCGGCAGCGACGTGAGTGCCCAGCTCGAAGAGATCCATCGAGCCCTGGTGACCGACCGTACGGAGTCCAGCTATCCGCAGCCCATGTTGGCTGACCAGTTCCAGTATCTGTACTCGAACATGGTCGGAGTGGAGCAGAAGCCGAACGGCGAGATGTACAAGCGCCTGGAGACGCTGAAGGCGGAGCTGGAGACGCACAAGGGCCGGCTGGAGAGCCTGATTCAGACGGCCTCGTAGATCGCCGCGGCGGGACCGCGCGCGACGGAGGGTCGGCGCCCTGTGGGCGCCGGCCCTCTTTCGTCAGGGAATACCGCCGACCGAAGGCGTGCCGTGCGGATCTCAGGCTCGCGCCCCGTCTTCTCCCAGCAGCTCGTCGAGCGCGGCCACGACGCGGTCCGCGTCGGTCCGGGAGAACACGAGCGGCGGCTTGATCTTGATCACGTTGTCGTCGGGGCCGTCCGTGGAGAGCAGGATGCCCTTTTGCTTCATGCGCTCCACCACGTAGCGCGCCAGCTTTCGGCTCGGCGTCGGGCCCGCGCGGTCCGACACGATCTCCAAACCCAGAAACAGCCCACGGCCGCGCACGTCCCCGACCGCGGTGTGCCGGTCCATGAGCTCCCGCAAGCCCGACAGGAAGTGCGCGCCCACGTCGCGCGCGTGAGCCTGGAGTCCCTCTTCCTCGAGCACGTCGAGCACCGCGAGGCCGATCGCGGCGGACACGGGGTTCCCGCCGAACGTGCTGAAGAACTCCATCCCATTGGCGAACGCCGCCGCGATGGCGGGCGTCGTCACCACGGCGCCCAGGGGGTGTCCGTTCCCGATGGGCTTGCCGAGCGTCACGATGTCCGGGACGACGCCCTGCGACTCGAAGCCCCACCAGTGGGACCCGACCCGGCCGAACCCGATCTGGGCCTCGTCCGCGATGCAGAGGGCGCCGGCCGCGCGCGCGTGCGCATAAGCGGCGGTCAAATACCCGGTGGGCGGCTCCACCTGACCACCGCACGAGAGGATGCTCTCCGCGAGGAACGCCGCGGGCGCGTGGCTGGCGGCGGTCAGCTCGGCGAATCCCTCGGCGACGTGCGCGGCGTAACGCGCGGCGCGCTCGGGATCGTCACGGCGGTAGCGGCCACGATACTCGTTCGGAAGAGGTGCTGCGCGCACCCAGGGCGGCGCACCCGCCCCGCCCGCGCGGGCGAACTTGTAGTGGCTCACATCCACGAGGCCCTGCGTGTTCCCGTGGTAGCCACCCTCGAGAACGACCACCCCCCTGCCTCCCGTGGCCACGCGCGCCATGCGGAGCGCGAGCTCGTTGGCCTCGCTCCCCGAGTTCACGAAGAAGCACACCGAGAGCGG
>CAYPMO010000032.1:0-47204 GCA_964412015.1 uncultured Gemmatimonadaceae bacterium | reverse complement strand
TGAGCGTGATCGTGCAGCGGGCCCTTCCGGACGTCCGGGACGGCCTGAAGCCGGTGCATCGGCGCATCCTCTACGCGATGAGCGAGCTGGGGCTGGGACCCGGCCGCGCGTACAAGAAGAGCGCGACGGTCGTGGGTGAAGTGCTCGGCAAATACCATCCCCATGGAGACTCGGCGGTCTACGACTCCATGGTTCGGATGGTCCAGGATTTCTCCCTGCGTTATCCGCTCGTGGACGGGCAGGGGAACTTCGGCTCGATCGACGGCGACAACGCGGCCGCGTACCGGTACACCGAGGCGCGTCTCACCGCGCTCGCCCTGGAGATGCTGGCGGACATCGACAAGGAGACCGTCCCCTTCATCCCCAACTTCGACGGGCAGAAGATGGAGCCGACCGTGCTCCCGTCGAAGCTCCCCAATCTGCTCGTGAACGGATCGTCGGGGATCGCGGTCGGAATGGCGACCAACATCCCGCCCCACAACCTCCGCGAGGTGGTGGCGGCCATCACCGCGTTGGTGGACGACCCGGACCTCCCGCAGGAGCAGCTCGAGACGCTGATCCCCGGTCCCGACTTCCCGACGGGCGGCTTCATCTGCGGAAGGGAGGGCATCCGCGATGCCTACCGCACCGGCCGCGGGCGCTTGGTGATGCGGGCCCGGGTCGAGGTCGAGCCGGTGGACGCCAACTCGGAGCGGATCATCGTCAACGAGATCCCCTTCATGGTGAACAAGGCCCGGCTGATCGAGCAGATCGCACAGCTCGCCCGGGAGAAGAAGATCCCGGAGATCCGCGACCTGCGCGACGAATCGGACCGTGAAGGCATGCGGATCGTCATCGAGCTCAAGCGCGATGCCGTTCCCCAGGTCGTGCTGAACCAGCTCTACCGGCACACCCAGATGCAGTCCACCTTCGGGACCATCCTGCTGGCCCTGGTGGACGGCGTTCCCATGGTGATGTCGCTGCGCGAGATCTTGCGGCACTTCATCGAGCACCGGCATCAGGTCATCGTGCGGCGCTCCGAGTTCGATCTGGCGAAGGCGAGGGAGCGCGAGCACATCCTGGAAGGGCTGAAGATCGCCGTCGACAACATCGACGAGGTCATCAAGCTCATCCGGGCATCGAAGGACACGGAGACCGCGTCGTCCGAGTTGCGGGCCCGCTTCGGGCTCTCCGAGCGACAGGCCAAGGCGATCCTCGAGATGCGACTCGCCCGGCTCACCGGGCTCGAGCGGGAGAAGCTGGAGCAGGAGCTGACCGAGGTCCGCGCCGCCATCGAGGATCTGGAGGACATCCTCGCGTCCCGCGACCGTCGGATGAAGATCCTCAAGGGCGAGCTCCAGGAGATGGCGGATAAGTACGGCGACGAGCGGCGCACCGAATTCACCGTGGCCGTGGGCACCTTCGACATGGAGGACCTCATCGTCGAGGAGGACATGGTGATCACCGTGTCCCACCAGGGCTACGTGAAGCGACTGCCCGTGGATACGTACCGTGCCCAGAGGCGGGGGGGACGCGGCCTGCGGGGGATGGAGACGAAGGATGAGGATTGGGTGGAGCACATGTTCGTCGCCTCCACCCACGATTACCTCATGATCTTCACCGCCGCCGGCCAGTGTTACTGGCTCAAGGTCTGGGAGATCCCGGAGGGAGCCCGCGCGTCGCGCGGCAAGCCCATCGTGAACATCCTGAACCTGTCCGCCGAGGAACGGATCGCCGCGGTGGTGCCGGTGCGTGAGTTCACGGACGACAGGTACCTGATGTTCACGACGCGAAAGGGTCTCGTGAAGAAGACCGTGCTGTCGGCGTACGGCAACGTCAGGTCGGTGGGGCTCAGCGCAATCAGGATCCGCGAAGGCGACGAGTTGATGGAGGTCCGGCTCACATCGGGCTCGGACGAGATCGTCCTCGCGACCCGCGACGGGATGGCCATCCGGTTCAAGGAGCGGGACGCCCGCCCGATGGGACGCAGCACGGAAGGCGTGCGCGGTATCGAGCTCGTCGGCGACGACGTCGTGGTCGGGATGGTGGTCGCGCGGCCCGACTCCACGCTGTTGGTGGTGTCCGAGCTCGGGATGGGCAAGCGCAGCGACGTGGAGGCGTATCGTCTCCAACGGCGTGGCGGGAGGGGCGTGATCAACCTGAACGTCACGGCGAGGACCGGTCCCGTGGTTTCGATCAAGACGGTGACCGAGGGCGATCAGCTCATGGTCATCACGAAGAACGGCGTGGTCAACCGTCAGCGGGTGGACGAGATCCGTGTCATCGGACGCGCGACGCAGGGCGTCAGACTCGTGAACCTCGATGAGGGTGACACGGTCATCGATGTGGCGCGCGTGATCTCCGAAGACGAGAACGGCGAGGAGGAGAGCGTCGACGCGCGAGGCGGCGAGCCCACGGAATCCGACGACGTGGAGACGGCCGAGGGACAACCGGAGGCCGGCGAACGGGAATGAGCGAGGTCAAGGGAGAGGGCCTGGTAGGTCTCACCGAGATCAGGTCCGCCGCACGACGGTTGGCGGGTGTGGCCGTTCGGACGCCCCTGCTCCAAGCGGATGCCTTGTCCGATTCGGTCGGCGCCGAGGTCCGCCTGAAATGCGAGAACCTCCAACGCACGGGCGCCTTCAAGATCCGAGGGGCGTTCAACTTCGTGTCCCAACTCTCGGACGAGCAGGCGAGACGTGGGGTCATCACGTTTTCGTCCGGCAACCACGGTCAGGCGGTGGCTCTCACGGGAAAGCTCCGCGGCATCCGGGCCGTCGTGGTCATGCCCACCACGGCCCCGGAGGTGAAAGTCGAAGGCGTGAAACGGCTGGGTGGCGAGGTCGTCCTCGAAGGAACGACCTCTCTCGACCGCAAGCGGCGCGCCGAGGCGATCGCTCAAGAGGAAGGCTTGATCATCGTGCCGCCCTACGATCATCGCCACATCATCGCGGGGCAGGGTACGGCCGGGCTGGAGATCGCGGAGGACTGGCCCGACGTGGACGCCATCCTCGTACCGATCGGGGGCGGTGGCCTCGTCAGCGGTGTGGCCGCGGCCGTCAAGCGTCTGCTGCCGAAGACGAAGGTGATCGGCGTCGAGCCGGTCGGAGCCGCATCCATGCGGGCGGCGCTGGACCACGGCAAGCCCGTCTTGCTGAGCCGGACCGAGAGCATCGCGGACGGCTTGCTCACGTTGATCCCGGGCGATCTGACGTTCGAGCACGCCAAGGCGCTTGTGGATGACGTGGTCACGGTCTCCGACGACGCGATTCGCGAAGCCACGGCCCTCCTGATCAACCGGCAGAAGCTGGTCGTCGAGTTCAGTGGGGCCGCCACCACGGCGGCGTTGGTCGAGAAGAAGGTGGACGTGGCGGAGGGTCGGGTGGCCGCCATCATCAGCGGCGGGAACCTGGATCCGGCCGGCCTGGCCCAGCTCGCGTGACGGAATCGAGCCCTTTCGTTCCCGGACTGGCGATCGGTCACGGGCATGCGTACGGCGCTCGCACGGGTTGTACGGTCTTCCTGGGTCCGTTCCGTGCCGCCGTGGAGGTGCGAGGCGTGGCCACCGGAAGTCGGGAGCTGGGCGTCCTGGATCCGCACCATCTCGTCCCGCGCGTGGATGCCATCCTCCTGACCGGCGGTTCCGCGTTCGGCCTCGCCGCGGCCGACGGGGTGATGAGCTGGCTCGCCGAGAAAGGGAGGGGCTACGACGCCGGCGCGGGGCTGGTCCCGATCGTGCCCGCCGCGGTCATCTTCGACCTGCAAGCCCACGCGACGCGCCCGGACTCCGAGACGGGGGTCGCGGCATGCGAAGAAGCTCGCGACAGCTGGCCGACGGAAGGACGGGTGGGGGCAGGGGCCGGCGCGACCGTGGGCAAGATCGCGGGACCCGATGGAGCCATGCCCGGCGGGATCGGCGCGTGGGCCCTGGACCTGGGATCGCATCGCGTCGGGGCCGTGGCCGTCGTCAACGCCCTGGGCGACGTGCTGGACGCCGAGGGCGCCATCGTGGCCGGCGCGCGCGGGCCGGACGGCACGTTCCTCGACACCGCGTCCATGCTCCGGTCCGGCGGCGTCGGCCCGGGGCAGATGCCCGGCATCGCCGTGGGGGCCAACACCACACTCGCGGTCGTGGCGACGGACGCCCCCCTGTCGCGCGTGGACCTCGGTCGCGTCGCGCGCGTCGCGTCGAACGCCCTGGCCCGGCGCATCTCGCCCGTGCATACGCCGTTCGATGGGGACGTGCTCTTCGCCGTCTCGACGGCTGCCGAGGCGAGGGATGTCTCGTCGGCGGAGGTCCTGGCCCTGGGTGCCGCCGGGCAGCACGCTCTCGAGGAGGCCATCACGAGGGCGGTCACCGAAGGGCATCGATGAAGCGGCTGATCCTCTTCGACGTAGACGGCACGCTGGTTCACGGAGGTCCGGCGAAAGGTGCGTTCCGCACCGCGCTCGTCGAGACGTTCGGCATGGCCGGGGCCATCGAGGTCCACGAGTTCGCGGGAAAGACCGACCCCCAGATTGCGAGGGAGCTCCTGCGGGCCGCGGGGATGGACGAAGAGGATATCGACGCCGGCTTCCCCCGGCTCTGGGACCTCTACCTCCACTACCTGGGCGAGCGGCTCCGCAGCCACCCCATGGAGGTCCTTCCCGGTGTCCCCGCTCTCCTCGGCGCGCTGTCCGCGCACGAGGATGTGGCGATGGGACTGCTCACGGGGAACATCTCGAGGGGCGCCGAGCTCAAGCTGAGGTCCGTCGGGATCTACGATTACTTCCGCATCGGCAGCTACGGATCCGACAGCGAAGACCGCGACGACCTTGCCCACATCGCGTTGGAGCGGGCTCGAGACACGTGGGACGTCTCGTTCGACCCCTCGGACGTCTGGGTCGTCGGGGATACGCCGGCGGACATCCGGTGCGGGAGGGTGGGTGGTACCCGCACGCTCGGAGTGGCCACCGGGCGGCACACCGCCGCCGCTCTCGACGACGCCGGCGCCGACCGGGTGATGGAGGACCTGAGCGACACGGACAGGGTCGCTGCCCTACTGCTGGCATGATGGGGACGCATCCGGCGGGCTCAGGAAGCTCGGGAGCCGGCCGCTTGATCGCGGGAGGGGTGAGGAACATCTTCCCGGTCCTGAACCAGAAGAAGGTTTCAGGGTCGCCCGACCCCAGTCGACCCTCACTGCCCGAGGGAGGAATACCGTGGCGAGGAGAGGTGAGCAGCGCAGGGAAGCCCGCGGCACCGGGGGCTCCGATATGGCGAAGTTCTACTGGGTGCTGGGTGGGATCGCCGTGATCGGACTCGGCGCGCTCGGGTACCAGGTCGGGTCGCAATCGCTCGGGAAGGCGGCGACGGAGCCAATCGAGGTGGCAGGGCTCGACGACATGGAGACGCTGGTCGCGAAGGCCCAGGGCGTCAGCAAGGGCGACCCCGACGCTCCGATCACGATCGCGGAGTTCGCGGACTACCAATGCCCCTCGTGCGGTGCGTTCGGGCTCAGCGTCAAGCCGCAGATCGAGCGCCTCTACGTAGAGACGGGCAAGGCGAGATTCGTGTACTACGATTTCCCGCTGCCCTCCCTCCATCCGCACGCGTTCCTGGCTTCCCGGGCGGGGCGGTGCGCGAACGACCAGGGCCGTTTCTGGGAATTCCAGAATGTCATATTCCGCAACCAATCCACGTGGGCGTCCAGGAGCAACGTCGAAGACGACTTCGTGGACTACGCCGTCCAGGCGGGCGCGGACGAGGACACGTTCGAGAAGTGCCTGAAGAGCGACATGCACGCCGACGTGGTCTCGGCGAACATGAGGCTCGGTTACGAGCTGGGAATCGATGGCACGCCTACGGTTCTGGTGAGCATGGGGCGCGGCATGGCCCGCCGGCTCATGAGCTTCGACTTCGAGTCCATCCAGGAGGTGGTCGAGGACCTCCTGGCGGAGTCCGCCACTCCTCCTGGAAACTGACGGCGTCCACCCCACCCGGGGGAGACTCCGTGAGCGGGCTCCAGGCTCCGCCCAGGAACCGGATGGTCATCGCCGTCCTGTCCCTGATGGGCCTGTTCGTGGCCCTCTATCTGCTCGCGGATTCGGTGGGCCTCATCGGGTCGCTCGTGTGCGGCATCGGGGAGTGCGACACGGTCCAGTCCAGCAAGTGGGCCAGGATGGGACCCGTCCCGGTGTCGGCCGTCGGCGTCGTCGGCTATCTCGCGCTCCTGGGCGCGTCGCTCGCGGGTCTCCAACCCGCGGGTCGTTCGTCCCGGGCCGTGGGTGCGGCCCTGCTGGCTCTGGGCGCGATCGCGCTGGCGTATTCGGCCTGGTTGGCCTACCTCGAAGCATTCGTCATCCGCGCCTGGTGCCAGTGGTGCGTGGTATCGGCCGTTCTCGTTACTTGCATCTTCCTCGCGGCGCTTCCGGAGCTGAAGCGACTGCGAGAACGGAGCGACACATGAGCAGGAAGGGTCACGTGAAGATACGTCTGCTGTTCGTGGATCAGGGCTCGTACCACCACGAGGAGGTGGAAATCCCCTCGGAGGCTCTGGAAAGGTACGATCGGTTGATCGATTGCGTCCGAGAGGACGAGCATATCTTGAAGCGCATGTACGTGGACGTGGAGCGACTGTGCTCGGCGTACGTGGTGGACGAGTAGGGTCTTCGCCCTCGCCCGGCGCCACGGTGCGCTGGAGGCGACGCCTTGCGGCACTCCTGCTTTGCCCGTCGTTCCTTTCGGCCTCCCCTCTGGCTGCCCAGCGGTCTCCGACCGTGCTGCTCGCGCGGGCGGATGCGGTGGAGGAGCCGTTGAACATCGGAGCGATGTGGAGAGGCGGGTTCCTCGGGTGGACCGGCGGCTTCCTCGGCGGAGGGATCCTGGGGTGCTGGATCGAAGTGGAGAGCACGGAGACCTCGAATGAATACGAAGGCGTGGCTGGCTTCCTGTTGGGTGGTCTCACCGGAGCCACCCTCCTCACGCCGGTTCTCGCCCACCGCCTCGGCGGGCGGGAGGGACACCTGGGCGTGGGGCTGGCCGCCAGCGTCCTGGCCGGGGCCCTGGGCGTGGCGCTGTTGGCCGCGTCGGACGGCAAGCTCCTCCTCGTCGTCCCCGTCGGGCAGATCTGGGCGTCGGTGTCGGCGGAGAAGGAGACCGCGGAACGTCGTCGCGCCAGGCGCTGACCGGCGCCTCTCCCTGGAGCGTCTTCCTCCCGCTACCGTTCGAGTATTCTCCCTGGGCCCTGTCAGGGGCCGGCACCACCTCGTCCGTGCGACCTGGAGTTCGTCATGACCGGGAGTCTCCACCGACGCGCCCGCGCCGTCGTCCTGCTGCTGTCCGCCCTGCCCTCCGCCCTCCAGGCGCAGAGCGCCCCCGAGCCTCGCCCCGGACGGTTCGACTTCGGGAAGATGTGGACGTTCGAGTACGCCCCGGCCGAGTACTTCTCGTCCACGTACGGCTTCGACGCCTCGCCCGCGTGGTTCGAGCGTGCGCGGCTGGCCGCGCTGCGCATCCCAGGGTGCTCGGCGTCGTTCGTGTCGCCGCACGGCCTGGTGGTGACCAACCACCACTGCGCCCGGGGGTCCATCACGGCGGTCACGCGCGAGGGGGAGAACCTCCTCGACGACGGCTTCTACGCCCGCTCCCTGGACGAGGAGCGTCCCATCCCGAACGCCTGGGCGGACCAGCTGCTGGACGCGCTGGATGTCACGGCGGAGATCTACGCCGCCGTGGACGCGGCGGCCGAGGGAGACCGGGCGGGTGCACGAGCTCGCGCGATCGCGGCGGTGCAGCGTCGGCTCACCACCGAAAGGGCGGGCGTACCCGGCGTATGGGTGCAGGTGGTGCCGCTGTACAACGGCGGGCGATACTCCGCCTACGTGTTCCGGCGGTTCACGGACATCCGCCTGGTCGCCGCGGCCGAGTTGAACATGGGGTTCTTCGGGGGGGATCCGGACAATTTCACGTATCCTCGCTACGCGCTGGACTTCGCGTTCTACCGTGTGTACGCGGACGGCGCGCCCTATCAGCCGACCCACTGGTTCACCTGGGGAGACGGGGTGGCGGAGGGGGAACCCGTGTTCGTGATCGGGAACCCGGGGCCCACGAACCGGCTCCAGACCCTTGCGCAACTCGAGTACCAGCGGGATGTGCTGGTCCCTGTGCGGAAGGCGTTCTTCGAGAGCCGGCTGGCCGTGCTGCGCGAGGCGTATGCGAAGAATCCGGTGGCCGGCGAGCGACTCGGGTTGCGGAATCAAGCGTTCTCGCTGTCCAATTCGCTCAAGGCGTATACGGGGCGGCTTGTGGCGCTGCGCGACTCCGAGATCCTCGGGCTCAAGCGCTCGGCGGAGGTGGAGCTCTTGGCGGAGCTCCGCGCCGACGAGCGGCTGCGCGGCTCGTACGGTTCCGTGGTGGATGAGCTCGCTGCGCTCCAGCGGGAACGACGGGCGCGGGCGGCAGAGTCGGGCGCATTCTACAGCCTGGGCAGCGCGGCCTACGATTCGCGGATGCTCCAGCGCGCGCTGCTCGCCTCGGAGCTCGCGGATGCCCTCGCTCCTGCGGTGCTGCGGGTCCCTCCCGATTCGATCGGGGCCCTTCGCGAGGCCCTCGGGGCGATCCAGGACCATCCGGGCGATCTCGAGGAGGAGTTGCTCCGGCTGAGGCTCGCGGATTTCCATCAGTACCTGGGGGCGGACGATCCGTTGGTCGCCGGAGCCCTGGAGGGACGCTCGCCGGAAGGAGCGGCCGCGTCCCTGCTCGAGCGCTCCGTGCTCGCCACGCGGGAAAGTACCGCGCGCGCGTTGGATGAGGGTGGCATCGACCGCGACGATCCGGCCGTGGCGCTCGCGCGGGCGCTCCGGCCGCGCTGGACGGCGTTCTTGGCGGCGGAACGCGCGACGGAGATCCGCGAGCGGGAGTTGGCCGCGGACCTGGGGCGCGCGCGGTTCGAGGTGTACGGGACGGACGTGGCCCCCGACGCGACGTCGTCGCCTCGCATCACCGACGGCGTGGTGACCCCGTACGAATACAACGGCACGCTTGCGCCCACGCACACGACGTTCTACGGGGTCTACGACCGGTACTATGGCCACCGGGGCAACCCCGACTGGGCTCTCCCTCCACGATGGGTCCGGCCTCCACCGGGGCTCGACCTGTCCACCCCGCTCAACTTCATCTCGACGGCGGACACGTATGGCGGCAACTCGGGCTCTCCCGCGGTGACGAAGGACCTCGCGCTCGTGGGTCTCAACTTCGACCGGAACATCGAGGGGCTGACCCGTGACTTCATCTACCTGCCGGAGCGCGGCCGCAACATCATGGTGGACGTGCGTGCGGTCCGCGAAGCCCTGGACGAGGTCTACGACGCCGACCGGATCGTGCTCGAGGTCCTCACCGGGCGTTTGGCGCGGACGGAAGCGGAGGCGGACGCGATCGGGAGGTAGCGGAGCGGTGGGGCGCGCCGGACGTCCGTGAGGTCCGCCTACCGCGCGAGCTCTTCCCGGCAGCGCCGCAGGGTCCACTCGTGGACCACGGCCGGAGGCCAGGTGCCGGCCTCCGCGTCCCGGAGGAGGCGGTGCGCCTCGTCGCGGGCGCGGGCGGCGGTCTCCCGGTCCAGCAGCTCCTTTCCCAGCGCCTCGTCGAGCTCGTCCTCGTCGAGCAGTACGACGGTGCCGTCCGGGGCCATCCAGATGTCCAGGAAGAGGTCCGTGGTATCCCACCCGGTGCTATCGAAGGTGGGCGGCGTGAGGATGTTCGCGTACAGCCCGGTGAACGCGCCGTCAGCTCGATGGAACCGGCCGATGTCGTGCCAGGCACCCGGGAACGTGAACCATACGATGTCCGATCCGAGCTCGAGAACCACGTCCCCCTCGATGCGCATCGGTGGCTCGTAGGGCATGTTCTCGGCGAGCGTGACCTTGACCTCCGGCGCGTCGTGGACGAGGTGCTGCTCGAACACCTGGAGACGTCCGGGCGGTCGGCGATAGTGGATGCGCACCATGGGATGCCCGCTCATTCACCTTCGCTCCTGGCCGGAACCGCTTCCACGAAGACGTCCATCGTACCGCCGCAGACCGCGGGACTCCAGGACGTCAGCTCCTCGTTGAGGTCCACGTGTACGCGCTCGGGATGTCCGGTGGCGAGTACCCGTCGTGCGACCTCGATGACCTCCGCTTCCCCGCATCCCCCGCCCACCGTTCCGGTGAGGCCGGCCTCCGGGTCCACGAGGAGCTTGGCGCCGACCTTGCGAGGTGTGGAGCCCGTGGTCGCGACGACCGTCGCGAGAGCGCACGCGCGCCCCGCGGCCCGTGCGGCCTGCAGGGCCCGTGTCAGGACCTCGTCGTCGCGGTGCGTCATGACTCGCTCCCTTCCTCGAAGTACCGATCGGTCACACGCTCGATGTCACGGAGCGAGGCGCCGGTGCCTCCTCTGCGCACCTTCACCAGCTCGGCGGCCACGGCCACGGCGATCTCCTCGGGCGTCTCGGCGCCGATGTCGAGGCCCACGGGCGAATGGATGTCCGCGAGCCGGCTCCGGGAAATCCCTTCCTCGAGGAGCTGGGCGAACGTCGCCCGCACGCGGCGCCGGCTCCCGAGCATCCCGATGTAGGCCGGCGCCGGGTCGCACCGCAGCGCTTTCACCAGGCAGTCGTAATCGTACCGGTGTGCCCGCGTGACGAGGAGGACGTGGGTTCCTTCGCCGACGGGCACGTCTCTGAAAGGATCCGAGAAATCGGCGCGAAGCACGCGATACGCCGTGGGGAATCGCTCGCGCGTCGCGAACTCGGGGCGGTCATCCAGGACCCAGACGCGGAACCCGAGATCCGCGCCGATCCGCGAAATGGGCAGGGCGATGTGCCCGGCGCCCACGATCACCAGGTCCTGGACGACCCGCCGCACCTCGACGTAGACCTCGGCAATGCCGGGCAGGGTGACGAGGCCGTCCTGGTGGCGCGGATCCGCGAGCGCACTCCGCGCCAGTTCCACGCCGGCGGCGTCCCTCTCCGGCCCGCCGAGCGTACCGTGGCGCTGCTCGTTGCCGTCGGCCTGCACCACGAGGAGAAGCCGGCGGGCCGCGTCCGCGCCCGGTGTCACGGACAGGAGGGTCACGGCGTTCGCCCCGGACTCGACCGCTTCGAGGATCAGGACGGCGGCGGAAGTGGCGTCGAGCATCATGATCGCGACTCCGGATCGAACGCCGACCGGTACGCCTCGGGTGTGTCGATGTCGGCCAGAATGCCGGGGTCGTCCACCTCGATCGTCCGTGCGTCGGAGAGGTGTCTGTGGACGACGGTCCGCGCCCCACCCTCCAGCCGCGGGTCCAGAAGGGAGGGAAACAGACTGCGGGAGAAGATCGCGGGATGTCCGCGCCGCCCGCCGGAAGTCGGAAGGACGAGCGGCGTGCCGCCCTGGAGGAAAGCCTCGACGAGGCGGGCCACGGTCTCCGGCATCACGCGAGGATGATCCACGGGCAGCAGCGCGATGCCCTCCACGCTCGCGTCCAGGGTCGGGAGTGCCAGTCGGAGCGACGTGATGGGGCCCTCACCGGGGTCGGGGTTCACGAGAGTGAGCGCGCCCGCGGCCCGGGCTCTTCGCACGACGTCGTCCTGACCGGAACGCACGATCACGATGACGGGGTCGCAGCCACCCCCGACCAGGGCGCCCACCACCGCGGACACGAACGAGCGACCTCCTGCGTCGAGGAGCGCCTTGGGCGTTCCCATGCGTGCCGAAGCTCCCGCCGCCGGGACCACGCCCGCCACCCGAGGACCGGGAGCCGCCTCGTTCGCGGGCGACCTTGTTCTCACCATCTCGTTTTCGACTCCAAGAAGACCGCCCCGACACCTCGCCGGGTGCCGGGGCGGCCGTCGTCCGGAACGGGCGCTCAGCGACCTGCTAGCAGGTCGCTGAAAAAGGGGAGCCCCCCGCGTTGGGAGCGCCACGGCCCCTCATCCCAGGCGGAGCGACGAAGGCATAGCTAAAGCTATTCCGAGGAGCTCCAACGACGGAGGAGGGGCCGTGCCGCCCCAACCCCTCCCGCGCAGGACCATGCCTACCATGGTGATGGGCGCATGGGGGTTTCGCCGGTGATGCAGCGTCTCTCCTCCTCGCCGTAGCGCTGCTACGACTCGTCGTCGTTCCTCGCCTGACCAGCGAAAGCCCCATGCGCGCGGGGTACTCCCCTTCTTCAGCGACCTGCTAGAGCTTGACCCGCTCGACGGCGTTTTCCCGGGTGAGTCGGATCTCGGTCGGATCGCCCCGCCTGAGCTGGACGGGGACGTTCCAGTAGAGCTCCGTGTAGGGCAGGTCGTATCGGGCGTAGATCCAGTACCGACCGGGCTTCACGGAGAAGCTGTTGCTCGCGACGCCCTGGGCGTTCGTGGTGTCCGCCTTGGGTTCGTGCCCCGACTCGAGCACCTTGGCCTCGAAGATGGCCGGTGCATCGGCGTAGGCCTCGTCGGCCCAGGCCTCGTGGATGACCCGGAGCGAATCGGCCTGCTGGATCGTGGCCTGCTGAAGGGCCGTGAAGTGGTCGAACAGCCGCTTCGACTCATTCTCGACGCGGCTGAGCTGGGAGTCGAACTGCTGAAACTCCCGGAATAGCTGGACATAGCGCGATTCCCCGCGGGAGTACTGATCCATCGCGGACCTGATCTTCTGGAGCGTGTCCCGCAGGTTGTTCCAGCGACGCTCAGCGGCTTGCCACTCCTCCTGCGCCGCCGCTGCCTCCTCGCGCGCGTCGAGGAGCTCCTGGGGAATGGACGGCTCGGGCGTCGCGAAGGCCTGTTCGAGGGAGTCGAACACGAGATCCCGGTCGTAGGGAAGGAGTTCGATCACAAAATTCTCGAGGGGGCGGGTGATCGTCCCCTCGCCCTCGGGGTTCTCCATCTCGATTTCGGCCGTGACGATCAACCTGGCAGGGCCGCAGGCGGCCGCCCCCATCAGGAGCGCCGTCAGGATGGGTAGGTTCCTGCGCTTCATCGGTGTCTCTCCGAAGCTCGGTCCAGGGTTGGAACGCACCAAGGTATCAGGCCCACTGCAGGGCATCAACCCAGCGACGCAGGGCAATTTACGGTGCTGGGGGCCGGTTCGCACCAGCCCTGCGCTCAGCCCCCGCCGGTGGAGGCCAGGTCCGGGCCGAGGACGAAGATTCGTGGCGGCCCCAGAGCGCGGGCGGCCGCCAGCGCGGCTTCCGGTCCGAGGCTCGAGGTCTCGCGGGCGAGATCTCGGATCCGGCCCTCTCGGAGGAGGTCGGCGGTGATCCGCCGCGCCTCCACCTCGGGCGCGGCCTCCTCGAGGAGGCGCGCGGCACGGAAGCGCCTGCGCATCCATCCGAAGAATTCGTTCGGCGTGGGCCGATTCGCCAGGCCTTCCATGGCCCCGAGGATGCGTGCCTCCCATGGCTCGGTTGCCTCCGGGAAGACGGATGCCTCCACGATCAACACGGAGCCCGCAGGCGTCTCCTCGATCCGGACGTCCACGCCGTAGCGGTCCGGCGCGGGTGGAACGGGGTCCAGCTCCTCCTTCAGGAGGTGGGCGAGCATCTCGACGTGCGTGCGGGGAAGCGGCGTGGGGACGGGCCATGCGACCGCGATCCACGTGCTCGTGACGTCGCGGACCGACCAGACCCGATCGCCGCTCGTCCAGGGGACGCCCGGGTCGGGGGGAACGAGAGGCCGACCCGCGGCCGAGAGCGAGTCGGGGGGCACGGGGCCCACCATGGCCAGGACGGCCGCCTCCCGCCGGAACGAAGTGCTCCGGAACCGCTCCAGTGTGGTCGGGCCGAGCCGTCCCGCGGATTCGGGGGTGCCGCGCGGCGGCCGCGCGAAGGGGCTCCCCGGGTCCGCGAGGATCGCCGCGGCGCCCTGCTCGAATTCCGAGAACGGTGACCCGGTCTCGAACGCGAGTTCGTCGAGCAGGCCAGCGCGGTGCTCCTCGATCAGATCGGCGTCCAGCGGAGCCTCGAACACGATCGAGTCCGCCGTACGCCAGGCGGCCGACCAGCTCGAAGGTTCGGCCAGGAGCGAGAATACGGTCGTGGCGCGCTCCACCGACACCTCGAAGACCGCTGGCATGGGATCCAGCGCCTCGCCGACCTGCGCCTGCAGGACGCGGCCGAGGAGCCACGCGGTTCCGTCGAGCCCGTCGGGATCGTCCTGTGAGCCCGCATGCAGTCGGAGCGCCACGGCGACCGCGGTTCCGTGGGGGCGTGGTGACACGGCCCGTAGCGCGTAGCCGTCCGCGACCTGGGCGCGCGCCGGGACCGACCACGCCGCTGTGGCGAAGACCCACGTAAGACGCGCCACCACGCCGGCGAGTCTCACGGCCGCACCTGAGCGACGTTCGGCGACACGGCCAGCATCTCGTCGAGGCGCCGGAGGATCCCGTCCACGTTCACGTTCGCCAACGCCGCGGCCTCGTCGGCTGCGGCGCGCGGATCGCCTCGGATCTCCACGGCGCGTCCGACGAGGCCGACGAGGCCCTCGGGCGTCCGCGCGGCGACGAGGATGTCGCGCTTGAGCTGGGCCACGGCAGCGGCGACGGCCTTCCCGTCCAGCGTTTCGCGCACTCCTGCGATGGCGCCGGAGACTGCACGGCGCATCGCCTGGGCGTCGGCCGTCCGGGCGTTTCCGATGATGGCGATCTCCCAGACATCGGGGAGTTCCCAGAGCTCGACACCCAGCTCGAAGGGCCCGGGCAGGGACGCGAGGCGGGCCGCCACGAGGCGTGCCACCACGAGAGCGGTGGGATCCCCGACCGTTCCGACGGAGCGGGCCTCTCCGAACCAGGCCCGCACCGCCTCGGGCGACGAGGGACGCGGCTCGGACGGCGCGGGGGCGTCCAGGGGAGGGGCCGCCGTCTCCTCGAGCGCACCCAGACCCCGGGTCGCGGCCAG
Source organism: uncultured Gemmatimonadaceae bacterium (assembly GCA_964412015.1). Taxonomy (GTDB): domain Bacteria; phylum Gemmatimonadota; class Gemmatimonadetes; order Longimicrobiales; family Gaopeijiaceae; genus SZUA-318. The sequence goes on along the minus strand of CAYPMO010000032.1, from coordinate 32,347 downwards.
GACGACCTCGGGCGCCACGGGGGCGGACACGACGAGCGTCATGGCCGAGGACTGGTGGCTTCGGGCCCACACCTCCCGAGTGCGGGCCGCGTCCAGGATCGCAACGGAGCCGCGTGTCCCCGACAAGGGAGGATACCCTGGAGCCACCTGAGCCCGGAGGAGAGCGGCGACACGCCGGGACGGGATCTCGACATCCGCCGCGACCTCCGCTTCGAGGCGATGGCGCGCCTCCTGGAACGTGGGGCTGTCGACATCGGGGCTCGCGACCGCCTGGCGGAGGAGGTACGCCAAGTACTCGAAGTCCGCAGCCGCGCCGGTTACCGTGTACGCGATGCTCCGGGGCGTCCTGGTGGCGGATACGCGAGCTCCGACGGGCCAGGAGAGCACGCGCATCCTTTCCAGCGCCAGATCCCTCAGGAGGCGTCCGGCACCGGCCTCAGCCGGCCCTTCCCGCAGAGGCACCGCGAGGCGCAGGGCGGCCACGTGTGCACCGGGCGTGGCCAGGAGGAGGATGCGCGGACCGCCAGGGGGCGTGATGACCGTGTCCGGTACGAACGGCGAGGTGGGCTCCCGCTCCGTCGGTGGGACCAGCTGGGCACCGGCCGGCATGAGCCAGACGGCCAGCGGGAGAAGCGCGTGGAGCAGGCGGAGTCGCGTCATGAACAGGAGAACGGCGCCCGGAGGTGCCAGGACCTGAGAGGTGTTCCGGCCGCGCGACCCTTTACGGGACGAGCGCGTCGGGGACGACGTAATTCACCGGGTTCTGAGGGACGCCGTTCAGGCTCACCTCGTAGTGCAGGTGCGCCGACGTGGCGATACCGGTGCTTCCCACCTGCGCGATCACGTCCCCGCGGTTCACGGTCTGGCCGCGCCGCACGAGCACTTTCGAGCAGTGGCCGTAGAGGGTCGCGTAGCCGAAGCCGTGATCGATCTTCACGGTCAGCCCGTAACCCGCGTTCCATCCGGCCGAAACCACCCGTCCCTTCGCCGCGGCGAAGATCGGCGTGCCCTTCGGCGCGGAGATGTCCACGCCGTGGTGGGGGAGCGGTCGGTTGTAGATGGGGTGCATGCGCGAATTGGAGAAGCGGCTCGACAGCCATCCCGTCGTGGGAAGGATGGAGGGCATGGCCTCCAGCAGGTCGTAGTGGGCCTGGAGCGAGTCGGTCGCCTCGTCCAGGCTGACCGAGAGGAGGCGTGCCATGCGCTCCAGCGCATTCAGGTCGTACGACAGCGCGAAAGCGTTCTTGGACGTGGCGGAGTCCACCGTCCACAGCGGGTAGGACTCGAGCGAGCCGAGCCCGGGACCGCCGACGCCCACCTCCATGACTTCGGGATCGATGATATCGAGCCCCGCCAGCGCGCGGATGCCGGCGTTCTTGTCCGCCAACTCGTCGAGCGTGAACTCGATGTGTCCGACCCGCTGGCGAAACCGCTCGAGTTCGGTCTTGAGAGCTTCGTTTTGCGTCTCGAGGCGCCGGTTCTGGACACGCTGGGTGGCGTCCAGCGCGGCCGCGATGCCGAACCCGGCGAGAACCAGGCTGAACAGAACGCTGGCCGCACCGAGGACGCGCAACGTCCGGGTGGAGACGGAATACTGCCGGACGGGGGTGTCCTCGTCGCGGACGACGAGGAAGGTCCACCTATCCCCTGTCATGCAGGGCCTGGCGTCGAGGTCAAGAGAAGAAGCCCTCCGTGGCGAGTCTGTGACGATCGTGCCCGTGAGGAGCCAACGCGGCCCGAGGGGGCGGCTCAAGTTCGGGCAAAGGTAGGCCTCGGGCCGCGACCAAGTCAAGGCGGGGACGCCGTCCCGGAGGGCCACGGCCCCGAACGTGTCCCGAAGATCGCCGATGCCCTGCGCTTACGGCGCGGAGGCGCTCGGGTCCACCCTGGGAAACAACGGACTGCCCGGGCGAACCGTCCGCCCGGCCAGGGGAACGGTCGTGGCCTCTTCGAGCGTGGGCACGCCCTGGAGTCCGAGGCGTCCCGCGAGCTCGGACATGCGGAACGGCGCCACCGGCTCGAAGATCGCGCACAGCGCGGTGAGCGCGCGCGCGAGCGTGGCCAGCGTCTCGTCCAGCTCCCCGCCGCGCCCCGGGTCCTTGGCCTGGCTCCAGGGGGCCCGCTCCTCCACGTATCCGTTGGCGATGCGGGCGAGGTCCATCGCGGCGGCGAAGGCCTCGTGGACTCGGTAGCGCTCCATCGCGGCCCGCGCCGTGTCGAAGGTCGACGCGATCGCCGCATCCAGTCCATGGCCCGGGGCGTCGGGCACCACTCCCTCGCGGTACTTCGCGAGCATCGAGAGCACCCGGCTCGCCAGGTTGCCCAGGACGTTGGCCAGCTCCTCGTATCGTACCAGGAAGCGATCCGGCGTGTAGGAGGCGTCGCCCCCCGTGGGCATCTCTCGCATGAGATACCAACGCACCGCGTCGGCGCCGAACTGTTCCAGGAGTGACAGGGGATCCACCACGTTGCCGAGGGACTTCGACATCTTGCTGTCCCCGACCACCCACCAACCGTGGGCCAGGATTTGCCGCTGCACGGGCAGCCCCACGCCCATGAGCAGGGTCGGCCAGTAGACGGCGTGGGTCGTGATGATGTCCTTACCCATGAGGTGCAGGTCGGCCGGCCACCATGAGCCCGACACGTCGTCGAAGCCCATCTTCCCGGGCGGCGCGGACGGGTCGATGGCTTCCGAGGCCGTCAGGTAGTTGATGAGCGCGTCGACCCAGACATAGGCGACGTGCTCCTCGTCGAACGGCAGCGTCACGCCCCACTTCAGTCGGGACTTCGGCCTCGAGATCGAGAGGTCCTCCAGCGGGCGCTGGAGGAATCCGAGGACCTCGTTCCTGCGGATCTCCGGGACAATCCAGTCGGGGTTGGCCTCGATGTGGCGAACCAGCGCCTCCTGATAGGCGCTCATCCGGAAGAAGTAGTTCTTCTCCTCCACGTGACGCGTGGGGCGCCCGCAGTCGGGACACGCATTCCCCGGACCCAGGTCCTTATCCGTCCAGTACCGCTCTTCGTGAACACAGTACCAGCCGCTGTAGGTGCTCTCGTAGATCTGGCCGCGTTCCCACAGGCGTGACAGGAACGCCTGCACGACGGCGATGTGCTCCTTCTCCGTGGTCCGTATGAACCGGTCGTAGCTGATGCCCAGCGTGTTCCACGCCGAGCGGAACCGCTCCGCCATCTGGTCGCACAGCTCGATCGGCGTGACACCCCGCCGGGCGGCCTCCTCCTGGATTTTCTGTCCGTGCTCGTCCGTGCCGGTCAGGAAGCGTACCTCGGCCCCGTCCCGGCGATAGAACCGGGCCAACACGTCGGCCAGGATCGTCGTGTAGGCGTGGCCGAGATGGGGCTCGCCGGAGGCGTAGTAGATGGGCGTCGTAAGGTAGCGACGGCGGCGCGCGTTCAACGGGTCTTGTCGTCCTCTCCCCGAGCGGTGGCCTGCGCCACCTCCTGCTTCAGGGCATCCAGGGTCAGCGTCCGGCGTACCCCCTCACGGTCGCGCAGGATCAGGGTGCCCCTCCAGATGTCGACCGCGATCACCCGCTCCTCGCCATGCGCGGTGCGCAGGGATTTGCCCTCCCGGGGGAAGCGCCGCCGGGCCTCGACGTAGGTGCGATGCTCGTACATCAGGCAGCACATGAGGCGCCCGCAGCAGCCGGAGATCTGAGCCGGGTTGAGGGACAGGCTCTGGTCCTTCGCGAGTTGCAGACTCACGGGCCGAAGCTCGGGGAGCCACGTGGAGCAGCATAGTTCGCGCCCGCATCGTCCCACACCGCCGAGCAGTGCCGCCTCGTCCCGGACGCCGATCTGGCGGAGCTCGATGCGAGTGCGGAAATGGCGGGCGAGATTCCGCACGAGCTCGCGGAAGTCGACGCGCCGGTCGGCCGTGAAGTAGATGAGGAGCTTGTTGCGGTCGAACTGCCACTCGGCCTCGGTGACCTTCATCTTGAGCCCGTGGCGCTCGACGATCCTGCGGGTCTCCCCGCGGACGCTCTCCTCCTCGTCCCTCAGACCGCGAGCCCGCGAGAGCTCGCGTTGGTCGGCGATCCTGATGACCTTCTTCTCCGGCACCGGCGTGGCACACCGCCCGGAGGAGGAGCACTTCCGCTCGGCTACGGCCCCGAGGGCCGTGATCTCCCCGAGGTCCTCGCCGCGGTCCGCCTCCACGATCACTGAGGTCCCGGGGGCCAGATCCAGGTCGGCGAAGGTGAAGTAGCCCTTCCGCGTCCCCTTGAAACGGACTTCGGCGAACCCTGCCACGAGCGCCTACCCTTCCCGCCACGCCCCGATGGACCCGTACTTGGCCCATCGCTGTGCCAGGAGCGTCTCGATCGGCACGCGCGAGAGCTCGTCGAGCACCTTTGACAGGGCCTCCTCCAGGTTCTGGGCCGCTCCGTCCCAGTCGGCGTGCGCACCGCCCGCCGGCTCGGGCACGATCAGGTCGCAGACCCCCAGTTCCATCAGGTTCGCGGACGTCAGGCGCAGGGCCTCGGCGGCCTTCTCCCGATGCTCCGCGGAGCGCCAGAGAATGGCCGCGCATCCCTCGGGCGAGATGACCGAGTATACGGAGTGCTCGAACATGAGGATCCGGTCGGTGACGCCGATGGCCAGCGCTCCTCCGGAGCCACCTTCACCGATGACGACGCTGACCGACGGCGTGCGCAGCCGCGCCATCTCTCGGAGATTCGTCGCGATGGCCTCAGCCTGCCCGCGCTCCTCGGCGCCGATGCCGGGATACGCGCCGGGCGTGTCGATGAACGTGACCACGGGCCGGCGGAACTTCTCCGCTTGTCTCATGAGGCGGAGCGCTTTCCGGTACCCCTCGGGGTGGGGCATGCCGAAATTGCGCCGCAGGTTCTCCTTCATGTCCCGGCCCTTCTGGTGACCGATCACCATGATCGAGCGGCCGGCCAGCTTCGCCCATCCGCCGACGATGGCCTCGTCGTCGCGGAATCCCCGATCCCCGTGCAGCTCGATCCAGTCCGTGAAGATGCGCTCGATGTAGTCCAACGTGTACGGACGCCGGGGGTGTCGTGCCACCTGGACCTGCTCCATCGGTCGCAGGCTGTCGTACGTCCGTTCCTTGAGGACCTGGAGCTTCTCGCGCAGAACGACGACTTCCGCGGACACGTCGATGCCCTTGCGGTCCGCCAGGTCCAGGAGCTTGTCGATCTGCGCCTGGATCTCGACGATGTCACGCTCGAACTCTAGATGCGGAATGGTGGCCACGAGATCCCCTTCTTGTGCGACCCGTTAACCTCGCTGTCGCTCGCTCGGGTCCGCAAGCGAGCATGCCCGAGCGACGGCCGGGCGGGCGCTCGCTACTCGTTCGGTTTCTCGAACGCTTCGACCTCGGAGAACCGCTCCAGGCGCCCCCAGTAACGCGCGTACGCCTGCGCCAGACGAGGTGCCAGATCCAGCCTGCGCAACCCCGCCTCCTGGTAGGCCGTGAGGGCCTCCATCTTGTCCACGAGGACGTCGGCCACGTCCCGGAAGTACGTGGGCCGGAAACCCAGGCCGGTCGTTGCGGTCTGATAACCGAACACCGTGGAGACCCCGGCGGTTGCGTCGCGCGCGACGCGGAACGTCTCGCGCCGGCCCGGATGTGCGTCGTCCATCGCGGGGATGTACGCGACGATCGGATGCAGATCCCGCACGAGCCGATCGAGGAGAGCCGACCTCGCGTGAGGGTCGTCGAGCGTGGACGGCTCCAACACGAGCCGCGCCCCGAGCACCGCGGCCGCCTGGGGTGCACCCGTGAGCCCGGCCCCGGTATCGTCCAGCTCGTCCCTGCACAGCACGGCGATCGTGACGTCCGCGCCGCTGTCACGATGGCGGATGAGACTACCGCCGCACCCCATCTCGACGTCGCCCACCAGGGCACCTACGGCCAGGACATTGGGCTTGGCCATGCCCGAGCCCAGTCCCGTGAGCTCGCCCACCTTGGCGAGGAACTCCTCGCGGTCCACGGGCTTGGCCAGCAGCTCCGTGGCCCCCGCCCGGAACGCCTGTTCGTGGTAGTGGGCGCCGGTATAACCCGTCACCGCGAGCACGGGGAGCGAGGGATGGGCGGCCTTCGCGATGCGGCACAGATCGAAGCCGTCGAGGCCTGGGAGGTTCAGATCGGTGATGAGCAGGTCCCACTCCTGGCTCTTCACCAGGTTGGCCGCCGAGTCGCCGTCCTGGGCATGGACGACCTGGACTCCCCCCACGGACTGGAGGAAGGACTTGATCACGACGGCCTGATCGAAGGCGTCCTCGGCGTAGAGGATGCGGCGTGCCTTCTGGTTCGTGGGGCTCAACGGGACTCCGAGTGATCCGTGAGGCGATCGCGGACGAAAGATAGAGCCCATGTGTCGCCTGCGTCACGGCCAGGGCCGATCTCGCCGCTCTTCCCGGTCGTGCGGGAGTGTCGCAGAAGCGTGGTGGATCTGCGGTTCCGGCAGCCGATTCCAGACGATCAGCCCCATTGCCAGCACCGACAGAGCGGCGAGCGTTACGTTCGATTCATAGCCCGCGCCGGCGTATAGGGGGCCCGCGAGCGCTCCGCCGACCGCCATCCCCGCCTGACCGAGCGCCACCGACAGGCTCATGAGCGATCCACGCCGCTCGTCCGTGACGAGCGCGGTCAGAAGAGCGGAGAACGGGCTGATCCGCATCGCGATCAGGGCCATCGTCAGGAAGAACATCGGGTAGGCCGTCGAGGCGCTCCGGACCACGAGGGGGGTGGCCGCCATCACCATGGAAAGCCCAACACACGCCATGAGGATGATCCGGCGCCTCCCCACGCGGTCCGAGAGCCGGCCCGCCTGTGGACCCGTCGTGACGTTTGCGATGCCGCCGAGCAGGTACATCAGGGCGATCTGGTTCGGCGTGACACCCAGGTCCCGCTCCAGCCAGGTCGGCAGGTAGACCGAGAAGAGCGACACGCCGAGGAAGATCGAGAAATAGGCCGTCGCGGCCCACCGGATCTCGGGGCGGGCGAGCATCGAGGCGTAGTCGCGGGCGGCCCGCGCAATGCTGAGGCCGCCCTCCGAGCGCTTCACGGGAGGCTGGGGGACGCGCAGCCAGAGCAAGGCCACGGTCGCGGCCATGGTCACCGCGAAGATGTAGAAGGGCGCACGGAATCCCCACCGACCGGAGAGGGCGATGCCGAGCGGAATCCCCACGATCTGGCCCACGGCCGCGCCGCTCATGACCCATCCCGTGGCCCAGCCGCGACGGTGGTAGGGGAAGAAATCCCCGATGTAGGACACCGCCGCGCCGGAGAGCGCCCCTCCCGCCATGCCGGCGAACAGGCGTACCGCCAAGAACGAAACGTAGTCCTGGACCAGGCCATGGAGCGCGAGCGCCACGGTCATCGTCGCGGTCCCGATGAGAAGGATGCGACGGCGGCCGATCTTGTCCGACACCGGGCCGGCCAGAATCGCGAAAAGCCCCACCATGAGGGAGTACACGGACACCAGGGTGCCCAGCGCGGCGTCCGGGATGTCCAACTCCTGGCCGATCCTCGGGAGGATCGGGGAGATGATCATCGTCTGGCTCGCCGACGAGAAGACCAGGAGCCAGAGGGTGAAGACGACGAGGTACGGCGAGGGTCTCTTCAGCTTGTCCCGGGACCGACGGATGTGGAGGTCAGGCCTTCGTCCGGTGCACCATCGTGGCGTGCCGTTGAACCGTCGGCATGAGGGTCAAGCTGAATACGTTCACGTTCTCGGGTGTGTTCGCCACGTAGATGATCGCGTCGGCGACATCGTCTCCGGTGAGCGGTACCGTGTCGGCGTACACGGCCTTCGCGCGCTCGGTGTCCCCGTGGAAGCGGACCTGGGAGAACTCGGTCTCCGCGAGCCCGGGCTCCACGTTGGACACGCGGACGTTCGTGCCCATGAGATCCATTCCCATCCCCTCGCTGAGCGCGTACACCGCGAACTTGGTGGCGCAGTAGACCGCGCCCTTGGGGTACACCCAGCGCCCGGCGATGCTGCCGATGTTGATGACGTGCCCCGAATCGCGCGTGACCATGTAGGGGATGATCGCCCGGGACATGTACAGCAATCCCTTCACGTTCGTATCGATCATCTCCTCCCAGTCCTCCACACTCCCTTCGTGGAGCTTCTCGAGGCCGACGGCCTTGCCGGCGTTGTTGACGAGGATGTCGGGGATGAGCTCGTCTTCCTGGAGCCCACGCACGAACTCGTCCACCGCCGCGCGATCCGTGACGTCCAGGCGAAAGGCATGGGCGGCCACCCCGTGGGCGCGGGTCAGGAACAGGGCCAGCTCCTTGATGCGTTCCTCCCGCCGCGCGGCGAGGAGGAGGTTGGCGCCCTGAGTGGCGAACGCCCGTGCGCAGGCCTCACCGATGCCGGCAGAGGCGCCGGTGATCAGGACGCGCTTTCCGATGAGTCTGTTCATGGTTCCCGAGGTGTCTGGAAATGGGTCGGCCACACGAACGGCCGGGCCCGGGTATCGAGGATCACACGAGGCCCGGCGGGGCGCAACACGTAGCGTCAATCACGGGTCCGGGCACCGCGCTGGACGCCGAATTCCCTCACCGCGAGGACGGCCAGGGTGACCGCCGTGAGGGGGAGCGCGAAGAAGAGCAGCATCGTGCGCACCGCGCTCTCGGCCGCGTGATCTGCATGCGAGAGGACGAGGTAGATCAGGTAGACACCGTAGTACGACAGGAACACCCATCCCTCCCAACGGGAGATCGTCCACCCCGTGAAGAAGATGGGAAGACAGGCAACGGAGACCGCCACCATCACGGGCATGTCGAACGTCCGGACCCCCGGCGGCACGTCGAGTCCGGCCGCCCCGGCTGCGACAGAGCCCGCGCCCAGAACGGCGACGGCGTTGAAAATGTTGCTGCCCACCACGTTCCCGACCGCGATGTCCCGCTGGCCCTTGAACGCCGCGACCATCGAGGTCGCGAGCTCCGGAAGCGAGGTGCCCGCCGCGACGACGGTGAGGCCGATGATCAGGTCGCTCACGCCGAGCGCCCGGGCCACGGTCTCGGCTCCCCCGACGAGCACCCGGGCGCCCAGGACGAGCAGGGCCAGCCCGAGGAGGACCCACCCGATCTGCATGAGCAGGCGGTGCGGCCCGCCCGGGGCCGAGGCCTCGACATCGGCGCCGATCGGGTCGGCGTGCTTCCCCAGCCGGACAAGCGCGCCGGTGTAGGCGGCGAACAGGAGCAGGAGTAGAACCCCCTCCCCGATCCCCAGGCTTCCGTCCAGCGACAGCAGGAGGACGAGGACCGCCGTGGCCACCATCACCGGGACGTCCAGCCGGACGAGCTGCTTGTCTACGGTAAGGGGCTGGATCGCCGCGGAGGCACCGAGGACGACGAGGACGTTGAAGAGGTTGCTCCCGACCGCGTTCCCGAGGGAGACGCCGCCCCTGCCCACGAGCGCCGCGTCCATGGACACGAAGAGCTCGGGCATGCTCGTTCCGAACGCCACGACGGTGAGCCCGACGACCAGCGGCGACATGCCCAGGCGCTCGGCGAGCCGCGCCGCGCCACGCACCAGGCCGTCGGCCCCGAGCGTCAGGATCCCGACCCCGACGACGATCTGGAGGACCGGGAAGACCGGGATCAGCGTGCCCAACGCGTAGCTCGGATCATGGCGGGCTCAACGTTGGAGAACTCCGAGGCGCGAGTCCAGGGCATGGCTCCTCCGAAGGACGGGGCCTAGCATTGGGCCATGGTCCGGTTCCTGCAGAGATGGATCCTCGTGCCGCTTCTGGTCGCCGCGGCGTTGCCGCTGGTGGTTCTCGCGGGGCCACCGTTCCGCGGGAAGGACCGCATCCTCGAGCTCTACCTCGACACCGTCGAGCTGGGCCCCGGCATCTTCGGAGTCGGCGCCGCCTCCCGGGCCTACTTCGACGTCCCCGCGCAGCAGGTGAGCCGCGTTCAGGCGGCCTTGCTCGCGGGCCGCAACGTGGTGATCCCGCCCGAGCCCGAGCCCGTCGCGATGCCGGAGCGCGAGCTGTCTCCGCCGGACGTGCATCTCGGGCCGGAGGCTCCCAGGATCCCGTGATCGCGTCGCTGTTCGCGGACCTCGTCCTGGCGGCCCACGCCGCCTACGTGTTGTTCGTCGTGGCCGGCGGCCTGCTCGTGCTTCGCTGGCCGTGGGTGGGCTGGGCGCACGTGCCCTGTGTGCTCTGGAGCGGGTGGGTGGAGGTGGCGGGGTCGGTATGTCCTCTCACCCCTCTCGAGGTCTCGTTCCGTCGGGCGGCGGGGGAGGCCGGATACTCCGAGGGCTTCCTCGAGCACTACGTCGAGCCGGTCCTCTACCCCTCCGGGCTGACGAGGGAGATCCAGGTCGGGCTGGGCATCGCGGTGGTCGTGATCAACGTGGCGGTGTACACGTGGATCTGGAGACGGAGAAAGAAGCGGAGAAAGGAGCGATGACCCTGCGGGCCCCCGCCTGGGCGCTCCCGTTGGCGAAACCGGGGCCGCGCCGCCCTCGTCGTGAGGATGGGGTCGGCCGATTATCGGACGCGAGCGCGATGCCCCCAGGACCGTGAGCAAGGAGGGTCGATGAATCCCGAGTTGGTCCCGTTGATGATCTTCACGATCGTGGTCCTGGCCATGGCCGGGGGATTCCTCCTGCTCTTCCCGATGACGCGAAGACTCGGCCAGTTCCTGGAGTACCGCATGTCGGAGAGGGGACGGATCCAGGAGCGGGAGGAGCGCGAGGTGCTCCTGCGCGCGGTCGAAGCGCTCCGCGACGACATGGCGCGGCTCGCCGAGCGGCAGGACTTCACCGAGCGCCTGTTGGAGAGTCGCCAGAAGGGCGAGTTGCCCGGCGGAGAATCGCCACGCGGCTAGTCGGTGATCGGGCCTCCTCCGGCGCTCGACGCGTGGTGGCGCGGGGGCGCGACCACCTCCAAGTTCAACGCGACGAACTCAACGGAGGAGGTCCCGTGCGCTCGATATTGCCGGCGCGTCGCGCCGCTGCTTCGCTCTTCCTGCTTTTGGCGGCCTGCTCGGGAGAGCCCGAGAATCCCGCGGACCTGGTGCTTACCGGCGGCAAGATCGTGACGGTCGACGACGCCGTGCCGGAGGCTCAGGCGCTGGCCGTGAAGGACGGCCGCATCCAGGCCGTCGGCACCAGCGCCGAGATCGCGGGGTTCGTCGGCTCGGACACCCGGGTCGTGGATCTCGGCGGTCGCCTTGCGATCCCCGGATTCATCGACGGGCACGGGCACTATACGAGCCTGGGTGAGTCCAAGCTCTCGCTGGACCTGACGAAGGCGGGCTCCTGGGACGACATCGTCGCGATGGTACGAGAGGCGGCGTCCGCGGCCGAGCCGGGTGAGTGGATCGTGGGGCGGGGGTGGCACCAGGAGAAGTGGACTCCGCCTCCGGCCGTGACCGTGGACGGCGTCCCGCTGCACACCGAGCTGAGCGCGGTGAGCCCCGACAACCCGGTGTTCCTGACGCACGCCAGCGGTCACGCGGCGTTCGTCAATGCCAAGGCGATGGAACTGGCCGGCATTACGCGCGCCACCCGCGATCCGGAGGGCGGCACGATCGTCAAGGACGCCGTCGGGACCCCGACCGGGCTCCTCCGTGAGAACGCGGATGCGCTGGTGAGCCGTATCCTGGACTCGGAGCGGGAGGCGCGCAGCGACGAGGAGAAGTGGGCGGAGTTCCAGCGGATCGTCGAGCTCGCCGGCCAGGAGGCACTCTCGAAGGGGGTAACGTCGTTCCACGATGCCGGATCGAGCTTCGCGACGATCGACGGGTTCAAGCGGCTGGCCGACGAGGGCCAGCTTCCCGTGCGTCTCTATGTCATGGTGCGCTTCGAGAGCAACGAGACGATGAGGGAGAAGCTGGCGGAGTACCGGATGATCGGGTATGGCGACAACTTCCTCACCGTGCGCTCGATCAAGCGCCAGATCGACGGCGCGCTGGGATCGCACGGCGCATGGCTCCTGGAACCGTACGCCGACCTTCCCACGAGTACGGGGCTCACGGTGGAGGACCCCGCCGACATCGAGGAGACGGCTCGCCTCGCGCTGGAGATGGACTTCCAGCTGAACACGCATGCGATCGGTGACCGGGCGAACCGGGAGGTTCTCGATATCTACGAGCGGACATTCGCCGCCGCGCCGGACGCCAAGGCGCGTCGCTGGCGGATCGAACATGCCCAGCACCTGGACCCGGCGGACCTGCCGCGATTCGCCGAGTTGGGCGTCATCGCGTCGATGCAGGGCATCCACTGCACGTCGGACGCGCCCTGGGTCCTCCGTCGGCTCGGACCGGAGCGCGCGGAGAGCGGGGCCTACATGTGGCGGAGTCTCATCGACGCGGGCGCCGTCGTCCTCAACGGCACCGACACGCCGGTCGAGGACATCTCGCCCATCGCGTCGTTCACGGCATCCGTGGTGCGCAAGGACCGGGACGGCAACGAGTTCTTCCCGGCGCAGAAGATGACGCGCATGGAGGCGCTGAAGAGCTACACGCTCAACAATGCGTATGCCGCGTTCGAGGAGACGCTCAAGGGCTCGCTCACCCCCGGCAAGCTCGCCGACATCGTCGTGCTCGACCGCGACATCATGACGGTGAGTGACGAGGAGCTCGCGGCCACACAGGTGGACATGACGATCCTGGGGGGCGTGATGCGGTTCGAGAGGGTGCGATGAGGCGCGGGAGCGCGCGGCGTCCGCGACGACGCGGGGGTGCGGCCTGGCCGACATGGGGAGCGGCCGCCGTGCTGCTCGCCTCCTGCACCGTCGAGCCGCGGACGGATCTACCGGCGCAGACCGGCTCGACGGAGAGACCCGCAGCCGTGCCGGACCGCGAGGTCGTGCAACCCGAGGGCGTCGCGCGCCTGCCGGTCTACTCCACGGCGGTCCGGAGCGGGAACCTGTTGTTTCTCTCGGGGCAGATCGGGGCCATGCCCGGCGTGACCCCACCCAGGTTGGTGGGAGGGGGCGTGGAGGCCGAGACGCGCCAAACGTTCGAGAACATCCGTAGCGTCCTGGACGCGGCCGGACTCGGATTCGCGGATGTCGTGAAGTGCACCGTATTCCTGGCCGACATCGCCGATTACGCAGCCGTGAACGCGGTGTACGCCACGTACTTCGAGGGGATGGACCCCCCGGCCCGATCGGCGGTCGCGGGAAGCGGGCTCGCCCTGGGCGCCCGGGTGGAAATCGAGTGCATCGCCGCGTACCCGTCGCACTGACGACGGACCCGGCGACACCGGCGTCGGGCAACGACGTAGGGTAGGTGTGCGTCGGGACTCCGGTGCCGGCGAAGGGATGGGAGGACGATGAGGGGAGGTGACGTTGTACACACGCTGCCTGTTCTGCCGGGCGCCGTTCGACGGGAACGGCCAGCTCGGCCACACGCCGCACGGCAGCCGGATCGCCTACGATCCCACCTACGGCCGTCTGTGGGTGATCTGCTCGTCCTGCCACCGATGGAACCTCGTGCCGCTGGAGCAGCGCGAGGCTGCCCTCTACGAGTTGGAGCGTGTCGCGCGCGACCATGGCAAGCCCCTCGCGCACACCGCGAACATCTCCCTCCTGCAGGCAGGCTCGCTGACCCTGGTCCGCGTGGGACGGGCCGCTGCCCTGGCCGAGCAAGCCTGGTGGCGGTACGGCCGGGAGCTGAGGAAGAGGAAAGCGGCGTTCGAGAGCCCGCGGTCGAAGGTGGCCGCAGCCACGTTCGGAGCCCTGGCGTGGGTCGGGGACGCGCTCGGGCTCGGCGACGGCGATCTCGCGATCGATTGGACGGACACGCCGGTGGCGGACATCCTGCGGTGGCGGCGTTTCGGGTGGGCCGCGTGGCACGGGAGGGAGACCTGCCCCTACTGCCACAGCACGCTGCGCGCGCTCAACTACGAGCTCTCGTGGTGGGTCTATCCCCTTCAGGGCCCCGACGGCCGGTTGGGCGTGGGGGTGCCCTGCCAGCGTTGTGATCCATGGACGCCCGAGAAGATCTACACGCTCCACGGTGACGTCGCGGAGAATGCCCTCCGCCGGATCCTGGCGTATCAGAACATCGCGGGCGCGTCGGAACGGAAAATCGTCGACGCCGCGAAAGCCATCGAGGGAGCCGGATCGGCGGGCGCGTACTCGCTCGACGTCACGCGTCGGCGCGAGACGCTGTGGCGGCTGGGGTCTCTCGGTACGGTGGCCCTCGAGATCGCGCTCAACGAGAGTGTGGAGGGGCGCATGCTGGACCGGGAGGCGCGCAGCCTCGAGTTCATGTGGAAGAAAGAGGAGGAGCTGGCCCGCATCATCGACGAGGAGTTGACCCCAGGGCGTCTCCTGGAGGCGCACCTCCGCCACCTTCCGATTCGCCTGCGCCCCCGACCCCGTCCGGCGCTGCTGCCGAACGAGCGGTAGGGACCCGAGTCGCGGGTCCCTCAGCGAGACGCGGGCGCGCCGGGACCCTCCATGCCCGGGTGGCCGTACTCGGACGACCGAATCTCCTGGATCCGCCGTACATATTCGGCGTCGGTGATGGCGTTCTCCCAGTGTCCCGTGGCCCTGGCGGCGACGTACGCGGCGAGGAAGAGCGCGACCACACCGGCGCCGAAGCCGAGCGGCGTGAGGCGGCGCCTGCCCACGTACACGCCGAGCGCCTCGCGCTTCGGGCACACCGCGACGCAATCGAGGCACCCGGTGCACTCGGTGCTCACGATGACGTCCTTCGAGGACACCGGCAGACGCGCCATGCATACCCTGTCGCAGAGCCCGCACGACACGCAGGCGTCGGGGTCGCGCCGGATGCGCGTGGGCGAAGCCCAAGAGACGAGTCCGAGCAACGCGCCGTACGGACACAGGTAGCGGCACCACAGTCCCCGGATGAAGACCGAGCCCACCGCCAGGGACCCCAGCACGATCATGCCGACCTTTCCGAGGTCGGTGAAGAAGAGGCCCATCTTCACGTCGGCCACGCGGTTGTAGGGCGATGCGAGGAAGTCGGCGAGCGCCTCCCGGCTCATCGTCAGGATCGATCCGACGAAGAAGGCCATGAGCAGCCACTTGAGGCTTCGGAGCGGGATGTCCAGCCACTTCCAGGGACGGAAGTTCCGGCCGAACGACCAGCGGCCGAAGCGGGCGAGGAGCTCAGAGAGGAATCCCACCGGGCACACCCAGGAGCAGAACGACTTCCTGAGCAGGAAGGCGATGGCGATCGCCACGAGCACGAGCACCGTGGCCGCGGGGTGGACGACGTTCAAGCTCCCCTGGTGGGCCCAGTCGAGCGCGCCCATGAGGCCGCTGATGGGTAGGAACGCCTCGGCCCCGGTGGGCCGGGCGGGCAAGGCAAGCGATCCGGCCCGCGCCGCGCCCACCCAGCGCGCGAACTGGATTCCGAGCAAGACGCACGTGAGGGCGAACCCGCTCTGGATCAGAAGGCGGACCCGAAACGTCCGGTCGGCCTTCCTGCCTACTCTGCCGGCGAGCCATGAGACGAGCACGGGAAGCCTCTTCATGCCTGGAATGTCATCGACCGGTCGTCGTGGCACATCGGGGCAACCCCGGAGCCTGACGTAGGGATCTGCCCGACGCAGTCTGGCCGTTGGCCTGGCGGACGCCGTCCGAGCACGCTGCCGGACCACGTTTCGTGATGGGTCTCCAAGTCTCCGCTTCTCGCTTGCGGAGCGGGGGCTGCTTAGGTTGTGTCGTTGCGGGTCGGGTACGCCAGCAAACCGGAGGTGGACATGGCTGGGCGATTTGAGGTCTATACGGACAGAGCCGGTGAGTTTCGATTCCGCCTCAAGGCCAGCAACGGGCAAACCGTTCTGGCAAGCGAGGGATACAAGTCGAAGTCTGGTGCCATGAACGGGACCGAGTCGGTCAAGAAGAACGCCGGAGATCCAGCTCGGTTTGAGGCCTATGAGACATCGGCCGGCAAGTTTCGCTTCCGGCTCAAGGCCAAGAACAACGAGGTGATTGGAACGAGCGAGAGCTATGACTCGGCAGCTAGTCGTGACAACGGCATCAAAGCCGTGGGTCGCGCTGCAGACGGGGCCACAGTCGCCGACTTGACGGCTTAGGCGCGCCTGGCGTTAGAAAGCCATCGACGCCGCGAGTTCGTCCAGAGCTTTCTTGGCCGCCCGCCCGGAAATGCCGGCCGTCGTCCAAGAGAGCCAAGGTAGCCTGCGCCGGTGCATTTGCAGGGCGCCCCACAGCAGAAGTAAGTCCCCGACGAATCGGGCATACACTGCGTTTGAGGTGACGCGGATTTCCGTCCACAGGTCAGGACCGATTCCGCCAGACGAGGTTCGTTGCGCGCGTCGAGCACCACCCCACGGAGGAGAAACCCTCGGGAGAGCTTCACCCGGCCGATCCCGTCGGCGACCTCAGCGCGGTAGACCCGTTCTGCGGAGTCCCACGCCATTTCCACCAACGGCTCTTCATGCAAGGAGAGAGCCCATGCTCCGGGCGGATCACCGACTGGGTGCCAGGCCAGTGTGCGCCCGAGGAACGCGGTGTCAGGCATGGTGCGGCCCATACCGTTGCGAATGGCTTTCTAGCGACTTTGAGGAACGCAGAGGCTTCGTCGCATAGCGGAGGATACACCCCCGCTGTTGGATCGCGTCACCCGGCGTAGCCCCGGGCTCGCTCATAGTGCTCAAGTTGCGAGTCGCTGAGGACTGGTAGGACACGAAGATGAGCGCGGAGGTGCGTAGCCCTCAGTCTCGCGCGATTCAGGGCAATTCCCTCCAGCGACTCTTCAAGGCGAGCCTCGGTGATCGTCCCCTCGGCAAATGATCTGTCCAACTCGCGCTCGAGTTCGACGATCGTCTCCCCGAGCGATCGGGCCTGCGCCTGCATCTCGTTGAAGATCGCCTGGACCTTGGACTCTTGGTCGGCAGATAGGCCGAGCATTGCGCGGAGTTCCAGCACATGACGAGGACCGGGATATCGGTTCAACTCGGCGGGTAGTGCCATCCCGAGGCCGTCACCGTTCAACAACCCTGCGATCTCCTCCGCCGACAAGGCCTTGATCTCGCGATCCATGTATTCCGCATAGGGGGACGCGTGATCGTGTGAATGGGCCTGAGCAAGCAGGGGCCCCTTGGATCCCAGGGTGAGAGCCAGTACCAGGAAGCCAATGGGATATCGCATGTTCGATTCCGTCCTGTGGCGTGTACGACACGGGCTAACGACTAGCGTCTCGCCGCTTTCGCAAGCTGTCGCGTGCGGCTGTGATTACCACTGCTATCACGCCAGCGGATAAGAAGGTCCCCAGATTTCCTGGCAGCCCGATGCGCGCAACGACTTGATCCGTAAGGACGTTCTCGAGGCCCGCGAAGAGGAAGACGAGCAGTGCGCCTCCACCGCCCAGCCAAAGCCCTCGCCGCAGGACCAGGGCGGGGCCCACCACGCCCTGCACAAACACCGCGTATGCTAGGCCGAGCGCCATCGCACAAAGCGCCACCCCGGTGCCTGGGACCATGAGGTCGAAGCGGAAGAACGGGGAGAGCTGAGGCGACAGGTCGGCCAAAGGCCAAAGCACGAGGGGGAGAGCCGGCATTGCCAGCAATCCCATCACGACCCATGTCCGGCCCGATAGCTGCTCTGACGCCAGGAGGTGACTCAGCCACAGACTCCCCATCCCTACCCCCAGCGTGCCCAAGCCGACCGCCACGAACCCCTTGCCATCGGTCATGACTCCGATCCCGAAGGGCAGCATGCCAAACACGAGAACTGCTGGTGTACGAAAGGCCAGCCGTTGGATCCGGGCCAGGAGCTCGAGAGTGGGAGACCGCGACTCCGTGCGCCGCGGAGTGTCGGGGAAGGTCGCCGAGAACCAGAAGAGCCAGGCTGGCGAGAGCGCCACTACGAGACCAAAGACCAGGGAGTTGATCCCACCTGACAGGCTTTCGGCTCCTGGCAGGAGGCGCACACCGAAGAGGTCCAGTTCGTGGACGAGCGTCGGGAAGAAGAACTGGCCGAAGGTCAGGCCCACGCTCACGGAAAGGAGAGCCAGGCTTCTAGCGTGGTTCCGTGCCGGGTACTTCGTAATCAGAGCGGCAGCCAGCACGGAGCACGCGGCCATGGCGATCGCCGGAACCACGCCGTACGCGACAAGGAATACCGTCGTAACGACCGCGCCGTCGGACGGCGCCGCCGCGAGGAGCGCCATCAGCGTCCCGGCGACGGCGCGGAAGGCGTCCCAAGCGACTCAAAGTGCCAGGAACCCGACTGCGACCCTGACCAGACCGTCCTGCGTTCGTTGGATCATTTCTGTTTCGCGACGATCTGACTCCGCGTCCCAACGACTCCGGATTTCTGCTGCACGAGCATGATGCCGCCCCGGGACGCGAGCCGCCAGGCGAGTGCTGCCGGAGCCCCTTGGTTGGAGAGCGCACCGCATGGCCGTTGACTCGGAATGCCAGACTATCGGATATTCCGAGCAGGAGGCCATATGCCAGTCACAGAATCCAGCCGTATCGGAAAGCGGGGAACCCTCGTCATCCCGGCGAAGCTCAGGCGCATCTTCGGCTTCGAGGAGGGCACCGAGGTCATTGCCGAGCAGACAGCTGAGGGGATCCTCATCCGTCCGGCTATCACGGTCCCGATCGAGCTCTACGGCCCCGAGCGCAAGGCCGAGTTCCTCCTCTCAAATGCCGTCGATGCGGACGACTACCGTCGGGCGGTGGCCGAAGTACGTGGCATGGGCCTCGATCCCGCCAAGATCAAGCACCGCCGCCCAGCGGAAGCTTGACGCGTGGACCGGCTCTTCCTCGACGCCAACGTCCTCTTCTCGGCGGCGTACCGTGAGGGCGCCGGGGTCGCGAGGCTATGGCAGCTCCCCGATGTGGCCCCAGTCACTTCGGATTACGCCATCGAAGAGGCGCAACGGAACCTCCCGGAACCAGACCAGCGCGACCGGCTCGAAGCACTCCTGACGACCGTGGGGCGGCTGCCCACGACGAGCCTCGACCCGTCGGCCCGTCACGGTATCACGTTGTGTGAAAAGGACTGGCCGATTCTCGCGGGAGCGGTCGCGGGAAGCGCAACCCATCTCGTCACCGGAGACGTCCGCGACTTTGGCAGGTACTTCGGGCAGATGCTGTTCGGCGTCATGGTGCTAACGTCTGCCGACTACCTTCGCTCCCGGTCCTGATTCCCGCGCTTTCTAACGATTTGGGAATTCTACTGCAGGAGCACGATGCCGACCCCGGGTCGCGAGGTGCAAGGCGAGTGACCCGCGCACCACGCGCTCACCCTGCAGTAGGAATTCCTGGTTAGAGCGCACGACGTTTGGGTTGGTACTCCACCCCGTCCAGCCCTTCGAAGTCAGCATCCTGGGTCCACAGCGTGGCGTCGTGTGCCTGGGCTGCAGCGTAGATGATGCAATCAGCCAGCGGCAGTCCATGGCTGGCGCCGATCTCGGCGGCCTCGACAGCCAGGCCCTCGTTCAAGTCGAGCACTCGACCTTGCCGCATGGAGGCTGCAGCGGCCAGAGCCTCTGGGCGCCCACGTTCCCGGAGGATGTGCCGGTACACCTCCAGAATCGAGATGGACGGTACCAAGAGGTTCTCCAGGTCCTGGAGGGGGCCTTCAAAGAACTGGCTGTTCGGGCCTCCGACGAAGTACTCGATCCAGCCCGACGAGTCGACCACGTTCACAGGTCACGATCCGGCTCACGTTCGAAGTTGGGGTCCATCCCTCGGAGGAAGCCCCGCATCTCCTCGATTGGGCGCACTGGAACGAGCTCGATCCTCCCCCCAAGCGCGAACGCCTCGACTTTCTGGCCGGGCTGAAGTCTGAGCCGGTCCCGTACGTCCCTGGGGATTACGACCTGGTACTTGCTGGAAACCGTAACCGTGGCCACAAACTACTCCTCAATCGATGCCGCCATCGTAAGACGCTAGGGATAGTAACCCACGGCGCGAAGGAAGTTCAAGGGGCCCGGCATGTTCGGTGTGCGCTCTACGACTTTGGGCGTCTGCTGCCTTCGACACTACGCAGCTGCGTGGCCACCCGACAGAACTGACCCCGCCGGCTCGCGGCGGCCGCAAATGAGACGGGCAGTACGAAGTCCTGGTTAGAGCGCAGAGAACATACGCCATTGACGTAGGTACGCCAATGACGTATAGTACCGCATGGTGATCAACGAGACCTCGGTGTTCACCAGGCAGGTGAACGAGTTGCTGGATCAGGAATCGTATCGCCTGCTTCAGCTTCGCCTGGTCGCAGACCCTGAGGCGGGGCAGCTGATCCCTGGCACGGGAGGTCTCCGGAAGATCCGCTGGCAAGGCTCAGGCCGCGGCAAGCGAGGCGGCGTTCGGGTCATCTACTATTGGGCTGTCCGGGACGCTGTGGTGCTGATGCTCTTGATGTACGGAAAGAACGAACAGGACGACCTGACACCAGCTCAGAAGAAGGTGCTGGTGGCCTTGGTGCGAGAGGAGTTCAAATGAGGGATGAGTTGTTCAAGGAGCTCGTGAAGAGCGTCAAAGAGGGAGGAGCGATCCTCCGCGGTGAGCATCCCGCGGCCGCCGAAGCAGGGTTCGAGGCCCCCGATGTGGCCGCTATTCGTCAGGAGTACGCGCTCTCCCAGGCCAAGTTCGCGGCACTCCTGGGGATTAGCGTTCGAACTCTTCAGAACTGGGAGCAGGGCCGCCGGGAGCCACAGGGTCCAGCAAGAGTGCTTCTGCGCGTTGCGGCGAGGCACCCGCGAGCGGTACTCGACGCCGTGAAGTGAGATGGAGGCCGGGGGGAAGCGATAGGGTCCAGCGTCGTTCGCTGGAGTCTGCGTTCTTGTATGTCGTCGAATCCGTAGATTCAGCTACAGAATAGGGTGTGGCAGCCCGTTGCGCTTAGGGCCTCCCCAGGCCGTACGTTAGCCAGGGCGCAACACCCTCCTGCGGTCGCTCGATCTCGAACAGTGGAGTTGACCCGGCTATGAGGAGCTCTCCATAGCCGGGTCTATGACGAGGTCGGGACTATGGGGAGTTGCGCAGGGGGAGCGCGGGTGCGCGGGTGTTCCCGGCGATTCATGGTCCGCATAGTCAGAGGGCGTCGAGGAAGGAGAGTAGGCTCTTGCTCGCCTTGAATCGGATGGGTTGATGAGGACGCGGATCCTCGAGTCGCTTGAGCGCAGCCTCCTTCATCGTGAGGTCGGCCTCGACGTACTGGTGGGTGGTGGTCGTCTCCTCGTGACCGAGCCACATGGCGATGACAGTAATGTCGACGCTGGCGGGAGAGGAAGTCCAGAGCGGGGCGGTCGAACCGCTTGGTTGGTATGGCCAGCACACGCTGCGCCAGGGGCAGCGAGGTGGGATCGCGCACCGCTGCGTAGCGCCAGAACGAACGGATGGCGGTGAGACGCAGGTTCCGGGAGCGCGGGGAGTTGCCGCGCTCATCTTCGAGATAGTCGAGGAACGCCAGAACCGTTGGCGCATCCAGATCTTCGAGCGTCAGAGTACAAGGCGCGCGACGCGTGTGGATCTCGAGATAGTGGAAGAACAGCTCGAAGGTGTCACGGTAGCTCGCGATCGTGTGCGTGCTCACTCCTCGTTCCGCGATGAGGCGGCGCTGGAAGAAAGCCTGCAGGAGCGCTGGGAAGGATGGCTCGGGCGGCGTCATGATAGGCCCACCGCTTCCGCGCGCCGTGCGAACCGCTCGAAGCGCTCGGAGGTAATCGCCAGGAGCTCGGGAACCGCCGAGAGATACCAGTAGGTGTCGGTGACCTTGGCGTGGCCCAGGTAGGTCGAGAGTGCCAGCATATTGCGATCGATATCCAAGCCCTCCTGGTACCAGCGCAGGAGCCGACGCACGGCGAACGTGTGGCGCAGGTCATGGATCCGTGGGCGGTGCGCCCTTCCCTGGGCGGTCCAATCCAACCGCTGCCTGATGCGGCTGAAGGTCTTCTCGACCGTTGTGCGCTGGAGGGCCGGAGTATGATCGGTGCGGAAGAAGCAGCCGGGGAGTGTCCCCGGAGCGTTGCGCCGGGTGGCGTAACGGGTGAGCGCGTCGGTCGCAGTGGGATGCAGCGGAACGAGCCGAGACTTGCGGAACTTGGTCTCGCGCAGAGTGAGAACGCCGTGGGTCAGGTCGACGTCTTTGGGCACGAGGCGGCAGGCCTCGGACAGTCTCAGACCTGCAGATACCAGGAGCGAGAAGAACGCCACGTACGTCCTGGGGCGAAGGCCGCCACGAGGCAGAAGCAGCCTCGCCTGCGCCAACAGAGCGGCGACCTCCACATCGCTGTAGATGTGGGGATATCTGCCGCGTGGACGCCTGCCTACGAGTCTCTGCGGAGGGATTTCGGTGCCGGGATGGAAGGCCGCACAGTATCGGGCGAACTGCCGAACGGCCGTGAGACGTCGGCCCGGTCCGCTCATGCTGCCTGAGCCGGTGGCCACCGCCCACTGCACGGCGAGGTCGGTGGTCAGAGGCCCAGCGTGATCGATCCCATCCACATAGCGGACGAACTCGAGGAGCAAGCGTCCCGGCCACTCGGGATCGAAGCCCAGCCCACGGCGTAAGGTGAGATAGTCGTTGGCCAGGTCGGAGAACGTCGGGGGCGTCATGGGAGATCCTCCGGCCAGGGGAGTGCGACCTCACGGAGCGCCGGTAGGTCGAGCTTGGCGTAGATGGCCGTGGTGTCCAGGCAACGGTGCCCCAGCAGGTCGGCGATGTCCTTGAGGCTGGCCCCTCGACGCACGAGGCGGCTGGCGACCGTGTGCCTGAAGACATACGCACCGAAGAGAGGTGCATCGACCTCGGCTCGCCGGAGCGCGCGCAACACCACGGCCGAGACAGTGCCACTCGAGATCGGCTGACCACAAGGGGATCCACGGTGCTGAACGAACACGCGTCGCTCAACGGTCTTCGGACGCTCCTCGCGCACGTAGGCCACGATGGCGCGGCCAACTTCACGCGGAAGCGGGAGGACGGCGCCGTGACCGGTCTTGCGTGCCCCCAGTCGAACGATGCCGGCCCGCCAGTCGACATCGTCGAGAGAGAGAGCGGACACCTCGCCAGGCCGCAGGCCAAGGGTGGACAGGCACAGGATGATGGCTCGGTCCCTGTGTCCGTACAGCGTGGCCACGTCCAGTGACAAGAGCACCCGCTTGAGTTGCTCGTCACTCAGGCTTCGAGGAACCGTCGAGAGCCGCCAATGTGCGACGGCAGGAATCGCGGCTTCGAGTCGGTCGTCACCGAGGCCATGGAAGCGGAGGAATCGGAAGAACGACCGGAGCGCCGTACGAAGGGCCTTCATCGAGCAGGGGGAGAACCGACTCGTCATCGAGATGACGAATTCCGTCACGGTCGAGGGGCTCAGGTGCCTGGGGTCAACCGGATCGTCCCCGAGCGCCGCCCGGACGAGTTGACGGATCAGCCGCTCGTAACCGTGTAGGGTCCCTTCACGTAGTCCACGCGTGCGTCGCTGATGATGCTTGTAGGCCTCGACGAGCGCGTCCAGCGTCCACGAACTGGGAGTCTGGTGAATCATGGGGATGCTCCTTTCCGCCGTTGAGAGTCGGAAGGAGCATCCGAACTATGTGGACCCTCGGCCAGGAGTTACCAACTGTAATCCAGCCTTGGGACAGCACTTAGGCGAGTGCGGCGCGCAGGACTCCCCATAGCCCCGACCTCCTCATAGACCCGGTTCCGTGGACACCTCACCTCTTGGGAAGAGGAGGGAGACCACGATGCGGAATGCGAAACGGCAACCGCACTGGAAACGAGTCCAGCTAACGACTTTGGGTTTCTGCTACCTCTACGCTATGTCTGTGTGTTCCTGCCCGACAGATGGGGTAATCCTCGCATCCATGGCGGGCACAACTGCGACGGGCAGCAGGAAACCCGGGTTATACAGCAGCTCCCGCTCTCGACGCACGACCGCGGCGCGTGCGGGTCGCCCGCCTTGGGGTTGAAATGACGACGTCGACTTCTCGGCCAAGCAGATGAAGGAGCGCGATGAGCTGACCCACGGACTTCGTCCGATTCGTCGGATCCAGGAGACGATAGAACTGGCTCGCCGATGTGCCGAGGGCGCGAATCAGCTCCCTTTTGCTGAGGTCCGAGGTTTCCACAGCCTTTCGCGCTTCTATTGTTAGGCGGTGAAGTAGCAGGTCATTCAGGTACGTGGGATCGCGATTGTACTCCAGCACCGCGTCGAGATGGATCGTGTCCTCCCGTCCGTCGGTAAGGCGGTACGTAAAGCCCTCACGGCCGATGTCTTGGTCCGGAAACGCCTCTTCAACCCGGTTGTTCTCGTCAGGCGGCACTCGCAGTAGCCCGTACGGAAACGTGTAGAGCGCCGAGGCCGTTACGACCTCAAATGCCTTCTTCCGGTTGTTCGGAGTGACCGACTTGATCTTCATAGCAGCCCCTCTTGGCGAAGCTCAGCGATGAGCCGCAAGATCCGGGCGGTGGCTTCACCCTTCATGGCCACGTCGTTTTCGAGGTTCCACTTCACGACGAGGGCGCTATCGCGATAGACGTGGACGTGGTAAGGGCTGTGATCCCCCTTCCACGTGACGAAGACGAAGCCGCCTCGCCGAATCTTGCCGATGGAATGATGCTACCATATCAGGTAACACTTAGCAAGAGCCGGCTGCACGCTCGCGCTGCTGTATGACGACTTGGGGTTTCTGGTGCCGTTACGTTACGGTCGTGCGTGACGACGCGCTATGCGGTCGAAGCTTCGCGGCGGCAGCGGCCTCAACTGCGACGGGCAGCAGGAAACCCGGGTTATGCGGCCGGGCTACTCCGTGAACATCTCCCGGAGAACCGCCAGGGCCTTGGAGAGGGTCACAGGTGTCACGCTCCCAAGACGTGTGACGAGACGACGGCGGTCAACCGTACGAAGCTGATCCAGAACGACGAATCCGTCCTTCCCCTGGAAACGGCATGCGATCCGATATGGGTACGCATGTCCGCCCGTGGTCATTGGCGCCACGAGGAACGTGCTGAGGTGGTCGTTCAACTCATCCGGGGACACGATCACGCAGGGCCGGGTCTTCCTGATTTCGCGGCCCGTCGTCGGGTCAAGCGATACAAGGAACACGTCACCGCGTCGTGGAGCGGCCACTACCAGACCCACTCGGTCT
Source organism: uncultured Gemmatimonadaceae bacterium (assembly GCA_964412015.1). GTDB lineage: Bacteria > Gemmatimonadota > Gemmatimonadetes > Longimicrobiales > Gaopeijiaceae > SZUA-318. Next base: position 7,289 of record CAYPMO010000032.1, on the reverse strand, counting down.
CGTCGAAGGCCGTCGCGACGGGTTCATCCAGCAGGCCATCCTCACCTCGCTCTCGCATCCGCTGCGCTGCCTCAGCCCAGCCGACTCGGGGCTCTTCTGCGCCACGAATCATGATCCCGGCGTCGACGACCTGCAGTTCCACATCTTCCTTCAGGCCTGCCTCTTCCAGGAGCGGCTTGGGAATGCGGACACCACGCGAATTGCCGATCCGAACGAGCTTGGTCTTCATGGGGCGCCATGGCGGTTGGGATGCACGTACTCACAATGTAGTCACATACCGAACCGTCGGCAAGCTCCTCTCTGATCGGCCGCATAACGATTTGGGTTTCTGCTGTAGGCGCATGATGTCGACCGGGGCGCTCGTGTTGCAAGACACGAGCGCACCGACCCTGCGGTTAGCCCTGCAGCAGGAAACCCTTGTTAGGGCAATAATATACTAGGCTAACCCGGGTCGTCGGTACCGCCCGGTAAGTCAAGCTGCTCCGCGACCTTCCCAACGTGACGGGGTGCTTGCTTGTAGGTCCGGGCCGCCCCGGTGATTCGCGGATAGTCGATCCTTTTGCCGCCCAATAAGTCCGTAATCGTGAGGATCTGAAGCCTTGGATGCTTCCCGCCCCACGGCGATTCATAGAAGCCGGCAGATGCCACTTCACGGAGCATGGGGCGGGTCGGGTCTTGGAGCGTGATGAGCACCCCTATGTCCGCTTTCTCCCGATCCAACACCCCGCGAAGGTCCCGCACGTGCTGGACCTGAACCTTGCCGGACTTCACCGACAGAACGATTTGCCGCGTTTCCCCGTCCGGTTCATCATGGAAATACAACCGCCCGTCTATCCCCCTGTCCGCGCCCTTCTTGGGGTCCACCTTCCTGGCATCGACTCGACCAAGCGCCCAGTTCTCGAACTCGAATCGATCCTCAAGGGCCAGCGCAGCCGCATCGGCTACGGCGGTCGGTTCGCCGTGGACCTCGTAGGTGTCCACGACCGATGGGCCGAAAGTGCCATGAAGCCGGTTCTTGATGAGCCCCACGGCAAGGTGCGTCACGTCTATACCGATCCAGCGACGCTTCAGACGATGGGCCACGGAAATTGTGGTGCCGCAGCCACAGAACGGGTCCAATACCACGTCACCCTCGTTGCTACTCGCCAAGACGACGCGCTCTAACAAACGTTCCGGCTTCTGTGTGGGGTAGCCGAGCCGTTCCTTCGCCGAAGGCATAACTGGCTGCATTATGAACACGTCGTCCGGGTGCTTGCCTTCGGGATTAGCCTCATAGTTTTCGTACACGCGGTCGCCGCGGAAGGCCCGCGCCGTATACTCCAGGCGTTCGCTAGATGCTGCCGAGTAGGGTACGCGCACGGGATCGACGTTGAACGTCCACCTCTCCCCCTTTGCGTAGTACAGGATCACGTCATGCTTCCTGCCCCACCGGCGCGGAGAGATCCCACCACCTCGGTAGTACCAGATGATTTCGTTCTGGAACTGTCTGGCGCCGAAGATTGAATCCATAAGGATCTTCAGGTAGTGCGACGCCGTGGGGTCACAATGAAGGTAGATCGAGCCCGCCGACTTCAAGACCCGCCGAAGCTCTATCAGGCGCGGAGCCATCATGGCTAGGTACGCCATCATATCGTTGCCGCCGAGGAACGTCATGAAGGCTTGCATGACCCGTGACGTGTCCTCTCCGGCTTCAACGACCTCTTCCCATGCGAGGCGTGAATCCGTGCCCCATTCCCACGTGTCCTCGAACGCCTTTATCTGCGCCGTGGACCGATCCCCGCTTCGCTCCTCGAACAGGACATTGTAGTCCCTCCCACTCTGGAACGGCGGGTCAAGGTAGACCAGGTCCACCGATTCGGACGCGACATGCCGCTTGAGCACGTCCAGGTTATCGCCGTAGTAGAGCGTGTTGTCAGGCATTGGAATCCGTTCCATCTTCGGATTCCCGGAACAGGTCACCCTGCTTCTCGTCCGGGTTAAGCGGGAGGTCGGCGACACCCACCACGGGGATACCGATCCGTTTTCCAAGCTTGTCGATGTCCTCATCGTCCGAGTAGATGATTTCTGCGGCCCACACTCGGGCGATGGCGACTATCTGACGGTCAAACTTCAGCTTGGCCCACGTTTCGGGTCCTTCTTTTGGCCGCCGTTTGCCCATCTCCTCACGCTGGATATTCGCAAGCTCGATTGCCGCAAGCTCATCAAAGGGTTTCACCTCGAATATCGACTGTTTGCGGATCGTCTCGACAGCCCGTAGTGCCTCCCTTGGACCAATCTTGATCAGCGCCTCACTCAACGCGGGCGCCGGGATACAGAGCTTGGTCCCGGTCTTTTCGAGCTGGGACACGAGATATTCCACTCGTTCTCGTGCCCTTGTCACCGGGTTCTTGTTCTTGTCCAGTGGACCCTTCGCGTTTGGCTGGAGCAAAAGGGCGAGTATGGTCGCATCAATCACTACCATTGCCGCCCCCACTTCGTATGGCCTTCATGTCCTCATAGAAGGTGTCGGGTAAGTCTCCAACCGCGCTGCGTAGCTTCCCCAGCGCTACCGTGAGGGGCAGATTCTCAAGCGGTTCGAAGTGCTCAATGCGAAAATGGTTCAGCCGCCACACGCCTTCATCATCCCGCATCCAGTATCCCTGCCCATTGACACGGACTGGCTCGAACAAGTGCCTCGCCAAGGCCTTGGCCATTTGGCGGTTCGTGTGGCAACCCGTGACTGGCTGGCCTTCAGACTCAATGATGATCGGGATCTGCTCTTGGGTACCGCCCACCCGTATGATGACACCGGAGAGACTTCCCGGCTGGCTCACACCGGGAATCTCTTCCTTTGCCTCCTTAGCACCGGGGAACTCTAGAATTTTCGCGCCCCTAACCCCTTTCCGTAGGACGGCGCTTGCATTGTCGTCACGCAGCATTCGGTTGACTTTGCGGTAGCTGCGCCGTGCCTCTTCCGGTCCATCTCCGCGAATCACGGACAGGGCGCGCGCCTTGACCCTGGGGACGGCTTCATGCTCCACGCGGTGGACGAGGGCCGTGCTTCCAGCCTCGACCCGAACGAAGTGCACGGACTTCTCTTCACCCAAGATCGCCGCAAGCTCCGTCATGTACTCAGCGAGCTTGGCCATCGGGATTGTGTCCGGCGTGTAGGCTTCGATCTTGAAGCGGTACTCTTGCCGTTGGGGCGGTTTCTTCGGCATGTCTAGCGCGCCTTTTCGCGCTTCTCTTCGTGCGGGTTTATCACTGCTTCCTTTGGCACGGTGAGGATCTTCCTCAACGCTTCCCGCATGCGGTCCAGCCCCGCGCCCGGGTCCTTGATGCGCTCGGGGCTTGGGGCCTCGCCGGAGGTGGGGGTGCGCCTTTTCTTCTCGGTCACGAAACGCACATCTCCTGCCCGGTAAGCTCGGAATAGGCTAGACGCTTCTCAGTGATACCCCTAAGCGCCCGAACGAAGCGCCCGGCGTCGTTCGCCTTCCGATGATTGAACCGGAAGGTCTGCTCATCGAGATACCGGAACACGTGGAACGGCTCAATGCTCACATAGGTCCCGTGAACGGCCCGCTTTACGAGGCTCCAGAAGTTCTCAAGCCCGTTGGTGTGGACTCTACCCTTCACGTAGGCGGAAGCGTGGTCTACAACGTCGTGGATGTAGTCCTTGGAGAGCCCGAGGTACCCGGTATGCTGGTCGGTGTACAGCGCCGCGCCGCGCTCCACGTTCTTGTGGATCTCGGCATGGAGTCGGGCCTTGCCAGTGTCGCTGAGGACGGCGGTGCGGACAAGGGAATGCTCGGCGCCACGGGGACGCTCCAAGAGCCCCATGACCGCGACCTTGTCCATGCCACCAGTCCCACGGATGACCCGCTCGCGCTTGGCGCGGTGCATGTTCTTGGCCTTGCCGCCGATGTAGGTCTCGTCCGCCTCAACCTCGCCCTCCATCTTCTCAAGAGAACCAGAGCGGAGCGCAAGCCGGATGCGGTGCATCATGAACCAAGCGGTCTTCTGTGTCACGCCCAAGTCCCGCGCGACTTCGTAGGAGCTAACGCCGTTCTTGCAGTTAACGAGAAGCCATACGGCGGGCAACCACTTGGACAATTTGATGGGGCTGTCCTCGAAGATCGTTCCGACCTTGATGGAGTACTGGCTTCGGCAGTCCCGGCACTTCCACCGCTTCTGTGTCTTGAGCCAGTAGTGCTTGCCAACGGCCCCACACTTCGGGCAGACCTGCTCGCCATCCGGCCAGCGGATCTGGGCGAGGAAGTCAGTGGCCTTATCCTCATCGGCGAAGTACCTTACCGCCTCAAGGAAGGTCGCGGGAACAGGGGTCTTGGTGGCCATCGTTCGTTTCCGGCTTGGGTTACTCTACTACCTAAAGATAGTACCCTCCGTTGGGTTAGTCAACTATATTATTGCCCTTGTTAGGGTGCCCCTGGCGGCTCATCTTATTAGTAAGATCGCTCTGCAGGAGGGCACTATGGTGAAACCGTCAACGACGAAGCTTTCGTCTCGCGGACAGGTCGTTATCCCGGAAGAAATCAGGACCCGCCTCGGCCTCGAGCCCGGGGACCAATTTGTGGTGGTCGGGGAGGGCAACGTCGTCGTCCTTAAGACCCTTGAAGCTCCCAACGTAAGAGAGTTCAAGGCTCTGTTGGACAAGGTCCAGAAGGCGGCCAAAGCGGCAGGCGTTACGCCTGAGGATGTCGAGAAGGCGATCCGAGAGGTCCGCGCCTCGAAGTGAAGGTCGTCCTGGATACGAACGTGATTGTCTCCGCGGCGTTCTTCGGAGGTCCACCGCGTGCTGTCCTCGACGCCTGGGCAGACGGACGACTCCGCGTGGTCCTCACACCCTCGATCTTCGACGAGTACCTGAGAGTCTGCGATCGTCTACGGGCGTCGTACCCCGACGCCGACTACCAGGCAGTGCTCACCGAACTCTTGGCTCACGGAACGCTCACGCCCGACGTGGTGGACGACGAGTACGTCACCGCGGACCCAGACGACGACAAGTTCATGCGCTGTGCGTTCGAAGCCGGCGCAACCGTCGTGTCAGGGGACCGGCATCTCCTCGACGCTGACGGCTGGAACGGCGTACGGGTCCTGACTCCCAGCGCGCTCCTGGCCAGCCTTCCCGGCTGAGAGAGTTGGGCAACCTAACGACTTTGGGTTTCTGCTGCAGGAGCAGGATGCCGACCCGGAGTGCGAGCCGCCAGGCGAGTGCTCCGGAGCCCGGGCGCTGACCGCGCTGTAGCAACGCCTGGTTAGAAAGCTTCCCTCCATGGTCATACTATGGTATAATATGGCCATGAAGACCGCCGTCTCCCTACCCAACGACGTGTTCGAGTCGGCCGATGAACTCGCACAGCGCCTCGGCGTTTCGCGCAGCGAGCTCTATGCCACAGCCGTAGCGGAGTACCTGGCCAAGTTCCGAAGCGAAGACATCACAGCACGGCTCAACGAGGTGTACGCCAACCAGGATAGCGGCCTTCCACCGCAGATCCGGCGCGCACAAGCCAAGAGCATCGGGAAGTCCGAGTGGTAGTGCATCGCGGCGAGATCTGGTGGGCAGACCTGGCGGAGCCTCGAGGGTCCGAGCCTGGCTTCCGGCACCCCGTCCTCATCCTTCAGGGGGAACCGTTCAACCGTAGTCGGCTTCGAACGGTAGTCGGGATTGTCGCTTCCTCGAACACGCGCCTTCTCGATGCGCCGGGAAACGTGCTGCTTCCCGCCAAGGAAACCGGCTTGCCCAGGGACTCCGTCGCCAACGTGACGCAACTCGTGACCGTCGACCGGGACTACCTGGAGCAACGCGCGGGCAAAGTCTCGTCCAAGACCCTGGCGCGCGTGGAGGTAGGCGTTCGGCTCGTCCTCGACCTCTGACTCCCTGCTGTTCCAGCTTCCCGCGAGCTGACGAAGCTTTCTAACGACTTTGGAATTCTACTGCAGGAGCATGATGCTGACCCCGAGCCGCGAGGTGCAAGCCGAGTGGCCCGGGAGCTCGACGACGACCCTGCAGTAGGAATTCCTTGTTAGACCGTGCTCGTGGATGTTCGACGTCCCTTCCGGGTCACCAGCTTGGCCACGTCGCCCCGGCGCGCGCCAAGCTTGAGGAGGGACCGCACGAGGAGGTCGACACTCACGGAGGGGTCCGCAGCCTCCATCTTTGCCACGCGGGACTGGCTGGAGCCAACGCGTTGCGCCAGTTCGGCCTGGGTAAGGCCCTGGGTCTCGCGCTCCTCCCGCAGTCCCTCGGCCAGGGAGAGCTTCAGCTGGACGAACTCGGCCTCCTCCGGCGTCAGTTCGAGGAAGTCAGCCGCGTCCCCGACCTTCCACCCAGCGGCCTCCAGCTTCCGGCGCTTCGTTGCGTCCATAGTCCTGATCTCCCCTTACAGATCCCGGTACATCCGCAGACGCCGCTGACAGGTGGTCAGCACGTTCTTCGGCGTTGTGGCAGTCTTCTTCGAGAACACCTCGAGGATGACGACGGCGTCGTCCTCGACGGAGTAGATCACGCGCCAGGTCTGGTCGGCGTCCCGGATCCGGAGCTCGTGGCACGAGGACCCCACAGCCGGCATGGGTCTCGACTGAGGGAGACTCACCTTCTCGCCGTTCTGGAGACGCCGCAGAAGGAAGCCAGCCTCGAGGCGCGCCTCCTCGGAGAACGGCGGCGACTTGATCTCCCCATGGAGCCAGACGAGCGGCTTGGGATCGTCCATAGGGGAAGCTATGTCGGATCTGACATGCGGTCAAGTCGGACCCGAGAAGGTGGCCAGCACGGTCTAACGACTTTGGAATTCTGCTGCCGGACCATGATGCCGACCCGGGGCGCGAGCCGCCAGGCGAGTGCTCCCGGACCGTCAAAGACTACCCTGCCAGCAGGAAACCCCTGTTAGAACGCTTCCCTGGACGATCACCGAACCTGCTTGACTTTGAGGCCGTGGTACCATAGCATAGTACCATGTCCGCAGACGATGTGACACTCGACCAGATTCGGCGCCTCAACGCTGGGCTCCACTGGAAGAAGGTGGAGGCTCTGTTCAAGAAGTTAGGCGCTGAGGTGTACGAGGGTAGCGGCTCCACGGTGACCTTCGTCCTGGAGGGTCGCAAGCTCACGGTGGACCGACCGCATCCGCGCCCGGAGTGCGGTCGAGGCCTCGTAAAGAGAGTACGGAGCTTCCTTGAGGGGCTGGGACACCTGTGAACAGGATGACGAGGTCTTGAGATGATCGACTACAAGGGATACACCGGGGTCTTCGAGTTCGACCCGGAACTCCGGCTGTTCACTGGACATGTGG
>CAYPMO010000031.1:32096-47313 GCA_964412015.1 uncultured Gemmatimonadaceae bacterium | reverse complement strand
CGTCGTACCCCATCACGTCCGTGAGCTGCCGGAGATTCGTGCCGTCGGCGTTGGCGATGAAGATGTCGTACGTCTCGTAGAGGGGCCAAACGTACCCCATGGACATGTCGGGCGGTGCCGGACACGTGGAGTCGTGGTGGTGGGTCGAGGAGTAGATGATCTCCCGGCCCGACGGGTAGAAATACGAGCACGTCGTCCGCCCCTGCCCCGTGCTCACCAACGTGCGCTCGGCGGTCGCGACGTCGAGCACGTAGATCTGGTCGCACTCCTCGGTCGTGGCCCGGTGCTGGAAGATCAGCTTCGTGCCGTCGAAGGCGAAGTACGCTTCGGCGTTGTCGCCGCCGAACGTGAGCTGGCGGACGTTCCTCAGGTGGACCTCGCCGGGCATCACCAGGCTGTCGGCGGCGCCCGCGGCTTCACCTGCCGCGCCCTCCTGGCCACCTTCCTGGGGCGCGCACGCCACCGCCGCGAACGCCAGCGAAAGAACGGGATACAAGAATCGATGGTTCACGCGCGTCACCCCTCGGAAAGGTCCATGATGTCCCTCCACCACCATGCCCGCCGGGCGTTCGCGATCGCCGTGTCGCTCGTCGCGATGGCCGCGCCGGGGTTCGCCCAAAGCACCTCCTGCCCCGACCCCGCCCGCCTCACGGCGGGAATCCACGGCCCCCTGGCGCACGTCCGGTACCTCGCAGACGACGCCCTCGAGGGACGGGAGGTCGGCTCGTGGGGCGCCCATTGCGCCGCCGATTACATCGCCGCCCAGCTCCAGGGAACCGACCTCCACCCCGCCGGCGTCGGCGGGTCCTGGTTTCAGACCTTCCCGGTCCCGAAAGGCGCCAGGCTCGGCACGGACAACAGGCTGACCGTCTCAGGCGAGGATTACGCCCCGGCCGAGGATTGGATCCCCTTCGGCTTCTCGGCCTCCACCTCGATCACAGCCGCTCTCGCTTACGGCGGCCACGGCCTGAGCCGCCCGGGCAGCCCCGACGACGCCTACGCCCACCTGGACGTGACCGGGAAGATCCTGGTCGTCGAGTGGGGTGATCCCGACACGCCATCCGGCGGAGGTCTACGGGCCGATCCCCACTTCAAGGCGACCGTCGCGGCGGGCCGGAAGGCCGCCGGGCTGCTCGTGCTTCTGCCCGACACGATGGGCCCACCTTCGATGGACGACGAGATCCGCAAGGCGCTGGAGATCCCGGTCGCCGCCGCTTCGGGCGCGCTGGCCGGGGCGATCCGCGAAGCGGCCCGCGCCAGCGCGGAGGTTACGCTGCGAACCGAGGTCCATCCTACGATGGCCGACGCCAGGAACGTCGTGGCCGTGCTCCCGGGCACCGACCCGGCGCTCCACGCCGAGTACGTGGTCGTGGGCGCGCACTACGACCACCTCGGCATGGGCGGAGACGGCTCGCTCGACCCGGACGCCCAGGCCGTCCACAACGGAGCGGACGACAACGCGAGCGGAACGGCCGGCCTCCTGGACATTGCGCGACGCCTGGCCGCGGGGCCCCGCCCGGCACGGAGCGTGCTCTTCATCGCGTTCACCGGCGAGGAGAAGGGTCTCTGGGGCTCCGCCCGGTTCGTCGCGGAACCGACCGTGGACCTGTCGAACGTGGTTGCGATGATCAACCTCGACATGATCGGGCGTCTCGGCGAGAACACCCTGACCGTGTACGGGACGGGCACCGCCGCGGAGTGGGAGACGATCGTGAACGCCGCCAACACACGGCTCGCCGCCCCGCTGGAGCTCGGGTTCGTCCCGGATGGCTACGGGCCCTCCGACCACGCGTCGTTCGCCGCGGTCGGGATTCCGGTGCTCCACCTGTTCACGAACACCCACGTGGACTACCACCGGCCGACCGACGACTGGGAGAAGATCGACGCCCGCGGTCTGGAACGGGTCGCGGAGCTGGCGACCGGCGTCACGAGCACTCTGGCGGGAACGTCGGCCGCGACGGCGATGAACCTCACCCCGATTCGACAGGAGCGCCCGGCCGCCCCCGCGGGCCAGGAGACATCCAGGGGATACGGGCCCTACTTCGGGACGATTCCCGACATGACCCCTCGAGACTTCGGGCTCCGGATCACCGGCGTGCGCGAGGGAAGCCCTGCGGCGTTGGCCGGCCTCCGGGGTGGCGACGTCATCGTCGAGTTCGACGCCAAGCCCGTGGCCGACATCTACGCCTACACGTACGCGCTCCGGGACAGGAAGCCGGGGGACGCCGTGAAGGTAGTCGTCGAGCGAGACGGCACCCGCCTCACGTTCAACGCCGTGCTGGGAGAACGTCGCTAACCTTTCAGCCCTTTCAGCCCTTCAGCAGGTCCAGCTGCCCGTCCCCACCCAGGATGGGCGCGGGGCGCGGAGCGTCTCCGCCGCCCTGCGTGCGCGTGACCTCGACGATGCGGTCGCCGCCGACGAGCCTCGCGATCTTGCGGCCCTGTGTGCGGCGCCCCTGCAACGGGACGGAGCTCGCGGCTACCCGGATTACCTGACCGCCGGCCGTGATCAGCATGACCTCGTCGGCGTCGAGGATCTCCAGGGCCGCCACCACCTTCGCGTCGGGCCCGGACGCCGGCGTGACCAGTGTCCCCATACCGCCGCGCTTCTGGAGCGGGAACTCGCCCACGGGAATGCGCTTACCCACGGCGTCCTCGGATACCGTGAGCACGTTCGCCTCGCGTCGGATCAGCACCATGCCCACGATCTCCTCTCGACCCTTCAGCTCCATCCCCTTCACGCCCTGCGCCGTCCGCCCCACGATCGGGACCTCCGCCTCGGTGAAGCGGATGGCTCGCCCGCCGCTGGAGAGGAGCATCACGTCGGCCAGGCCGTCCGACAGCGCCACGTCCAGGATGCGGTCGCCCTGCTTCACGCCCGCGGCGATGATCCCGCCCGAACGTGGGTTCGAGAAGTCCGAGAGCGGGGTCCGCTTCATGGTGCCGCAGCGCGAGAGGAAGACCAGGTACCGGTCCGCCGCCTCGAGGTCGTCCGCGGGAATCATGGCCACGATCCGGTCGCGGCGGTCGAGCCCACCCAGGAGCGCATAGACGGACTGACCGCGCGAGGACCGGGCGCTCTCGGGCACGTCGAACACGGGCAGGAAATGGCACTGGCCCTGCTCGGTGAACGCCAGGATCCACCCGCGCGTGCGCGCCACGAAGACCCGTTCCAGGTAGTCGTCCTCATAGCGCTCCATGCCCGCGAGCCCTTTCCCGGACGTCACCCGCCTCCGGTACAAGTGCATCGGAATGCGCTTCACGAAGCCCTCGTGGCTCATCGTGACCACGACGTCCTCGTCCGCGAGTTGCTCTTCCAGGGGCGCCGTCGATGCTTCCTCGGCCTCGTCTCCCTCGTCGAGAATGACCGTGCGACGGGTATCGCCGAACCTCTTCACCACGTCGCTCAGCTCCTCGAGCATCACCTCGAGCTGGCGCTCCTCGGACTTCAGGATCGCCTTGAGCTCCTTGATGAGCGCCTGCAGCTCCAACAAGCGCGCCTTGAGCTGGAAGCGCTCCAACGCCGTGAGTTTCGCCAGGCGCATGTTGAGAATCGCGTCCGCCTGGGTCTCGCTCAGTCCGAACTTCCCCTGGAGGCGTTCCGAGGCCTGGTCGCGGTCCTTCGAGCCACGGATGATCTTGATCACCGCGTCGATATTGTCGAGCGCGACCAGCAGGCCGTCGATCACGTGCCGCTCGGCCTCGGCCTTCTCCAGGTCGAAGCGGCTGCGCTTCCGGACGACCTCCACCCGGTGGTCGCGGAAGCGCTCCAGCAACTCCTTGAGCGTGAACTCGCGCGGCTGTCCGTGGTCGAGCGCCAGCAGGATCGCGCCGAACGTGCACTGGAGGTTCGTGCGCTTGTAGAGAGTCTTGAGAACGGATCCCGCTTTGGCGCCCCGCTTCAGCTCGATGACGAGGCGGATCCCCTCACGGTCCGTCTCGTCCCGGATGTCGGCGATGTCCTCGGCCTTCCCGTGCTTCGCGAGATCCGCGATCTGTTCGATGATCTTCGACTTCGAGACCGTGTAGGGGAGCTCGGTCACGACGAGCTGCTCCTTGCCGCCCCGCAGGGCCTCCTTCACGACCCGAGCACGCATGACGAGCTTCCCGCGCCCGGTCTCGTACATCTCCCTGATCCCACCCTTCCCGACGATCGAGCCGCCCGTCGGGAAGTCGGGCCCGGGGATGTGGCGTATCAGGTCCTTGACCGTGCACTCGGGATCGATGACGAGTTGCTTGACGCCTGCGGCCACCTCGCGCAGGGAATGAGGCGGCACGTTCGTGCTCATCCCCACGGCGATCCCGGACGAGCCGTTCACCAGCAGGTTGGGGAACCGTCCGGGAAGCACGGTCGGCTCCTGGAGCCGATCGTCGAAGTTCGGCTGGAATGCGACCGTCTCCTTGTGGAGATCATCCAGGAGCTCCAGAGCCAGCGGCTGGAGCCGGGCCTCCGTGTACCGATACGCCGCCGCGTTGTCGCCGTCGATGGAGCCGAAGTTCCCTTGTCCGTCCACGAGCGGATACCGCAACGAGAAATCCTGCACCATCCGGACCAGCGCCTCGTACACCGCCGAATCACCGTGGGGGTGGTACTTCCCCAGCACGTCCCCGACCACGGTCGCGCTCTTCTTGTACGCACGGTCGGGCATGAGACCGAGCTCGTGCATCGCATAGAGGATCCTCCGGTGCACGGGCTTGAGCCCATCGCGCACGTCGGGAAGCGCGCGCTGGACGATGACGGACATCGAGTAGTCGAGGAACGACTCCCGCATCTCCTCTTCGATGAGGCGAGGCAGGATCCGTTCTCGCTTCCGGGCCGTGGCCATTCCTACTCCAGGAAGTCGTTCCGGGGATGCGGACGTACGCGGCGCGGCGGCGGAAGGCTCGGGCAGGACCGCGTCGCGGTCCCAAGCTTCTCAGTTTGCCAGAGACGGTGCAAGCCGAGGCGGTCGACGGGTCACGGCAGCGTTCGCGCCGCCCTGCGATCCCGCGGGGATGTCAGTCGGGGAAGCGAAACGTATACGCCGCCTGCCCGTCGGCCGGCTTGCCGGTGACCAGCTCGACCAGGGCTTCCATCTCCGCCACCATCCCGTCGAGCCGGTGCGAAACGGAGAGCGCATGAGCGAAATCGAAGTACGCCGCCACCGCGCCTTCGTCCGCGGCGTGCGTGGCCAGGACCGTTGCCTCCATCTCGTCGCGAAGGCGCTCCACGATGGCGGACACGGCCCTCCGCATGGCTCGGGCCTCGGCCAGCGACGCAACGGACAGGTCGCCCGTCAGGCGCGGCAGGAGGGCCTCGACCGTCGCCCGGCTCTCCTCCGGAGCCAGGACGGACGCATGCCCCCCCGAGTCCCCCTCCAGGAGGGAGCGGCCACCGGCCGTCAAGGCCCGGAGCTCCTCGAAGTTGCAGCGCAGGATCACCGTCGTCCTCCGTAGCTCGCGTCGCGCCGGCTCTCGCCTCCTCTCCTTCTATTCCTACCTACCTCTACCTATCGGACGCTTCACTTGTTTCTGCAAGCGTCTTGCGGATGGCTCTCCTGTGATCCGCCATCACGCCTCCGCGCGCGCGGGGCCCGAGACCATCAACGGCACCGACACATGGTGCTCTCCGTCCACGCGCACGTCGAAGGTGTAGCGCCCCGGCGACGCGAACACGAGTCCGTCCAAGTGCAGGATGTGAGGCACGCTGATCCCCTGTCCCACCGCGGCCCCGCCGGACCCCAGATGCATCTCGCCGTCGATGTGCATCGCTTCGCCGCCGCGAGGGTCCCGGAGCGAGATGGCAACGCCGTGACGCCCCATCTCTTGCACCGACGCGGAAAAGCGGAGGATGAGCACCATGTGGGGATGCTGTGCCGGGAGGTTCGCCGTGGAGAGGTGATCGAAGATCCCCAGGATATTGAGCTTGCCGGCGGCGTCGATGGTAGCCGCGTCGGCCAGCAGAGCGAGATCCACTTCCATATCGCGTGACGGTCAGGGGGTGGTGTCAGTCCTCATGCGGGTTCCGGTCGCCTTCACTCCCGGATACCCCGGCGGGCCTCTCCGGTACCATGAGCCGCTCCGCGAGCGCGATGCCGAGGAGCATGTCCAGAATCGCGTGCGCCGCCATGGGAGGCCACAGGCTCCCGCTCTCGAGGAAGCCCCACGCCAACAGCCCACCGAGCCCCGCGGTGCGCGCGACGCCCAGTGGTCCCTGGTAGGCATGGAGCACCCCGAAGACGACCGACGACAGAGCGGCCGCCGGGGTCACTCCCACGACGCCGGTCAGGACGGAGATGACGTAGCCCCGGTAGGCCATCTCCTCCCCCAAGCCCGCGACCACGGACAGGCCGGCGAAGGCCGCGCGTTCCCCAGCCGACCGGGGCAGCAGCACTCTCAGGAGCGGAGCCTCCCGGGCTCCCACGGCCTGCCCCGTGACGCGGAACGCCACGGTGAGCGCCAGGCCGCCGCCCACCAGGACCGCTGTCCAGCCGGCGAAGGTCGTCCAGCGCAGGGACACCAGGCCCAGCGCCGACGCGCCCGAGGTCCGTGCGCCCACGGTCCACGCCACGCCGCCCAGCGCCGCAAGGGACAGGGCGGAGCTCACGTAGACCGGCAGGCGCTCCGTGATCTCCACGTTCCGCAGCACGCGGACCTGGGCAACGGCCAGAACCGGCAGGACGAGCAGGAGTCCGGTCAGCGTGACCGCGTCGGGCCAGGGAAGGTTCACCTCGCAGCCGACTCTCCGCCGAACGCCTCGACGGCGCGGAGCGTGTCCTCCACGTCCTTCCATGTGGTGTAGTGCGCCATGATGCAGAAGCGGAGCGCGTACGTCCCCCGCAGCCGCGTCGAGGACATCATCGCCGTGCCCGACCCGATGATCCGGCTCTGGATCTCCTCGTTGAGCGCCTCGAGCGCGTCCTCCGAGAGGCCTCCCGGGTTGAAGCGGAAGCACACGATCCCGAGCGACGCCGGGCACAGGAGTTCCAGGGACGCAGAGGCTCGCACGTGCTCGGCCGCCCGGTCCGCCAGCTCGATCCCGCGGGCCACGGCGGCACGGAACGCGGCCATCCCGAAGGTCTGGATGGACATCCACGCCTTCAGGGCCCGGAACGAGCGCGTCAGTTGGAGTCCTCGGTCGGCGAAGTTGACCTGCTCCACGCCGAGGCAGGTATCCTGCAGGTACTCTGGATGGATGCTGAAGGCCGCCTCCAGCGTTCGGACGTCCTTCACCAGGACGCACCCGGCCTCGAAGGGCTGGAACAACCACTTGTGGGCATCGAGCGTGATCGAGTCGGCGCGCTCGAGCCCGCGCATGAGCGCGCGCCCCCTCTCGGTCAGCACGGCGAAGCCGCCGTAGGCCCCGTCCACGTGCAGCCAGATTCCCTCCCGCTCGCACACATCCGCCATGCCGTCGAGGGGATCCACCGCTCCCGTGTTCGTCGCGCCCGCGTTCGCGCAGACGGCGATCGGAGTGAAGCCTTTGCTCCTGGCGTCGTGGATGGCTTCCTCGAGGGCGTCCAGGCGTACCCGGAAGAGATCGTCGGAGGGGATCTTCCAGATTCCCTCGCGACGCACACCGACGATCCTCGCGGCGCGCTCGAGGGCGCTGTGGCTCTGGTCGCCCATGAAGACGGCCGGCCGCTCCGGCGCCCCGGCGTGCTCACGTGCGGCCACGAGCGCGTCGAGGCTCGCGGCGGACCCTCCCGAGGTGAAGAGCCCGCCCGCGCCGGGAGGATAGCCCACCCACTCCCTGAACCAGTCGGTCACGACGAGCTCGAGCTGGCTCGGTCCCCCCGAGCCCAGCCACGTACCCTGGAAGGTGTTGAACCCCGCGCACAGGAAGTCCGCGATCACGCCGGGCCATGTCGGTGCCGAAGGGATGAACGCGAAGAACCGCGGGTGATCCACGCGTCCCGCGAGTGGCAGCACATCGCGGAGCGCCCGCTCCAGGACCTCGAGGTGCGGCCGTCCCCTCTCCGGCGGAGACTCGCGCAACATGGACTCGAGCTCCGCGCGGGAAGCGCCCCGCCAGGCGGGCTCCGAGGCCAGTCCTTCCACCCTCCTCAGGATCGCGTCGAGGGCGGCCTGGCCGAGCTCCCGCATCGCCGCGGGAGACATGACCAGGTCGGTGGCCTCTTCGGACCGCCGCCTCTCCGCGCCATCTTCCACTGCCGGGCTCATCGGAATACTCTTCTTGCCATGTCAACAGCAACCGCTACCGGGCGCGGCGTCGTGTTCCGGGTCCTGGACGCCCTGGACGCCCCACATTCCGGACGTATACTACGCCTTCGCCTCCAAGCAGGCGAAGCACCCCCCATCCGCACGCTCCGTCGGGCACGTCTCAAGGCGCGCGCACCCGACGGGCGCGTCTGCACCGCCGAGGTGAGGGGCTTCGCGGTCTTCGGAGGAAAGCCGTCCGACGATCGCCTCGCGCGCACGGGACGCGTGGACCTCCAGATCGAAGAGATCGAAGGCCCAGGACCGATCGGCTCGCGTTGGGAAGTAACGATCGAGGGCTGATGCGCCCGGACGTGCCGCTTACCTGGCTCTCAGGCCCGGCGGCTCCCGGTTGAACGTCGCCACGAACCACGACCGGTAGGCCTCGGCGTCCTCGGGCTTCTCCCTCGCCCACTCCGCCCGGGCCTCCGCGAACTCGTCCGGGCGCGCCGTGAAGATGAACGCGTCGAGGTACCCGTTCTCCTTCGCGTAGATCAGCTCGTCGAGCGGTGCGTAGGGCTGCGTGTCGAACGTCGTCCGCCCCAGCAACCAGGCATCCGCGATGCGCGAGACGATCGCCCGCTCGAGTTCGTAGCCCGTGGCCGTGGGCGCCTCGGGCAGCCACTCCTCCTGGCGCCCCATCCGAGCCATGAGGTGCAGGTGACCGTAGATCTGGACGACCAGGTGCGCGTCCGGAGCACGCGGATCCATCCTGACCTTCACGGTGTCCGGCCCGGCGAACTCGAGTCCCTCCCAGGGATACACCTCGCCCGCGGCCATGCCCGTCTGCACCATGAAACCCGGGTCTTCGGTGATGTTCGTCTGCTCCCGGGTCACCCACTCGTTGATGGCCTGCATGCGTTCCTTCTCCACCCGGAGGCGTGCGCCCGAGTGGATGATGATCGGCCTGGGATCGGGCACCGAGGGCTGGCCGGCGGAGCAAGCCGCGACGAGCCCCATCACGGCCAGAGACCCGCACCGGACGGAGCGGCGAGCGAACGCGTGCCAGAACGTTGATTCAATCTTCATGTATTGGCGGGGCTCCTCAGGAAAAAGCTTGACACCCCCCGCGTCCCGGTGGGAATTGGGGGTGTTCTGCATCCTTTCGAAAGATGGCTCGCTCGTGATCTCCTCGACGATGAACGATCTTCGCGAATTCCGGGCCCCTCGGACGATGACGACCGCAGAGCTGGGGGATACGCTCGCCCGGCTGGTCTGGGAGAGCTTCACCGACTTCCTCGCCCTCGAGGACGTGGAGACCCCGATCCCACGGAGCGCGTTCCTCCGCAGTGATGACGGAGCCCCGGACGACCAGGTCGCCGAGGAGGCCCTGATCTTCTTCATGTGGGCACATACGCGTGGAGTCCAGCTCGCGTTCCTCGGCCGGACCCCGGACCATACCATCCGGCGCGGGCTCGACGCGCTCCACCGAGCGGTGTTCGACGACATGGTCCGCCAGGGGACACCGCGGGTCCAGCTCCCCATCTTCGAGCAACGCGTGAGTGCGCGGTACGCCGAGTACCACCAGGCCGCCTCGGAGTCGGACGGCCACCTCGGGGAGGCGGTGTGCCGCCATCTCGCCGGGACCTCGACGGGCTACCACCCGCTCGCGGAAGGCCTCACCGAGCGCGCGATCGCGGTCGCCAACCCGCTGCGCGACTTTCTGGAGGACGTGGAGCTCCTCGACTAGCGAAGGGTGTGTGAACTCGGCGCCATGCGGCGTTGGGCTCCGCTCCGTTGCCTGCGACGTAGCGCCGCTACGTCTCGGCATCCGGTGCTCGCCCGCCTTGCCTGGCATCCGAGTTGACACATCCCTCAAGCCCCGCCGCGCCATTTGAGACTTTCGAAGGGGCAGCATGGCCACGGTTGCGGTTCTTCGGGTCGGCGGGTCAGAGACCCAGCGACGAGCGGATCAGCGGACTGATGCGCTCGGGCGTCCACGGCGGGCTGAACGTGAGCTCGACCTCGGCCTCCTCCACTTCCTCCATCGCGAGAATGGCCTGCCGGGCATCCTCGACGATCTGGCCCGCCACGGGGCAGAGGGGCGACGTGAGCGAGATGATCGCCTTCACGGCGTTGCCGTGGACCTCGATGTCGTAGACCAAGCCCAGAACCACCAGGTCCAGACCCAGCTCGGGGTCTTTCACCGACTTGAGTGCGTTTCGGACGTCCTTCTCGCTTACCGCCATCGGATGACTCTTTCTGTTGAGTTGGACGGCCGGGGCGCACCGTGCACCCCGGGCAGGAGATCCTCTACCCGCCCCCCCGGCGTGGGTTCAGGACGCTCCGCCCTCAGCGCCGGCCCCGCTCAGCTTCGGCGCGCGTAGAGAACGGACGTTTCGGTGCGCTGCTCCCCCTGAGCCTTCCTGATGGCCCTGTGCAGCGTGCTCACGACCTCTCCCGCCGGCTTGCCGTGGAGTTGAGCCATGAGGTCCGCGGCGCCCATGAACAGGCCCGGGCTCGCGTGGGAGAGCACGAAGGCCGTGTCACCCGATCCCATGTGGAACGACTGAACGGCGTATTTGAAGCCGCTCATCATGCCGAGCGGAGGGCCATGCGCCCCGAACTCGTCGAACGTGCCGTCCCGGCGAATGATGCCCCCAGGAACGCGGCCGGCGCTACCCCACTCCACACCGTCCTGGCCCATCACCAGCATTCCGGCCTCGACGAACTGGTCCAGGCCATCCACGGCCGCGAAGCTCAACGCATCGTTCGACCTGGCCAGCAACTCGGGTATGGTCGCGTGACTCCCGGCCAGGCCGCGGAGCACGGCCCGCGTAACGCCGAGGTGATGGGCGGGAGGAAATCCATCCTGGCGGACGTCCAGCGTGATCAGAGCCGTCCGGCCATCGCCGAGCGTCAGCCAGTCCCAGACGGAGCCACCCCGACCCGACTCCTCGACGGTGGTCCCGGCCGCGACATCGAAGCCCGCCACACGAGGTGCCGTCGCCGGGAGGAGCCCAGCCTGCATGATGCGGCTGATCTCGTTGGCGTCCAGGCGCGCGCGTGATCCCGCATCCTGGAGCTTCTCCACGCTGGCGAATCGAATGCCCAAGGCGCGCAGTGCCTTGGACAGCACCTGCATCATGCGCAGCGACAGGCTGTCTCCGCCCAGCAGCTTCTCGAAGTCCTCACGCATGACCGTGATGAGCTGCGTCGGCTCGAGCGCGCGAGCGCTCGCGGACCTGGGCGCGTCATTGAGCAGCGCCATCTCGCCGAAGCCCTCGCCCCCCCGTCTGACCGCGAGCTTCTGCGCGGAACCGTCGGGACGGCTCTTCGTGATCTCGACCGCGCCCTTGAAGACGATGTAGAACGCGTCTCCGGGCTCGCCCTCCTCGAAGAGGCTCTCTCCCGCCTCGAGGCTGGTCCCGTCCACGATGCCAGCGATGCGCCGGAGATCGTCGACGGGAAGGCCCTGGAAGAGGTCCACCTTCTGCAACAACCCGACGACTTCGTCGACTGACCAGCCGTGCACGTTCTCCGACACGGGATTTCGCCTCCGTTGGCGGGCAATACGACCAACGCCTCCGGTCGGCCCGGAAACAGGTGACGTCGGCGGATCTCAATGTACCCAGGCCGCGACGCGGGGGGAAAGAGAGGCGTCGTGCCCCCAGGCCCTCCCCGGTGGCGAGCGATCCCCTTGCACGCCGCGTCGTCGGGAGCGGCGGGAGGCCATGCCCGCCGCCCCCGATTGTTCTTGCGGTGGCCGCTCCAAGCCGCGGATATTTCATTAATTCGTCCTGGCGTACGCTTCAGCTCCCTACCCCCAGCCCTGCCCAACCTGGAGTCGGTCCGATGCAGGCGCTTTCCCCCCTCCGTCGCCGCGGCTTTGCCGCCTTCGTGTTCCTTTCCGTAGTGACCGCATGCGTGGACGCTCCGTCCGCGCCGAGCGGAGACAGCGGGGGCCCGGTGCTGGGAACGCTGGTGATTGCGCCGGTGCTGTCGTTGGTGGAGCCGGGGGGGCCGGCGCGGACGGAGGGACAGGACGACGCGCTCGCGGCGGCGTTCGACCGCGTGGACCGGTTCCGGATGGTGGTGCGGCAAGCCTCGGACAACGTGGTGGTGCTGGACACGGTGATCGTGGTGACACCGGGCCAGAGTGAGTACGACCTGACGGTGTCGATCGCGGCGAAGCCGGACGAGGCATTCCTGATCACGCTGACGGCGCTCGAGGGCGAGACGGTTCTGTTCACGGCCGAGAACATCGCGGCGAAGGCGACGGCGGTGGGGATCGCGGGCTCGCCTCCGCCGGCTCCGGTGCAGATTCCGCTCGTCTACACGGGGCCGGGCTCGACGGCGGTCTCGGTGGAGGTGGGATCGACGAGGGTGGTGCTGGCGCCCGGGGGCTCGGCCACGGTGGGCTCGAGCGTGAAGGATGCGTCGGGCTCGGTGGTGGCGGGGGTTCCGGTGTCGTGGGGGAGCTCAGGCCCGGGCGTAGCCACGGTCTCGGCCTCCGGGGTGGTGGGGGGGGGGGGGCCGGGCTATACGACGGTGACGGTGACGACGCCGACGGGACTGGCGGCGTCGGCGGGGATCTATGTGGTGAGCGGGGAGCTGGCGTACGTGGAGGCCGGGGTGCTGAAGGTGCGGGGCGTGGCCGGAGGCACGCCCACGGAACGGGCCAGTGGGGGAGCCTCTCAGCCGACGTGGCGGGCCGACGGGAACAAGCTGTACTACGTGGCCGGTGGGACTGTGCGGGAGGCCGGGGGCGGCTCGCTCGTGGAGGGCTCGTGGCCGTCGGTGTCACCGGACGGGACCAAGCTGGCGGTGCAGCAGGGGGGCAGCGTGTGGTTCGCCAACGACGACGGAACGCTGCCGACGCTGGGGCCATCGGGTTCGGCGCCGGTGTGGGAGGACGGCTCGACGCTGCTGGTCGGAGGGGGGAGCGTGGAGCGGGTGAAGGCGGACGGGACGGGGCGGGAGACCGTGGTGCCGGGGGGGGCTTCGTTGCCGGCTCTGGCGGACGACGGGCGCATTGCGTCCCTGGTGGGGGGCGAGCTGCGGGTGAGCGACGTGGGCGGCGCGCTGGTGACGGGCGCGGTGGGGCGGGCGACGTGGAGCCCGAGCGGGACGTGGCTGGTGGTGAGGACGGGCACGGGGCTGGTGGTGGTGCCCGCGGACGGTTCGGCTCCGGCGGCGGCGCTGCCGGGACTGGGTTCGGCGAGTGATCCGGCGTTCAAGCCGACGGGAACGGTCTCGGCGCCGCCGTCGCTGACGTTGTCGGGCACGGATCCGGATCCGCCGGCACCGGGCGGATCGGTTCGGCTCCTGGGCAGCGGGTTCGACTGGATCATCCCCCAGAACAACCAGGTGACCTGGCCGGTGCCCGACGGCACGGCTCCCGCCGAGGTCACGGCGGTCCACGAGGGCTTCATCGAGGTGGTCGTTCCCCGTTCCGTGGCCGCGGGTCAGATCCGGGTCGACACGCGCACGGCCTCGGCCGTGTTGGGGTTCGAGCCCCAGGTCGGGGCGCTCGAGGTGACCGCACACACCCCCTGGGATACGCCGGTCTCGGGCGTCGGCGTCGTGCTCACGCCCACCGACGATGGAGAGGCGGCCAGCGGCTCCACCGATGCCGAGGGGGCTCTGCTGCTCACCGGCCTGATCCCCGGTTCCTACACCGTCACCTTCTCGGAGCCCTCCGGGTTCCTGCTCGTGGGTGACGCCCAGCAGAGCGTGAGCATCGGCACCGGGACCTCGAGTCTTGCCGTGCAGCTCAGGCCCGAAATCGCATCCGTCAGCACCGTGCCTTCCTCCTTGAGCCTCAAGGTCGGCAGAAACCTCGACGTCCGGCTCGACGTGCGCGATGCCGCCGGCGACCCGATCCCCGAGGTCGGGTCCGCCTCCTGGAGCTCGTCCTCCGAGCTCGCGGTGAGCGGCTCCGGCCTGTCCGGATCCCTCTCCGGCGTGTTCGCCGGCGCCTCCGAGGGGTCCGCACAGCTCGACGTCGAGCTCGACGGCAAGTCGTTCAGCTTCCCCGTCACCGTCACCTCGCTCATCACCGGCACCATCACCCTCGAAGGCACCACGCCGCCCACTCCGGCTCCCGGAGTCCAGGTCGTCGTCAAGCGTGCAGGCTCCACGCTCCAGGAACTCACCACGGATGCCGTGGGCACTTATCGCGCCTCCGGCCTCTTCCGGGGCACCTACGACGTCTCGGCCCTGCCCAGCGGCGAGCTCTTTCCCCTCCCCAGCGCACGCTCGGTGGTCCTGGACCAGGATCACCCCGAGGGCACCGCCGACTTCCAGATGTCGCACACCCCGGTGGCGTCGATCTCCGTCACCGTCTCGCCCGACCCGCTCCACGCGCTGGGAGCCACCTCCCAGGTCACCGTCCAGGCGTTCGACTCGTTGGGCAATCCCGTCACCGGCCGGACCACCACCTACGTGTCGGCCAACCCGGCCGTCGCTACCGTGGACGCCACCGGCAAGGTCACGGCCGTCGCGAACGGCTCCGTCTGGATCCGGGCCACGGTCAACCCCCTGACCGACTCCGTCCTCGTCACCGTCGACCAGAAGGCCGTCACCCTGGTGATCAAGGACGAGGAAGGTGAACCTCTCCCCGACTCCGTGCGCACGCTGTGGGGCGAGAGCCACGAGCTGACGTGGGAGGCGAAGGACGCCAACGGGAACATCATTCCGCCCGAGTACAAGCAGCCCACCTTCATGTCGTCGGACGCCACGAGGGTCTGGGTGGACACCTCCAGCGTGGCCCACGTCTCCACGGACAAGGTCGGGACCGCCGACATCACCGCCACGATGGACGACGCCACGGACGTCGTGCGGGTGGGCGTGCACGGCATCCGGGCCGGCGACTTCGACTACAACGCTCACCTGGGGCTGATGGTCGATTCGCTCTACGGCAGGATCGACGGGAGCGTGTACGTCGAGTACATCGAAGACGTCGACGTCGACGACCTGTTCACGATCTGGAAGATCCAGGGCGACCTGAACATCAGGGACAACGTCGGGCTCGACAACCTGGCCGGCCTGGCCAACGTCGAGTACGTCGGCGGCA
>CAYPMO010000031.1:0-31996 GCA_964412015.1 uncultured Gemmatimonadaceae bacterium | reverse complement strand
ACGTCGGCGGCAGTCTCAAGATCTGGGACAATGACAATCCGGGCTTCACCAACGCCGACGTGTTCGGAAACCTCGTGGGGGTCGACGGCTACGTCGACATCGTCGGCAACGACTTCCTGGAGGACCTGAGCGGCGTCGCGTCCCTGAAGCAAGCCTCCGGGTTGGCGCTCGAGTCCAACGGGAGCCTGGACCTGGACGGCGCGTTCCCGGCTCTCGAGTACCTCGGATGGGACGGCTTGTGGATCGACGAGAGCGCCACCGTCGCGCGACTGCCCATGCTCAAGGGCGTGGAAGGGAACGTGGGTGTGGGCGGTGAGGTGGAGGAGATCAATCCCATCCATGAGCTGGACCTCCCGGCCCTGACGTGCGTCGAGGGCGAGATCTGGATCTACGACAACCAGGAGCTCGGGGCGGTGAGGATGCCCGACCTGGTGTCGGTGGGAACCACGTGCGACACCCCATTCGACTTCGGCGACCTCGTGGCAGTCGCCCCGATGACTCGCTCGGCCGTCTCGCCCCCCGAGGACCGTGATCCGACGGACCGGGGCATGGCTTCGTTCCGCGGCACGGCCGAGGCCCGCGTTCGCGCGCTCGACCAGGAAGTGAGGACTCGCGCGGAGCAGAGGAGGAGCGAGCGCGAGACGCGGCGGATCGAAGCCGCTCGCGAGGCCGCGGCCCTCCGGGGTCCCGCGGGGGCCCCTGCCGTGCCGGATCGCTCCCGGGCTCGTGCGTCTCGGGCGGAGGGACCGCAGCTTTCGTATGAGGGCGGCCCCGGCCTGCTGATCGAGTACAACGACATCCTCACCACCCTCGATCTCGGAAGCCTGAAGGAGGTCGGGGGGCCCCTCTACCTGTACGACATGTACGCCCTCCTGACGGTGGATCTCCCCGAGCTCCTGACGGTGGGAGAGTGGATGGACATCTGGGGACTGGACGGCCTTACCGCCTTCCGTGCGCCCAAGCTCTACCAGACGGGCGAGTTCTACCTGGCGGTGGGTTACGACTTCTCCGAGATGGACCTCTCCAGCTTCCACGACAATTGGAGCTTCGAGATCGGAGGTCCGTACGGGTACGAGGTCGGGCCCATGGGCGCCCCCGCCTTGACGGAGGGCGCCCTGCCGTGGGACCTGGACCTTCCGAGCCTGACGACGGTGGACGGTTGGTTCGGCGTCTACGGCGTCGATGGGCTCACGTCCATCAGCGCGCCCGTCCTGGGGACGGTGGGTGGCGATTTCGAGATCGAGTACCTGCCGGGTCTCCTGACGCTGTCCGTGCCGGGTCTGACATCGGTCGGGTGGCTGGAGCTGTACGACCTCTGGGCGCTCACGTCTCTCGACCTGGGCTCGCTGACGAGCGTGAGAGAGAGCCTCTCGATCGGCTACCTGGACCAGCTGCAGACCCTGAGCTTCCCGAGTCTTCAGAGCGTCGGTGCGGGGGCCTACTACTCACCCTACTTCGACGTGTGGAGTAACGCTTCCCTCGAATCCATCGAGGCGCCGTACCTGGCGGCGGATCTCTATTCGTTGAGCATATCCTACAACGGGGCCCTCGAGGACTTCGACCTCGCAGGTGTCTTCGCCCAGTATGTGTACATCAAGTACAACGACCAGTTGGCCAACCTCCCGAACCTCTCCGGCCTCGGTACGAGCGAGGGGGGCGCGACGCTGTACATCGAGTACAACCCTAAGCTCGTGGATCTCGCCGGTTTGGCCGGAGTGATGTCGCCGCTCGCGCAAGTCGTGATCCAGGCGAATCCCCTTCTCACCGACATCTCGGGCCTCTCGGCCATCGGCACCTCCACGGGGGCCAACCCGGCCGTGTCGGGCACGTTCAACGTGTCGGGGAACATCACGCTCTCGGACTGCCACGTGAATGACGTCATGGCAACCATCGCAGAACGCAACGGCGGGAACCTGAACACGGCGTTCCCGAGCGGTTGGACCGTGAGCAACGTCCCGTGCCCGCCACCGCCGGAACAGTAGCCCTGGCTGCCGTCCAGAGAACGGCGGGGCCGGTCGGACAACCTGTCCGGCCGGCCCTTCGTCGTTGGAGCTGGAATCGCCGGAGCGAGCATCCGTCCCCCCAGACCGCCGAAAATCCTCGCCCCTCCCGGGTAGCGGTTTGTAGATTGGGAAGTCAGGCGGGATTGGTGTGCCCATCCACTGGGAGAGGGATTTGGACCCCGCAATCGAAGCCACGCCGCGGGCCACGGCCCGCGACGCGAGAGTTTCCGTGACCTTTCGCTTCTGGGGAACTCGCGGCTCCATCCCGAGTCCTGGGCCGCTCACGGCGCGCTATGGCGGGAACACGACCTGCTTCGAGGCGCGCGTGGGCGACCGCCGGGTCATCTTCGACGCGGGTTCCGGCATCCGGCAGCTCGGGCTCGACCTCCTGAGCGCCGGCGGGAAGTACGAGCATATCTTCCTCACGCACTTCCACTGGGACCACATCCAGGGCTTGCCGTTCTTCCCTCCGCTCTACCGTCCGGGCGTCGACCTCAGGCTCGTCGGACCCGAGCAGGACAACGTCGACGTTCGGAGCCTGTTCGCGGGCCAGATGGGCCCGATCTACTTCCCGGTGCCGTTCAGCGCGGTCGCGGCCAAGATGTCGTTCGCCCACCTGAACGAAGGCGTGTGGGAGCTGGAGGGCGTCACGCTCCGGACCATGCGCGTCCGGCACCCGTCGTACGCGATCGGCTATCGCATCGAGGCCGCGGACCGGGTCGTTTGTTTCATCCCCGACGACGAGGTGGACGGTGAGGGGTACGACGTCGGGACAGGGTGGCGGGAACGGTTCCTGGATTTCATCCGTGGCGCCGACCTCCTGATCCATGATTCCATGTATACCGACGAGGAGTACCCATCCCGTCTGGGCTGGGGACACTCGACGTTCCATCAGTCGGTGCGGCTCGCCGAGGAAGCGGAGGTCAAGAAGCTCCTCTTCTTCCATCACGATCCGGAGCGCACCGACGCGGAGTTGGACGGGATCGTGAGGCGCGTGCGCGACGAGTCGCTGGCACGAGGGTGCGCGGTGGCCATGGACGCGGCCGCGGAAGGATTCGCTTTCTCGCTCGAGGAGAACTGAATGAGACGCTACGGGCCGCTAGCGGTGCTCCTGGCCGTGGTTCCTCTGCTGGCCTTCGGGCCGTCGGAGCGCACGGCGCCCACGCACTGGGCCTTCGTCGTGGGCATCAGCGATTACATCCACTTCGGCGATGCCGAGGGGGGGGACCTCCCGGGCGCCGAGCACGACGCCCGCACGATCCGGGACGTGCTCGTGACCCGGTTCGGGTTCCCGGCCGAGAACGTGAGGATGGTGCTCAACCAGGACGCCACGCGCGCCGCGATCGAGGACGGCATCAACGGGTGGCTCGCGTCCAACGCCCGCCCCGGCGACAACGTCGTGATCTTCTACGCCGGCCACGGCTCCCAGATGTGGGACGAGAGCGGCGACGAGGACGATGGCCTCGACGAGACGCTCGCTCCCGCCGACGTGGCCCCATCCAGCACGGAGTTCGACATCGCCGACGACACGTTCGGCGAGTGGCTGGCCGCGCTCCCGACCACGAACGTCGTGGTCGTGCTCGACAACTGCAATTCCGGTACGGGAACCCGCGACGTCACGCCGTTCTCCCGGTCCCGCCAGCTCGGGCGTGACATCAACACGGTCCCGAAGCCCGCGACCGTTTCCCGGCGCGCGCTTCCCGGACAGCGCGACGAGACCGGCTTCGACGCGGGCGGCGGCCGCGTCCTCGAGCTGGCCGCCGCGCAGCCCGACCAGGCAGCCGTCGACGCATACTTCCCCGCCACCGAGGGCGCCGACGCCTTCCACGGCGGTGCGTTCACGACGTTCCTGGTCCGGCAGCTCTGGAGGGCCCCGTCCGACGCGACGTACGAGGAGGTCTTCACCGACGTCCGCGAGGCCCTGAGGCGGAACCGGTTCCAGCAGGACCCGCTCCTCGCCGAGGTCGCCATGAGGAGCTCGCCTCTCTTCTTCGTCGAGGGTGGAGTCGCCGAGGCGGCCGACGCCTCGCTCCCCGTCCGCTCGGTCACGAGCGACGTCGCGGAGCTGGGCGGCGGCGTGGCCCTGGGCATCACCGCGGGCTCCGTCTTCGAGTCCGAGGGGGGCGGCCGCCTCACGGTCGAGTCCGTGGCGCTGTCCTCCAGCACCGCTCGCGTGACCTCGGGCAGCGTGAAGCAGGGCGACAAGGTCCGCCTGGTCGGCTACCGCTTCGTGACCGAGCCCCTCCTGGTCAATACGTCGGGAATCGACAGCGAGAGCGCGGCCGCGCTAGCCGAGACGCTCGGCGACACCAGGGACGTCGTCCTGGTGGAGGAGGAGGATGCGTTCAGCCACCTGCTGCTGCGCCGCCGAGGCGACGAGCTCCGGGTCGTCGGCTCCGACGGTTTCGTGCGGCACGAAGGACTCGGCATGAGCCGGTCCGGCTCGATCGGCCTGGCGAACAGGCTCCGGCAGGAGGCTGCCGCCAAGCGCCTCGCGGACATGGAGAATCCGGCCCAGGCGTTCGGCGTCCGGATCAGCCTCGAGGGCGGCAAGACCGAGTTCGGCATCGGCGAGACGGTCTCGTTCCACGCGACCTCCGAGCGCGCAGGGTACCTGACCCTGGTGGACCTCGGCACCGACGGGAAGGTCGTCATGCTCTTCCCGAACGCGCACCAGCCCGCGACGAAGATCGAGGTCGGCGAGACCGTCTCGTTCCCCTCCGAGGAGATGGGGTTCGAGCTGCAGGTCTTCCCGCCGGTCGGACGCGGCATGGTGCGTGCGTTCGTGACGCCCGAGCCGCTCGACGTACCCCTGGAGGGGGAGTACGCCGAGGGCGACGAGCGGTTCGCGGCGGCAATCGCCGCCGCGGTGATGCGGGCCGCCGGCGACGTGGACGGCGCGGTGCGGCTGGACACCTGGTCCACCGCCTCGCTCGTCTACGACATCCACAACTGATCGCCGTGAGGCGGGTCCGGGGGGCCGCGATACTGACCAGGGCGAGGTGATGACCGCATGAAGGTCCGGCGGCTCCTCGCCCTGGCGCTCGTGGTGGCCGCATCCGTCGCGCTCACGCTCCTCGCGAAGGCGGGCGGAGGTCTGACCGGCGTCGAGCAGCTCGACTACAAGACGCTCGACTGGCGCCAGGCCACCACGGCGGAATCGCGCCAGCCCGGCATGGGGGAGCGCCCGTCCGACATCACGCTCGTCCTCTTCGACGAGTTCACGGTCACCGATCCCGAGATGGGATGGGCCTACGAGCAGCCCTTTCCCCGGGCGCACATTGCCGGCGTCATCGACGCGGTGGCCGCTGCAGGGGCCCGCACGATCGGGCTCGACGTGTACCTCGAGCTGCTCTACCCGAAGCTCAACGAACTCGACCGGGGCGACGACCTCCTGCGGGATGCGATCCAGCGGGCGGGAAACGTCATCCTGGTGGGTCCCGTCGAGCAGACCGAGTCCGGACCGCGGTTGGGCGTACCGAACCCGTACTTCGCGGACGTCGCCGCGGGCGTCGGCGCGGCCGAGCTCCCGACCGCGTTCGAGACCGTCCGCGAAGGGACCCTGGCCGTCCGGTCGGGAGCGGGGCTCCGACCGTCCTTCGCGCTCGCCCTCTACGCCCACGCGAGGGATGTGGACGTGGATTCGATCCTGCGGGAGAGCCGTCGCTCGGGCCGGATCGCGCTCCCCGGCCTGCCGAGCAGCCTGGGTACGGTCCCGCGGAACTGGTGGGAGGCAGGCACATCGTCCGCGAGCGTCGTGATCCCCTTCCCGATCCGCTTCCTGGGTCCGCCGTCGTCCGCGGATGCTGAAGACCCGATCGGCGCCTTCCCGGCCGTAGCCTCGTCTACCGTCGACGCCACCGTGACGTTCTTCCCCGAGCTCTTCCAGGACAAGATCGTCCTCATCGGCTCGGGGTTCCACGACTCCGACAAGTTCCGTACGCTGTTCTTCGGGATGGAGCCGCCGCCCGAGTGGTCGCCCGGCGAGCGGTCGCGCCCCTACGAATGGATGTACGGCGTCGAGATCCACGCCCACGCGCTCCAGAACATGCTGGACGGGGCGTACGTGCGTCCGTTCGGGAGGACCGGGGAGCTGGCGCTGATTCTCCTCATGGCGCTCCTCACAGGTGGCGTGGCCTTCTGGAAGGGTGCGCAGTGGGGCGGCGGGGTCTCGGTCCTCTCGATCGCGGCGCTCGGAATCGCCGCATACTGGCTCTGGGCCGGCCAGGCGTACGGGCCGGGCGGTGCGTACGTCGGCCTGGGCTCGCGCTTCCTCTGGCTCCCCTGGGTCACCCCGACCCTCGCCGCGGTGTTGTCGTACGTGGGCTCGGTCGCCTACGTCTCGGTCGTGGAGGGCAAGGAGAAGCGCTTCATCAAGGGCGCCTTCAGCAAATACGTGTCGCCCGAGGTGGTAGCGGACATCGCCGAGAACCCCGAGGTGCTCCAGCTCGGAGGGCAGAAGCGGCCCCTCTCAATCCTCTTCTCCGACCTGGCGGGCTTCACCACGCTCTCGGAGCGGATGGACCCCCAGGACCTGCTGGCCCTGCTGAATGAATATCTGTCGGTCATGACCCAGATCGTCATGGACGAAAAGGGCACGCTCGACAAGTACATCGGCGACGCGATCATGGCGTTCTGGAACGCACCCAAGGCCCTGCCGGATCACGCGACGAGGGCGTTGCGGACGGCGGTGCTCATGCAGCGGAAGATGGATGAGCTGAACGCCAAGTGGCGCCAGGCCAACGCCGACCACGAGGACCTCGTGGTGCGCATCGGGGTGAACACCGGCACGGTCGTCGTAGGCAACGTGGGGGGAGAGGAGCGGTTCGACTACTCGGCCATCGGCGACGCCGTGAACCTGGCCGCTCGGCTGGAGCCCGCCAACAAGACGTACGACACGCTGGTCATGGCCTCGCAGTTCACGCTCGATGCCGCCGACCCGGGCGCGTTCCGGTTCCGCGAACTCGACCTCATCGCGGTCAAGGGCAAGGTGGAGCCGGTCAAGGTGTATGAGATCCTCGAGCTGGCGGGGGCCGAGCTCCTTCCGCACCGCGAGGAGGCGGTCCGGCACTACGACGCCGGGCTCGGCGCCTACAAGAACAGGGACTGGGAGCTGGCCGCCACGTACTTCAAGGCGGCACTCGAGGCCGATCCCGACGACGGCCCGAGCGCCGTGTACCTGGGGCGGGCGACCGAGTACATCTCGGCGGCGCCGCCGGCCGATTGGGATTTCGTGGTGCGGAGGACCCAGAAGTAGAAGATTGTATGGGGGGGCGGTGCGACCGGCCGCCCCCGGTCAGGCATCTCGGGAGAGGAACATGAGGAACCATCCGCGTTGGGCCGCCCTTCTGGCACTCCTCGTCGCCGCGCCGCTCACGGCGCAGGACGACCCGGCCGCTCTGGTGGTCCGGCTCCAGGGCAGCGTGCAGATCCGGCACGCCGGAACGACCGGTCCCGCAGCCCAGGGCACCCGCCTGGTGGTGGGCGACGAGGTCCTTCCGGCGGACGGGGCCCGTGCCATCCTGATCACGCGCACCGGCGCCCAGCAGGTGGTCACCGAGGCCACGACCATCCAGGAGCCCCGTGGCGGCGGGAACCCCGACATGTTCGCCCGCGCCATCTCCACGCTCAGTCAGGCGGCTTCCGCCGACGCCCGTACCGCAGGAGGCCGGCAAGGGATGATCCGCCCGATCCCCGGAGAACCGGTGCTCGTGGCGCCTCGCAACGGCCTCACGGTCACCACGGCCCATCCGACCTTCGCGTGGCTGCCGGTGGAAGGCGCCACCGCGTATACGCTCCAGATCCGGCGGGTGGACGGCAGCCGCCCCGCGCGCTACGAGGTCACCGGCACCGAGTGGACGCTTCCCGAAGCCGAGGCGGCCCTCGAGGCTGGCGCCACCTACGCCTGGACGGTCGCCCCGAAGGGCGGCCGGCCGACCCGGGAGCAGCGGTTCACGATCATCGGCTCGGAGGTCAGAGAGACCCTGGACACGACGCTCGGGGATATCCGCGCCATGGGGCTCGACCCCATGGAGGACGGTCTCTTCCTCACCGCCGTCATCTTCCGGGACCTGGGCCTGTTCTACGACGCCGCGTCGGCTCTGGAGGGCCTCGAGGAGGCGGGTGAGATGAGCGCCGACCTGTATCTCCTCAAGGGTGAGATCCTGAACGTGCTCGGCCACGAGGAGGAGGCCCGCAAAGCCTTCGACAAGGCCGACGCCATGATGCGGTGACGTCGGTGGCGCAGGCCGAAGTCACGCTCAAGGAGGAGCTGGAGCACGCCCGGGCCCAACTCCGGGAGTTGAACAAGATCGGGATGGCGCTCATGAGCGAGCGCGATCCCGAGAAGCTGCTCGACCTGATCCTGACCCAGGCCCGTCGGCTCAGCGATTCGGACGCGGGCTCGCTCTACCTCGTGGAGACGGACGCGGACGGGACCGAGCGGCTGCACTTTCTCCGCTCCCAGAACGATACGCTTCCACACCTGCCCTCGCCGGACTTCACCCTCCCCCTCGACGAGACCAGCATCGCGGGGTACGTGGCGAGCACCGGGAAGCCGCTGGTCCTCCGCGACGTCTACGAGATCCCCCCGGAACTGCCGTTCTCGTTCAACAGAGCTTCGTTCGACGAGAAGTTCGGATACCGCGCCAAGTCCATGCTCGTGGTCCCGATGACGGATCACAAGGATCGGGTGGTCGGCGTGCTGCAGCTCATCAACCGCAAGTCCGAGCCGGGCGCGGCCATCCGCACCGACGAGGACTCGGATCGCTGGGTCCTCCCATACACGGAGCGGGAGGTGTCGATCGTGCAGTCCCTGGCCGGTCAGGCGGCCGTCTCGATCGAGAACGGCCGGCTCTACCGGGACATCGAGAACCTGTTCCGTGGATTCATCAAGGCGGCCTCGACCGCGATCGACCGACGCGACCCGACGACGGCGGGTCACTCGGCGAGGGTCACCCGCCTCACCGTCCTCACGGCCGAGTTGGTCCACCGTCAGACCGAGGGCCCCTTCAAGGACGTCTTCTTCACGCCGGAGGAGCTGAAGCAGCTCGAGTACGCGGGCCTGCTGCACGACTTCGGGAAGGTCGCCGTCCGCGAAGAGGTGCTCGTCAAGGTCAAGAAGCTCCCACCGGTGTTGGGGGCCGAGGTCGCGGCCCGCTTCCGGCTCATCCAGCGCACGCTGCAAGCCCAAGCCGCCGACGAGAAGGTAAGGA
Organism: uncultured Gemmatimonadaceae bacterium; assembly: GCA_964412015.1. Lineage (GTDB taxonomy): Bacteria > Gemmatimonadota > Gemmatimonadetes > Longimicrobiales > Gaopeijiaceae > SZUA-318. The sequence continues at coordinate 22,779 of CAYPMO010000031.1, read as the reverse complement.
TCCTCCGCGAGAAGGGTCCCGGCGCGACGACGGACGTGGCGGCCGTGGACGCCCGGCTCGCGGAGGAGCTGGACGGGCTCGAGCGCTACCGCCAGGCGGTCGAGGATGCCAACGTCCCGAGGGTACTACCCGAAGAGGCCGCCGGCATCCTCCAGGAGATCGCCGCGAAGACCTTCGTCGCACCCGACGGCACCGAGCAGCCCTACCTGACGGCCGAGGAACTCCACTTCCTCTCGATCCGGAAGGGCAACCTCGACGAGGCGGAGCGGAAGCAGATCGAGGACCACGTCGTGCACAGCTACGACTTCCTCCTCGAGATCCCGTGGACGGAAGAGCTGGCCCGGATCGCGCAGATCGTCCGGGGCCACCACGAGAAGCTCAACGGACGGGGGTACCCCGACGGGGTGAACGGCGACCGGCTCTCCCTGGAAACCCGGATCATGACGGTGTGCGACATCTTCGACGCGCTCACCGCCAGCGACCGTCCCTACAAGAAGGCGCTCCCGGTCGACAAGGCACTCGCGATCCTGCGCATGGAGGCGGAGGAGGGCGCGCTGGACCCGGACGTCGTCGAGCTGTTCTGCACGTCGGGCGTCTACAGGGAGGTCCTGGAGCGCGACTGGCGCGAGTTCTGACGCGTCCGGGGGACCCGCCACTTCTGCGCACGCCCCACGTTTCGCTGTCATGGCATTGCGGAGCCACGCGGGCTCCTCTCTCCGCGACTTCGCCGACTCGCGTTCGTCCTGAGTTGCTGCGTCCGTCTTCCGGCCGGTTTGCGGACACCCGCACCGCGCTGCCTCGCTCGGCTACGCCTCGCTACGTCCGCGCTCGTTCGCGGGGTGCGGCTGCGCTGCTCCGAGAGGAATCCCCCGCGCCTCCGCTTGCCTTACGGTGCGAGGTCGCGTCAGCCGCCCGACCCGCCCGCCACCGCGAGCGGAATGTCCCCGAAGCCCGAGCGTTGCGGATTCTGCCGCCCCTCCGTAGCCGTGCGCACGTTGTTGGCCACGTAGTCGAACAGCTCCGTGAATGTCACGATGCCGTCGGCGTCGAGGTCGCTCTGGCCCTCGAGCCCTTCGAGCAGGAAGTGCGTGAAGACGCCGTGTCCCCCCCAGCGCGCGTCCTCCAACGAGAACTCGTTGGTGTTCGCCGCGGTCATCATGAGCCGCCGCGAGGGCGTGAAGAGCTGGGAGAATCCCCCCGCGATCGCGTTGCTGTCCCCACCCCCCACCACGTCACCGTCCGCGGTCCCGGCGGAATGGCACGCGTCGGCGATCACGAGCACGCGCTCGGCGGCGATCTGGCGGCGCAGCGCGGTCTTCACGTCCCACATGGGGAAGCCGGTCGCCGCGAGCGAGCCCAGATCCGCATCGGACGGGAGCAGGTACAGGTTGTCCGGTCGCGCCGGATCGGGCGCGCCGTGGCCGGCGTAGTACACGACGACCAGGTCGTTCCAGTCGGCCTGTTGGAGGAAGACGAACAGCGCCTGCCGCATCGCGGCACCGGTGGCCTCCTCGTCCGCGAGGAACAGCACGTCGTCGAACGGTCCGGCAGCGTCGCTCTTCAGGAAGTCGTAGACCGCCTGCGCGTCCGCGCGGGCGAACTCGAGGTCCGGGATGTCGGCGGACTGGTACTGCCCCACCCCGATGACCACGGCCCAGCGCTTGTCGACGCGAGGTGCCGCGATCGCCTCCGTGGCTGCGCCGCCACGGCCCAGCGCGACGACCTTCACGGAGTCCTGGCTGATCGGGAGGCTGAACTCCCGGTAGAAGCGGCTCGCGTTGGCGCCCTGGAGCCCGAGGCGCGCGGCCAGGTCCGCGTCGAGGGGCTCGACGATCGCGGGAGCGCCGTCCACCTGGATCTGCTGGGCGTCCCCCACCACGACGCCCTCGAGGCGCACCGTGTTCTGCACGCCCGAGAGGGCCGCTCCTCCCTTCTTGACGACGCCGATGCCCCGGGTCGCCACGCCCTGCGCCGGCAGCACGTCCGCCCGGATGATGGCCAGGCCGGGCGCCTCGCCGGCCTCGGCCGGCCTGACGCTCGCCGGGATGGACCCGGGATCCGGCTTCCAGTACATGGCCTCCGCCCAGGGCCGGCCCTCCCAGTCGTTGATCAGGCGGCCGATCATGCCGCCGTTCAGGATCTCGTGGGTGGCCTCGCGCACCGCCTTGGCCTTGGCCGCCTGTTCGGTGACCTCGATGACGCGGGCGTCCGCGACGCCGTCCGACACGACCTCGCCGTGGTCCAGCCGCAGGGCACGCACGGACACTTCGGTCGTGCCGGTGATGAGAGACCCGTCCACGGGATCGGGGCGGGCACCCCAGTCGGCTACGCCGAGGATGAGCACCTGGGCACCGAAGTCCCTGCCCAGCTCCGTCGCGGCCCCCTCGTCCCCCGCCATGGCGGCCCTGACCAGCTCACGCTGGGCGGCCTCGTGGGCCAGCGCGGGATCGATGACCGGGAACCCGGCCTCGCGCAGGAACGCCGTCATCTCCCGAGAGGCGACCTGGCTCCGACCCTCCTCCTGGATGAAGACCAGCGTCCGGGGAAGGTCGGTGCGGAACGCGATTTCCTGGGCAGAGGCGTAAGTCCCCCAGACGAGTGAGCCGGCCGCGAGGGCCGGCCAGAAAGCTCGGTGCAACACTCTGGCTCCCATCAGTCTCCTCCCCCGCGGAGGCGCTCCAACGCGCGCTGCGCGTCCCGGTGGTTCGGGTAGACATCGAGCGCATTCTGATAGTGCTCGATGGCCTTCGCGGTCTCTCCCTTGTCCTCGAAGTCCACCGCCCGCGAGAACTCGATCGTGGCCCGCACGGGAATCGGCTCGATCTCCGGGCGTCCGGAGGGCGGCGTGAGGTTGAGCTTCTTCGAGAACTCATCGGCGATCCACACGACGACCCCGAGGAGCTCTTCGGTCTTGTCGTTCTTCTTGAGGACCGACACGACCTCCGACGTCTCCACATCCGTGGCCCGGATGTCGATGCGCAGGTTGTCGGCGATGCTGGTGATCTGGCCGTAGAACACATATTGCACGCCGAGGAGCTTGCCCACCTCCACGGCGCTCGACTCCTCGACGCGGCCGGACAGTGCCAGCTTCTGCTCCGTGAGCAGGTCGTTCAGACGCGCGCGCTCGACGACCCGCATGCCGTCGCGGTCGGAGAACTCCGTGACGAGCATGGCCGAAACCGCCTTGCCGATGGCAACCGAGTTGCCCGCCTCCCCGAGCATGAAGCCCGTGAAATCCAGCACGGCCACCGTCGGAACGTCACCCGCGTTCTGGGCAGGCGCCTCCTGGACGGCCAACGCCACTGCGGCCAGGGCGGCTGTGAGAACGGTCGTGTAGCTGCGCAAACCTACCTCCTTAGACGGGGAGTCCCCCCAAGGACAGTCGCCAGGCCCGGTGCCAAAATGGCGGATCTGGCGGGAAATTTCCTTTGCCCGCCCATCGGACTACCCATAAATTTACCCAGGCCTCTACGGGGATGCCAAAGGAATTTTAGGGGCGATCCCCGTCTCGCATCTGCAATTGCTCCCCGGGAGCCCCCCATGCGGAACGCGATGTACCCTGCGCCCGTCCTACGCATCTCCACCCTTCTGCTCCTCCTCGCAGGCTCCGCCTGCGCCACGGGGATGCCTCGGGTGGACCCGGGCGACATCCCCCGCCTCGAACGCGAAATCGCAGCCGACCCCCAGAACACCGACCTTCAGGTCCAGCTCGGCATGGGCCAGTTCGCCGCCGAGGACTACGACCAGGCCCTCGCGACGCTCCAGGCGGCCGTGGACGCCGGGAACGAGTCCGGGCCGGCGCTTCTCTACCTGGGCCTGACCCAGGAGGAGTTCGAGAACTGGACCGCCGCCCGCGAGGCCTACACCCGATACCTCGCGACGGGCGCTACGGGTCCCTTGGAGGAACAAATCCGCAAGCGCATGCAGCTCATCGCGCAGAACGCCCTGAAGCAGCAGGCGCAGCAGGCGCTGGCCCAGGAGGCCGAGCTTTCGGGAGCGCCGCCCACGCCTCGTTCGCTCGCGGTGTTCCCCTTCGGCTTCAACTCCGACCGCGAAGACCTGGAGCCACTGATCTACGCGCTGTCGGACATGATGATCACCGACTTCGCGGTCTCCAACGCGCTCACCGTGCTGGAGCGCTCACAGATCCAGACCCTCCTCGACGAGATGGCCCTCACGGACGCCGGGTACGCCGAGCCCGCCACGGGCGCCCGCGCCGGCCGTCTCCTCCGCGCGGAGCATGTCGTCCAGGGGGTCATCACGACTCTGGGCGAGGAGACCCTCCGCCTGGATACCGACGTCCTGAACATCCCGCGGGGGGCCTCCGCGGGAACCCTCTCGTCCGAGGATGCTCTCCAGAACCTGTTCGACATCGAGAAGGACCTGGTGTTCCGCACGATCCGCGATGTCCTGAACGTCGAGTTGACACCCGCCGAGGAGCAGCAGATCCGGGACAACCGCTCGGAGAACATCCTGGCGTTCCTGGCCTACGGACGGGGGCTCCGCGCCCGGGACCAGGGTGACTACGCCACGGCCCTCGCGGCCTTCCAGCAGGCCAACGCGCTCGACCCGGGATTCGGGGCCGCCGCGGACGCCGCGGGAGCGACCGAGGACATGAGCGACGCGGTGGGCACGAGCACGGCGGACGTCGCCTCCACCGGTACGCCGACCGCGGCTGGAACGCTGTCGGGCGCGGCGGAGAGCGTGAACCCGACGCCCACCTCCGGCACGCTCGACAAGGGCGACACCGAGACGGGCTCGACCCCGGCGACCACCACCGAAAAGCGCGATCCGGTCCAGGAGTCCCAGGGACAGGAGACCGTGGCCAAGCCGCCTACGGCCCAGATCCGCATCGTGATCAAGCGGCCGGGTGGGGGTGACCTATGACACGCCGGACTCTGATCCTGGCGCTGGCCGCCGCCCTGGGCGGGCCGGCTGCCGCCCCCGTCGCGGGGCAGGTTACGGTCGGCATGGGTGCCGACTACATGGGCTACACCTTCGAGGAGGGATTGGGCGCCAGCGCCGCCCAGCTCTTCATGGTGCCGGTCGCGGTTCGCTTCCCCATGAACGTCCTGACGCTCGACGTCTACTCGGCCTGGGCGCAGGGCAGGGTCGAGCAGGACGACGTCGCCTACACGCTCCAGGGCCCCGTGGACACGCGCGTCAAGGTGTCGTGGCAGGCGACCCCGTGGGTGTTGTTGAGCGTCGGGGCCGGTATCCCCACGGGAAACGCCACCCACGACGCCGAGGAGGCGGTGGTCTCCTCCGTTCTCGCGATGGACCTGCTGGGGTTCCGGGAGGCCACGTGGGGCACGGGGGCCCAGGTGACGTCCTCGATCGCGACCGCCACGCGCGCAGGCGCGTGGGGGATCGGTCTGGCGGGCGCCTACTCGGTGAACCGCGAGTTCGAGCCACAGGCGGACACCAAGTACCAGCCCGGCAACGAGGCCCGCGTGCGCCTGGGGGTGGACCGCAACATCGGCTCCAACACACTCACCGCGGGCGCGACGTTCATGACGTTCGCGGCGGACCAGACCAAGGGCTGGAACCTCTTCCAGGCCGGGAACCGCTTCCGCGTGGACGCCACGTACGCGTTCCGGGCCGGAAGCGGTGTGTGGACGCTCTACGCGGCCGACCTGTGGAGGGAGCACGGCGACCTCACGCCCCGAATCGTGAACGACGCGGACGAGGTCGTCGGCGACACCCTGATCGTCATGCCGTCGCAGAACGTATTCCAGGCGGGCCTGGTCGGCGCGATCGCCCTCGGCTCGCGCACATTCCGCCCGACGCTCGACCTCAAGCTCCAGCAGCGCGAGGAGAAGGACGGACGCGACGAGGGATCCGGTTGGCTGGTGTCGGTCGGAGGGGACCTGCCTCTCCGCCTCTTCAGCTCATGGGATTTCTTCCCGAGCGCCGAGGTCATCCTGGGTGCCGTCAAGGACCCCGCAGGCGCGTCGCGCCGCGTCACAGGCGCGTCGTTCACCGGCACGATACGTTGGGGGTCCTGACCGCCAGAGCATCCGAGGCCGGGTCCGAGGGGCCCGTCCCCGAGGAGAATACGGGATGAGCTCCGAGATCCGGCGTATCGCGATCAACACCGGGGGCGGCGACGCGCCCGGTCTCAATGCCGTCATCCGCGCCGTCGTGCTCGCCGCCGAAGAGACCGGCTTGGAAGTGTATGGCATCGAACGTAGCTTCGACGGCCTCTTCGAGGAGGGCGGTGTCGTCCGGCTGAACCGCGCCGCGGTGAGGGGCATCACGCACCTGGGCGGCACGATTCTGGGCACCACGAACCGGGGGAACCCCCTGAAGTGGCCGGTCACGCAGCCCGACGGGTCGGTGGTCTACGAGGACCGCTGCGATGCGGTCATCGAGGCGTTCGCCGACCACGGCCTGGACGCGCTCGTGGCCATCGGAGGGGACGGCTCGCTCACGATCGCCCACCACCTCTTCAAGAAAGGGCTCCGGGTGGTCGGAGTTCCGAAGACGATCGACAACGATCTCGCGGCGACCAATCTGACGTTCGGCTTCCAGACAGCCGTCGAAACCGCCACCGATGCCATCGACAAGCTCCACTCGACGGCGCAGGCGCACGCGCGAGTCATGGTCATCGAACTCATGGGCCGCAGCGCCGGCTGGATCGCCCTCGAGGCCGGCGTGGCGGGAACGGCGGACGTGATCCTGATCCCCGAGATCCCCTACGACCTAGACAAGGTCTGCGAGAAGATCGAAGCCCGTTACCATCTAGGCCGGCGCGGCTTCGCCATGGTGGTGGTGGCCGAGGGCGCGTACCCCAAGGGCGGTGAGCCCCAGTTCCAGAGAAAGGACCACGGACAGATACGCCTGGGCGGCATCGCGGAGGAGGTCGCGATCGAGATCAACAAGAAGACCGGGCGAGAGACGCGCTCCCTGGTGCTCGGACACCTCCAGCGGGGCGGCGGGCCCAACTCGTACGACCGGCTGCTCTCGCTGAGGTTCGGCGCGGCTGCGGTACGACTGATCAAGGACGCCGCGTTCGGGTGCATGGTCGCGCTCGAGGGCACCAACATCCACGCGGTCCCCCTCGGGCAGGCGATCGCCAGGATCAAGACCGTCCCGCTCGACTCGGACGTGATCGCTACCGCGCGCAGCCTGGGAATCTGCCTGGGCGACTAGTCCCGTTCTCCATCCTCCACACGTACTTTCCCGGGGGGAGGTCTCGTCCGAGGCCTCCCCCCGGACTTTCTCCCGCCATGGAGGCCTGACCATGCCGTATCGGTTCCGCGGCTGCGCCGCCTTCGTCCTGTCCTTCCTCGCCGTCTCCTCGCCGGCAGCCGCGCAGACCACCGCCGACTGGATCCCCGGGCCCGCGCGCGCGGAGACGTTCCCGCTCTCCATCCGCAACGTGATGCGGGGGCCGGAGCTGCTCGGCGTATCCCCGACCGGCATCCGCTGGACGGACGACAGCCGGTGGGTCTACTTCCGGTGGCTCCCCGGCGGAGCCGCCTGGGACGAGGAGTCCGCGCTCTACCGGGTCCCGGCGCAGGGCGGGGAAGCCGAGAAGCTCGACGACGCCGCGGCCCGCGAAGCGGCCCCGCTGATCTCGGGAGGCGACCTCTCCCCGGACCGCCGCCGGAGGATCACGGCCGTCGACGGTGATCTGTACCTCGTGGACCGTCGCACGCTCGAGGTCCGTCGCCTCACCCACACGGAAGACGCGGAGGGATCGCCCCTGTTCGGCCCGGACGGGGGTGCCGTGCTGTTCCGCCGAGGAAACGACCTCTACCGGCTCACACTCTCGTCGGGAGCGCTCGAGCAGCTCACCCGCATCGTCGCCGGTCCGGCGCCGACGGAGCCCGCAGCCCCCGAAGGCCAGCGGAAGTTCCTCCAGGACCAGCAGCTCGAGCTGTTCGAGCACATCCGCAGGGAGAAAGCCCGCGAGGAGGCCCGGAAGGCGCGCGAAGCGGCCGCAGACTCCCTGGAGCCGAAGACCGTCCACATCGACCGCGACGAGCGCGTCCAGGATCTGAGGCCCACCCGCGACGGCCGCTACGTCCTCGTGCGCGTCGCCAAGCAGGCCCAGGACGCGAAGAGCACGATTGTACCGGACTGGGTCACGGCGGACGGGTACACACGGAACATCAGCGGCCGCACGAAGGTCGGCGATGTCCAGGGGGAGTCCCGCGTCGGCTTGCTCGTCACGGCCACCGGCACGATCACGTGGCTGGACGTCGCGCCCGAGGGGTACGAGGGCAAGGTGAAGCCCGGCGTCGTCAACGCCGGCTGGAACGATGCGGGCACGAAGGCGTTCCTGTTCGCCGTCGCGTACGACAACAAGGACCGCTGGCTCTGGTCGGTGGACGCGGCCTCCGCGGGGCGCACGCTCCTGGATCATCTGCACGACGATGCGTGGGTGGGAGGCCCGTGTTTCGGCCGGTGCGTGACGTTCATCCCCGGCACGGACCGCGTGGCATTCGTGAGTGAGGAGACGGGGTTCGCGCACCTCTACGAGATCGCGGCCGACGGCGCCGGGAAGCGAGCCCTCACGACCGGTGAGTGGGAGGTCCTCGAGGTCGAGATCCCCGAGGACCGCTCACGCTTCCTGCTCACGACGAACGAAGGGTCGCCGTTCAACCAGCACGTGTGGTCGATGGACTTCGACGGGGGCGAGCGACGTGCCGTCACGGAGGGCTCCGGCCGCTATCAGGCGTACCCGTCGCCGGACGGGCGCCGTTTCGCCTTCCTTCACGACGTGGCCGACCGTCCGGCCGAGCTGTTCCTGTCCGACGCGCGCCGGCCGGCCGAGATGACCAAGGTGACGACCTCCCCTACGGCGGAGTGGGCGTCGTTCCCGTGGATCCGTCCCGACATCGTCCGATTCCGCGCGCAGGACGGCACGATGGTGCCCGCGCGCGTCTACCGGCCGCGCGACATGGGAGCCTCACCCAACGGCGCGGGCGTCATCTTCGTCCACGGTGCAGGCTACCTGCACAACGTCCACAACTACTGGTCGTCGTACTCCAGAGAGTACATGTTCAACCACTTCCTGGCAGCCGCCGGCTACACGGTGCTCGACGTGGACTACCGAGGCTCGGCGGGCTACGGCCGGGACTGGCGAACGGCCATCTATCGCTGGATGGGCGGTAAGGACCTGAGCGACCAGGTGGACGGGGCGCGGTACCTCGTGGAGAGCGAGAGCGTGGACGCGAAGCGCATCGGGCTCTACGGAGGCTCGTACGGCGGGTTCATCACGCTCATGGGGCTGTTCACGGCCGGCGAGACCTTCAAGTCCGGTGCGGCGCTCCGCTCGGTGACGGATTGGGCGCACTACAACCACGGCTACACCAGCGACATCCTGAACCTGCCGCAGAACGACGAGAAGGCGTACGAGAAGTCGTCGCCGATCTACTTCGCCGACGACCTCCGGCCCGACCAGCACCTGCTGATCCTGCACGGGATGGTGGACACGAACGTGCACTTCTCCGACGTGGTGCGACTGGCCCAGCGGCTCATCGAGCTCGGCAAGGTGAACTGGGAGTTCATGTCCTACCCCGTGGAGAATCACGGCTTCGTCGAGCCGACGTCGTGGACCGACGAGTATCGGCGGATCTTCGAGCTCTTCGAGCGCACGCTCCGCGAGCCCGGGTGCACGAACGATGGAGGGTTCTGCGCGCCGCGGCGCGCGGGGAGCTGAACATGGGCAGACAGGCGCTCTACATCGGCCGACCCCTGGACGCATCCACCCGGAAGTCCCTGGACAGGCGGACGGAGATCGCGCCTCACGAGTTGACGACCCACGGCGTGATCGTCGGGATGACCGGCTCCGGAAAGACCGGGCTCGGCATCGTCCTCCTCGAGGAGGCGCTCCGCGCCGGGATCCCGGCGCTCATCCTCGACCCCAAGGGGGACATGGGGAATCTAGCCCTCATGTTCCCCGACCTCGCCCCGGCGGACTTCGAGCCGTGGGTGGACGCCGGCCAGGCGGCACGGGAGAAGATGTCGCCGGCGCAGCTGGCGGCACGTACCGCCGAGACCTGGCGGAGCGGGCTGACCGCGTCCGGCCTCTCGGGCGACGACCTCCGTCGGTTCCGGAGCGATGTGGACGTGCACATCCTCACTCCGGGGTCCACGGCGGGCGTGCCGCTCGACGTGCTGGGAGACCTCTCGGCTCCGGACGGCTCCTGGGAGGAGGACGGGGAGACGCTCCGCGAGGAGATCGAGGGACTCGTGTCCGGCCTCCTGATCCTCGTCGGCATCGAAGCCGACCCGCTCACCAGCCGGGAGCACATCCTGCTGTCCAACCTTGTGGAGCATGCGTGGCGAGAAAGCCGCGGGTTGGACCTCGCCACGCTGCTGGGGCAGATCCAGGAGCCCCCGATCCGGCGCCTCGGCGTATTCGAGCTGGAGGCCTTCTTCCCCGCCAGGGACCGCACCGCGCTCGCGATGCGCCTGAACGGGCTGATGGCGTCTCCCTCCTTCACGGAATGGATGCAGGGCGAGCCGGCCGACGTGGACCGGCTCCTCCGCGCGCCGGACGGGCGACCCCGGGCCACGGTCGTGTACCTCGCGCACCTCTCGGATACCGAGCGCCAGTTCGTCGTGACGCTCCTCCTCTCGAGGGTGGTGACATGGATGCGGAGGCAGCCCGGGACGTCGGATCTCCGAGCGCTGGTCTACGTGGACGAGGTTTTCGGTCTGGCGCCCCCTACGGCGGAGCCTCCGTCCAAGCGGCCCCTGCTCACGCTGTTCAAGCAGGCTCGGGCCCAAGGCGTGGGGCTGGTCGTCGCCACGCAGAACCCGGTGGACCTCGACTACAAGCTGATGTCCAACGCGGGCACCTGGATGGTGGGGCGCCTCCAGACCGAGCGGGACAAAGCCCGCATCGTCGAGGCCCTGCGCTCGGCGGCGGGAGACGTGGACGTGGCCGCGTGGGACGCGCGCATCGGGGAGCTGGGCAAGCGCGAGTTCCTGCTCAGGTCCGCCGGGACCGGCAAGCCCGGTCTGTTCACGTCACGGTGGGCCATGTCGTACCTGCGGGGCCCGCTCACCCGGGCCGAGATCGTGCGGCTGCGGGGATCGGGCACCGAGGCGGAATCGCCCGCCGCCCGGGCCACCGCACAGACGGCCGCCGACGGGAGCCCGGTGGCGCCGCGCGTGACCGCCGAGGTCCCGGTCCGGTACCTGGACGCCGCCGCCGCCTGGGCTGGGACGGTCGGGGCATGCGCGGGCGGCGCGCTGCGAGCCGGCGTCGCCATGCGGGTGCGCCTCGTCTTCGACGAGGAGCGAGCCGGGCTCCGCCACGAGGAGGAGTGGGAGTCGGTGCTCTATCCCCTGGGTGCCCACCCTCGGCCCGAAGACGCCGTGAGCGTGGACTACGACGAACGCGACTTCCGAGAGGAGCCTCCGGGCGGGGCCATGTTCGCCATGCCCGACGCACCGCTGGGCAAGGCCGCGCTCTTTCGGGCGCTCCGCAAGGAAATGGAGGACCACCTCTACCGGTCGCGCACGCTCACCCTCTGGCGCAACGAACCGCTGAAGCTCTTCTCCCGCGTAGGGGAGAGTGAGGATGCGTTCCGCGAGCGGTGCCTCCGGGCAGCCGAGGATGCCGCGGACGGGGAAGCGGCCAAGCTGCGCGATCGCTATCGGAAGCGTCTGGAGTCCGCCCGGGACCGCAGGGCCCAGGCGGAGCGGAGGGTGCGCGAGCTCCGGACAGACGTGGGCACCCGCCGCCAGCAGGAGGTCGTGGCGGGCGCCGGCGAGGTTCTCTCGCTCTTCCTGGGCGGGCGCCGGCGCGTGCGGAGTCTGTCGGGAGTCGCTTCCAGGCGCGCCCAGACGATGCGCACCCAGGAGCGCCTCCAGAGCGCGTCGGAGAAGGTGGAGGACGCGGACGATGCCATCCGCGCGCTCGAGGACGATCTCGCAAGCGACCTCGAGGCCGGGTGGGGCAAATGGGAGGAGGCGGCGCGGTCCATCACGAGCGTGGAGGTCCCTCTGGAAAAGACCGACGTGCGCGTCGAGGATCTCGTGCTGTTCTGGGGATGAAGAAACCGAACGGGCCGCGGCACCGGCCGCGACCCGTTCCCGGCAGGCCTCTCTCTCTACCGGTTCACTTCCCTTCCGGCTCGAGCCGCACCTTCACCGAGTAGTCCTCGATCTTGGTGGGCTCCGACGCCTGCGGATAGGGCTGGACCTCGAGGAGCGACACGCGGATGCCGTTCCAGGCGGCCGAGCGCGGCTCCAGGTCGGCATTCAGCCGCAGGGCGTACGTGGGCCCCATCCCGGCCCGGATCCCGAGCTCGACCTGGGCGTTTCCGGCCCAGACGCACACGGCGTCCATGGGGCAGCGGGAATCCTCGATCACCTGGCCGAACGAGAGACGCACCACGCTCTGTCCGATGGCCTTCTCCTCGCCGTAACGGAGCGTCATGTCCTGGGACGACGTCAGCAGCGCGTCCTGCCGCGCGCCCTCCGGCCCCGTGGAATCGTCGCACGCGGCCATCGCGAGCAGCAGTGCCCCGAGCACGCCCAACGTCTCCCGCCTCATCGTCAGCATCGTCCGTATCCCTTCCCAGGCTGTTTCGTCCATGGATACTCGTTCCGACCACGAACGAGCCGGCGCCCAAGAACGTGACATCCGCGGCGCGGGAGAACCGTGGGCGGGAGAACCGAAGCTTGCGCTGGGGCGCCCGGTCGGAGACACTGGGGGCCGGCCCGGCCAGGGCGCCACGCGCGCCGACCCTCCCGAACCGCAGGAGACCCGACATGCCGCCCACCGGCAAGCAGACCTTCCGCGTCACCCTCGTCCGCGTGCTCGCGATCCAGGTGGTGACGCTGATCCTCCTGTGGGCGCTGCAGGCCCACTACGGCGGGTAACGACGTGCACCCCGTCAACTGGCTCATCGTCGTCGCGTACCTGATGTACGTCGTGGTGGACGGCGTGCGCCGCTCGAAGGGCACCCGCGAGATCGAGGGGTACTTCCTCGCCAACCGCAGCCTCCCGTGGTGGGCCGTGGGCCTCTCGGTCATGGCGACGCAGCTCTCCGCCGTCACTCTGATCGGCACCACCGGGCAGGGGGCCTCGGACGGGATCCGCTTCGTCCAGTTCTACTTCGGGCTTCCGCTCGCGATGGTCATCCTGGGTGTGACGCTCGTCCCGTTCCTGCACGGAGCGAAGGTCTTCACGGCGTACGAGTTCCTGGAACGGCGCTTCGATGCCAGGACGCGCTCGCTCACCGCGTTCTTGTTCCTCCTCTCCCGCGGCATGTCCTGCGGGGCGATCATCTCCGCCCCTGCCGTGGTCTTTTCGGCCGTCTTCGGGTGGGACTTGGCATGGTCCGTCGCCCTCATGGGGATCCCGACGGTGATCTACACGATGATCGGTGGGGTGCAGGCGGTGACCTGGGCGGACGTCAAGCAGATGGTCCTCATCGTCGGCGCGCTCATAGCCATGGTCGTGGTGCTGCTCGTGCGGCTGCCCGTGAACCCCGACGACGCGCTGCACATCGCGGGCGCCACCGGGCGCCTGAAGGCGTTCGACTTCTCGTTCACGTTGAACGAGACGTACACGTTCTGGTCGGGGATCCTGGGCGGGACGTTCCTCATGCTCTCGTACTTCGGCACGGACCAGAGCCAGGTGCAGCGCTACCTGACGGCCCGATCGGTGGACGAGGCGCGCAGCTCGCTGCTCATGAGCGCGTACTGGAAGATCCCCCTCCAGGCGCTCGTGCTGATCGTCGGCGTGCTCGTGTTCGTCTTCTATCAATTCCAGGCGCCGCCCCTGTTGTTCAATCCAGCGCACGAAGGACAAGTGCGCTCGGAGCGACCGGCCGAGTACGCGGGGCTCGAGCAGCGCTTCGCCGACGCGTTCACGGAGCGCGAGGCTGCGGCGTTGGCGGCCGCCGAAGCGCCGGACGGACCCCTGGGCCGGGTGGCGATGGATCGCTTCCTCGCCGGAGACGCACGGGTGGACTCCATCCGGGGCGAGGCGCTCGCGCTGGCCGAGGACGTCACGGGCCAGCCGTCCACGGACGTGAACTACATCATCCCGCGATTCGTCCTCGACCAGCTTCCGATCGGCCTGGCCGGGCTCTTCATCGCGGGCGTGCTGGCGGCGGCGATGTCCAGCATCGCCGCCGAGCTCAACTCGCTCTCCACCGCGACGGTCATCGACTTCTACAGGCGCTGGGTCAGGTCCGAGGCGTCCGACGCGCACTTCCTGGCGGTGTCCAAGTGGGCGACCGGCGCGTGGGGCCTCTTCGCCTGCGTGGTGGCGACCTACGCCGCGAGCCTGGGATCGCTGATCGAGGTCGTGAACCGCTTCGGGTCGTTCTTCTACGGCTCGATCCTCGGCGTCTTCCTCCTGGCGATGGTGCCCTCCGCGCGCGGCGTGGGCGCGTTCTTCGGGCTGATCGCCGGCATGGGCGTCGTGGCCGCCGTCACGTTCGGCGCGCCGCAGATCTCCTTCCTGTGGCACAACGTGATCGGTGCCCTGACCGTGCTGGGTGTCGGGTTGGCGCTCGGTCGCATCACGCCATCGAGGGTATCGGAGGAGGCTTAGCCGTCCGACGCCGCGCGCGCTCCTCGTTCGCCGGTGGTCCCGAACCTCCGCCAGGCCACCGCGTCGAGGGACAGCAAATTGGCCCAGAGCCGGTACGCGCCGGGCACCAGCGCCGACCACTGCCGGAAGAACGACAGGGCCGCGTACACGTACACTCCGTCTCCCACGGGTGCCACCAGGAGCGCCCCGCGGCTCGGTTCCTCCCCGACGTCATGCATCTCGATCAACGGCGTGAACGCGTCATCCCACTCGGAGAGGAAGTACAGTCCCCGCTCCTGCACCCACCCCTCGAAGTCCCCCGGCCCGATGCGGTTGGGCGTGGTGAAGACGGGCGCGTCGGGGTGCAGCACCGTGACCTCGGCGTCCTCCTCGGCGACGCGCGCCGCCGGCCGGCCCATGCTCACCGCGTAGGGCGCGTAGCCACCACGGGGGAAGTCGTACTGGTTGTACTGCACGATCACGGTCCCCCCGCCGCGGGCGTAGTCGAGAAGACGGGCGTTGGCGGCACGGAGGTCCGCGCGCGTCTCGTACGCCCGCACGCCGACGACGACCACGTCGAAGGCCGAAAAGTCCCCCGATCGCACGGCATCGGCGTCGAGCAGCGTCACCTCGGCGTCCACCTGCCGGACGGCTTCGGGCCCGTCGTCGCCCGTTCCCATGATGTAGCCCACGCGCAGCTCATCCGCCACGCGGACGTCGAGCACCGCTATCCTCGCCTCGGCGGGGGCGAACAGCGCCGCGCGCTCGATGTGCTCGTAATCCACGATGGAGAAGCCCTCCGAGTAGCGCGTGCCGTCCGACGCCATCGCCTCCGCCCGAAAGACGTGCTCGCCCTCCTCGAAGCCCGCGGCCGGCTTCACCTCGAATGTGAACGAGCGTGTGGCCCCCTCGCCCGCGAGCTCGAAGGACATCTCGTCGGACGACGCCGTCCACCCCTCCGGGGCGATCAGGCGTACCACGCCTCGGTTCCCGTCGGGGGAATCGGTCCGGAGCGTCACGGTGAGCGCGCGTGGCTCCGAGCGCGCCCCGGGCCACGCCATGCCGGCGGGCGAGACCGAGACCGACACGGGCGGCACCACCAGCACCGGCCGGCGATACTCGCCTCGCGCAGGGTTCACGCCCACGTAGCGCCACGGCACCTCCTGCCGGACGGGCACTACCTCCTGGTCCGACGGCACGTCGAACGCGAAGACGCCGCGCACGCGGGCCGGATCCCGCGGCAGGCCCCTGAGGGCCGGCTCGTCCGGCCAGCGGTACCAGGCGCCGTCCCTGGGTCGGCGGAGGTAATAGAGCTTCGAGAGCGCCGCGTCGGCGGGAAGGGTCACGTCGAACACCCACGACGCCACGGCGCCGGGCGCGAGGCTTCCGTCGGGACCGACGCCCTCGGCGCTTACGAGGGCCGCGCGCCAACCGTCCGGCACGCGGAGCGCGGCGGTCGCGTCGCGCAGCGCGACCGGTCCGCCGTTCCACGCGTGGGCCGTGACCCGTACCGTCTGGCCCGGCGTCACCAGGTCGTCGGCGGCGCGCACGTCGAGGACCACGCCCGCGGCGGCGAGGAGGGCGCTCCGTGCGAGCGACGACTTCTCGGCGAGCACCGCGTGGAGCTCCCGATCCGCCGCGCTTCCGGCCGTGGTCTCCGCCCGGTGCAGGCGGTCCAGCGCGTCCGTGAGCGGCGCGACCACGGCGTACGGGTCCGCGCCGCCGAACGCCAGCCGGGCTCGCGCGACCGCCGCGCGGTACGCCTCGAGGTGCTCCCGGGTGCGCGAGGCCGCGGGCTCGGGGAGAGACGCGGCCGCGCCCGCGAGCGTCGTGTCCACACCCGCGAACACGCCGTCGTCGCCTTCGCGTCCGCCGCCCCCGCGCTCCAGGCGCAGCCCCGACGCGCGCGGGCCGAGCGGCTGCGCCGCCCCCATGTCCTGGGAGCGATGGAAGCTCCGCGCTTCCATCGCGAGCTGGAGGAGTGAGCGGCCCAGCAGCGGGTCGTACGCGCCCAGCCGGAGCGGCACGCTCGCCTCGGAGGGGCGGCGCCACACGCCGCCGTAGAGCTTCGAGGGCTTCCAGGGCTCGACACCCCAGCCTAGCTGCTCGGGGAAGCGTGCCGGATCCCCCGCGGCCTCGAACGCCTCGCGCGTCATGATGCCCGCCGCCTGGTGGTGGCCGTGTCCATCCCGCGGGGTGCCGCTGAACACGGCGACGACCACCTGAGGGCGAAACGTACGGATCACCCAGACGACATCGGAGAGCAGCTCCTCCCTGGGCCAGAACGTCAGCGCCTCGTCCACCCGCTTGGAGAACCCGAAATCGAACGCCCGCGTGAAGTACTGCCGGCCTCCGTCGAGCCGGCGCGCCGCCTCCAGCTCACCGGTGCGGATGATCCCGAGTCCGTCCCACAGCTCGGGTCCGATCAGGTTCTGCCCGCCCTCACCACGCGTGAGCGAGAGGTAGGCGGTCTCCGCGCCCATCCCACGAGACAGCTCGGCGAGGAGGCTCGTGTCCTCGTCGTCCGGGTGCGCTCCGATCATGAGGACCCGCTTCACGCCGTCGAGTCGGCGGAGGAGCAGGCCGGTCGCCACGATGCCGGTCCCCTCGAGCGGCTGGCCCACCATCGGGGTGGGAAGGCCAACGGTGAGGATGGCGGCCGCGAAGGCCGGCCGACCGGCGATCCGGAGAAGTATGGTGCCGAGAGTCCGTCCGTATCCCATCTCCAGCTCCGTCTCTGGAAGGTCGCGGCATGAGCGCCCTGGTCGGCCGGGACCGAATGCCGTCGCCTCCCACCAACCCGCAGACACGCTGGATCGTTCCGCGGCACCCTCACGCCCGGTGCGTCGTCCGTGCCAGTCCGTCGTCCGTGCCGGTCAGTCGTCCCTCCGCGCGGGAGGCCAGGGAAGCGCGAGAGCCGCCGGGGAACGGGCCCGTCCCACCCATCCCGCCAGCGCGGCGAGCGCGAGCAGATAGGGCAGAGCCAGAAAGAGCTGATACGGAAGGCCGAGCCCCAGCGTCTGCAGGAAGAACTGGAGCGCCGACGCCGCGCCGAACAGGAGCGCCCCCACCAGGACCCAGACAGGATTCCAGCGCCCCAGCGCGACCACGGCGATCGCGATGAACCCTCGGCCCGCCGACATGTTCTCGGCGAACGTCCCCGCGTGGGCCAGCGCGAGGTGCGCCCCGGCCACGCCGGCCAGCGCGCCGCCGAACAGCACGGCGAGGAACCGCGCGCGCCGTACGCGGACGCCCGCCGCCTCCGCGGCTCCCGGCTCCTCGCCGACCGCGCGGAGTTCGAGGCCCCATCCGGTCCGATGGAGGAACACCCAGAGCGTGGGCGCCAGCACGTATGCCAAATACGTCGTGGGAGCCTGCGCGAACAGCGCGGGCCCTACCACGGGGAGATCCGCGAGCAGCGGAACCGGGCGGCTCGCCAGGGTGGGCAGCGTCAGCGCAGCCCCCGTCGCCCCGAAGCGTGCCTGGTACAGGACCCCCGTGAACCCGAGGCCTCCGAGCGTCACCGCGGTCCCCGTGATGATCTGGTCGGTGCCGAGCCCGACCGAGAACGTGGCGAACACCAGCGCCACGGCCATCCCGGCCGCAGCGCCCGCCACGACGCCAGGGCCGGCGCTCCCGAAGGCGAGCGCGCCGAGTGTCCCTCCCAACGCCCCCGCGATGAGCGAACCCTCGAGTCCGATGTTGATGACGCCACTGCGCTCGGTGATCGTCTCGCCGAGTGCCGCCAGGGCGAGCGGGGCACCGAGCCTCACGGCCGCCTCGAGGAACGCCGTGAACGCCGCCGTCTCCGTCACGGTTCGGCCCCCGCCGAAGAGATGGGCCTCGCGCGCACGGGAGCGGGGATCGGGCCCCGCCAGCGGCGCGCCCGGTCCACCGCGAGCACGGAGAGGATCACCAGGGCCACCACGGCGTTCACCCACGCGGACGGGATGCCGGCGACGCGCTGCATCGCGCCGGCGCCGCCCTCGAGGGCCCCGAAGAAGAGCCCCGTGATCACCACGGCACCTGGGTCGAGCCCCGCGAGCAGCGCAACCGCGATGGCCGTGTATCCCCAGCCGGGCGAGAATCCCTCGTAGAGCGCGAACGTCACACCCACCACCTGCACGCCGCCGGCCACGCCCGCAAGCGCA
Organism: uncultured Gemmatimonadaceae bacterium; assembly: GCA_964412015.1. Lineage (GTDB taxonomy): Bacteria > Gemmatimonadota > Gemmatimonadetes > Longimicrobiales > Gaopeijiaceae > SZUA-318. The sequence continues at coordinate 4,113 of CAYPMO010000031.1, read as the reverse complement.
CCCGACGCGAGAAACGACACCAGCACCACCCGTCCCGGTCGCATCCGGCCCGCCACGCGCGCCGCTTCCGGCGAGGCACCCACCGCCCCCACCGCGAAGCCGAAGCGCGTGAGACGCAGCACGGCCCACAGGGCGGCCGCGAGCACGAGCGCCAGCACGAGCCCGGCGTGGAGACGCGTCCCCTCCACCAGCACGGCAAGGCGCGCCGCCTCGGCGACCGGGTCGGTTTGCGGAAACACACCACGAGCCTCCTGGAGCGGTCCGTGCACCACGTAGGCGGCGAGGTTCACCGCCACGAAGTTCATGAGGAGCGTCGTAATGACCTCCCCGACGCCCAACCGGAGTCTCATCGCAGCGGGCAGCGCCGCCCAGGCCGCTCCCGCGCCGGCCGCAGCGAGCAGGACGGCCGGAGCGAGGACCGCAGCAGGAAGTCCGCCCCCCGCGATCCCCACCCAAGCCGCCGCGATCGCGCCGGCGTACAGTTGACCCTCGGCCCCGATGTTCCAGACGCCCGCCCGGAACGCCAGCGCGACCGCGAGCCCGGTGAGGATGAGCGGAACCGAGCGCACCAGCGTCACCGACAGCACGACGTCGCGGCTGCCTACCGCCCCCCCCACCAGAGCCTTCAACGCCTCGAACACATCGTATCCGCCGGCCCACAGCATCACGCCGGCCGCCGTGGCCGTCACGGCCAGCGCGAGGACCGCGCCGGCGGCCGGGAGCGCCCGTCGCCACTCAGCCATGCGTGCCCGCCAGCATGCGCGCCCCGACCTCCGAGCGTGTCCGCCCCCCGCTCGGGACCTCGCTCAACCGACCCCGTGCGATGACGAACACGCGGTGCGACAGCGCGAGCACCTCGTCGAGGTCCGTGGAGATCAGGACCACACCCGGCCCGCCGGGCTCGGCCGCGATCCGCTCGAGCTCCCGGTGGACGAACGCCGACGCGGCCACGTCCAGGCCCCGCGTCGGGTTCTCGGCAACCAGAAGGGCGGTCGCGATGGCGAGCTCGCGCGAGACGACCACCCGCTGCTGGTTCCCTCCCGAGAGCGTCGCGACCGGGACGTCGGGGCCACGCGCGCGGACGTCGAACGAGCGCATCAGCTCCCCGGCGCGCTCCCGCAGTGCACCCCAGCGGATCATCGGCCCACGCCGGTACTCCGCACGCCCATGAAGGGCGAGCGCGACGTTCGACGTGACATCGAAGTCCGGCACGAGCCCCTCGCGCGTGCGGTCCTGCGGTATGAACCCCACCCCTGCCGGGATCCGGGCGGTCCCCTCATCAGGCTCGGTCACGCCGGCCAGGACACGTGCGAGCTCCCTCTGGCCGTTCCCCTCCACACCGGCGATCCCGACGATCTCCCCCGGCCGCACGTCGAGCGACACCCCGGCCAGCGCCCACTCGCCGCGCGCGCCCCGCACCCTCACGTCACGCAGCGCGGCGATGACCTCCTGTCCTGGCTCCTCTCCGGCCCCCTCGGCCCGCCCCACTCCGTGACCCACCGCCGCGCCGTCCACTTCCCGCTCCCCCACCATCGCGCGCACGAGCTCGCCGGCGCCCACCTCCGCGGCGGAAGCGGTCAGGACGGTGGCGCCGCCGCGGAGGACCGTGACCCGGTCGGCGACCCCCAGGGCCTCGTCGAGCTTGTGGGTCACGAGCACGAGGACACGGGGGCTCCGGAGCAGGGCCTTCAGGATCTCGACCCGCTGGAGGCTCCCCACTCCCAACTCGTCCACGCGCACGTCGAGGGGAACGAACAGGGTCGTGCGCTCCATGAGCCGGCTCGCCTCGCCGCGGACATCGCGCGGGAGCCTCCAGCCCGGCGTGCCCCGGTGCCGGCCGAGCGCGAGGTTCTCGAGGACCGTCAGGGCCGGCACGAGCGTGAAGTGCTGGTGCACCATCCCGACCCCCACGGCCCACGCGTCCCGCGGCCCTCGCAGCGCGAGCGCACGCCCGCCGATCTCGATCGTGCCCGCGTCGGGGACCACCATGCCCGCCAGGACTCCGAGCAGCGTGGTCTTCCCCGCACCGTTCTCTCCGAGCACGGCGTGGACCGCGCCGGCCGTGACGATCAGCTCGGCCCCGTCCAGCGCGGTGACGTTTCCGAAGCGCTTCGTGATCCCCGAGAGGCGTGCGAGCGTTGCCGTCACGACACCCCCGGCTCACCCTCCACGAAGGGCACGCGCGGAACCTGGAGATCGCCCTCGCGGATCCGGGCGCGGGCCTCCTCCACCGCCTGCATGAGGGAGGTCGGGATGCGGTCCGCGAGGGCCGGATTCACCACGAAGTCGATGACGCCCTCGCTCGCCGACGCGTACACCGGTTCGGCGCCGAGGTGGCCGACCTGCCACGCGCGCGCGGTCTCGAGGAACGCCTGAGGGATATGGATCACCGCGCTCCCCAGGATGACGTCGGGCGCTACGTCGGCCTGGTCGCGGTTCATGCCGAGCCCCCACGCGGTGGAGCCTCCCCGCACCGCGTCCCGCACCGCCTGGAAGACACCGAACGACGCGGCGTCGGTGTTGTGGATGAGGACGTCGGCTCCCTGGCGGAGCTGTGCCACCGCCGCCTCCTTGGCGGCCCCTACGTCATCCCAGTTGCCGATGAACGCCTCGAGCACGCGCACGCCGGGGTCCACGGCGCGCGCTCCCGCCTCGAACGCGCGGAAGGTCCCCCGCACCGGGGGAATCGCCACACCCCCGACCATCCCCACGACCCTCGATCGGCTCATCCCCGCCGCGACCATGCCAGCGAGGTAGCTCCCCTCCTCGAGCGTGAAGATCAGCGGGACCACGTTCCTCGCGACCTTGCCGCCTCCGCTCACCACGATCGTGACGCCCGGGAAGCGCTCCGCCGCCCTCATGGCGGCGTCCTGGTACTCGAACCCGTGCGCGAAGATCAAGTCGTAGCCGGCCGAGGCGAACGACACGAACGCCTCGTCGAACTCCGCCGGGGTACGCGTCTGCTGGTGGCTCACGGCGGCACCGAGGGAGTCCCTCAGCATCAGGAGCCCCTCGTACGCGCCCGCGTACCAGCCGGCGTCGCTCACGGGGCCCGACGTCAGGAGCGCCACACGCATCGCAGGGCGCACCCCACCCTCGCCGCCCGCGTCGGCCGTCGCGTCCGGACCCCCTCCACCGCACGACGCGCACGCCAGGAACAGGGCTACGGCGACGACCGTGGGGAGGGACGACGAGGTGGTGCGCACGCGGTTTCTCCGGCGAGGGTCGGGGTAGTCACCCCGAGCTTATTCACGGCTCCGGTCGCACGCCAGGAGGCGAAAGGAACGGCGCCCGCAGCCGCGTCCCCCACCCGTACGTCGGGCCGTTGATCCCGCGCCGTCCGCCGCGCGGCCTCTCCGCCTGGCCGCTACCGCAGAACCGCCGGCAGCCGCTTCACGACCACGCTCGGCACGTCCAACTCGTCGCGCTCGATGAATGCCACCAGCCCCTCGGGCCCGAAGGCCGCGGGGAGCGTCATCGAGCCCGCCGCGAACGTGCCGACGTACCGACCTGCGGGCGTGAGCACGTCGATCGCGCCCGGCTCCGTCGGCTCTTCGCCCCGGCGCACCGCCCAGATCTTCCCGCCCCAGCCGGTCTTCAGGTTCAGCAGCACCGGGAGCTCGTGGTAGAACTCCATCTGCTCGACCTGGCCCTTCAGCATCTCCCTGATCTGTTCCTGAGCGACCGGACCGGCCTGCCCTCCGCCCGGTCCCGCCACCACCATGCGCATCTGGGGTCCGCCACCGGCCTCCAGTTCGGCCAGCCGGCGCTCCTTCTCGGCCTTCTGCATCGCCGGCGTGACCGGCCGGGGTCGGAACGGCCGCCGGATCACCCGCTGGAGCGCTCCCGTCGGTCCCACGACCTTCACGGCGTAGGCCGAGCTGTCGGAGTAGGCGACGCCTCCGTCGGGCAGAGGCCCCATAAAGAGGCCCGGCTCGAAGGTGCGGGGGCCACCCATCGCAACCCGGAAGCGCATGCCCCCGCCGGACATCTCGCGGGGTTTCGTGTCGGGATGTGGAGGTTGCCACGCCTCGACGAGCGTCGTCGTCTGGACGGTTTCGGCGGCCAGCGCCACCCGCTCGATCGGCCGGTTGGTGGGAAGCGCCGGAGCTG
>CAYPMO010000030.1:0-47755 GCA_964412015.1 uncultured Gemmatimonadaceae bacterium | reverse complement strand
GTCCGGCGAGCTGAGGATCTTCCTCCCGGACGGCACGCCCTGGAAGGTCCGCGGGGGCAGGGGTCAGGGCCCCGGGGAGTTCACGTACATCCGGCTCCTCGGAGCGCGCTCCGGAGACAGCGTGTTCGTGGCGGACACGGACGGGCGCATCGCCGTCTACGACCCGGACGGCGAACTGGCACGGACGGGACGCGTGCTCTCGGGCGAGAGGCCGGCGCCTCGGCTGTCCACGGTGTTCTCCGACGGGTCCGTGCTGGGGCAGGTGCCGCGGATCGTCATGGTGGGGGACGTGGCCCCGGGCCAGGTCCTGCCCGATTCGGTGGAACTGGTACGCGTGGCCGTGGACGCACAGGCGTGGCGCTCCTACGGTGGCGCCCGCGGCGCGCTCTGGATCTGGACCGGACGGAACCAGGTGCCGGTACCGTTCACCGCGAACGCCGGCTTCGACATGGGCGTGGGCGAGGAAGTCCACCTGGTGAGCGGATCGGCGTTCCGGATCCGGGTCTTCTCGGAAGGCCGGCTGGCGGAGATCTACGGCGTGGACCGGCCGCCCCGGCTGGTCTCCGACGAGGACGTGGGGGCCTACCGTCGGATGACGGACGAATGGGTGCCGGAAGCCCAGAGGGCGGACTACCTGGCGGCGCTCGAGAGCGAGGCACGTCCCGGCGAGCTCCCTGCCTATGCGCGCCTGCTCGTGTCGTCGCAGGGGCAGGTGTGGGCCCGGAGGTACGAGGCGGACCCCGCGACCGCGCCGGTGTGGGACGTGTTCGGCTCCGATCGGCGTCTCGTGGGCCAGGTCACGACTCCGGCGTCCTTCGTCGTCATGTGCATCACGCCCTCAGCGGTCGTGGGTGTGTGGCGCGACGACGTCGGTGTCGAGTACGTGCGGAGCTACTCGATCCGTGATTGACGTCGAGCGTACGGTCGGATTTCCCTGAACGGCTCGGAAAGGCGGCGGGAGGAGGCATGACCGGTGTGAGGAAGCGGCGCAAGCCGAGCTCGGGGCTCCAGTCGATTCCCGGCGTGGGGCCGAGCATCGCGGAGGACCTGCGCGACCTGGGCTACCGCGACGTGCCCGATCTGCGGCGCGCGGACCCCGAGCGGATGTATGCGCGGCTCATCGAGCTGCGCGGGTGTCACCAGGACCCGTGCGTGCTGTATGTCTTCCGCTGCGCCGTCTACTTCGCCCGGACGGTTCGCCCCGACCCGGAGCTTCTGAAGTGGTGGGCCTGGAAGGACCGGACGCTCGCGCCGACCCAGCCGGGCGGCGGTTCGGCCACCGCCCTTCCCGGGAGCGCAGGGGAGGGGACGACGTGAGGAGGCTCCATGCTGGTCGTCCTCACGCTGCCGTTGCCGACCTCCGGCGCGGTCAGGTCGCGACCACGACCCGATCGCGTCCCTCCGCCTTGGCGCGATAGAGCGCCTCGTCGGCCGCCTGGAGCAGGGCTTCGCCGTTGCGGCCCGATGCGGCAGTGGCGACGCCGAAGCTGGCCGTGACGCGAAACGTCCGGCCGGACTGAGCGCGATGGGAGGCTGCGGCGATCCGCTCCCGGACGCGCTCGGCGACGATCCGCGCACCGGGCGAACCGGTTTCCGGAAGCAGCATCGCGAGCTCCTCTCCCCCGAGGCGCGCAGCCAGGTCCACGTCCCGGCACATCGACCGGAGCACGACCGCGACCTCGCGCAACACGTTGTCTCCCACGGCGTGCCCGTGGGTGTCGTTCACCGACTTGAAGTGATCGAGGTCCAGGAGGACGAGGGACGCCGACCGCTGGTACCGCTGGTACCGATCGGCCTCGCGGTCCAACGCCTCCATGAAGCGTCTGCGATTCGCGAGCCCCGTGAGCGAATCGGTGCGGGCGAGCCGCTCCAGGTCGGCGTTGGCTCGCTCCAGCTCCTTTCTCATGCGCTCGCGGATCGTGACGTCACGGAGGAGGAGCGCGGACCGACCGGGGGCTTACCCCTTGCCCAGGCGGGTGAGCGTCACCTCGAACGTACGGATCTGCCCGCCTTCGTCGGCGAGGAGGACGCACGGAGCCGGCGAGCCCTCCGGCGCCGGACCCTTCGCCCAGAGCGTCCCGAGCCCCAGCGGCACGTCGCCGTACGCCTCGAGGCCCACGTCCTCGGCGGCGCGGTTCGCGTCCACGATGCGGCCGCGGCCGTCCATGACGATGATCGGGTCCGTCAGCTCGTCCAGGACGAGGTCCCGGTCGACCGGACCGAGGTTGAGGATCCGCGGGCGGGCCACGCCCCAGACCAGCAGGGAACAGGAGAACGCATACCCCAGGGAGGAGACATCCGCCCACTCCGCCCCGGGCCACCAGACGATTTGGGCGACCGGCGGAGCCAGCGCCGCGGCGGCCGCCAACAGCGCGAGGGGAATCCGTCGGCCCATCCTCGGTCCCCATGCGAGGTGCTTCGAGACCACCCACGTGGCGCACAGAACGGTCCCCAACCGCACGCCCTCGGCTGCCCAATGGCCGTAGCCGTGTCGAAGTGACAATCCCACGAACCGCCCGACGGGGGCCAGGCTGGCCTCGCGGACGAACCAGCGGAAGGATGCGGGCACGACGGCGGCGACCGCCGTGGCCAGCGCTAAGGCGACGAGGAGGAAGATGGGCCAGCGCCGGAGCTCGGCGCGCCGGCCCGTGAACGCGAACGCGAACCAGACCCAGGCCACCGGGGCGGCGGAGGCGGGCAGGTATTCGACGCGGACCGCCACCAGCTTGACGCCGAGCGAGACACCGGCCGTCGACACGAGGTCCAGAAGGGCCCACGTGCCGACGGCCGCGGCGAGGGTCAGCAGAGCACGGGCCCCGAGCTCCCTATGGCGGGGCCACAGGAACGTGACGTCCCTCGCCGTGAGCAACAGGGCGAGGATCGGTGGTAAGGCCCAGAGGGTGAGCTGGATGGACCAGGTCATCCTCTTCGACGCAACGTCATGCTCCTCCGGTTTCCACGGTCGTGCTCAGGATCTTCGTCAACAGGGGGTAGCTCTCGTCGAGATACGGGGTCCCCTGACTGAAGGCCTTCTGGTAGTCCACGCCCTGGCCGTTGGGCTGCGTCTCGCCGTATCCGGAATAGATGCGATCCACGACATCCATCCCTTCCACGACCTGGCCAAACGGGGCGAACCCGCTCTCGTCCAGATACGAGTTGTCCTTGAAGTTGATGAACACCTGGGTGGTGCGTGTGCTGGGCCCTGCCATGGCGAACGTCACGCGTCCCCGGGTGTTCGACTGTGCGACCGGGTCGTCCGGGATGGCCGCGGCCCTCCACGCCGAGTTCACGACGGGCTCCTGGTTCAGGCCGAACTGGGCCATGAAGTCCGGGATGACGCGGTAGAACCGCGTGTCATCGTAGTAGCCGTTCTTCGCGAGATTGTAGAAGCGGTCGGCGCCGTTCGGCGCCCAGGCCCTGTTCACCTGGATCACGATCGTGCCCTCCGACGTCTCCATGCGTACGCGGTACGTCTCGGGCGCGGTCTCGGTGAATCTCCCTGGGTCGATGAGGGGATTGAGGGGCTCCATCGGTGCCGCCGCCGCCTCCTCCTGCGGCTGCGCTTCCTCCTGAGGCTCGCCTCCGCAGCCGGCGACGAGCGAGGTAGCGAGGGCGAGACCGACGAATGCACAAGTTCTACGGTTCATGATCGACTCCTGAATGAAGACGGGCCGCTCACCACGAAGGATGGGCGGCCCGGTGACTTCGCGCGAGATGGCTCAGACCTTGGTGACGTTCTCGGCCGCAGGGCCCTTGGTGCCCTGCACGATCTCGAACTCCACTCGATCACCTTCGGCGAGCGTCCGAAAACCCTGGGCTTGAATGGCGGAGTGATGGACGAAGCAGTCCTTGCCGCCGTCATCGGGGGTGATGAACCCGAAGCCCTTCTGGTCGTTGAACCATTTCACGGTTCCTGCAGTACGCATCCTGTCCCTCCGTCTTGCGTCGCTCGTCGGAGTGCGGACAGGGACCGTACTCAACGACCGCCGACAGCTCGCGCAGCAAGTGAGACCCCTGCACCGGGTCCGTGGCTGAAGCGCCAACGCAGTCGAAAGTCGTTGGCGGGCCGCGTCGGGTCAAGGATTTTCGCGGTTCGCCGGTTGCGTCGCCCTGCCCTCGACGGCAGTGTCAGCGTGCGTACCGAGGATTCGTGGCCCTATCGGGAGGAGCCTCCGTGATCGATCTGCGCAGCGACACCTTGACCGTTCCTACGCCGACGATGCGCGCCGCGATGGCCGCCGCGCCCGTGGGCGACGACGTGTACCAGGAGGACCCGACGGTGGAGGAACTGGAGGCCAGAACCGCCGAGATCCTGGGCAAGGAAGACGCGCTGTACATGCCGTCCGGAACGATGTCCAATCAGGTCGCGCTGAAGACCCACACCGATCCCGGTGACATGGCCATCATGGACGGCGCTTCGCACATGGTCGTCAACGAGGGCGGCGCGGCGGCCGCCCTGTCGGGCGTGACCGTATGGCGCGTGCAGGGAAGCTCCGGTGTCTTCTCCGGGGACGACGTGCTCGCGGCGATCGGGGTGGAGCACCCGTTCCAGCCTCCGCACCACTCGCCGCTGGCGCGGGTCGTCTGCATCGAGAACACGCACAACGCGGGTGGCGGGACCGTCTGGCCCATGGACGCGATCCACTCGGTGGCCGACGCGGCGCATGAGAACGGACTCGCGCTGCACATGGACGGAGCGCGCATCTGGCACGCGGCGATTGCCTCGGGCATCACGGAGGCCGAGGTGGCGGCGCCGTTCGACTCGGTTACCGTGTCCTACAGCAAGGGGCTCGGGGCGCCGGTCGGATCCGCTCTGGTGGCGAGTCGCGATCTCGTCGAGAAGGCACGGCGCTACAAGAAGATGTTCGGCGGCGGCTTCCGGCAGGCGGGAATCGTCGCCGCAGGCGCCCTGTACGCGCTCGACCACCATCGCTCCCGGCTCGTGGAGGACCACCGCAATGCACGGCGCTTCGCGGAGGCCGTGTCGTCCATGTCCGGCGCGACGGTGGATCTGGATCGCGTCCAGACCAACATCGTGCGCTTCGAAGTGACGACCATGAGCGCGAACGCGTTCGTGGAAGCGTGCTACGCCCGCGGTGTCCACATGCTGCCGGGCGGTCGGCACGGGGTCAGGGCGGTTCCGTACCTCGGCATCACCAGCGCCGACGTGGACCGGGCGCTCTCGATCATCGAAGACGTGCTCGCTGGAGCGCGGAGGTAAACGTGCTTTACGTACCGATGATTCCACACCACCAGGATCCGCCGTCGCCCCGCACCCGTGAGCTGGCCGATCTCCTCGGCAAGGTGCTCGAGGAGTACGAGAAGTACCACCCGTCGGTCACGGGCCGGGAGGTCCGTGCGGCATTCGCGATCGCCGCGCGCCGCTCGCGATCGCCGGCGTCGGCGAGCCGGGAGATCGCGCTGGTCGGGGTGGCCCTCGCCATCGTCATCATGGGGGTGGGCATCTGGGTCGCGGCTGGGGGCCCCGAGACGCTGCCTGCGGTGATCGTGTCGGCGGTCGTCCTCGGGATCATCGCGCTCGTGGCCGGGATCGTCCTGGCCTGGCGCGCGCGGGGTGGCTGACTCAGCGGCGCGGCGCCCTCGGCCGCGCTCCGAGCGCGGTGTGGCATGCCGCACACGTCGAGAGAATCCGGCCGAAGACCTCCGCACGCCGCGTGGGTGCCACGCCGGGTGCTTCGGCGGCCTGCGCGCGCAGCCTCCGGGCGAGAGACGGCGCGAGGCTGTCTCGCACCGCGTCCTCGACGCGTGACGATTCGTCGAGGGCCGAGGCGCCCGACGCCCAGCGCTCGTCGTCCGCGGCGATGAGGGCGTCCCACATGAGATCCAAGGCCCGGAGGCGCCGGTCCATGTGCGCGGCGAGGCCGGGTCCCACCTCGGGAGCGGCGGTCGGCGCCGCCGACGGCTCGACGCCCGCGAGACCGTGGCAGCGACCACATGCCGCCGCGATCTCGGCTGCGAAGCGAGTCGCGTCGTCGGCGGTGTCGGAACGGAGGAGGCTCCGTGCGAACGCCCGTATATCCTCGGTCGGTCCGAGGATTCCCCGCGGCAGGTCGGGGTGGTCGGGATGGGTTGCCAGCCAACGTGCCGAAGCACGCGCGGCCTCGAGCTCGCCGAAGACCAGGGCCTCCTCCATCCGGTCGACCTGCGCGCGGTGACCGTCCATGTCCTCGGCGAGGCTGGGGCCGATGCGGCCGAACAGGGCACACGCGGCGGCGAAGGTGAGAAGCGGTGCGATGCCCGCGCGCCAGAAGATTCCGGGGACGATCGCCCAACGCATGGACCAACCCTCCGGCCGTCGGCGGCGAAGGAGCGTCCGGCGGCCCAGGGAGCGGAAGGGTCACGACGGCTTGATGAAAGATAACCGTTCGGGGGGCGGGAGGTCTGGGAACGCGGCGCGCCGCTCGGGGTTCGCTGTGTCTCGAGGTGCCCTTCCCGCGACTCTCGAACCCCGGAGGTGGGCATGAGCGAGACAGTGGGCACGGAGCAGGCGACGTTGGGAGGTGGGTGCTTCTGGTGCCTGGAAGCCGTGTACGAGCGGGTCGAGGGCGTCTCGGCGGTGCGCTCGGGATACGCGGGAGGCACGATCCCCGATCCGTCGTACCAGCAGGTGTGCAGTGGTGCTACCGGTCACGCCGAGGTGGTCCAGATCACCTTCGATCCGAGCGTGATCCCCTACCGTGAGATCCTCGAGATCTTCTTCGCCATCCACGATCCCACGACGAAGGATCGTCAAGGCGCCGACATAGGGACCCAGTACCGTTCGGTGATCCTCCACCACACGGACGAGCAGCGCGATACGGCGCGCCAGGTCGTCGCCGCGCTCGAGCAGGGGCGCATCTGGGATGCGCCGATCGTAACGGAGATCGTGCCGTTCGACCGCTTCTACTCCGCCGAGGACTGCCACCAGGGGTACTTCCGTACCCATCCGGACCAGCCCTACTGCCGAGTGGTGGTGGCTCCCAAGGTCGCCGAGTTCCGGCAGAAGTTCGCGCATCGGCTCAGAGCCTGATCCGCCGGCCCGTTGCCGGGGCGCTGGATCATGAGCGCAAGCGCTCGTCGATCTCGCGGATCCTCTCGCCGGCTTCCGGAAGGCCCACGAGCATGCCGCCGCCCGGCTCGATGAGGCCGAAGAGAAGCTTCGCTTTCCTCAAACCCTCTCTGGCGTCCTCGTCACGGTCCTCCGCGAGCGCCTGGAGGCCATCGAGGTAGAGCAACTCGGCCATGAGCCAGCAGCGGGCCGGCTCCACCTCGCCCGTCGGCGAGACCAGCATGCGGAGCGTCTCGCCCGAAAAGCCTCTCAGAAGAGCGAGATCGAAGCCCGAGCGGCCCGCCAGCCCCGCGAGCTCGTCGCGGATCTCCAGGGAGGGCGCCCCGCGGCCCAGGATGCGGTTACGCAACGCCACCAGCGCCGCTCCCATCTGCTCGATCAGCCTGAGTATGTAGTCGCGCTGTGGCATACAGGCTACGTAGGTAGACGCCTCGGGTAGAATAAGCAAGGCAAAACGAAGTATATTGAGACGCTGTAGATCGGCAGGAAACCAACCCCGGAGGGTCAATTCAATGCCCAAGCCCGATGCCGCTCTCGTCATGAAGTGGCGGAGACTGGCCGAGGAGGGCTACCTGTACGCCGAGATCGCCCGCATGTATCCCGCGTATTCGGTGGACCAAGTCCGCCATTACTGTCTGGGGCACACGGGACGCAAGCTCGGCGGTCCAATCCAACGGGTGGATCGCTGGTACGGTTCCAACGTCTGGTTGAGGGGATCCAATTCCCCCCACGCGGAACTCACCGAAGCACAGGCCCGCAAGATCCTCGATGATTGGGACGAGGAAGCGGGCCGGTGGGGAACCGCCGGTGCCGAGTGGGCACGCCGCCTGAACGTGTCTCCTTCGACGGTATATATGCTCCGTCGGGGCGAGACGTGGGCGCACCTCGAGCACCCCAACCAGGGGCGAAAGCCGCGGAAGCGCAAGAAGGGAGCCCGTTAGGACTCCACCCCCAGGTGCCTTCCAGCGCCCCGGCCCCTCGGGCCGGGGCGCCTTGCTCTGACGATAGGAGGCGGGTAGGTCTTCGCGTTCCTGCCCGACTCCGGCGGCCGCCGGCAGGGGATGCCGCCGCGATTCCCCTACACGGGGTTCAGCCGATTCCCTATGGAGGGGCCTCCTCGGCCCGGAGTAGGATGGGTTGAGGAACGAACTCCGGGCAGGAGGTGTCCCATGCCGGTCGATAGACTCCGGAAGTACCTCGAGGACAACCACGTCGAATTCCTGACGGTGAGTCACTCCCCTGCCTTCACCGCCCAGGAGATCGCTGCGTCGGCGCACGTGCCGGGAAGGGAAGTGGCGAAGACCGTCATCGTGAAGGTCGACGGCAAGATGGCGATGGTCGTGCTACCGGCGCCCGAGAAGGTCAGCGCCCATCGGCTCAAGGAAGTGACGGGAGCCAAGGACGTCGAGCTCGCGTCGGAGAAGGAGTTCGCGGACCTTTTCCCCAGGTGCGAGGTCGGGGCGATGCCCCCCTTCGGCAACCTGTGGGACATGGAGGTCTTCGCGGACGCCCATCTGCGTGAGGACGAGTACATCGTCTTCAATGCCGGGAGCCACACCGAGCTGGTCAAGATCGCCTACGCCGACTTCGAGCGTCTGGTGCATCCGACGATCGCGGAGCTCTCGACACACAACTGAGGTACACGACGTCGGAGGGCTCTGCCGCGTCAGGACCCCTCGTCACCGTCGGGCTCCGGCAACCGTGCGGGCGGGGGGGTGGTGGGTGTGGCCCCGCTCAGGAGTTGCTCCTGGAAGTCCAGACGCGCATCCAGGTTCTGCACCTGCCGTGAGAGGTCCGAGACCTCGTTGCGCAGCATCTCGATCTCGCGGTCGTCGGCGGAATGGGGGAGGGCTGGCCTGCTCCCGACCTTGCCGGCGACCCACTGCATGAGCAGGACACCGGCCGACCCGAGCGCTGCGCCGCTGACGAACACCGCGGCGAGGCCGATCCAGATCTCTGGACCCATGCGTCTCGTCCTCTGTGGAAAGCCCGGAGCGCGTGCGCCGGGTGTGCATCCGGACGAAAGAGCCGCCCCGAGGGTTTCGCGAGGATTCCAGGTGAGGCTGCGCGCGTCGCCGTCCCGACGTGGCAGGGGGCCATGGTTCGTCCTACCTTGGTCCGCCCTGGCGAACGACGGGCCGGAGGAACGCTTGGATCTCCATGTCGGCACGAGCGGATACAGCTACAAGGAGTGGAAGGGCGTCTTCTACCCCGAGGATCTCGCGGCCCGGGAGATGCTCGACTGGTACGGACAGCGGCTGAACGCGGTCGAGATCAACAGCACGTTCTACCGCATGCCCAAGGCTTCCGTGCTCGAGGAGTGGGCGTCGCGGGTGCCCGGGACGTTCCGCTTCTCGCTCAAGGCATCGCAGAAGATCACCCACCACAAGCGCCTGAAGGATGCGGCCGAGGAGACCGCGTACCTCGTGGACACCGCGCTCGTGCTCGGGCTCCGCCTCGGGGTGATCCTGTTCCAGCTTCCCCCCAATCTGAAGAAGGACGTGGAGCGGCTCCGCGCATTCCTCGAGCTGCTTCCCGCAGAGGTCCCCACGGCCTTCGAGTTCCGCCATCCGACCTGGCACGGGGACGACGTGTTCGAGGCGCTCCGCGGCCATGGGGCGGCGCTCTGCGTGGCGGACACGGAGGGGGACCAGGCCGACGAGACGCTCGTTCCGACGACGGACTGGGGATACGTGCGACTCCGCAAGCCCGACTACGGGGCCGCCGATCTGGAACGGTGGGTCCGGCACATCCGCGAGCAGCACTGGGAGCGGGCGTTCGTGTTCTTCAAGCACGAGGATGCGGGTGCCGGACCGAGGATGGCTGCGGAGTTCAGGCGGATCGCCGCGAGCATAGGGTGACGTTCGTGGACGCCGCCTTGGCGCAGGCCACGCGGCGCGATATCGTCGAGGGCCCGGCGGCGGCCGCCGCATCCCGGGTGCCACGTATCACGAGGCCGATCACCGAGGACGACACGCATGGGCAAGGGCGATCAGAGATCGGAGAAGGGCAAGCGGCGTCGGGGCACGCACGGTAAGTCGCGCCCCAAGAAGATCAAGAAGGTCAAGCCCGAGACGCCGGCCAAGAAATAGGGCCGGCACGGACGAAGACGCCGAGATGCGGAGCGGCCGGCCCCCTCTGGGGCTCGGCCGCTCCTGTCACGTCATCGCGCTCAGTCGGTCCCGAACTTGATTCCCTGCGCCAGGGGGAGCTCGGTGCTCCAGTTGACCGTGTTGGTCTGGCGCCGCATGTAGGCCTTCCATGCGTCCGAACCCGACTCCCTGCCCCCGCCGGTGTCCTTCTCGCCGCCGAACGCGCCGCCGATCTCGGCGCCGCTCGTTCCGATGTTCACGTTGGCAATGCCGCAGTCGGAGCCTCGGAGCGAGAGGAAATACTCGGCCTCGCGGACGTGCTCGGTGAAGATCGCGGAGGAGAGTCCCTGCGGGACGCCGTTGTGCAGCGCGACGGCTTCTTCGATCTCGTTCACCGCCTCCGCCGGCGTGGCCGTCTTCGTGCCGTACTCGATGATGTACAGGATCGGCGCGAACGTTTCCTCCTGAACGATCTCGAACTCGTTCTTCGCCGCCGCGATGCAGGGTGTGACGTAGAGGCCGCCGGGGTACTGATCGCCTTCCAGCAAGTCGCCACCGTAGAGGATCTCTCCGCCTTCCTCCACCACGCGCTGACGGGCCGAGGAGAGATCCATGACGGACTGCTGCCCGACGAGCGGGCCCATCAGAGTCCCGTCGTGGAGCGGGTCGCCCACGGGGATCGTCTTGTACGCGCTGACGAGCCTGTCCACCAGCGTGTCGCGGATCGAGGCGTGGACGATGATGCGCCGTGTGCTCGTGCACCGCTGACCTGCGGTGCCCACGGCTCCGAAGAGGATGGACGGAACCACGAGCTTCAGGTCGGCGTGGGGGGTGACGATGATCGCGTTGTTTCCGCCCAGCTCCAGAACCGTGCGGCCCAGACGCTCGCCGACCACTGCGGCTACGTGGCGACCGACCGGGATGCTTCCGGTGGCCGAGACGAGCGGGATCCGCTTGTCGTGGAGGAGTCGGTCACCCACGGTGGATCCAGGTCCCACCACCAGGGAGAAGATGGCCGGATCCACGCCGTTCTCCCGGCACACCGCCTCGGCGATCTTCGTCACCGCGATCGCGCTGAGCGGAACCTTCGAGGCCGGCTTCCACACGACGGCGTCGCCGCACACGGCGGCGACGGCGGCGTTCCAGCTCCAGACGGCCACGGGGAAGTTGAAGGAGCTGATGACCCCCACGACGCCGAGGGGGTGCCACTGCTCCCGCATGTGATGGTCCGGCCGCTCCGATGCCATGGTGAGCCCGTAGAGCTGGCGTGAGAGCCCGACCGCGAAGTCGCAGATGTCCACCATCTCTTGGACCTCGCCTCTGCCTTCCTGGAGGATCTTGCCCATCTCGATCGTGACCAGGGCCCCCAGGTCGTCCTTCTTCTCCCGGAGCCGGAGCCCCAGTTGGCGGACGATGTCGCCGCGCTTCGGCGCCGGAACGCGCCGCCAGGCGAGAAACGCCTGGCGCGCGCCCTCGACGACCGCGTCGTACTCGTCGGGCGTGACCTGGCGCACGGCGGCCAGCTCGGAGCCATCGATGGGGGAATGCACCTTGAGCAGCGGGCCCGATCCCATCCACGTGCCGGCGAAGCCACCGGCGTTGACGTCCTCGATGCCGAGGGCGCCCAGGATCTTCGTGTACATGTTGCCATCCTCTTGGGAGCGGCGCCCGTGAGGCGCCGGAGGTCTTACGGAAAACCGGGCCGCCTGGCCCTGCAGGCCGGCCCACCCTGTAGTCTCTCGTAGTCTCTCAAGGAAGCGCGGGGAGCGAAAGGGTGATGCGGGTCCCATGGGCGCGGGTCCCATGACAACCCCGCGCGCGGCCTCTATCCTGGAGAGGTCGACTCTCTCTTCCGAACGAGGTGACGCCGTGGAACGCCTCGGTGGCTGGAAGTCGTACCACCTGGCGCTCCGGACCGCCGGCGCGCTCTCGGCCCTGTGTGCCCCCGCCATGGCCCAGGAGCCTCCGGCACCAGGGCCGGCCGCCCAGGTGGATCCCTTCATCGGGACGGCCAATGGCGGCAACACGATGCCCGGCGCGGCGACGCCCTTCGGGATGGTGCTCTGGAGCCCGGAGACCACCGAAGGTGACGCGACGCGCCGGCCGGCCGCAGGTGGGTACCACTACGAGGCTACACGACTGCGCGGCTTCAGTCTCACGCATCTCTCGGGCACGGGATGCCGTGGTGCTTCGGGCGACGTGCCCTTCATGCCGTGGCTCGGCGAGGTGGCTTATTCGCCATCGGCCGACTCGGACGACCGGATGTTCGTCGCGCGCTTCCGACACGCGAATGAACGTGCCGGACCCGGGTCGTACGAGGTGCGGCTCCGAAACGGCATTGGGGTCGAGCTGACCGTGACCGCCCGCACCGGATCGGGCCGCTTCGTGTTCCCGCCCGGGGAACGCCCCGTGATGCTCGTGCGCACGTCCGATTCGCAGGTCGGATCCAGCGACGCGTACGCCGAAGTGGACGCCGCGTCACGGACGATCACGGGGTGGGTGACCAGTGGGAACTTCTGTGGCTACATCCACCCGGTAACGCGGCGGGGTTACTACACGCTGCACTTCGTGGCCGAGTTCGATCGGCCGTTCGCCGAGATGGGGGGTTGGGAGGACGGCATCCTCCGGCCCGGCGCGGCCTCGGCGCGTGGCGGCACTGGATTCACGGACGACGGATACCCTGAGGCCGGGAAGGGTTCGGGCGTATGGGTGGGATTCGACCCCGACGGAGGGGACGCCGTCCAGGTCCGGGTGGGGGTCTCGTACGTGAGCCTGGAGAACGCCCGCGCCAATCTCGAGGCGGAGAATCCGCCGGGTACTCCGTTGGCGACGGTGCGCGCCCGGGCCGAAACGGCGTGGGACGAGGTGCTCGACAGGATCCGCGTGGGAGGCGGGACCGAAGAGCGCCGGACGATCTTCTACACCGCCCTCTACCACGCCCTGCTCCACCCGAACGTCTTCAGCGACGTCAACGGGGAGTACGCCGGGTTCGACGGCCGCGTCCACCGCGTGGAAGGAGCCCAGAGGGCCCAGTACGCCAACTTCTCGGGATGGGACGTGTATCGCTCTCAGCTCCAGCTCGTGACGCTCCTGGCTCCGGACGTGGCCTCCGACATCGCGCAGTCGCTGTTCAACCAGGCGCGACAGAACGGCGGGATCTGGGACCGGTGGACGCACAACACGGGGGCCACGCACGTGATGGAAGGGGATGCGTCGGCCCCGGCCGTGGCGAGCATCGTGGCCTTCGGGGGGACGGACTTCGACGTGGCCGACGCCTACGCATCGCTGGCGCGGGCCGCGCGCGTGCCCACACTCTCGGACCTGAGCTCGGAGGGGTGCCCGGTCATGTGTCCCGGCCAGCGACCATCCCTGGACAAGTGGCTGACGCTGGGGTTCCTCCCCAGGGGCTCCAACGCGTGGGGGAGCGCCGGGGAGACCCTGGAGGACGCCATCGCCGACTTCAGCCTGGCCCAGCTGGCCGGCCGGATCGGGGACGAGGTGGGGAGGACGGAGTTCCTCCACCGCTCGGGCGCGTGGCGCCGCCTCTATAACCCGTCGGCCACGCCCGGGGCCGGCTACGTCCAGGAGCGAAACGAGGACGGATCCTGGCCGCCCTTCGATCCCGCGTCCAGCGAGGGGTTCGCCGAAGGAACGAGCGCCCAGTATACGTGGATGGTGCCCTTCGATGCCCGAGGGCTCTTCGACGCCATGGGAGGAGACTCGACCGCGACGCGGCGGCTCGATGCGTTCTTCCACACCTGGGACGGCGGGTGGGCGCTCACCGGGCTCGGCGGCCTGCACGCCGAGATGGGCAACGAGCCGTCGGTGGGAGTTCCGTGGATGTACCTGTTCGCGGGTCGGCCTGATCGGACGCAGGAGACCGTCCGGGAGGTGCTGACCACCCTCTGGGACGACCGGCCCCACGGTATCCCCGGCAACGACGACCTGGGCGCGATGTCGTCCTGGTACGTGTGGGCGGCCATGGGGCTCTACCCCGGGATCCCCGGTCGGGCGGAGCTGTTCCTCACCGCGCCATCGTTCGCCCGGGTCGAGATCCGGCGTCCCGGCGGCGTCACCCTCACGGTGGAGGCGCCGGGCGCCGACGTCCTCCCATACGTGAGGCACGCGTGGGTGGAGGGTTTGCCCCACTCCGAGTCCTGGCTACCGGAGGCGTTCGTGGCCCGCGGGGGATCGCTGCGCTTCGAGTTGGCCTCGGAGCCCGGTGGAACGTGGGGCCGGGGGCCCGGCGACGTCCCGCCGTCCTTCGGCGACGGGACGCGCTGAGGGCCCGGATCAGCGGATGCGCTCCACCACCTTGGCTCCCCACGGACAGAACCGCTTCACGCCGTCGCCCTCGTGGATCTCCCCGTTGACCACGCCCTCTTCGCCCGACTCGAGTCGAGCCTCGACCTCCCTTCGTCGTCGTCTTCTCGGATCCGACTGGGGCTTGAACGAGCGGGGAGGACGCGTTGTGACGAGCGCTACGCCTCTCCGGCGCCGAGTCGCCGGACCTTGACCCGGACGTCCCGGGTGACCGTGACGACGTCGAGGACGGGGAAGCAGAATTGCTGGCCGCTGGCGTCCGTCCGGCATTCCTGCCGTTCCCTCGTCTCCTCCACGGAGATCGTGGCCGTGCCGTCCTCGGCGACGCCTCTCTCGAGTTGACGGAACGACACGCGGATCCCCTTGCAGCTGGCTCCGAACTCCGGGCCTACCCAGGGCCGCTCCAGCCGGTCGTGGCATGAGCCCCGGTTGGACGATACCTGGTAGCCCTCCGGGCCCACCACGAAAGTCCCGGAGACCGACACGGGGGTTCGACCGGTGAGCGAGCCGATGAACTCGTACGTCCCGAACACCGGCTCCCAGGACGGGTGGACGGTGGCGGGGGCCCGGATGCCGCCGCAGGCCGTGAGGAGGGACGCGAGGACGGCCAGGGTTGCGATTCTCATCAAGACCTCCAGGATCGGACGTGCTCTCGCTTCTTACCAGCCGTTGTCCCGGACTTGTTCCGGAGCGGCCGTGCGCACCAGTCTCACGTTGCCCCGCCCGAACAGCTTCTGGAGGGCTCCCATCGTCTCGGCGTCCGGGCTCACGCGGAGCGTCCGGGAGCGCAGGCGCGGCGCCCGCTCACCGTTGTCGCTGCCCACCTGGAGGACCACCGGCGCGGCACCCGGGTGGGCGACGAGGACCCGCTTCGCCTCCGTGAAGGCGGCCTCGGCCACCTGCGATCCCGCCTCGAGCTCGATCTGCACGCAGATGTCCCCCGAGCTCGCCACCTCGTCGAGCGCCCGGGCCCTGTCGAGGAATACCGGAGGATCCTCCTCGTCACGCTCACGGCCGCTCACCTTGCCGGAGATCAGGACCACGGAATCCTGCCGGAGGACCGCTTTGTAGGTCTGCCAGGCGTCGCGGAACGCGAGCACGGTCGCCGTTCCCTGGAAGTCCTCGACCGTGATCTTGCCCCACTCGGAGTTGTCCCGGCGGGAGATCTGACGGGAGACCGAGGTCACGACGCAGGCGAGCTCGACCGGCTGGCCGGCGAAGTCCCCGAGCGTCGCGGACGTGACCGGCTCGAACGCGCGCACCACCTCGCGGTACCGGTCGAGCGGATGTCCGGAGATGAAGAAGCCCAGGGCCTCCTTCTCCCGCGCGAGGCGCTCCGGCTCCTTCCAGACCGGGACCTCCGGGAGCACCGGCTCGGTGCGAGGCAGCAGCGAGGCGTCGCCGAAAAGCGAAGCCTGACCCGCGTCGCGCTCGGCCTGGCGGCTCTGCACCTCTCCGTAGGCGGCGTCGAGACCCGCGAGGAGCTGGGCGCGGTGCCCGAACGCATCGAGCGCGCCGGCCGCGATGAGAGCTTCGCATGCGCGCTTGTTGAGGGCTCTCGTGTCGATCCGCTCCAGGAAGTCGAAGAGCGAGCTGAATGACCCGCCCACCTCGCGGGCCTCGAGGATGGACTTCACCGCGCCCGCTCCCACCCCGCGCACGGCTCCCAGCCCGAATCGGATCTGGTGGGCCTCCGTGACCGTGAACTTCCATCCCGACTGGTTCACGTCCGGCGGGAGCACCTCGATCGGGTCCGGGAGCTTCGGTACGTAGCGGGGCAGGTCGCGGCACTCCCCGATGTACTTCACCACATCGTCGGTCTTGTCCAGCACCGACGAGAGGAGCGCGGCCATGTACTCGGCCGGGTAGTGGGCCTTGAGCCACGCAGTGTGGTAGGAGATCAGCGAGTACGCCGCCGAATGGCTCTTGTTGAAGCCGTACCGCCCGAATGTCTCGATCTGCTGGATGAGCTCGTTGGCGACCGTGCGATCCACGCCTCGCGAGACACAGCGCTCCCCGAACTTCGCCAGCTCCTTCTGGATGAGATCCACGTCCTTCTTTCCGACGGCCTTGCGCAACACGTCCGCCTCGCCCATCGAGTAGCCCGCCAGGACGTTGGCGATCCGCATCACCTGCTCTTGGTACACGATGACGCCGTAGGTGGCTTCGAGCGTCTTGAGCAAGTCGGGGTGCGGGCAGGTGATCGGCCTGCGCCCGAGCTTGCGGTCGATGTAGACGTCCGCCATCCCGGAGTCGAGCGGGCCGGGCCGGATGAGCGCGTTGGTGGCGACCAGGTCGTCGAACCGGTCGCAGCGCATGGAGCGGAGCTTGTCGTTGGCCAGGCTCGATTCGAACTGGAACACGCCCGCCGTGCCGCCCCGCGCGAGCATGCGGTAGACAGCAGGGTCGTCCAGGGGTACGTCGTCCATGGACTCGTAGGCTTCGCCCGTCTCCGCGTTGGCGAGCCGCCCGTATCGGGCCTTCACCATGGTCACCGCGTCGTGGATCACGGTGAGGGTCTTCAGGCCGAGGAAGTCCATCTTGAGCATGCCCACCTCGTCCAGGCAGGTCATGTCGTACTGCGTGACGGCCATGGCGTCTTCGCCCTCACCGCCATTCTTCCCGGTCTGGATGCAGACCGGCACGTAGCCGTCCAGCGGCCCCGGCGCGATGACGACGCCCGCGGCATGGACCGAGGCGTGGCGGGCCAGCCCCTCGAGCGTCATCGAGTAGTCGAAGAGCTGACGGTGGCGCTCGTCCTGGTTGTAGAGCTCCTTGACCTCCCGGAGGTTCCGGACCGCATCGTGGACGGTGAAGGTCTGTCCGGGCGTGTTGGGGATGAGCTTCGCGATCCTGTCGGTCTCGGCGGGCTCGAATCCCAGCGTGCGGCCCACGTCCCGGATCACGGCGCGGCTCTTCAACGTGCCGAAGGTGACGATCTGCCCCACCGAATCCTTCCCGTACTTTTCCCGCACGTACTCGATGACCTCTCCCCGCCGCTCGAAGCAGAAATCAATGTCGATGTCCGGCATCGAGATCCGCTCGGGGTTCAGGAAGCGCTCGAAGAGGAGATCGTGTTCGAGGGGGTTCAGGTTCGTGATTCCCAGGGAGTAGGCGACCAACGAGCCTGCCGCCGAGCCGCGTCCGGGGCCCACGGGGATGTCGTGATCCCGCGCCCAGCGGATGAAGTCCTGCACGATGAGGAAATACCCGGCGTATCCCGTGCCCTTGATGACGCCGAGCTCGTAGTCGAGGCGTTCGCGGACAGGGGTCGGCAGCGGGTCGCCGTAGCGCCTTCTCGCCCCCTCCCGAACCAGGTGCTCCAGGTACTCGTTCTCCTCGGCGTGGTCGTCGGGGAGGGGGAATGCCGGCAGGTGGTACTTCTTCTCGAAGGTGATGTCCACCTGGTCGGCGATGGCGAGCGTGTTCTCGATGACCTCCGGATGGTCCGGGAAGCGCTGGGCGATCTCCTCGGCGCTCTTGAAGTAGAGGCCCTTGTCGTACCTCAAGCGGTTCGGATCGTCGCGGTCCTTCCCGAGTCCGATGCACAGCAGGATGTCGTGGGCCTCGTGGTCCTTCGGCTCCAGGAAATGGACGTCGTTGGTGGCCACCACCGGGAGGCCGAGCTCCTTCGCGAGCGCGAAGATCCGTTCGTTCACCGTGGCCTGACCCTCGGAGTCGTGCGCCTGGACCTCGAGGTAATAGCGTCCGTCGAACAGGTTCGCGTACCACTCGGCGGCCGCACGGGCCCCGTCCCAGTCGTCGTTCAGCAGGTGACGGGGGACCTCGCCCGCCATGCACGCGGAGGAGACGATGAGCCCGCGGTGATAGCGGGCGAGGACCTCGCGATCGATGCGGGGACGGTGGTAGAAGCCCTCGGTGTACCCGATGGACGAGAGCTTCACGAGGTTGTGGTATCCCTCGAGGTCCCGGGCCAGCAACACGAGGTGGTAGTAAGCCCGTTCGCCGTGGCCCGAGCGTGACCGGTCTCGTCGGTGGCCGGGCGCGACGTAGGCCTCCATGCCGATGATCGGCTTCAGCCCCTGCTTGCGTGCGGCCTTCTGGAACGACCAGGCACCGAACATGCAGCCATGGTCCGTGAGGGCCAGGGCCGGCATCTCGAACTCCTTGGCCCTCATGACCAGCGCGTCGATGCGGTTGGCGCCGTCGAGAAGGGAGTACTCCGAGTGTGTATGGAGGTGGACGAAGCTCACGTGCGAAGCCATGGAAGGTCGGTAGGACACGGGCCAACGTAGCGGTGTCGCCGGAGTGGTCAATCGCGCCCGGACGACAGTGGCGCAGCGGTGCGGAATCCGAGGCGCGGGCTTCGCCGGGGGACTCCGTGGGCCGTGCCCGGCACCTCGTTCGTCGGCAGGGAGCTCCGGCGCTCCGGCGCTCCGACGACCTCGTCGCGGATCCTACGCCGGGCCGCAGCGGAAGGAGTCCAGGATCGTCTCCAACTGGATCATATACTCGTACTTGTCCTCGCCGGGCGCGTACAGCCAGGCGTCCAGGAGGTACATCCGCTGCTGCTGCGGGCAGATGACCGCTCGCGTCACGAAGGGGCCGGCCGCCGGCCAGTTGAGCTCGGGAGGGTTCTTCCAGATCGCCTGGATCTCGTACGCAGGGCGCCCTCGGAACTCGAAGGGGCCCGCCTCCCGGACGGAGAGGTCGACGTCCTGAGGCTCGGAGTAGTGGGCCGCCACCTCGGCGCGCCACGCCAGGATCCCCTCGGGCTGCATGTCCGCCGGGATCGGCGACTTCCAGGTGACCGAGACGTTCCGGATCAGCTCCGACGGGTCGGGGTTGTCGTTGCGGAACTGGTAGAGCGAGTCCTCGTGGCTCCAACGGTACACGTCGGGGACGAGGAGCTGGAAGCGGCCCACGGCCATGAGCGTGTCGGCAAGCGCGGAGTCCACCCCGCTCATGAACATCCTGTTCCTGGCCCACTCACGGTACTGCGCGTCGAGCGTCCGGTTGATCTCGACCAGGTGAGAGCGGATCTCGTCCGCCGCCGTACCGGGCCCGACGACGAGAATCGTGATCTGCTGCCCCCTCGACCAGACATCGTGCACGCGGTACGTCCCCGGCCCGACGATGGGCCGCTCGCTGTGATCGATGGCGTTCTGCATCCAGGCTTCTTCACCCGTGCCCACGAGCAGGATCTGGCGGAACCGCCGGAGGTTGCGCCACGGGGGGAGATTGGGGTCCTGATAGGTCACCGTGAACGTCTTCTCGTGCCGCACGGTGAGCATCGTGGGCTCGAGGGCCGCGTAGACGTCGTCTTCCACCTCGTTCCAGAGGGTGGGGTCCATGGCCGCGACGATGCCGTTGTAGTCGCCGTAGGCGACGCCCATGGACATCTCGTCGCAGGCCGGAAACGAGAACGTGACCAGGACGGCGAGTGCGAGCCTACGCATTGGCGGGCGGGGTCTCGGGAGACGGGTCATGGGATGGTACGGGACCCCGAGCCGAGGGTTCCCGAGATCACGGAGGTGGACCGAGGTTCCGTTCCAGGAGGGCGCGAGGATCGGGATCGCGACCCATGAACTCGCGGAAGAGCCGCTCCGGATCGTCGGAGTCGCCCCTGGAGAGGATCGCGTCCACGTAGGCTCGGCCCGTGGCGCGATTGAAGACCCCTTCGTCGCGGAAACGTGTGAACGCGTCCGCGTCCAGCACCTCGGACCAGAGGTAGCTGTAGTAGCCGGCCGCGTAGCCGTTGACGAACAGGTGCGTGAACGAGGGAAGGGAGTGGATCTCCGCGAAGTGGGGGTTGGGGGAGAACGCCTCGAAATGCTCCCGCGTGAAGGCCATCACCATCTCGCCCTGCGCGGCGTCCAGTGCCGGATCCGCTTCGGTGCCCGCCTCGAGGCGGAGGCGGGGCGCCAACTGGTCGTGGAGCGCGAGGTCCACCGTACCGAAGGAGAGCTGGCGCATCTGGGCCCACCCGCCCATGAATCGGCGGGCCGCGACCAGCTTCTCGAGGAGATCGTCGGGGAACCTCTCGTGGGTCTCGTAGTGGTGGGCGAAGAGCGCGAGCGCCTCGCGCTCCCAACACCAGTTCTCCATGAGCTGGCTGGGAAGCTCGACCCAATCCCATGCCACGTTGATGCCGGCCCGCGCGGCGATCTCGACGCGCGTGGTGCAGTGGTGGAGCAGGTGTCCGAACTCGTGGAACACGGTCTCCACGTCCCTGTGCGTCAGGAGGGCGGGAACACCGTCCCGCGGGGGGCTGAAATTCCCGCACACGACGCCCAGGTGCGGCCCCAGGCCTCCGCGGCCGTCGGGTCCTCCGGTGATGAAGTCGCTCATCCAGGCGCCCTGACGCTTCTCCTTGCGTGGAAACCAGTCCGCGTAGAACGAGCCTACGTGGAGGCCGTCTTCGGACACGATCTCGTAGAAGTGTACGTCCGGGTGCCATACCTCGGAGATGGGGCGCTCCTCGACCCGGAAGCCGAACGTCCGGCGCACGATCTCGAAGAGGCCCTCGAGGATCCCGTGCAGTGGGAAGTAGCGGCGGAGCTCCTCGTCGTCGATGTCGTAGCGCTCCCTCCGCAGCTTCTCCATCACGTACGCGACGTCCCAGGGCTCGAGCTCACCGATGCCCAGCCGTTCGGCGAAGGCCTCGAGCTCGGCGACGTCCCGGTCCCAGTAAGGCCGGGTCCGTTCCACCATCTCCCACTCGAAGGCCGTGGCGCGAGCACCGGTCCTGGCCATGCGGTCCTCGAGCTTGTAGTCGGAGAACGTCGCGTACCCGAGGATGCCCGCGAGCTCCTCGCGCAATCTGAGGATCCGGGCCATGAGGCCGCGGTTGTCGTGCGGGCCGGCGTGGCAACGCGTGGTGTAGGCGACATGGATCTCCCGCCGGAGCTCGCGATCGTCGGCGTACTTGAGGATCGGCTCGACCGAAGGGTAATCGAGCGTGAGCAGCCAGCCTTCGTGACCCTTCTCGCGAGCCTGGACGGCCGCGCGACGCTTCGCACTGTCGGGCACCCCCGAGAGGCGGGCCTCGTCGGTGATGAGCAGTTGGTACGCGGCGGTGGCGTCGAGCACGTTCTCGCTGAAGCGTTGCTGGAGTTGGGCCAGCTCCACCTGGAGCGCCTCGAGGCGCGCCTTGGGCTCGGGCGGAAGGTCGGCACCCGCGCGCCGAAACTCCTGGATCGTCTTGTCGAGGTGGCGACGGCGTAAGCCCTCGAGCGCGCGGGCCTCGCCGGTCGCGGCGTATGCCCGCAAGCGCCTCCACAGTCCTTCATGGAGGGGGAGGCGCGACCAGAAGGCCGAGATCTCGGGCAGGATGGCGTTGTAGGCTTCTCTGAGATCCGGCGTCTCCACCACCGTCACGAGGTGTGAGGCGGGCGCGAGGCGGCGGGTCAGACGCACCAGGACGCGATCGAGTCTTCCGATGGTGTCGTCCCAGGTCGGCGGCGCCCCGTCGGCGGCGATGGCTTCCACATCCGTTCGTGCTTCGTCCAGCGCGGAACGGATGCCGGGCTCCACGTGCCCGGCGCGGATCCGGTGGAAGGGGATGCGGAAATCGTCGCAAAGGAGGGGATTCGCGTCGTCGGGCATGCGGTGGCCTGAGCGGGCAGCATGAGCGAACTAAGAAAAATATGGTTCGGACCGGGACGCGACAGTGTGCGGATGGGACCGATTCCCGCCAGATTCCCGTCATGGCCAAGCCCGTCGTGATCTGGTCGCCCGCCTACGAGGTGGACATCGGGCCCCACGTGTTCCCGACCGCGAAGTACCGAATGGTACGGGACCGGCTGCTCTCCGAGGGGGTCCTCGATCCGGCCGACCTGGTGGAGGCCGAGCCCGTCACCGACGAGATGCTCGGTCTCGTGCACACGCCGGAGTACCTGGAGAAGGTCCGGGAGAACCGTTTTTCAGCGATGGAGCGCATCCTGCTCGAGGTGCCCTTCTCGATCGCCCTGGCGGATTCCAGCCGGATCTGCTGCGGCGGAACGGTCCAGGCGGCTCGGGCGGCGGTAAGGGACGGCGTCGCCGTCCATCTCGGAGGAGGCTTCCACCACGCGTTCCCGGGTCACGGGGAGGGGTTCTGCGTTCTCAACGACGTCGCGGTGGCCGCGGCGACACTGCTGGAGGAAGGGGCCGTGAGCCGCGTCCTGATCGTGGACCTGGACGTGCACCACGGAAACGGGACGGCGAGCATCTTCGCCGACGACCGACGGGTATTCACGTTCTCGATGCACCAGGAGCGGAACTACCCCCATCACAAGCCGCCCTCCGACCTGGACGTCGGCCTCGACGACGGGACCGGAGACGCCGCGTACCTGGCTGCCCTGCGTAAGCACCTCGTCGACATCGTCGAGCGGTTCCGGCCCGAGGCGGCCCTCTACCTCGCGGGCGCCGACCCCTATCGCGAAGACCAGCTCGGTGGGCTCGCCGTCTCCGCGGAGGGACTGCGGGAGCGCGACGCGTTCGTGCTCGAGACGCTCCGCAATCACGGCGTCGGCGTGGCCGTGACGCTGGCCGGCGGCTACGCCGTGAGGGGAGCCGACACCGTTTCCATCCACGTGACCACGGTCACGGAGGCCGTGCGCGTCTTCCAGGGCGGCTCACGCTGAGGGACGCGCGCGCCGACCCGGCATCCGCGGCCGCGCGAAAGCGATGGGGCCGAAAACGTCGTGGTTGACAACCCCCCCACCCGGATTACTTTCGCGCCAAGCGCCCTGGACATCCCGATACGGGTCGGGCATCCGGAGGCCGGAGCCAGGAGGAGTCATACCGATGAGGTGGTCCGGCTGGTTCGAGGAGCCCCCAATTCCCATCACCGTGCTCGCGTACCAAGACGACGAGGACGAGGACGAGGAGGGTGAGGACCTCGGCGACTGGGGTGACGAGGACGACGACTGGGACGAGGACGATTGGGACGAGGAAGACGAAGAGGGCGAGGAAGACGAGGACGAGGACGAGGATTGGGACGAGTGGGACGAAGACGACGAGGACGACGACGACCCGTTCGGTCGTAAGCGTACGCACCGCCCGGACTGGAACTGATCCCTGGGCTCCGACCGAGCCTGCCGAACGGTCGATCCGATGTGCCGCCCCGGATCCGCGCGATCCGGGGCGGCGCGTTTTTCCGTCGGCGGGCCGGTAACGTCGTTCAGGCGTGCGGTGCCCGCGCGGGAAGCGCATCCTTTCCGGTCCATGTCCTGGGCTCGTCCCGGACCGGCTGCAGGATCGCGTAGCTCGCCACCACGAGCGTGAGCAGCGTGAGCACGGAAATCCCCTGGCCCACGGCCGGAGCGAGGTCCAGGACCTGCATCGTGATCCCCGTGGCTCCCGCCCAGATCACCGGGCCCACGATCGCCGAAAACCGGCTCACCATCCCGTAGAGCCCATAGAACTCGCCCACGCGGCCCGGGGGTGTGAGCCGGAGCATGTAGGGCCGGTCGGATGCCCATACGCCGCCCAGGGAGAGCCCGGCCCAGGCGGCCACCGCGTAGAGCGCCTGGAGGGGAAGCCCCAGGATACCCACGCCCGCGGCCAGGACGAAGACGCCCATCCAGGACCGGAGCACGATGTTGAGCGTGCGCCGTGGACCCCAGCGATCCGTGAGCCAACCCCAGAAGAACCCCCCGAGCACGGCGAACGTCACAGCGGACATCAGCACGAGGTTCGCCTGGCGCCTGCCGTCTCCCTCGGAGAGCCCGGTGGCCATCGCCACGTTCACCGTGTAGAGCGTCATGATCATGATCACGGTGTTGATCGCGTCGGTGTAGAACACGCGCCCGATCAGGAAGCGGAGAAGCCCGGGGTACCTCTGGCTGTCCCGGAGCGTGCGGATGGTCTCCTTGGTGGACTCGACCGCCATCCGCGGGCCGATGCGGCCGGGATTCGGGTTGCCGCGCTCCTTCACGAACAGGAAACAGGGGATCGAGAACGCCAGGAAGAAGGCGGCGATGACCGTGAACACGAGCGGCAGGTCGCCGTCGCCGAGCACGAGGCCGATCGCCAGCGCGAGGTAGGAGCCGAAGTATCCCACACCGACGCCGATGCCGCTGATCCTCCCACGGTTCTCCTCCGTGCTCACCTCCGGGAGGAGGGCGTCGTAGAACTGGAGGCCCGCCTGGTACGCCACGTTGGCCAGGCAGAAGAACACGACG
The DNA here is from genome assembly GCA_964412015.1 of uncultured Gemmatimonadaceae bacterium. GTDB lineage: Bacteria > Gemmatimonadota > Gemmatimonadetes > Longimicrobiales > Gaopeijiaceae > SZUA-318. The sequence continues at coordinate 23,141 of CAYPMO010000030.1, read as the reverse complement.
GTGACCCAGAACCCGCTCCGGGCCAGCAGAGCCGTGAACGCGACGCAGAGCATCGTGCTCACGATCAGGAACGGCATGCGGCGACGCGCGCGGTCGCTCATCGCGCCGAGCAGAGGCGACACCACGAAGATGATCGCCATGGACACCGCGGTGATATTGCCGTAGACGGTGTCCGCGCGCTGGGCCCCCACCTCCCCCCGTACCCAGAGCGAGAAGTACACCGACACGACGCCCATCGAGAAGATGGTGTTCGCCAGATCGTACAGGACCCAGCTCGCGACCGCCCTCCGGGACGCCAGCGTGCTACTCCAGGTAGGTGTAGCCGTCGATTCCCTGATCCAGGAAGCGGCGCATGCTCACGCCCTCCTGGAGCGTCAGCCGCTTGGCCGTGAGCGCCGCCTCGATCTCCTTTCGCAAATCCCTCTTGATGTCGTCGGGATCGAACTGGACGTACTCGAGCACCTCGCGTACGGTGTCGCCTTCGACGACCTCTTCCAGGTGCCAGTTCCCGTCGGCGTCGAGCACGACGTGCACCGCGTGCGTGTCGCCGAAGAGGTTATGGAGGTCTCCGAGCGTCTCCTGGTACGCGCCCGTGAGGAAGACGGCGAGGTAGTAGGGGTCGTACTCACCGGGGCCGACCTCGGCGAACTCTCCCTGCGTGAGGGGGTGGAGGGGAAGCGAGTCCTGCGGCTCCCCGGAATTGGGGAAGCGGTCCACCCGTCCGTCCGAGTCGCACGTGACGTCGGCGAGGATCCCTCGGCGCGTGGGCTTCTCGTCGAGCCGGTGGATCGGCATCACGGGGAACACCTGGTCGATGCCCCAGGCATCGATGAGCGACTGGAAGAGACTGAAGTTGCTGAAATAGATGTCGGCGAGTCGGTCGGGGAGGTCCCACTGGTCCTCCGGGAGCTCCTCGCGGGCCCGCCCGGCCACCTGATTGCCGACCGCCCAGTAGAGCTCTTCACACGCGGCCCGGGCGGTGATGCTCATATAGCCCAGGTTGAAGAGGCTCATCGCCTCCGTCATCGCGTGCTCGGCGTCCTGATAGACCTCGCTGGCGTCGCTCTCCCCCTCCACCAGGCGTTGGTATGCGTCCACGAGGTCCAGGAGGGGCTGGGGGACCTCGTTCTCGGGGAGCTCGTTGAGAGCCCGGTCCACGAGCTCGGCGTCGGGTTCGGACGGAAAGACGCGGCTGCCCAGCACCTGGAACACGAGAACGCCCGAGTGCGTCACGAGCGCGCGCCCCGACTCCGTGATGACGTCGGGGTGGGGCACCCCCGCGTCGTCGCAGATGGACTTCACCCGGTGGATGACGTCCATGGCGTACTGGTCCGGCGTATAGTTGACCGACGACTGGGTGGCCGAGCCCGACCCGTCGTAGTCCACGCCCATGCCCCCGCCCAGGTCGAGCATGCCCATGGGCGCCCCGAGCTTGACGAGCTCCACGTAGATCTGCGTTAGCTCGTTCACCGCGTACTTGACGGTACGGATGTCGTAGATCTGCGATCCGATGTGGCAGTGGAGCATGCGCAGGCCGCCGAGGAGATCCTCCTCGCGAAGCCAGTCCACCGCTGAGAGCACCTGGCTCACGGAGAGACCGAACTTCCCGCGGAACCCCACCGAATCGGCCCAGCGTCCGATGCCGCCCGAGGCCAGCTTGGCCCGGATGCCGAAGCGGGGCGTGACCGCATGGGACCGGGCCGAGTGGATGAGCATCTCCAGCTCGTGGGTCTGCTCGACCACGGGGATGATGTTCCTGCCCATCTTCGCGGCCAAAATCGCGGTCTCGATGAATTCCGCGTCCTTGAAGCCGTTGCAGATGAACGGCATCTCGTTCACGCCCTGCGTCAGAGCGAGGCCTGCCAGCAACTCGGGCTTCGAGCCCGCCTCGATGCCGAAGCCCATCGTCCGCCCGAGGTCGCGCACGTCCTCGCAGATGTGCCGCTGCTGGTTGACCTTGATGGGGTACACGCAGGTGTAGCGGCCCTGGTAACCCAGCTCGGCGATCGCCTCGTCGAAGGCCCGGCGCAACTGCGCCATGCGATGCTCGAGGATCCCGGAGAACCGGATGACGACCGGAGGCCAGAGATCGCGCGCCTGGAGCCCCTCCACGACCTCCATGAGGTCGATGGCCTTGTCGGGGTCGCCCGACGGATAGACTTCCACCGTTCCACGCTCGGAGACGCCGAAGTACCCGGCACCCCAGTTGTGGAGACCGTACAGCTGCGCCGAGTCCTGCGGGGTCCAGATCGCCGTCTCGGTGGGCGGCTGTTCGGTGCCCTTCATCTCGTGGGGGACCTCGCTCGGGGCGGGTGAGGGTGTTTTCGGGTAACAAGACTCACCAACGGAGCCCCTCACCACAAGACTCCTCGACGCGGGAGTGGCGCGCCGCCCGGGGCGGCATGAGGGAATCGCAGGAGGCCTTCCCTGGCCCGGGGGGCCCGGGTGAACCACCTTACGACGTCTCCCACCGGGTCCCCCCGCAGTTCACCGCACAGCAGGAACCCCCACCATGCGCGCTCCCCACGTCCTCGCAGCCGTGGCGGCCCTCGCGGCCCTTTCGCTCGCGCCCGCCGAGGCCCAGGTGCCCACCCCCGAGTCCGTCCTCGGCTTTCGCGTCGGCGCGGACTTCAAGCTCGCGACGTACGAGCAGTCCCTGGAGTACTTTCAGCGCCTCGATGCGGCGTCGGATCGCCTGGAGCTCCTCGAGGTGGGGACGAGCTCGTACGGGCGTCCCATGGTCATCGCGCTCATCTCGTCGGCCGACAACCTCCGCAATCTGGATCGGTACCGCGAGATCGCCCGGCGACTCGCGGACCCGGGGGACATGAGTGACGACGAAGCCCGGCGGCTGGCGTCGGAAGGCAAGGCGTTGGTCTGGATCGACGGCGGCCTCCACGCCTCGGAGGTGGCGCCGGCCCAGCACACGATGCAGCTCGCCTACGACCTGATCACGGGTGATGGGGATCCGGAGATCGCCGCCATCCTCGAGAACGTGATCCTCCTCCTCTGGCCGAGCATCAACCCCGATGGCGAGACCATGGTCTCCGACTGGTACGCCTCGAACCTGGGCACGTCGTACGAGGTCTCCCCGATGCCGTTCCTCTACCAGAAATACATCGGGCACGACAACAACCGCGACGGCTATATGATCAACCAGATCGAGTCGCGGGTGGTCACGCGCGTGGCCCGGGAGTGGGAGCCGCAGATCCTCTACAACCACCACCAGACCTCGCCGTTTCCCACGCGGATCTGGATCCCACCGTTCGCCGAGCCCATCAGCCCGAACGTGCATCCGCTCATGTGGCGCACGGTGAACCTCGTGGGAATGGCGATGGCCGCGGCGCTCGAGGAGCGGGGCCAGAAGGGCGCCGTCCACATGGGGACGGGATTCGACGACTGGTACCCCGGGTTCATGGACCACGCCAACAGCTTCCACAACGTGGTCTCGTTCCTGACCGAGACCGCGCTGTACCGCTACGGGACGCCGCACTTCTACACGGTGGGCGACTTCCCCGAGGAGGATCGGGACCTCCGGCCCAAGTCGTTGTACGCGAGCCCGTGGGAGGGAGGCTGGTGGCATCTCCGGGACGCCGTGGACTACGTGCTCACCGCGTCCATCTCGGTGCTCGACGTGGCCGCCAAGTACAAGAGCGACCTCCTGTACAACCGGTACCAGGCCGCCCGCGACGTGGTCGCGCAGTATCGCTCGGGCCCGCCGTACGCGTACTTCGTCGCCCAGGAACAGCGGGATCCCGTAGCCGCCGTCGAGATGCTCCGCCGGCTGGCCTTCAACGACATCGCCGTGAAGCGGCTCACGCGGGCCGTGACGGTCGAGGGCGTGACGCACCCCGCCGGTACGTGGGTGATCCCCATGGATCAGCCCAACGCCAACTTCGTCCGGCAGCTCTTCGCCGTGCAGCAGTACCCCGACCTGCGGGAGTATCCGGAGGGACCGCCCGAGCAGCCCTACGACGTGTCCGGCTGGACCCTTCCCTACCAGTTCGACGTGCGCGTCGTCGAGGCGCACGCGCCGCTCGGCGAGGACGTCGCGGCGGCGCTCGCGGACGTCTCGGCGGAGCCGCTCGCGTGGAACACCGAGGGCGACGCGTCCCCGTTCGACTCACCGCCCGACGTGGGCTTCGACACGCATCCGGTCGCGCGGGGCATCGTGCCTCCTTCGGGCCGCGTACGGGGGGGCGGGAGCGCGCTCATCCTCGACCCGGCCGAGAACAACAGCTACCGGGCGCTCGCCAGGGCGTGGGAGTCGGGCGGCCGGGTGAGCTTCGCGCCGGGCCGGGCCGGCTCCGGGGAGGGGGAGGCGGGAACCAGTGGGAGCTGGCTGATCTCGGAACTCTCGGGCTCCGCGCGGCAGGCCCTGGTACGCGACCTGCACCTGCAGGCGACGGCCGGCTCGATGCCGGCGAGAGCCGTGACGCGGCCGCGCGTGGGGCTCTACAGCCCGTGGAGCGCGTCGATCGACGAGGGATGGACGCGCTGGCTCTTCGACACGTACGGCATCGCCCACAGGATCCTCCGCAACGCCGACGTCCTGGCCGGGGACCTCCTCGAGCGCTACGACGTCATCGTGCTGGCGGACCTGAACGCGCGCACGATCCTGCAGGGGTTCCGCACGGGCGAGGTTCCTCCGCGCTACGCCGGCGGGATCGGAGCGGTCGGCGTGCGGGAGTTGGACGCGTTCGTGCGCGCGGGCGGGACGCTGGTGACCATCAACGGATCGAGCGGGTTCGCCGTGGAGCAGCTCCACCTTCCGGTGAAGGACGTGACGCAGGGCCTGAAGCGCGAGGAGTTCAGCGCGAGCGGCGCGATCGTGGAGCTGCTCGTGGATCCCTCGCATCCCGTGATGAGCGGGATGAGCGAGCGCTCCAAGATCATGGTCGGGAGAAGCCCCGTGTTCACGACCGAGGACGGATTCGAGGGCCGCGTGCTGGCGAAATACCCGGCGGTAGGGACGCCCCTGCTGTCCGGCTACTTCCTGGGCGAGGACAAGGTCCAGGGATACGCCGCCGCGCTGGACGTGGAGCACGGGGAGGGCCACGTGGTGCTCCTCGGGATGAGGCCGCAGTGGCGCGGCCAGCCGTTCGGGACGTTCAAGGTGCTCTTCAACGCGGCGCTCTACGGCAAGGCCCTCGCCGACCAGGCCCCCGACAACGCGGAATTCTGGGAGGCGCCCGAGAGGCCCGAGGAAGAGCCGACGGCGAAGCCGGACACGGCGCGGGCGAGGCGGGGCAGGTAGCCGAGCGGCCAGGGTGGCCGCGTCGCCTCGGCCACCCTTCGCCGAGAGCGTGGAACTCGGCACGAGCCGGAGACGGAGGACCGGGCTCCGGGTTCCACCTCTTCCGGTCCGCGGGTACCTTCCACAACCATGATGCCCCTGACGCCCTGGGTCCGGCGCCTGCTCCTGGCCAACGTCGTCCTGTTCCTGGTGACGGCGGTCAGCCCCGTGCTCTACCGCGCGCTGCTCCTCTACCCGCCGTGGGTGCTGTATCGGCCGTGGACGCTGGTGACCTACATGTTCCTCCACGGGGGCTTCGGGCACCTCTTCTTCAACATGCTCGGGCTCTACTTCTTCGGCCCGCGGCTCGAGGATCGCCTGGGGGGTGGTCCGTTCCTCGTGCTGTACTTTCTCTCCGGGCTCGGCGGTGCCGTGTTCAGCTTCCTCTTCGCGCGCCAATATCCCGTGGTGGGAGCCTCGGGCGCCGTGTACGGCGTGCTGCTGGGGTTCGCGATGTTCTGGCCGCGCGAGCGCATCTATCTGTGGATGCTGCTGCCCGTGGAGGCGTGGCTGCTGGCCACGCTGCTCGTCATCGGATCGCTCTGGGCCGGGGTGAGCGGGTCGGCGTCGAGCACGGCGCACTTCGCCCACCTGGGTGGTCTGGTGTTCGCGTTCGTCTTCGTCCGCTGGCACGAGTGGCGGCGCGGGGCCGGGCGGCGAGCGTGGCAGAAGGCGATCTCGTCCACGCAGCCGTCGGCGAACGTGTCCGACCGCACCGCGCGCGAGCGCTGGAAGGGCATCTCGCTCGAGGGGCTCCACGAGCTCAACCGGGACGAGGTGGTGCGCCTGCTCGACAAGGTCGAGGCCGAGGGCACGAAGAGCCTCACGCCCGCGGAGCGGGACTTCCTGGACCGGATGACGGGATAGGGATGTCATGAAGGGGGACGAGCCCTCACCCGGCATTCCGTCGCGCTATCGCGTCCCCGCGCGCGTCCACCGCGTCGAGGAGGTGATCCGGCGGAGCCGCTTCATCACGACGGCTGCCCGGGCTTCGGACCCGGATACGGCGCACGCGTTCATCCAGAGCATTCGCGACGAATTCCCCGACGCCAGGCACAACTGTTGGGCGTTCGTCGCCGGACCTCCGGGGAGCACGACCCACATCGGCATGAGCGACGACGGCGAGCCGCACGGCACGGCCGGGAAGCCCATGCTGACCACGCTCCTCCACGCCGGCGTGGGCGAGATCGTGGCCGTGTGCACGCGATATTTCGGAGGCGTGAAGCTGGGCACGGGAGGGCTGTCGCGAGCGTACGCGGGTGGCGTGAAGCTCGTGCTCGAGTCGCTGCCGACCGAGGAGCGCGTGGACAGGGTCGGCGTCGAGGTGACGGTCGGCTATCCCGAAGTGGACGCCCTCCGGCGCCTGATCGCGGACATGCAGGTCGTCGTGGAGCGCGAGGAATACGGCGCGAACGTGCGCTACGCCTGCGCGGTGCCCGGACCCGCGCTGCCCAGGTTCCGCCGCGCCGTGGCGGACCTCACGCGGGGCGCGGGAGCGGTCCGGGAGATTTAGCCCATGGCGGGCTCCGGGGTTTCGGTGGTGCATCATAGGCCGCGGGGCCGGGCCGCACGATCGATCGCTCAACCATCACCAGGGGGGTGGGGGTCTTCTAGGTTGTCCGCCATTCCCATCCGGAGCACTCCCATGCGATCCTGGACTTCCTTCCAACTCTTCCTCGCCCCCCTGGGGGCGCTTCTGATCGCGTGCGCACCCGAGGGGCGGCCCGATTCGTCCTCCCGGGCGGCCCGCGATTCGGCCCTCATCGCGAGGGCCGCATCCCTCGAGCTGGCCACCGAGTACGTGCCCCCTCCGGGCGACGCGCTCGAGCACCATACGTCGGGCTTCGCGAAGATCCTGTGCTCCGCAGTCTTCATCACCGGGCTCGACCCCGCCGACGCGGCGGAGAACGTGGGTGGGTTCACGAGCCCATTCGAGGCCCGCACCGCCGTGGTGGACACGGTGGTGGACTTCGAGCGGAAGGAGGTCCGGCTCACGCTTCCCTCGGGCGTGACGCTGGCGGCCAAGAAGTACAAGAGCCAAGGCTGCGTCACCCGGCCCATCGGCGAGGACTCGGTGTTCTTCGTCCCCACCGAGGTGGCGTCGAGTCTACCCCCCGCGGCGGTTACGCCCTGGCCCATGGGCGATGTGCTGCCCGACGAACCGCTGCCGCCGGAGCTCGATACGGTGCTCCTGGCCCAGGCGCTCGACACGGCGTTCGGGCCCCCGGAGGCCATGACGGAGGCGGTGCTCGTGACGTATCGCGGGCGCATCGTGGGGGAGCGCTACGGCGAGGGGATCGGTATCCACACGCCGCTCGAGTCGTGGTCCATGGGCAAGAGCCTCACGGGCGCGCTCATGGGGATCCTCATCCACCGGGGCGTCTACGAGCTCTGGCAGCCGGCTCCGGTGCCGGAGTGGCAGAGCGAGGGGGATCCGCGGCGTGAGATCCGCATCGGGGACCTCATGCGCATGTCCTCGGGCATCCGCATCCGGGCCCCGCAGGATCCCGACTTCGACCCGGAGAGAGGATATCCGGATCATCTCTACCTCTACACCGGACGGGTGAACTCCTTCGAGTACGCCGCGACCCGTCCGCTTCAATGGCCCCCCAACACGGTCGGCCGCTACCGGAACACGGATCCGGTGCTCACGAACTACCTCATCCGCCTCGGCGTGGAGAAGCTGGGCGAGGACTACCACGCGTTCCCGCGGCGCGCGCTGTTCGACAAGATCGGCATCCGGGACGCGGTGATGGAGACCGACCCGTACGGGAACTTCCTCACGCAGGGGTACGAGTACCTGTCGGCGCGGGACTGGGCGCGGCTGGCCAATCTGTACCTCCAGGACGGCGTGTGGAACGGGGAGCGACTGCTGCCCGAGGGATATGCGGAGTACGCGCGGACCGTCGCCCCCGCCTGGGCGGCGGACGGGCGCCCGATCTACGGCGGCGCGTTCCAGTGGCTCAACGGGACCGGAGGCTACCCCGTGCCCACGGACGCGACGTACTTTGCGGGCGCGGGGGGCCAGGTCGTGCTCACGGTCCCCAGCCACGGCCTCGTGGTGGTGCGCCTGGGCAAGTACCGGGGCTCCCGGCCGGGCGGCCGGGCCCTGGACCAGGGCCTCGAGATGCTCATGCGCGCGGTGCTGCCCGTCGCCGCGGGCGGCCAGCCGGGCTGACGGCGGAGGATTTGGAGTATCTTGTGAAGGACTGAAGAAGCCCCGATACGAGCGACCGGACCGCGGGAGGCGTGCGACATGCAGAGCGGGAGGATGGCGTCCCTGCCGGTTCCGGCCGGCGTCCGCGCGTGGGCCCTGGCCTGCGCCCTCGTCCTGGCTCCCTGCGGGCGCCTCGCCGCCCTCCAGGCGCCCACGGACCACGACTGCGGTGCCGAGGACGTGCCGCGCGTCGGATTCATCGTGCAGTACGTCAAGCACCTCCCCGACGGGCATGCCGAGTCCGGGCCCGGCACCGCCGTGGGCCAGTGGGGCCGCGGCTTCATCCCCGACGTCTCGCTCGGGCCCCAGCCCGTGAGCTTCAACCTCATCCTCGAGGAGGACGACGCCCAGGACAACTACGTCCGGCTGAGCATCTTCGTCGAGGAGAACTACACGCAGCACCGGGCCGGGCTGGAGGGAATGGAGTACGGGACCGATGACGACGTGGGTGTGACGATCAGCGTGGGGAGGAAGGACCCCGACGGCCGGTACGTGTGGGTGTCGGAGAAGCACGAGTGGGTGGGCTCCCTGGCCGAGATCGACCAGCTCAAGCCGTTCATCCAGGGCGAGATCGAGGGGCTCCACCACTTCATGATCACGAAGCTCCTCCCCGTCCGGGCCACGTTCAAGCTCTCCTGGCACGTCTTCGACGTGGAGGACCCCGTCGCGCCCATCTTCTTCGTGGACGCGATGGAGGACTCCTTCGGCCCCATCGCGCCCCACCCCACCGAGCGGAATTTCTGCTTCAACGTCCACCTCACGCATTACGACGGAACCGACCTCCCCTGCGAGGAGGCGGTGGACGAGAAGGAGTTCTGGCGCTACGACCTCGAGGAGGACATCCCGCAGCACGTGGCGAAGGCCTGCGAGCCCCGGGAAGGCTATTGCGAGCGGCCCGTGGCTTCCGTGACGCCGTATCTGACGAAGGGCTTCGGCATCTACTGGGACCAGCCGCTGCGGATCGCCGGCTCGGACGAGCGGCCCATCACGTTCGTCTGCCCCCTGGAGATCGACCCGCCCTCGCCCGACACACTCTTCCTGGGCGCCCCGGAGCAGCGCGCTCTTTCCTTCAAGGTCACGGGGCTCGACGGCATGCCGCTGCCCGGGGTGGACATGGAGGTGACGCGGGGCGTGGACCCGGCCGTGGGCGAGGTCGCCCCACAGCGTATGCGCACCGCGCCCACCGGGGAGCCCGAGGACCTCACCATCACGACCCGGGAGGACGCGCCCCCCGACGCGGTGGGGCAGGTGGAGGTGGCGGTGTGCCGCGACACGCCTCCGGAGAAGCTCGGGAAGGACGAGAGCGGGCATCCCATCCCCTGGACGGACACGGAGGCCCAGCCGGTGAAGGTGCAGATCTTCCCCACCGTGGAGGTGGCCGTGCGCGCCGTGCACCGGCTGGATCGGTCCGAGGACCGGCGCGTGGAGAGCTCCGCGGAAGTGTCCCGGGAGCTCACCCGCACCGAGACGGACCAGGAGCTGGAGCTGAGCTTCCGGGTGGTCCTGGGGGAGCGGGAGGTGAAGCGCGATTACCGCGACGGTTCGGGCTTCCGGGGCACGCTCGTCCAGTACCGGGGGCACGCCGAGGCCCGGGTGGGGCTGGCCTCGCTGGAGCCCTCCAAGGAGACGGTCCACAGGAGCGGGTACTATGAGGACCGGGAGTGCGGGCGGCTGACGTTCGACTTCTTCCCATGGACCAACGCTTATACGTTCCGCCGGGTGGCGGACCGAGCGGACCTCCTCGTCCTCTATCAGCACTTCATCCCCGACGAGGGGTCGCCGGTCCAGGAGCATCCCCGGGAAGGCCTCTCCTACACGCCGCGGTCGCTGGCGCCGGTGGTCACGTTCACGCCCCGCTCCACGAACGTGGACATGGACCAGGACGGATGCCGCCTCGACTTCTCCACCATGCGGAACCCGGCCATGGGGGTGCCGCTCCCGGTGACGGAGGCGTTTCCCCTTCTGTTCGCTCCCTACATGGACGACTGCTACGGCATCGAGGAGGTCACCGTCCCCCTGAAGGAGGAGAACTACATGCACGCCCTCCTGCGGAAATGGGATCCGGTGGCCAGTGAGTTCGACGAGCTCGAGCGCACCGTCACCATCGATCTGGGGCGCGACGACACGGCGGAGTGCTGGAGCATCCCGGAGGACACGCCCTCCGATCGGTACATCCCCGAAGGGACCCGCGTGAAGGGTCTCTGGTCCCTCTCGTCCCGGGCGCGCCTGGTGGGAGGGCGATTCGACTTCCGTCCCGACTCCCCTGGGTCGCCCTGACGCCCCGGGACCGGAAGCGATCCCATGCCCACGGACGGCGGTGGGGCCCTGGTCCAGAACGACGCGGTCGTGCTGGGCCTGCTGGCCCTCATCCTCGGGTTCGTCTTCTACACGGAGGGTAGCGAGCACCCGTTCTGGAAGAAGCTCTATACGTATGTTCCGGGCCTTCTGCTCTGCTACCTGCTGCCGTCGTTCCTGACTTCGTTCGGCATCGTGGATCCGGCCGTGTCCCGGATCAATTCCGTCGCGTCGCGCTATCTGCTTCCGGCCACGCTGGTCCTGCTCACGATCTCGGTGGACCTGAAGGCGATCCTGGGGCTGGGGCACAAGGCGCTCCTCCTGTTCCTGACGGGGACCGTGGGCGTCGTCCTGGGCGGGCCGCTGGCGCTGCTGGTCGTGGGGACCCTGAGCCCCGAGTCGGTGGGAGGCGTCGGGCCGGAGGCGGTCTGGAGAGGGATGAGCACACTGGCGGGGAGCTGGATCGGAGGGAGCGCGAACCAGGTGGCGATGAAGGAGGTGTTCGCGCCCAGCGACCGGCTCTTCGGGCAGATCGTCGCGGTGGACATCATGTGGCAGAGCGTGTGGATGGCGCTCCTGTTGTTCCTCGCGGGACGCTCCGCCGGCATGGATGCCAGGACCGGCGCGGACACGTCGGCGATCGACGAGCTTCGACGGCGCGTCGAGGCGTTCCACGACGAGCACGCCCGGTACCTCACCACCCGGGACGTGATCTTCATCATCGCGATCGGGTTCGGCGTGATGGGGATCTCCCACGCCCTGGGCGAGTGGATCGCCAGGTGGATCGCCGAGAACGCCCCGGTCCTGGAGCGGCTCAGCCTCACGAACTCGTTCTTCTGGATCGTCGCCCTCGCGACGACCGGAGGGGTGCTCCTCTCGTTCACCCCGGTGAAGGGTCTGGAGGGGGCGGGCGCTTCGCGCATCGGAACCGGGATGCTGTACATCCTGGTCGCGTCCATCGGCCTGGGAATGGACGTGTCCGCGATGATCACGAACCCCGGCCTGTTCGCCGTGGGCGGCGTGTGGATGGCCTTCCACGCCACCTGCCTCTTCACGGTGGCGAAGCTCGTGAAGGCGCCCCTCTTCTATATGTGTGTGGGGAGCCAGGCGAACATCGGGGGCGCGGCTTCCGCGCCCGTGGTGGCGTCGGCGTTCCATCCGAGCCTGGCGCCTGCGGGAGTGCTCCTGGCCGTCCTCGGATATGCCGTCGGCACGTACGCGGCGTGGATCTCGGGGCTCCTGATGCAGGCGATCACGCGGTAGATCGGCGGGATGCGACCCCGGGGCGGGCGGCCGGGGATACGCCGGACTCCATCCGCCGCCGGGCGGCGCTGTACATTGACGCATGCTCGCGACGCGGTGGTTCTCCTCGCTGCTCCTGCTCGTCTTCTGGGTCGCGGCCTTCAAGGGGTCGGACGCGCCGGCTCCCCAGGCGGCGCTGGAGGCCTGCCCGAGCAGCGGAACCATCCACGCGGACGTCGGCGCGCCGGCCGGCGACCGGGCCGGACCCTATGGGGTGGTTCCCCATGCCGTGCCCGCGACGCCGCCCGCCGCGCAGCCCGTGGGTTCGGAGGGCCCCGCGGGCTTCGGGAGCCCGGTCTGTTCCGTGCGGGCTGCCGTTCCTCGCCTACCGCAGCGTGCGCGCGCGCCACTCCGGCGCGCCGCCGCCCGCTCGGCCGCGGTGCGCCCTGCGCTCCGCTCGTTCCTCTCCCACCCTAGCACGGCTCCTCCCCCCGTCGCGTGAATCGCCGGGCGCCCTCGCGCCCGGTCGGGCTTCGCCGCACCCGCATTTCGCGGGCGCGCCTTCACGCGTACGCACCCCGGCGAACGGGGGGAGGACGTTCCGTGCAGACCATCCTGGATGCCATTCCTACGGACTTCGCGTCCCTGTTCACGCTCGCGCTCGTCATCGTCATCACCGTCGCCGTCGTCGTCGCGGGCCGGCGCAGCGGGAAGGAGGAGCCGAAGGTCAAGAATCCGGAATGAGGGCGAGCGGGGAGGAGCTGTCCGGCAGCGACCGGTAGAGCGCCCCCGCTTCGGCGGCCGGCGGTGGGGTCGGGATCGCCGGCTCGGGAGTCCTCACTCGGCCCGGATCGCCTCCATCGGGTCCACGCGGGTGGCCCGGCGGGCCGGCGCGAGCGACGCCAGGACCGTCGTGCCGAGCAGCACCACGGCCGCGATGGCCGGCGCCCAGGGATCGCCCGGGGTGACGCCGAAGAGGAGGCTCGCGGTGAAGCGGCGGAGCGCGACGGCCCCGCCCAGGCCCAGCCCCAGCCCGAGGACCGCGAGGGCGAGCGCCGAGCGGAGCACCTGTCCCGCGACCCGCCCGGAGTCGGCGCCGAGCGCCATGCGGATCCCGATCTCTCGCGTACGCTGCGCCACGAGGAAGGAGACCACGCCGTACAGGCCGGCGGCGGCGAGGATCAGCGCGAGTGCGCCGAACAGCCCCACGAGCACCGCCGAGACCTCGTAGCGGGCCGTGACGTCGTCGAAGACCGCCGCCATGCTGGTGACCGAGGCGATGGCGAGCGCCGAATCGATCTCCCGGAGCGCCGCCTCGGCCGCCTCGGTCCAGTCGGCGGCGGGACCGCTCGTGTGGATCAGGAAGTTCACGCCGGACTGGTAGGTCTGCGCAATCGACGTGTAGGCCTGCGTCGTGGGCTCCTCACCGAGCTCGTAGTACGTGGCGTTCCGGGCGACGCCCACCACGGTGAAGTCTCGGTCTTCCGACAGCGCCAGCACTTTTCCGAGCGGGTCCCGGCCGGGCCACACCAGGCTCGCCAGCTTCTCGTTCACGACCACGGAGAGTGGGCCGTCCGCCCCGTCCTCGTCGCCGAGCGGACGGCCGCGGACGACCTCGACGCCCATGACGTCGAAGTAGCCGGGCGAGACCACGTTCCGGCCGATCCAGAGCTTGCCCTCGTCGGTGTTCGGAATCGCGCCCGGAGGAAGATCGAGGTCCGTGCTCCAGTCGCCCTGGAAGGGGACCATCCGGGTCGTCGCGACGCCGAGCACGCCCGGGAGGGCCCGGAGGCGCTCGAGCGCCCGCTCGATGAAGACCCTCCCGTCCGCCTCGGAGTATCCGAGCGCACGCAGGTCGACGCCGAGCACGAGGCGGTTCTCGGTCACGAAGCCCAGATCCTGCGTGCGCGCGGTCCGGAAGCTCCGCGTGAAGAGGACGGCACCCGCGACGAGGACGAGCGAGAGCGCGATCTGCGCCACGACCAGCGCGTCACGGGCGCGGCTCCGCCCTGGCGGCGTTCGCATCCCCTCGAGCGCGGCGCCGAAATCCGAACGAGCCGCGTGCAGGGCCGGGACGAGCCCCGCGAGGACGGCCGTGAGCACGGAGATCGCCACGGCGGCCAGGAGCACGCCGGTGTCGGGCGCGAACGACGTGACGAACGTGTACGGCAGGAGTCCCGCGGCCGCATCGGAGAAAGCGTAGGCGAGTCCCACCCCGACTGCGCCGCCCGCCGCGCCGAGCAGGAGGCTCTCGGCGAGGAGCTGCCGGAAGATCCGCCCACGCCCCGCTCCGATCGCGGTGCGGATCCCGATCTCGCGCGTGCGCGTGGTGGCGCGCGACAGGAGGAGGACCGCCACGTTCGCGGTCGCGATCGCCAGCACGATGAGCACGACGCCGAGCAGCAGGCGCGAGAGCGTCGAGAGCGTGCCGGCCTGCGACGGGCTGTAGATCGCCTGGCGCGAGACGAGGATGCCTTCGCCCTCCTGGCGCTCCGGGTACGTGAGCGCGTCGGAGAGAGCCAGCAAGTTGGCCTCGGCCACCTCGAAGGTCGTGCCGGGGCGGAGCCTTCCCACGACCGAGAGCCAGCTGCTGCGCTGGTGGGGTACGCGCTCCCACCAGTCGCGGGCCGTCCAGCGTGAGAGCGCGCCGCGCATCGCGAGCGGGACCCACGCGTCCGGAGCGTCGGAGAACGCGCTCAGGCCGCGGAAGCGCGGCGGGGCGACGCCGACGATCGTGAACGTGATGTCGTTCATGACGATCGAGCGGCCGGGCACGTCGGGGTCGGCCGCGAACCCGCGCCGCCAGAACCCGTCGCTCAGCACGACGACCGGGACGGCGCCCGGCTCGCGGTTCTCCTCGGAGGTGAAGAAGCGTCCCCGCGCCGGCTCGACGCCGAGCACGTCGAACCAGTTGTCGGAGACCGGGAGCACGGTGAGCTGGTCCGAGCGGACGCCGTCCAGCGTGTAGGACGCGACCTGCCCTCCGCCCCACGCGGCGAGACCCTCGAGCGCGGCGACGTTCTCGCGGTAGTAGACGTAGTCGGGGTGCTGGAGCGCGCCGCCGCCCTGGCCCGGCGCCCAGCTTCGCCACACCCGCACGAGCCGGTGCGGCTCGGTCACCTCGGGCGGACGGTCGAGGAAGATCCGGCTCACGAGCGTGAGCACGGTCGTCGGCGCACCGATGCCGAGTCCGAGGACCGTGACGGCGAGCACCGTGAAGCCCGGCCGGCGCGCGAGCGCGCGTGCACCGAAACGCAGGTCGCGGATCAGGTCGGCTCCCATGTTCCCCCCTCCCCCCCTGTGTGTTTGCGTCGGCCGCGCCGGCGTCAACCGCGCTCCGAGCCGCCAGGCCACGATCGAGACGACCTCCCTCCAAAGCGTCCTGCGCCGGTTAGCATCACTCGCCTCCTGGGCGCGGGCCCGGTACGCCTCCTCGAGGTCCCCGAGGATGTCGTCGCGACGGTCGCGGGGCAGGAGGAGCGCGAGGAGCCGGGCGATGGCGCGGGGCAGGGGGTTGGTCGCCCCCCGGTTCGTCGGGTTCCCGCCCTTCATGAGCGCGCCCGCGCAGGCTCGGCCCAGAGCAGGTCACGCACGCGCCGGCTGTCCTCGAGCGCGGCCTCGCCCTCGCGCGTCACCCGGTAGTGACGCTTCGCCCGGCCTCCGCGGACGGCGGTGGGCTCGCCGAGCCACGAGTCCGCGAGCCCCTTGCGCTGCGCGCGGTCGAGCGCCGCGTAGATCGCGCCGAGCGTGACCTCGCGACCCGCGCTGCGCGCGAGCACGCGCTGGACGGCCGCGCCGTGCGCGTCCTCGCCCAGTCGCCGCACCGCGAGGAGCACCAGCTCCTCGAACTCTCCGAGACGCTCGCCTTTCATGAAGGGCTCCTGGGGTGTGGAGGGTGTGGCGGCCGGTCCGGACGGGGACGGGGGTTATTCCTACATACGTGAATGTAATAGAAACGATCCGCGCGGCAAGACGCTCGGCGTAATCGTTTCGTTCGCGGCCCTGAGGCTTGCATGTACGGCCAATGGCCGTACATTGACGTGCAGGAAACCTGACCCAGGTAAGTCGATGACTACACGGAACACCACGCGTCAGCGGTCGCAGCGTGTCGAAGCCCGCGTCACGCCGGAACAGAAGAAGCTTCTCGAGCACGCGGCGGCCCTCGAAGGTCGTTCGTTGACGGACTTCGTCTTGAGCAGTGCGCAGGCGGCCGCCGCGGACACGATCCGGCGCCACGAGCTCCTGAACCTCACGCCTCACGATCAGGAGACCTTCGTCGCGGCGCTGCTGCACCCGCCGGCTCCGAACAAGGCCCTCCGAGAGGCCGCCGCGAGCTACCTGCGCGCGCGTGGCCGATAGCGTCGTGCGCGATCCGCAGCCGTCGCAGCCGATCGTCCTGCTCGATGAATCCCACGACCGGGGCTCCTTCTACTGTGGCGTCGAGCCGCTGGACAGGTACCTGCGCGTCCAGGCCGGGCAGGATCAGCGGAGGCGCATCGCCGCTTGCTTCGTGTTGGCCGACCCCGTGGAGTCGCGGATAGCCGGCTACTACACCTTGTCCGCATTCTCCGTGGTCGGCGAGGCACTCCCGGACGTGGTTCAGAAGAAGCTGCCCAAGTACGGTCAGATCCCCTGCACCCTCCTGGGGCGGCTGGCGGTCGATCGGGAATACCGCGGTCGAGGGCTTGGCCGGCACCTGCTGATGGATGCCCTTCGAAGGGCGCTGCTCCATACGACGGAGGTCGCCTCGTGGGCGGTTATCGTGGACGCGAAGGATGACACGGCGCGGCAGTTCTATCTCCAGTATGGCTTCATCTCGTTGAGGGACGCTCCGAGACGCCTCTTTCTGCCGATGGCGACGATCGCCGAGCTGTTCCGCTGAACGGAGAGGCACAGCCCATGCCGATCGTTCCATCCAGGCATGCCGTGCCGGCGATCCGTCGCCGATCTTGCCCCGAGGATCCTGGCAACCCCAGCGGGGTTGACGGCGGGAGGAAGAGCGCATGCACGTTCATGTGCTGGGCGAGGAGGGGGAGGCGAAGGTCTGGATCGAGCCGGAGATCGAGTTGGCTCGGAATCACGCGGGCTCAGCGAGAAGACGGCCGCAACTGCCTTGGACCTGATCAGGGACCGGGAAGATGAAATCCGCAGAGCCTGGGACGAACACTTCGGCGGTTGAGCTGGCCAACGTGTCTCCACATGGACTGTGGCTCCTGATCGACGCCCGGGAGCACTACCTGCCGTTCGACGCATTCCCCTGGTTCCGCGAGGCGACCATCGCGCAACTGTCCCGCATCGAGCGACCCACACGTGACCATCTGCACTGGCCGGACCTGGATGTCGATTTGACGCTGGATAACATCGAGCGGCCGGAAGCCTACCCCCTCGTGAGCCGGGGCGGTCCCCCGGCGCCCTGAGGTGACACCCGGACGGCGCCCCCCGAACGCGTGCCGGCCCCGTGCCATCACGCCTGAGGGGATCGTCCCACGGTCCTGCCTGACCTTGCCCCCTGGTTGAACCCGACCTCGGCCATACTTAGGTTGAAATGCTCGGGTGGAACCTGACCCGAGCGAAGGGCCTGTAGCTCAGGTGGTTAGAGCGCACGCCTGATAAGCGTGAGGTCGGTAGTTCGAGTCTACCCAGGCCCACTGACAGGAAAGCGAAGCGCCGCAGGCCTCCTCGAAGGCTGGCGGCGCTTTCGCATGGGCGCGTGGAACGGGTTGGTGCCACTTCGTGGTGCCAGTTCGATTCAGCGCCAGTGCCCCCTCTCGCGCCGACCGCATGTCGCGGTCGGACTGGCTCCGGCGAAGGACGGCCCGCGCGTTGACATGCGTTGGCCCGGAGAGTTACAATAGCTCGGCATTTAGAAACAACTGCCGAGATATCGTGGCCACCCAAACACCGGCCAAGCGAGCGCTGAAGCTGCTCGAGGAGCGGGGCGTCGCGCGCTCCCGCGATCTGGAGCGCGCAGGGGTCACCCGCACGCAGATCCGCCGGCTCAGCGAACGAGGAGTCATTGAGCGAGTCGGCTACGGCCTCTACCGGGATCCGCGGGCCGAGCTGAGCGAGCTCGCCGATGTCGCGGAAGCCGCCCGGCGCGTGCCGGATGGCGTCGTGTGCCTCCTCTCCGCGCTCCGCTTCCACCGCCTCGGCACCCAGAACCCGTTCGAGGTGTGGCTCGCGATCGACCGCAAGGCATGGCGGCCTCATCTCGAGCACCCGCCCCTTCGGCTTGTCTACCTTTCCGGGGCGTCGCTCGAGAAAGGCATCGAGGAGCACGACGTGGACGGAGTTCCCGTGCGCGTCTTCAGCGCGGCCAAGACGGTGGCCGACTGCTTCAAGTTTCGCCACAAGGTTGGCACGGATGTCGCGGTCGAGGCGCTGCGGGCCTTCCGTGCGGATCGGCCGAAGGAGCTGCCCGACCTTTGGCGGTACGCCGAGGTCGACCGGGTGGCGCGTGTGATGGCCCCATATCTCGAGGCACTGACGTGAGCCCGAGTGAGGAGCGTTTGGGTTCGGCGGTTCCTGTGCGAGGGCGCCTGCGCGAGCTCGCACGTCGCCGGGGGCTCGAGTTCCAGCTGGTCCTCTCGGAGTTCGCGATCGAGCGGCTACTCTTCCGTCTGGGCGGATCCGGCCACCGAGACCGTTTCGTCGTGAAGGGCGCCACTCTGTTCAAGCTCTGGGCGGCGGGCGAGCGACGGGCGACATGGGATTTGGACCTCCTGGGGCGGGGCTCGTCCGCAGTTGATGATGTCGTCGCCGTCGTCCGAGAGATCTGCGCGGTGGCGGTGGACGATGCGATCGAGTTCGACGCCGGGTCTGTGCGCGGTGAGGAGATCCGCAACCCCGACGAGTACGGCGGTGTGCGTGTCCGCTTCGTAGCTCGTCTGGCGGGAGCTGAGATCCCCGTCCAAATCGACGTCGGCTTCGGCGACGCAGTGGAACCGGCACCCCGGATCGAACCCTACCCGACGCTCCTCGGTCATCCGGCGCCACGCGTGCTGGTCTACCCACGTGAGACGGTGGTCGCAGAGAAGCTCGAAGCGATCGTCTCGCTCGGCGTGACCACGTCTCGCATGAAGGATTTCTACGACGTGCACCACCTCGCCGCATCGTTCCAGTTCGACGGCGAGGTGCTTGCCCGCTCGGTGCGCGCGACCTTCGCTCGCCGTGGGACCCTGCTGCCCGATGCGGAGCCCGTGGCGCTGAGTAGGGCGTTCCTTTCGGCGCCAGAGCGGATGCGGCAGTGGAGCGCGTTCCTCAAGCGAAGCCGTCTTGAGGCGCCTGCTGGGGGTGCGGCGCTTTCGGATGAGTTGCGTCGGTTCCTGCTTCCTCTCATCGAGGCCGCCAGGGGATCCGGCGTGTTCACGGCGCGCTGGCCTGCCGGTGGTCCGTGGGAGGAACGGAGATGATAAACCCCGCCGAACGCCGGGGCACGGACGACGGTGATCGAGGTCCAGGGCCGGCTCGGCAGCGGAACGGAGGTTCTCATCGTCAATGGGGACGTGGGCCGACTCTGGGTGCCACTGGCGGTGCCACTCAACGCGGAGGACCCCTCGGGGCCGGCGCCCGCCGACCGAGTGGCCGGTGGTAGAGCAACCGTGAAGTCCGAGAAGTTGCGGGAATCAGAGGCGTGAGTCCGACCTCCTGATAAGCGTGACGTCGGTAGTCCGAGTCTACCCAGGCCCACTTGGTGGTGAAGCGAAGCGCCGCAGGCCTCATCCGGGGCCTGCGGCGCTCTGGCATGGACACGTCGCCCGGGTTGGTGCCACTTCCTAGTGCCCGTTTCCGCCGAGGCTCAGGCGCCCACGCTCACGCGGCCGGCCAGGTCAGCCCACCTTGTCGTGACGGCGCTCCGTAGCGGCGCGTGTCCGATGCGCTCGATCCAGCGCTCGACCTCGGATCCTGAGAACCCTGCTGGGACCTCGATTTCCGGCAGGGCCGCGAAACGTCTGCCCTTCCGTGCAGAGAAGTACAGCGTGTCGAACAGGGCTTTCTCGGGTGTCGCGATCTCGAAGTTGCCGCTCCTCCTGTACGGCCCGTGCCCGCCGAACAGCGTTGCCGCGATTCGGTAGAACTCGTACGTGCCGATGGGAGTCTGCAGCTTCGATCTCTGCGCGGTCGTGACGATCTGCACCACGCGCGGGATCTGTTCCATCATTCCGTGGAGGTTGAGTGCCGAGAGGAGCGAGACATAGCCGCCCGGCTCGTCAGCAAAGAGGTGCGGCACGACCGCGTACGGCGAGAGATCCGGGTGCCCAGGAACGGCCCAGAGGCCCCTTCGCACGCGCACCAACATCCGGTTCTTCTCGAGCCCGGCGAGGTCCCGCGACGCGTTGGACAGCGCGACGCCGGCGCGCTTGGCGACTTCCGCCGTCGTGAACACGGGGGAGAATGGGAACAGCTCCGTCCAGATGATCTGCGCGACCTTGTTCATGCGCGCCCCACTCGGGCCAGGATCGCCTCGATCAGCGCCGCAACGCGGAGACGCATATCGTCCCAAGCGGCGCCCGTGCTCTGGACCGTGCGGTCCGGCTCGTCCAGAAACTCGACGACTTGGCCGCGATACTCGTCGTAGCTGATGGTCAACGCTCGGGCGTGGGCTTCCTCCAGTTGATCGGTCGACGAAGCGTGGGCCAGGAACTCGAGGAGCGGTACCGCTGGGGCACCGGGCACCAGCACGGAGAGATCGAAGATATCCCTCGCCTGTGCTTCCCGACGGCCGGCCAACGCCTGGATCTTTTGACGGACGGCCGCCTCGAGGGCATAGTGACGCACCTCGAAGGGGTGCAAACCGTACGACTCCAAGGCGGCCTTCGCGGGGCTCTCGACCACGACGACGTCGGAAGCGTGATGGGCCCGGAAAGAAACCTCGACCTTCGTCGGGTATCGGACTCCTCCTGCCCCGATCACGCCGAACTTGTAGCGGAACGTGGTCTCGGTGTCCTTGTTCGGTCCCTCGCCGGGGTCGAGCCCCCGGATCCCGAAAGCCTGCAGCCGGCGCGTGAAATCCCGATCGTCGAAGAGCCGCGCGATCCGGGTCCGAATGTCCCCGGATCCGTCTGTGCTCCCGTCCAGATCCATGTCCTCGGAGTAGCGCGGGCTGCCGAAGAACAGGCGCAGGTTCACGCCGCCCTTGAGGATGACTCCACCGCCCCCGCGCACCGCGCCCAGCTCCTGCAAGATCAGGAGATGGACCAGCTCACGGGCGGAAGTCGGGGAGAGCGGGCTTGGCATTATACGCGGGTGATATCGTAGAATGATAACTCCATTATATAATGGCGACGCCCTGCTGTCGAGACTCACCAACCCCCGAAAGGCTACCGACCTCACGCTTATTGATCCTCTCTGTGGCGGAGGTGTAGAATCCGGTGTGTCTTACGATTTCATCATCGATCGCAGAGGTGTTTGTGGCCACGGTCACGGTGTCCAGCAAGTACCAGGTGGTCATCCCCCGGGACGTGCGCGAGCGTCTGGGGATCCGGCCCGGCCAGAAGGTCGAGGCCTTCGCCGTGGGGAACCGCGTCGAGCTGGTGCCCGTCGAGCCCATCCGGGCATTCCAGGGGCGCTTTCCGGACCTGCCGCCCTTCGCGCGGGAGCCCGACCGGCTGTGAACGTCGTCGACTCGAGCGGCTGGATCGAGTACCTGTCGGGCGGGCCCAACGCGGACTTCTTCAGGGAGCCCATCGAGCGTGAAGAGGACCTCATCGTCCCAACGCTCGGCCTCTTCGAGGTGTACCGTCACTTACTGCGCCACGTGGGACGGGACCAGGCCCTGCGCGTCGTCGGAGCCATGCGCAGGGGCACGGTCGTGGGGCTCGACGATCACCTCGCCCTCGACGCCGCGGAGCTGAGCGTCTCCGCCCGGCTCCCCCTGGCCGACAGCATCATGCTCGCCACGGCCCGTGCGCACGGGGCGGAGTTCTGGACGCAGGACCGGGACTTCGAGGAGATGGAAGGCGTGAGGTACGCGAGCCGGCCCTGAGCGCGTGGACGGACCCCGCCCCATCCACGTACCCGGGCGACGGGATGGCGGGGTAGGCATGCCACTTGTACATTGTACATATGAAGCGTGTCACGGCGTCCGAAGCGCGCAGGAACTGGTTCCGGATCCTCGACGAAGTGGCGGCCGGGGAGGTGGTCGTGGTGGAGCGGAACGGCAAGGCCATCCAGCTCACCCGCGCCCCCAGGGCGGATCGCGTCCGCGAGGTGCCCGACTACTCCTCTCTGATCCGGGCTCCCGAGGGGGCCGAGCACGCGGAGCGGTGGGGATGGGAGTGGTCCGGGGAGGGGGGAGAGGTGCGCCCGGTGGAGGAGGACCCGTCGTGACCGTCCTCCTCGACACCCACTTCCTCCTCTGGACTCTCCTCGGCCTGGCCAGGCTGGACGAGTACCCCTGGCTGGAGCGCTACCGTCCTTGGGGCGTGTCGCCCGTCTCGCTCCTCGAGCTCCAGTTCCTGTCCGAGGTGGGCCGTCTCGAGCTGGCGCACGCGGAGTTCATCGAGGCGCTGAAGGCCGACCCGCGCTTCGTCCTCGACGAGGTTCCGCTCATGGCCCTCGTGACGCACGCGCTCCCGCTCGGCTGGACCCGGGATCCGTTCGACCGGCTCCTGGCCGCCCACAGCGCTGCGCGGCGGGTGCCGCTGGTGACGCTCGACCGGCGCATGCGCGACGAGCATCGGTTCCTCGTGCAGGAGCTGGCGTAGGGGCCCGCCTGGCGGCGCCTCCGCTGTCACACCCCTCCCGTACCTCGATACGAACGTCCTGGCCTCCGCGTTCGCGACGCGCGGCATCTGCGCGGACGTTCTCAACCTCGCGGTCACCGAGCACGGTGAGGCGCCTTCGCTCGACATCGATCTACGCGACGCCTCACCATGGCATCGTGTCCCGCGCCATCGTCCGGAGCAGGTCCACCGCGCGCTGCAGGTTGCGGATCGCGTCCTCCAGCGTGCCCTGCAGCGCCCGGAGCGCCTCGCCCGACGCGGGGGCCCGCTGCTGCTGTTCGACCTCTGCGGCGACCGCCTCGACTGCGGGGGCCACCGAGGGCAGCTCGCCCACCAGCGCCGCGACCGACGCGTTCAGCGTGGGGTG
>CAYPMO010000029.1:0-48771 GCA_964412015.1 uncultured Gemmatimonadaceae bacterium | reverse complement strand
CGTGATGGTGCCGTCGAAGTCGAACTTCTCCAGCACCTCCCGCATGTTGGGGCTGAAGCCAGCCAGGTAGTTTCGCAGGTTCTTGGCGACATTGGGCGCGTCCTGGAGGAGCTTCTCGAAGTCGTAGAGGGACGTGTTGTAGAACGCGTACCCCGACGTCTTCCGGAGCAGATCGTCGGGATTGTCCAGCTTCCCCTTGATCTCGGCGTTGCGCTTCAGCACCGCCGCCTTGGTGTCGGCGAGAACGCAGTCGATCCTGCGCAGCACCGTGAGCGGCAGGATGACGTCCTGGTACTTGCTCCGCCGGAAGTCGTCGCGCAGCAGGTCGGCGACGCCCCAGAGGAAGGAGACGATCTCGGAGTGGTTCACGCGCGCGGCCTTCGTGACATGGATAGCATGGGTCTTAGAGGGTGGGTTCCGGTCGGTGTACGTCGAGCCGCATCGTCAGCACCTGGGTCAGCTCCTCGGGCAGCGGAACCCTCTCGGCCATCCGATCGGTCGCCCATTCGTCCAGCTCCATCTTCTCCCCCATCACGACGTTGAACCACCGCTCGCGGTCTTTCACCACCCTGAACTGCTTCTCGTCCTGGGTGGCCTCGAGGAACGGCTCGTAGACCACGATGGGGCGCTGGGTGGTCTCCGCCTTGCTCCCGATGCGGTCCAGCCGGCCGGTGCGCTGCTCAAGGACGCTCGGGTTCCAATCGAGATCGTGATGGATCGCATGGCGGCATTCTAGGTGGAGGTCCACGCCTTCCGCCATTACGGAGCTTGCGACCAGCACCTCCGGATAGAACGGCGTGTTGAAAGCGAGCAGGAGGCGATGGCGGATGTCGGGTCTCACCTCCCCGTTCGCGAGACGCACATTGGGGAGAAGCCGGAGTGAGCGCTCGCCCTCATTTTCGCCCAGATCGCTTGGAGACAGCGCGCGAATCGCCCCGGTCTGGATGCTATCCAGAGCATCGAGCAGCTCCTCGCGCTCTGTGGGCACGCGGCTGGCCACAAAGGCCCCGAACGCCGTGATCTTGTCCCTCAACGACCGCCCCGACGCGTCCGTCTTCTCGAGGGCGCCGGTCAACGCGTCCCGCCGATCCGCGGCCGACAGATCCAGGTCTCGCGCGACGAAGACCGGAGTGCGGAGGAACCGACGCACCACGCCCACGGC
The DNA here is from genome assembly GCA_964412015.1 of uncultured Gemmatimonadaceae bacterium. Taxonomy (GTDB): domain Bacteria; phylum Gemmatimonadota; class Gemmatimonadetes; order Longimicrobiales; family Gaopeijiaceae; genus SZUA-318. The sequence continues at coordinate 47,609 of CAYPMO010000029.1, read as the reverse complement.
CCGGTCCAGGCCGGCCTCGCTACCCAAGCCGCTCGCCACCAGGAGACGTCGGACCTCCCGCTCCGCCATGCGCGTGACGGGAGCGTCCGGGTCGTAGAACCGAGCTCCGAAGAGTTCCAACTCCTGCCACACCTGCTCCGCATTCCCCGGATCGAGGCCGAGCTTCGCTGCGGCCTTCTCGACCAATGCCTCCTGGATCACACGTGACACATGATTGCGTAAGGCACGCCCCGTGTGACGGTAGAAGCAGAACACCACCGACTTCTCCCCCGCCTCCCACAGACGAACCACGCGATGGACCGTGCCCTGGATCTTTGGATGCGCGGCTCGGATCCCGAGGTCGTTCTCGGGGAGGGCGGCGTCGATCTGCCTGAGATACCAAAGTGCTTCCGCGGACAGCCCGCCGTGGCCGTCGCCGGCGATATCGTCGAGGACATCGTCGGACCGCTGGGCCCGACGCGTCTCGCGATACGCCTCGAACGAGGAGGCCAGCCCCTCCGCGAAGTAGGCGCGCACGTCCCGTCCCAGGCGGTGACCTTCCGCCGACACGACCGCCTGTGCGCGGGCAGCCAACAGAAAGGGAAGCACCGCGGGACCCGCGATTTGCAGGCCCCTGGTCGCCCCCGCTTCGTCCGTCTCCACTCCGATTCCCGGTCGAACGGAGCGCCTCCGCTCGCGGTCGGAACGAACGTGCCGGATCACCCACGGTCGGAGTCGGTCCTCGGCCGTTCGTATCTTCGACTCCACCTCTCGGACCACGCTGGCGATAGCAGGAGCCGAAGTCGTAGAGTCGTCCCCGCGCCACCACGATGGCTCGCCCGGGACGTCATCCGGGTGCAGGCGGCCCCACGCGCGATCCAGTCGAAGTGCGGCCGCCTGGGCAGAGTCGAGAACCGCACTTAGGTGATCCAGACTGGCGCGAAACGCGCCCCGAGACATCTCCCGGCTCCACCGGATCCCCTCGAACCGGCGGAGGACCTCGACCAACTCGTGGTGTCCTAGCTGGAACGGTGTGGCCGTGAGGAAGAGCATGCGATCGAAGACGCCACCCACCGGCCCGCGGAGCAGCTCCGCATCCTCCTCGTTCGCGAACAGTGAGGCGACTCGCGTGCCCGGGTTCTTCAGGTGGTGTGCCTCGTCCAGAATGAGCAGCGGAAGTCTGAGGCGGATCCTCGACAGATACTCCTTCCATGCTCCGTCCAGGGCTTCCTTCAACGCGGCTCTCAGCGCCCGCAGGCGCTCGTCCAGGAACTTGCTCCGATGCAGTGGCACCTGGTGAAGGAGGGCCTGGATCGCTCCGAGCTCCGCCGAGTCGATCGCCCCGAGAAGGGCTGCGGGCACCGGCTCGTCGCCGAGGTCATCGCCGGTGACACGCTTGTGGATGGCCCGCCACTCCTCCGGCTGAGCCCGCAGCAGCCGCTCCACCAAGTCGGCGTTCCGGAACGGCCGGTGCCGCAGCACACGCCACGCCCACAGGCTGAAGGCTCGCCTTTGCCGACCCAAGCCCCGCTGCCAGCGGAACGCGGTGCGAATGATCGCCAACTGGACGAAGGGGTCCTTCAGCGAATGCGTGAGGGCGTTGTGGCTGAGGAAAATCACGTGCTTGCGGCGCGCCCCCGGGTCGTCCAGGAGCTTGAGGAACTCGGCACCTCGCGTGACCGTGTGGTCGGTCGCACGGATCTTCCTCCCCGGCCCCAGGCACTTCTCCCGGAAGTAGCCCCAGTCCCGGGGCCACTTGTCCCTGACTCCAGGCGGAATCATCACGACCACCGGGGCGCGGCCTCCGATGGATTCGACGACCGACACGGCCACGGCCAGAGCCACGAACGTCTTCCCCATCCCCACCTCGTCGGCCAGAATCACGCCCGGCTGGCGCGCCAGACGTTCGAGAATGGCCTGCGCCGTGACCGTCTGCCTTCGCGCATCCTCAAGGGAAATGCGCTCGTTGGCCAGCGTGATCCGCGGTGAGAGAGTCCAGCTCATGACCTTGCCTTCCGGAAGGCCCGGTCCACGTAGGCGGAGAGTCGCGCATCACCGGCCTCGACACCGCGACGGCTGCGGTCGAGAGCTCGGATCATCTCGCGCTTCCTGACCTTCACCTCGTCAATGGGCAAGGATCCACGCCCCCGTTCCCAGTCCACCCTCGAGAGGGTGAGGGCCAGCTCGCCCAGCAGAAACGCATGCTCTCCCTTCAAGAGAGCGCCCGCCTCAGCCTCTCGTCCCAGGCTCTCGGCCAACGCCATCGGTCCGAGCGGCCCCTTGAGCCTCCATTCCAGCGCGTCCAGCGATCCTGCGGGTCGTTCCAGGCGTTGCTTCAGACCTACGAGAGCCGCGGAGACCTGTCGCGCTCGGACGAGCAGGCGCCCGGTTTCCGAGTAGCGCTTCAGCGGATCCAGCTCCTCGCCTCTCGGCCCGACGCGCCCACGATCCGAGAGGAACCGGGCCAGGCTCTCGTGGATGGGGCGCGTGGACGCCAGGGCATGGAGAAGCGCCTGGGCGGGCAGATCTCGGAGCTCCTCGGGCGGGGGGAGCTTCGCGGGCTCGGTGACGTTCACGGCCCACCCCGCGCCCGCTTCGGTTCCTCGGGCGTCCCAGGTCACTTCGACGAAGAGCGGGAACCGCTCGCCGCTCACCGACACGTCGAGTCGCTCCGGCGACCCCCGCGCCATCCACCGGCCGTCATCCAGAAGCAGGGTTCCGGAGATCGGATCGCGCACGCTCCACCGCGCGGGCAACTCCGATGGGGCGAAGGTCATCTCGAGCTTGGGGACCTCAGGATGCAGCAGACACTCCCGGAATCCCCACGGAAGCACCACGAGACGCTGGTCGTCCGCGTCCTCCTCCGCGGCCCATTCCACATCGGTCAGGTCCAATGCGTCGCCAGCGCTGAACAACTCCCGGAGTCCCTTTGCTTCCTTCGAGTCCGTACGGACCGTCACGGCCAGATTCAGCTCCAGATTCGACCTGAACGGCGACAGACCCAATCCGGCCGCCGTGAAATTCGAGGAGCCCACGACCAGCGTAGCCCAGGTTTCGTTCTCGAGCATGAGAGCCTTCGCGTGAAGGCGACGTACCTCTTCGTCTCCGAGCGGACGGAAGGGTCGGAAGGTGACCGCCACGCGTCGCGGGAACGCCCTCGACAAAGCTGACGGCGCGCGGAGCACCACTCGCTGGCCGACCTGGTCGACCGGTATCACGAACGTCACCGAGGCTCGGCCACGCTGCGCCAGGAGTCCCGAAAGAGCCTCTCCCGCGAGTGACCTCTCTTCTCGCGCGTCGAAGAACGGCGACATGACCCAGGCCCGACGCGGTGGCCCACCGCGCAGGGCTTCCGCCAACCCCGAAAGCGCCGGCTTGTCGGGTCCGACGGCCACGACGTGCAGGCGCATGCCCGAGGGGAAACGGTCGGGAAGCATGAAGGCCTCGATCGTCCCCCTCGCTAGAGCGAGCGTCTCGAACGCTCGAGCTTTGGGTCCGGGTCGGTCCGGTGTCCCAGGCGTTTTCCCGACGATGGCCTTCACCGCGTCCAGCAGATCGTTGAACAGAGAGGCGGGAAGCCGCCCGCCTGCCACCGCATCGAGCGCCATCCCCGTCTCGACGTTGTACCGGTAGGCCGACTCGGTGAGGTTGGCCGAGGTGACAATGACCCGTACGAGCCCCTCCCATACGAGCACCGCCACTTTCGCGTGCTGCACGCCGCTCGGGACCCCAACGGGCAACACGTCCCATCGAAGCGACCGTCCTTCGCGAACCTCGCCACGGTCAACAACCACGCAGGCACGAGTCTCGGCGAGGCGCTCCTCCTGCTCGATGAGGAACGCCAGGTCGAGCTCACGGCTCTCCCCACGCCTCGAGTCGAGCCCGAGGAAGCGGGACAGGCACTCCTCCTCGAAGAAGTCGGGCTCGAAGGTGAACGTCGTCGCCAGGCAGGCGAGCGGGCGTCCGGCTCCTTCGGGAGGAAGCCAATAGTCCAGAAGTCGGCCAGGGCGCGCACTCATTGGAGGTCGCCCAGGAACGACTGCACCGCGCCGACTCGATACGGGTGCACGAAGTCCTCCACGAGCGCCGGTTGCTCGTCCAAGCGGTAGGGCCCTCGGACCACGAACGTCCCCCCGAGGTCCTCGAACCACGGTCGCTTACCCGCGGGCGGCTTGGCCTGCTGCACCTCGCGGTGCCGACGCAGGATCTCCTCGGTGAGAGCTACCGGGTCTCCCGCTTCCCGAAACGGGCCATACTCGGCCTCGAACGTCGCACCTCGACCGACGCGGTCGAGCGCTTCCGCAGTACGAGCGTACGCCGGTGGTACCGAGGACGCGATCGCCAGGAGAAGGGGCTCCGCCGCCAAATCACCGGGGTGAACGGGCTTGGTCCCCGCTGCCGTCGACGCTCGCCGCAGGACATCCAGTCCCGTGTGCAGGAGTCGGGCGAACCGCTCGTACTCCAGTGCGGCGTCCAGTCGCAGGCTCAAGTCCTGCGACGCATGGTCCGCAATCGTCCTGAGCACAGCGGGCTCGGGCAAGGACAGCCCCGTCCTGCGAACGCCCAGCACAAACTCCTGCTGGAGTGGCTCTCCCCCATCGGCAAGCCAATCCATGAGCTGTGCCCGCTCCAATGGGCCCGCACCGTCAGGTCGGAGCGTCTGTGCCAAGCGGGACCAAAGGAGAGAGTTCGAAGCAGTCGTCAAGCCCTCCGGTCCCAACCCCGCGGACACCTCGCGAACGATCGCGTCCAGGACTCGACGTCCTTCGGTCCGCGGTCGACCGTCCGCGTACCCTTCGAGCCCTTGTTCCCGCTCCCAGGCACGCAGCAGACGGTCCCCACGCTCCAAGAGGCCGAGTTCCTCGTCCACCACCCCCATCCCGATCGCGAGGCGTTTGTAGACGCCGTGGAAGCCGAAGACCTTGGGTGTCTTCAGGTACGAAAGCGCGTCGAGGTGTCGGCCCCTGACCCGGGCCGCACGAGCCTTCTCGATGCCTGGAACTCTGAGCGTTGCCCGTGCGGGCAGATTCCGCTGCGCGGCGAGCGCCTCCGCGAGAATCCACTCGAAGACCAGGTACGGCGGAGTCACCCCATCCGCCGCGACTCCATCGCGCAGTCCGTCGAGCGCACGCGCCGCGACCGCGATCGCGGTCACGAAGCGGATCCTCCACATGCGAGCGGTCACCCACGGGGCGATCTCGTTGGCCAGTCCATCAGCCATCGTGAACATGCCCAACGGAAAGAGCGTGCCCTCCCCCGCGAGCGGTGGGTCGTAGGCGCTGAGGTGGGGGAGGTGGAGGCCGGGGATCATTCAGCGATGGCGGGAATGGCCGGAGTTCTCCGACCGAACAACACAACCAAAGAAGGCAATGATACTACCATCAGCCGCGACCGCCTGCGGCTCGCGATGCCGCGAGATCGCAAATGGGTCGATAAATCGAGGAGTGTCTCCGTGGACCGCCTCGCCCCGAACTCGAGCTCGCACTGGCTCTTGCGTTGGCCCAGGGATGCGAAGAGCGCCTCTACAACTGAGCGAACTGAGTTCACCTCCTGTGTGTAAGGGGTGGTGGGTAACGTCTCGCGGTTTCCGACGTGCCGTTGCAGCGAGGGGCCGAGCGAAGCGACGCCCCGAGTGAACGGCATGCCCCGTGAGTCCGCGCCCTGCGTCGCGGGCGCGAGCGGAAACCCAGCGTGTTAAGTGCCGTGCCATCTGGGGGTCTGGATGAACCTACGTCCGCTTCAGCGCACGCAACATCCAATTGAGGAACAGCAGCATCTCCAAGCACTCTTCCGGAGACCGCCGCTCTTCATCTCCGTGACTGAACACGTTCCGGATGGCCCCGACCGATCCCATCGCAAGGAACCGATAGCCCTCGAGAAAGCCCGCCTGGTTCTCTGGTTGAAGTCGATCAACAGCCAGATGGTCCGAGGCAGCGAAGGCCTTCGCCATGAGGTCACGGCCGAACGTGTCTAGGCCCGCCAACGCCTGCACCACGGCTTCAAACCGCTCGGCAGCTTTCCGCACCGCCTCGTTGAAGTGTCCGTCCTCATAGAGTTGAAGAGGCTCGCTCCCGATCTCTGGCTCCAAGTCGTGCTGCCGCAACGCTTGCTGCAGCTTCTGCGGAGGGACACCTACACGTGGGATGGTTTCGTCCAGCTCCAGCGCGCCAAGTTCAGCAGCCATGTCGATGCCCAACCTCGCCAGGCACTCGGTGAGGCGATCCACCTCTTCCCGGGTGAGCGGGCGGCGGGAATGCCTCCGATACGCCACGGCGGCAGGGACCACCTTTCGAAGAATGGACCGCGGGAGGCGCTCATGGCGCCGATACACCTCGGTGAAACCCGCCTCCAATGCCTGGCGCTTGTTGTCCGGTCCAGATAGGTACTCAGCTACGCCGCTGGCTGCGAAGATGCTGGTAAAAGTCACCGCGTTCTTCGAGCAAGCTGTCAGCGGCAGAAAGTCGTAGAGAATCTCAGCCAAAGTGCTGAGCGCCTCTTTCGTCGGGGCGGTGACTCTCCGGACCGTTGCTGGTCGTTTTGACATGACCCCTCGCGTGGAGGATCCCTCATGACGCGGCATGCGAGTGGCGGACTTCAGGGGCTGCGCGCTTCTTTCACTGCCTCTGGAAGGTAGGGGGCAAGTTCCTCGGCCGTGTATGTCTTCGGTGCTCTTGGGCTCCTGGGCCCCATTGCCGACCAACCTCTCGCTTCAAGCGCCAAGAACGGCGGTTCGGGGGTCCACATGTTCCTTGAATCCTGTTCGTACGCGTAGAAGTACCCACCCAACGGGTCTTCAAACCAAGCGTCAGCGACCTCGGGATTCCACTCGACGACGGATAGAGTTGAATAGGATTGGCGCGCTACCAGCAGATCCGCCTTCTTGAGCCTTCGACGCCAGTGAGCACCTTCCAGAGCGTCCACAATCTCGTTCGGGGCTGCGGCCTGTAGGACCCTCGCCTCCACACCGACCACTCCGGTCCGGCCGCTCTCGAAGTCAGGAATGAGCCAAAACCAGCGTTCGGCGGCATCCCAGTGATGCCGGAGTTCATGCCCGCAGCCGCCCTCCCAGACCTGCTCGTCCAGCCATCTCTCGATAGCCACCGATGCCCGCAGTGTCGCGGCCCACGAGCGTAACTCCTTTCTCAGCGATTCAATGTCCATTCGCGCCGTCCTGTTATGGGCATGGCACTTAACGTTCAAGAGTTGCGACGCCGGCGCGTCCGCCCGTCCGACGAGGCTGCTCGCTTCGATCCGACCTAGCACCGCTTCCAGACTCACTTCTGCTTGCGCCGGTGTTCTCCGGAGCCGCGCCCGCGCGGCGTAGGCGCAACTCATTTGTTATGTGACGGAGCGAGGTGTCACTACTTGGAGTCGTATCACAAAGGGGTGTTGCCGCCGGTGGACGATTGCTCCAGTTGCCACTGGACACGTCGCGCCAGGTTGTCATAGGAAAGCACCGACTCCCGGTCGAAGGCGAACTCCGGAGCATGAGCCGCCTCATTCCGGAGCGATCGAAGTTCGTGGATAGCGGAACTGGTCGAGGAATCGATAACCTCGGCGCGCTCCAGAGCGCGGATGACCTGGAACGGATTGCGCGCCTTCTCACGTGGCAGGGCGATCTGGTGGCGCTTCGCAAGTTCTTGCGTCGCCTGCTCGACGCCGCGCCACGACTCAAGTACCGCAGCCCGAGGGGAGACGGTCGCGAGTTCGAGCACCCGGGACTGCGGCGGACCAATGGCGTCCTGCGGCGCCGGGAGCTCCTCTAACAGTTCAGCCTCAAGAACTTCCAGCCGCTCTCCAAACTCCAGTTCGAGGTCCTTGTACTTGAGTCGTTGGAGTAGCGGTATGAGACCCGCGAGCGGCTTCCGAAGCAGCACGACAATGACTAGGACCACTGCGGGCCAGGCAAGCGATGAGATTACGCTGGCCAGGAATGTCATCCAATCCATGTCAGACGGCCTCGATAGCAGTTAAGCGCTCTGTCACATAACACCTATTCCCGCGAACCCGGCCCTCGGCGCCGGGGCTTGATACTATCGACGGGGTGTGACAGCCTCGTCGCGGCCGCTGCCGAGCACCTCCACCGACCCATCCCGGCCCGCAGCCGCCGCTAACCCTGTTGCCCAGACCCGCTGCAACGTCTCAGGTGAAACGTTTCAGGTGAAACGTCTTCGCATACCCGCGCTTCAGCGCCACTTTTGCGCACCCACTGAGCAGGCGCAGCGCTTCCTTCCCCGGATGGCCGGAGTCAGGATGGCCGGAAGACGGAGATACCGGGACATCGTGAGGGCCGGACGCTCCCTCCAGGACGACGCGACAATGTCATGTGAATAGGGCCGGGCCTTCCGGGGGGCTTGGAAGGCGGGAGGTACGGCCCCAACGGGTGCCACAATGGGGCAGCGGAGGGTTAGGCGCAACCTGGTACGGCCCGCCGATGCGCCTCGCCCGCGTCTCACAGACCTCGAGCAGCGCACCGAAGAGCTTCTCACGGATCTGAGGCCCCAGGAGATGCGCCAGGCTCGCCCTATGGATGCTCGCCGCCGCTCCCCTGCTCCTTCGCGAGCGACGGCACCCAGATCGCCAGCGCTCCACCTCTGCGCTCGCCGTCCACCCACCCGCTCGCGAGATAGTTGACGAACTTCTCGCCGGCGCCGGGCTCCTTGATCCCCGACAGGATGATGGCGTTGGCTCCGAGCTTCCCCGCCTCCTCCCGGAGCCGGTCGATCATCTCGGCTTCATCGGTGAAGCCGCTGGATCCGCTCGCGTGGAGGATGGCGACCCGCGTGTGTTCGGGGATGCTGTCGGTCTCGAAGAATACCTGGACCGCCCACTCAGGCACGGGCGGCAGGCCGGGCCGGAGCACCGACTTGTTCACGCTGACGCAGGAGGTCGCGACGAGAGCCGCCACCGCGAGGGCGGCCGTACGGGTGATGCGCATGGAGTTCCTTCGGATCTCTCGAATGCGGGTCGGACAGACCCGGCGCCTCACCGGGCCGTTCACTTGTCCCTACCGGAACGGAGTCTCCGAGGGATCAGTGCCCTTCCCCATTTCCCCCACGAGCCTCTCGAGCTCGCGCGCCAGATTCGCGATCCTCGGCTCGTCCGCTACCCGCCCGTTCAGCACGACCGACATCTCCCGGTAGTACCACATCGCTGCGGAGCCGTTCGAAGCTACCAGGCGGCATGATATCGCATATAGTATCACCGCACCACAATAGGAGGTTCCGTGCAGCTCTGCAAGACGTACGGCAGCCCGCTCTGCCTAACGAACCTATAACCTGCGATCCCGTTAACCTGCGATCCCGTCCGAGGGTCCGGCGTCGCTGCCCGGGGCAAGGCGGCATAGACATACCATCATGGTGGCATTACGATGCCATCATGATCCGTACCCAGATCCAGCTTCCTCCGGAGCAGCACAGAGCCCTCAAGCGATGGGCGGCTGAGCGCGGGATCTCCCTGTCCGAGGCGATCCGGCGCTGCGTCGCGAGCCAGTTGGAGCGACAGGAGGCGTCCGGCGGCCGGCCCGGTCGCGTACGGGAGGCGCTCTCGGTCATCGGCCGTTACGAGGATCCGCAGGGGCCCTCCCGAGTCGCCCTGGATCATGACGATCACTTGGAGGAGGCGTACCGGACGTGACCGTCTTCGCGGACACGTCGGCCCTGTACGCCCTCATGGTGCGCAGTGAGCTCGGGCATGACGAGGTCGCGGCCGCCTTCCGGGAGATCCTCGAGGCCGACCGGCGTGTGGCCACCAGCAACTACGTCCTCGTGGAGACCACCGCGTTGCTGCAGCGGCGCATCGGTCTGGCTGCGGTTCGCGATCTAACCACGCGGATCATGCCGTTGCTCGAAGTCCATTGGGTCTCCGAGCCGCTCCACCGCCACGCCCTCGATCGTCTGGTGCGCTCCGACCGGAGGGACCTGAGCCTCGTGGACTGCACGAGCTTCGCGATCATGGAACGCGAAGGGATCCGCGACGCCCTCGCGCTCGATACCGACTTCGTCCACGCGGGATTTCGCATCATCCCCCGCCGGGCCTGACCGCGCTGGGCCCGCAGGCCCAGTGATGGCCGTTCCAGAACGACGTGCCGATGTTGAAGCGAACCGACGTCGCGGACACGTCGATCTCGCGGGAACACCGGCGCCCACGCGGGGTTCTTGCGCCCATGCCAGGACGTTCGGGTTCCATGCCGTGTCGCTGTTGTCGTCGCTCCCCGGAGGAGGCGGGCCGGGGCTTCGGCGGCACGGTGTCGCGCATGTGACCTGAGCCGAAGCCACGGACCTGCGGACCTCCGGGACACGGCGAGTCCGGCAGGCCGACGAGGGGCGCCACCGGACCGACCCGGTAGGCGCCCCTTCCGTTTCAGACCCTCTCACCCTGCCCGGCAGCGAAAGGAGCCGCCATGAGGATCTACGACGACGTCACGCAGCTCATCGGGAACACGCCGCTCGTCCGCCTGCGCCGCCTCACCGAAGGCCTGGATGCCGAGGTCGTGGTGAAGCTCGAGTACCAGAACCCGGCCCACAGCGTGAAGGACCGCATCGGCGTGTCCATGATCGACGCAGCCGAAAAGGACGGGCTCCTCCACCCCGACTCCGTGATCATCGAGGCCACGAGCGGCAACACGGGCATCGGCGTCGCGTTCGTGGCGGCCGCGCGCGGCTACCGCTGCGTCCTGGTCATGCCCGACACCATGAGCAAGGAGCGCCGGGCATTGCTTCGCGCCTACGGTGCGGAGTTGGTGCTCACGCCGGGCGCGGACGGCATGGCGGGCGCGATCAGGAAGACCGAGGAGCTCGCGGCCGCCACGCCGAAGAGCTTCGTCCCGCGTCAGTTCGACAACCCGGCCAACCCGGAGATCCACCGGCTCACCACGGCCGAGGAGATCTGGAAGGACACCGACGGCAAGGTCGACGTCCTCGTGTCGGGCGTGGGTACGGGAGGCACGATCACCGGCGTGGGCGAGGTCCTCAAGGAGCGGAAGCCGTCCGTGAGGGTCGTCGCGGTCGAGCCCGCCGCGTCGCCCGTCCTGTCCGGAGGCGAGAAGGGCTCGCATCCGATCCAGGGCATCGGCGCGGGGTTCGTCCCCTCCATCCTGAACACGGCGATCTACGACGAGGTCATCACCGTGGAGAACGACCCCGCGTTCGAGACGGCACGCGCGATGGCCCGCCGCGAGGGGCTCCTCGTGGGGATCTCCTCGGGCGCCGCCGTATGGGCCGCCCTGCAGGTCGCGCGCCGCGAGGAGAGCCGGGGCAAGCTCATCGTGACCGTCGCGCCCTCGTTCGGCGAGCGCTACCTCAGCACCGCGCTCTTCGCGGGGCTCACGGACTGAGCGAGCCGGAGGCGATCATGTTCTCGACGATACGCGACGACATCCGCTCGGTGTTCGAGCGTGACCCCGCCGCCCGCTCGACGCTCGAGGTGCTGCTCTGCTACCCCGGGCTCCACGCGGTGTGGTTCCACCGCGTGGCGCACGCGCTCTGGACGCGAGGCCTGAAGCTGATCGCGCGGTGGCTCTCCCAGGCCGCGCGTGCCCTCACCGGCATCGAGATCCACCCGGGGGCCGTGATCGGTCCGCGGCTGTTCATCGATCACGGGATGGGCGTGGTCATCGGGGAGACGGCGGTGCTCGGGGCCGACGTGACGCTCTACCACGGCGTGACGCTCGGCGGCACGAGCCTGGTACACGGAAAGCGCCACCCGACGCTCGGGAACCGGGTCGTGGTGGGCGCGGGCGCGAAGATCCTCGGAGACGTCCTGGTCGGCTCGGACAGCCGGATCGGCGCCAACGCGGTCGTGGTCAGGCCGGTGCCGACGGGTTCGGTGGTCGTGGGCGTCCCGGGCGAAGTCGTGCGCCGCAGGGAGCCGGCGGCCGCCGCGACCCGTCCCGATCTCGAGCACGGGGATCTGCCCGACGTGCTCGGTCAGACCCTGGTCTCGGTCATGGACCGGCTGGACGCCGTCGAGCGTCGCCTCGACGGGCGGCTGGCCGCCGAGCCGCACCCGCATCAGCCGAAGGCGGGCGCCTGGGCCTGGGAGGATTTCGCGATCTGAGAGCGGACGCGGGCCGGTGGCCTCGCCCGCGCCCCTACCGGGGTCCCTCGCGTCCGTCCCAGCAGTAGGTGCAGAGCTTCTCCTTGGGGAGCCCGATCGCGCTCACCAGGTCCGACATGCTCTGGTACCGGAGCGTCGTCAGCTTGAGCCGTGCGCGGATGCGCTCCACCATCTCGGCGTGCTCGGGCGTGGACGGATCCACGTAGACCTCGGGCCTGTCGGTGTTCTCGGTCCCCTCGATCTCCCGGATGGCGCGACGCGCGGCCAGGTCCATCGACGAGCGGGAGCGCGAGAAGTTCAGGTACTTGCATCCGTACACGAGCGGCGGGCACGCGGGACGCATGTGCACTTCCCGCCCGCCGTAGTCGTACACGCGCTGGACGATGTCCTGGAGCTGCGTGCCGCGCACGATCGAGTCCTCGCAGAACAGGATGCGCCGTCCCTCGATGAGGCTCCGGATCGGGATCAGCTTCATGCGCGCGACCAGGTCCCGGACGTTCTGGTCCGGGGGCATGAAGCTCCGCGGCCACGTCGGCGTGTATTTCACGAACGGACGGACGTAAGGCAGTCCGGACTCCGCCGCGTAGCCCATGGCGTGGGCGATGCCCGAGTCGGGGATCCCGGCGACGAGGTCCACGTCCACGTCGTCGTTCCGGGCCAGCGCCCGGCCGCAGCGGTACCGTACCTCCTCGACGTTGACGCCCTCGTACGACGATGACGGATACCCGTAGTAGACCCAGAGGAACGCGCAGATCTGCATCTCCTCCCCGGGGGGCTGCATCCGCTCGACCCCGTCCGCGGTGATGCGGACGATCTCCCCGGGCCCGAGGTCCCGGTGCGGCTCGTACCCGAGGTTGGGGAACGCGCACGACTCCGACGATGCGCACCATGCGCCGTCCTTCATCCCGATCGAGACGGGAGTGCGTCCCAGACGATCGCGAGCGGCCCACACGGAGTCGGACGTGAGCAACAGGAGGGAGCACGATCCCTCGATCCGCTCCTGCGCCCGGCGGATCCCGCTCGTGAGCGACTCCTCGCTGTTGATCAGCGTGGCGACGAGCTCCGTCGGGTTGACGTAGCCGCCGGCCATCTCGGCGAAATGGCTGGACCCTCGTCCGAACGCTTCCTCCGCGAGCGCCTCGGCGTTCTTCACCGCTCCCACGGTGACGAGCGCGTACGTGCCGAGGTGCGTGCGCACGAGCACGGGCTGATCCTCGAAGTCGCTGATGATCCCGATGCCGGCATGGCCCGACAGGCGCTTCACGTCGTCGTCGAACTTCGACCGGAACTGGGTGTTGCGGATGTCGTGGATGATCCGCGTGAAGCCGGACTTGTTCGCCACGGCCAGGCCACCGCGCTGCGTCCCGAGGTGCGACTGGTAGTCGGTGCCGAAGTACAGATCGTGGACGCAGTCCTGCCGGGATACCACGCCGAAGAAGCCACTCATGCTCAGCTCGGAGGTCGGGGGTCTGGGACAGGCAGGAAATCTAGAACGAGGGTGAAGGGCGGCACACCCGCATGCGACGCGACCGGCGCGGGCCCGGTCCCGGCGACGCTCATGGCGCGCGGCACCCGGACCTCGCCACTTTGGCGTCATGGACCGGACACGTCGTCGCCATCCTCGGAGGGCCGCCGCCCTCTTCGCACTCCTCGCCACCTCGCTCCCCGGGCCCGCCGGCGCTCAGGAAGACCCCTGGGGCTACGTCGAGGAGACCGATCCGCTCGCGCGGGAGAAGCTGGAGCGCTGGCGGGACCTCAAGCTCGGGCTGCTCATGCACTGGGGTCCCTACGCGCAGTGGGGGATCGTCGAGTCCTGGTCGCTCTGCTCCGAGGACGAGGACTGGTGCCGCCGCTCGATGGAGGACTACGGCGAGTACAAGAAGGCCTACGAGGCGCTCCAGACGACCTTCGACCCCACGGCGTTCGATCCGGCGCGCTGGGCGCGGGCCGCTCGGGACGCCGGGATGCGCTACGTGGTGTTCACCACCAAGCACCACGACGGGTTCAGCATGTTCGACACCCGCCTGACCGACTACCGGATCACGTCGCCGCGCACGCCGTTCGGCGCCGACCCGCGCGCGGACGTCACGCGCGAGATCTTCGATGCGTTCCGCGCGGAAGGGCTCTGGGTGGGCGCGTATTTCTCCAAGCCGGACTGGCACAGCCCCGACTACTGGTGGCCGCGCTTCGCCACGCCGGACCGGAACCCCAACTACGACCTGAAGCGCTATCCGGAGCGGTGGGCGCGATTCGTCACGTTCACGCACGGCCAGGTCGAGGAGCTGATGACGCGTTATGGGCCGGTGGACATCCTGTGGCTCGACGGGGGCTGGGTGCGCCCGATGACCGACGCCGAGATCCGGGAGCGCATCAACCGACCGGACTACAAGTTCATCCGCCACCAGAGCCAGGACATCGACATGCCGCGGCTGGTGGCGATGGCCCGCGCGCGCCAGCCGGGGATCATCGTGGTGGACCGCGACGTGCCCGGGCCCCATCAGAACTACCTCACGCCCGAGGCCCGGGTCCCCGACGAGCCGATCCCGCATCCGTGGGAGGTGCCGATGCCGATGGCGACGAGCTGGTCGTACGTCCCGGACGACCCCTATAAGTCGCCGCGCAAGCTGGTGCACATGCTCGTGGACGTGGTCGCGAAGGGGGGTAACCTCCTGCTGAACGTCGGCCCCGGACCCGACGGACGTCTGCACGAGGCCGCCTACGACCGGCTGGCCGCGCTCGGCGCCTGGATGCGCGTGAACGGCGAGGCGATCTACGGGACGCGCTCGTTCGTGCCGTGGGCCGACGGCCCCTACCGCTTCACGCGCGCGAAGGACGGGGCCCTGTACGCGATCCGGCTCGCGGCCGAGGGCGAGACCTCCCCACCGGACCGGATCGAGCTCGCCGGGGTGCGGCCGGCGCCCGGCGCCACGGTCACGCTCGTGGGCCCCGGCCTCCCGCTCGCGTGGGAGCCGACCGCCGGTGGGTTCGCGGCGCGCGTCCCGACGGGTACGCCGCCGCCCTCGGAGCACGCGTGGGCGATCCGGATCTCGGCGGTCGAGGCGCGGTGACGCTCTCGCGGAAGGACCATCACCGCAGCGCCGCGTCCACCCGGATCACGAGATCCAGCGCGTGCGCGGCATGGGCCAGCGCCACCACGGGCCGCTCGTTGTTCGCCGCCTCGCGCGCGGCGGCCAGGCGGCGCCTCACCAGCTTCGCGCCGCTCTCCGGGCGGCTCACGTCGCGCCCCGCCGCGGCCGCCTGTTCCAGGCTCACCCGCACGGCGCCGAGCCGGCGCACGGCCTCGTCGTGGACGTGGCGCAGCAGCCTGGTCCCGAACACGCGCAGCCCAACCCGGGCCTCGAAGACCTCGAGCCGGCGCACGGCGGCCGTCACGGCCTCGGCGTCGCCCGCCCCGCGCGCGTCGCGCACGCCCTGGACGAGCGAGCGCGCCTCCGCCACGACCCTCCCCGCCGCCTCGTCCCCTCGCTCGCCCCGGATGACCCTCACGGAACGTCTCAGGACACGCTCGAGGGTGGGCACGTACCGGTCGGTGCCGGCGGTGCCCGCCTCAGGCGCCAGGTCGGGGAGCACGGTCGAGAGCGGCCCGTCCCCGGAGAGATCCGCGTCATCGGCGGGGGCCGAGGGGCCACCGTCGGCGCAGGCGGCGAGCAGGAGGACGACGGCCGGAAGCCAGGCAACAACGCGGCGATGGCACATGGTGGCCTCGGGCGAAACGGGGGTCCGGCCCGGCCGGGACCGGTGCTTCCAGCGTACTATCCTCCACCTCACCGCGCCACGCCGGC
Organism: uncultured Gemmatimonadaceae bacterium; assembly: GCA_964412015.1. Taxonomy (GTDB): domain Bacteria; phylum Gemmatimonadota; class Gemmatimonadetes; order Longimicrobiales; family Gaopeijiaceae; genus SZUA-318. The sequence goes on along the minus strand of CAYPMO010000029.1, from coordinate 31,770 downwards.
ATGGCCCGTCCGCCCCCGGAATCGGCCCGCCCCTCCCGCCCACCCCCATCCGTCTGCACATTAGGGAGGCAGTTTCCCCGCCAGGATGGCATCCTCCGCGCTTCGAGGGAGGCCGCCGCAGCGTCGCGGCCCCGTCGGAGCGACCCAGTCTGGCCACGACCAGCGAGAGAGATGACGCCGGCACGGCCGAGCCGACCGCGCCGCATTTGGAGGAGTGATGAGCGATCGGGCTTTGGGCATGAACAGCCGCTTCATCCACGGTGGGTATCACCCGGACGCCACCGGCGCCGTCAACGTCCCGATCTATCAGAGCTCGACGTTCGCGTTCCGCGACGCGGACCACGGCGCTGCGCTCTTCGCGGGAGACGAGCCTGGCTGGATCTACACCCGTATGGGCAATCCCACGACCCGGGCACTCGAGAAGAACGTCGCCGACCTGGAGGGGGGCGTCGACGCCGTCGCCACGAGCTCGGGCCTCGGTGCCGTCAACACGCTCTACATGACACTCCTGGCCAACGGCAGCCACATCGTGAGCACGGCGTCCGTCTACGGCCCCTCCCGGAGTCTCCTGGAGAAGCACTTCGTCCGGTTCGGCGTCGAGGCCACCTTCGTGAATTCGAGCGACCTGGCCAACGTGTGCGCGGCGATCCGTCCTACGACGAGCCTGATCTATGTGGAGTCGCCCTCCAACCCGGCGATGCAGGTCACGGACATCGCCGCGGTCGCCGACATCGCCCACGCCAACGGGGCGCTACTGGCCGTGGACAACACGTTCGCGAGCCCATACCTCCAGAGACCTTTGACGCTCGGCGCCGACGTGGTCCTGCACTCGGTGACGAAGTTCATCAACGGCCACGCCGACGTCGTGGGCGGGCTCCTGGCGGCGGCGGATCAGGACGTGGCGCGCCGGCTCCGGGACGTCATGGTGAATGCCGGGTGCAACATGGATCCCCACCAGGCGTACCTCGTCATCCGGGGGCTCAAGACGCTCGGGGTCCGTGTGGAGCGCGCCCAGCAAAACGCGGACGTCATCGCTCGGTGGCTCGAGGCGCACCCCAAGGTCGCGAGCGTCCGCTACATCGGGCTCCCGTCGCACCCGCAGCACGAGCTGGCCAGACGCCAGATGCGCGGGTTCGGCAGCATGATCGCCTTCGAGCTCCAGGGGGGCTACGAGGCCGGCAAGACGCTCATGAACCACGTTCGCCTGGCCACGCTGGCCGTGTCCCTCGGCGGCGTGGAGACCCTCATCGAGCACCCGGCCTCCATGACGCACGCATCCATGTCCAAGGAATCGCGCGAGGCCGCCGGGTTCACCGACGGACTCGTGCGCTATTCCGTGGGCATCGAGGACGTGGACGACCTGATCGCGGACCTGGAGCAAGCGTTGGCGAAAGTGTAGGCGCGAACAACGGGGGCTCTACCCCGGTATTACTAATTGAAGGTGGACGACTGGGGCCCTCCCGCCCTCGTCGAGAACGCTGACACGGGGTTGTCGCCCCGGGAGGTCGACACATGTTGCGGGAGATCGAACGCGGGTTCCTGGGATTGGTCCTGGCCCTGTTGGTGGCGTCCCCGGGCGCCTCGGCCCAGGAGCGCTTCGGCGTCCTCATCCCGAACCTCCGGCCCGAGGCCGGCGCCAGCCGCAAGTTCGGCGAGACGACCGCCCGGGCGCTGCGGGAGCTGATCAACGACATGCCGACCCACCAGCCCATCCCAGAGCGTGAGCTGGACCAGGGCAGGCGGAGGTTCGATGTCGATGACGAGGCCCCCGATTGCGAGACCGCGAGGAGCCTCGCGTCCCAGATGGAGGTTCCACTCGCGCTCTGCGCCTCGTACTCCGACCAGCCCGACGGCATCCTGGTCAACGCCGAATTCTTCGACGTGCGCTCCGGAGAGTCGTTCACGGTGAGCCCCGTCACCGTAGCGAACGAAGGGGGCGAGACGAACGCGGCCGAGCATATCTTCACCGAGTTCGACCAGTATATGCAGCAGCTCCGTTCCTCGGTGATCTGCGCCGACTACGTGGCCAGCAGGGTCTGGGACCAGGCGATCGTGAGCTGCGGCCGTGCGATCAACATCAACCCGAACGCGGTCGGCGCACTCTACAACCGTGCCCGCGCGTACTTCGAGTCCGAGCAGCCCAACGAAGCCCTCGCGGACGTGCGCCGTGTCCTAGAGATCAACCCCCGCCATGAAGCCGCCCTCCAGATGGGGGGCTACCTCGCCTCCACGCTGGGTGAGGAGGAGGAGGCGTCGGGATACTACCGCCGCTACTTGGAGGTCGTCCCCCAGGACGCGGGCGCCCGCATGAGGGTCGCCTACGAGATGTCGCAGGCGGGTGATCCCGCCGGGGCGATGGAGCTTATCGAGGAAGGCCTGACCCGCGACAGCACCAACATCGACCTGTGGGAGCAGCTCGGCGGGTTCGCATTCTCGACCGGGGTGGACATCAACGCGGAGGCCGGGTCCGCGCAGGACGACATGGCGCTCGCCGAGGAGGCGGTGCCGTACTTCCGCACCGCGATCGACGCGTACATGCGGGTCTTCGAGGCCAAGGGCGACGAGACCCCCGCTCAGCACCTGAGGAATGTCATCGCGGCCTACGTGAGCCTGCAGGAGATCGAGAACGCCGTCGACATGGGCGAGCGCGCGACCGCCACCCATCCCGAGCATGCACCGCTCTGGTCGGCGTACGCCGACGCGCTACAGCGCGCCGGGCGCATCGAGGATGCGCTCGAGGCGCTGGACCGTCTGGAGGCGATCGACCCGGACTACTCCACGCTGGGCCTGCGCCGCGGGAAGTGGCTGATGGAGGCCGGCCGGATCCAGGACGGTGCCACCGTCTTCAAGGACGTCGCGGCGAAGGATCCCACTCAGGCCGACGCGGTCGGTCGACTCGCCGTCGCCCACGCCTACGCCAACGGCATCGAGCCCCAGCGTTGGAGCGTGGCCGCTTCGGTGCTCGGCTCGATCGCCGGGATCTCCGGCATGAGCCAGGACGTCATGCACCAGATCAACTTCTGGAACGGATTCGCGATCATGCAGGCGGCGACGATCGAGCAGAACCCCCGCACACTCGAGACCGCGCGCGCCACCCTCCCCAAGTTCCAGCGTGTGAGGGAGTTGTTCAGCAGCGCGAATGTCGGGAACTATCCCGCATCCGTGAACGTGAACATGGGGGAACTCCGCGCCGCCGTGGATCAGTTCATCGAGATCCAGGAGCGGATCATCCTCCGCCGCTGACGATCTTCAGCTCGACGTAGAAGTTCGGGTCGAGGACCATGGAGGCGCCGGAAGGCGCCTCCATGCTTTTCCAGGCCTGTGCGGGTCGGATCCATGCCATGGGCCGCCCGCCCACGGACACCCGCACGGGCATGTCGAAGCCGGTGACCACGTTCGTCCATCGGTAGGCGAGACCGCGCGCCTCCGGGCGCACCTCGAGCACCGGCACCATCGCCGTGCGCAGGTACTGGTCGAAGAACTCGTCCAGCGGGATTCCGGTGGCGTCGCTGATGTAGCGCTCCACCTCGTCCGTGCCCACCGTCTGGTGGCGGAACCTCTCGTTCAGGCCCCGGAGCGTCGCGCGCCAGCGCTCGTCGTCGTCCACGAGCTGGCGGAGCATGTGGAGCATGTTCCCGCCCTTGTAGTAGCGGTCTCCCGAGCCCTCGTCGTTGACACCGTAGACGCCGATGATCGGCCGGTCGTTCAGGATCCGTGAGCGGGTTCCGATCACATACTCGGCCCCTGCCTCCTTGGAGCCGGTGAGGCATTCGGTGTACAGGCTCTCCGCGTAGTTCGCGAAGCTCTCGTGGATCCAGAGATCCGCGCCATCCTTGGCCGTGATGCTGTTGGCGAGCCACTCGTGGGCGGACTCGTGGATGATGATGAAATCCCACAGGAGCCCCCGGCCGGTGCCGGACAGGTCCGTGCCCCGATATCCGTTGGCGAACCCGTTGCCGTACGCGGTGGCGCTCTGATGCTCCATCCCGAGGTGCGGTGCCTCGACCAGCTTGTAGCCATCCTCGTAGAACGGATACGGCCCGAACCAATGCTCGAAGCACCGCATCATCGCGGGCACCTGCGCCCACTGCCGCCGCGCGGCCGCCTCGTTCTCGGCCAGCGGCCAGTAATCGAGCGTCAGCGTTCCGGCCTCGCCCTCGTAGAGCTCCTGCCAATGGGCGTAGCTCCCGGCGTTCACGGCGACGCCGTAGTTGTTGAGCGGCACCCGCACGAACCACTCCCACGTGGTGGTGCCATCGTCGTTCACGGTGACGCTGCGGAGTCGTCCGTTGGACACGTCCACCATCGGTGTCGGCACGGTGATGGCGATCCGCTGGCTGTCGGGCTCCTCGCTCCCGTGATCCTTGTTCGGCCACCACACGCTCGCGCCGAGCCCCTGGTTCGCCGTGGCCACCCACGGGTTGCCGCGGCCGTCCCTTCGCCAGATGAAGCCGCCCTCCCAGGGTGGGCGCGCGGCCACCACGGGTCTGCCTCCGTAGTGGACGGTCAACGTGTGGATCACGCCGGCCGCCTGGACGGCGGGCAGCGTCACGAACAGCGCGTTGCCGTCACGCCGCCAGCGGAGCTTCGCGCCCTCCATGACCATGCTGTCCACCTCCAGCGGCGGCTGGAGATCCACCTGCATCTCCCGACCCGGCTCGAGGACCCGGTACGTGATCCCGTTCCAGCCCGAGATCGTGCTGTCGGCCGGGTTCACCCGGACGTGGAGATCGTAGAACGTCACGTCCCACCAGGTGCGGGCCGGCCCGAGGGACCCCCGGAGCGTGTCCGCGCGGGTGAACGACATCGGCTGTTGAGCGGCGGTGCCGGCGGGCAGGGCGGTCAGGAGGACCGCGACGGAAAGCCCCCGAAGCCGGGAGAGACGGCGATCGGCGCGTGGAGGGCGAGCGAACATGGCGAGCTCGGCGTGGAACGTGGGTGCTGAGGCCAAGCTAGGGCCCCCGAGGGTCCGGGCATACCCCAGCGCGTACGCGACGAGGCTGGCGGAATCACCCGTGAAGTCGAATCGTCAGGCACCACCCACCACTCAGGACGGCTTTCATGCTCGCCCGAGATTCCGCCGACCCGAAGCGGGTCCTCGTCGCCGAGGATGCCGAGGTCGTCTCGCACCTCATGCTCCGGCTGCTGAGACAAGCCGGGTACGTCGTGGATCTGGCCCGCGACGGGGAGGAGTGCCTGCAGAAGGTCTCCTCGTTCCGGCCCCACCTCCTCCTCCTCGACGTCATGATGCCCAAGCTCCACGGAATCGAGGTGCTCCGACGGCTACGCGCCTCCGAGGAGACCCGCGGGCTCGGCGTGATCGTCTGCACGGCGAAATCCTTCAAGACCGAGCACGCGGCCGCCGCGGAGCTCGGTGCCTACGCGTTCCTCCCCAAGCCCCACAGCCACAAGCAGCTCGTGGACGTGGTGACCGCCTATTTCGCGGGCGAGCCCGCCCCGGCCGAGATGTCTTCGGCCCAGCCGCAGGAAGCCCCGTACACGCCGGCCATGGAGACGTCCCGCGGCAGGCTGGAGCTGTGGGGCACGCGCGGCTCGATCCCCACCCCGGGCGCGCCGTTCATGCGCCACGGCGGCAATACGTCCTGCATGCGGATCGAGCACGACGGCGACACCCTCGTCTTCGACGCGGGATCGGGAATCCGCGAGCTGGGCATCGAGCTGACGAAGGACGGCCCCCGGCGGATCCACCTCTTCATCACGCACACGCACTGGGACCACATCCAGGGCTTCCCGTTCTTCACCCCCGTCTACGTGCCGGGGTTCGAGGTCGTGGTCTATGGGGCCGAGGGGTTCGGAAAGAGCCTCGAGGCCGTGTTCCGCGGCCAGCTCGACCAGGACTACTTCCCCGTCCAGATGGACGACATGCGGGCCTCGATCGAGTTCCGCCACCTGACACCGGAGCCCGTCCGCGTCGGCGGCGCCACGGTCACCTGGGAGTACGCCCAGCACCCGGGAGCGACCGTGGGCTACAAGGTGGACATCGGCGGAACGACGGTGAGCTGGATTCCCGACAACGAGTTCCTGTTCGGCTACGTGGGCGCGCCCGAGGAGCTGACGCTCGACAGCCTCCGCCTGGCCTCCTACCACCGCGTGGTGGATTTCCTCTCGGATGTGGATATCCTCGTCCACGAAGCGCAGTACACCAACGACGAGTACCCGGCGAGGATCGGGTGGGGACACAGCTCGGTCTCCAACGCGAGTCTCCTCGCCAAGCTGACCCGCGCGAAGCGCTGGATCGTGACGCATCACGACCCGATGCACGACGACCGCTTCCTCGAGCGGAAGCTGAACCTCACCCGGCAGCAGCTCGCGCGCCTGGGACACCCGATTCCGGTGTCCCACGGTTACGACGGGATGGTCGAATACCTGTAGCGGGCCGACGGGCCCGGTCCGTCAGCCGGGCGCGGGAACCGTCGTCGGCACCTCCGCCACGGGTCAGCGCCTCGCCCCCAACATCTCCTCGGCGATGTGCCCGGCGTCGTACACCCTGCGGAGCGCCTCGGTGATCGCGAGCGAGTGCACGCTCACGCAGCGGGACACCTCGTCGGTGAAGATGAACCGGTTGGGAAGCATCTCGATGTTCCCATCGAAGACGAGCCCCACGACCTCGCCGGCGCGGTTCACCACCGGGCTGCCCGAGTTGCCGCCGATGATGTCGGCCGTGGACACGAAGTTCATGGGCGTCTTCAGATCCAGGCGGGGCTCGGCCGCCTTCCACCGCTCGGTGAGCTGGAACGGTGGCCGGTCGTCGAACTCGGCGCTCCGGCCGTACAGCCCGTAGAAACTCGTCTTGTACGGGGCGATCGTGCCGTTGTACGGGAAGCCCTTCACCACGCCGTCGCTGATGCGGAGCGTGAACGTCGCATCGGGCGGGAGGGCCGTCCCGTAGGCCGCGAAGATCGCCTGGCCGAGCTTCTCCGTGTTGCCCGAGACGACCGTGTTGAGCTCCGCCGCGCGCTTCACGTAGCTGGCCGCAGTGGCCTCCACGTCGCGCGCTGCGGCGACCAGCGGATCCATGGACGCATCCAGCGCGGCCGCACCGCCCTCGACGAGCGCACCCACCTCTGCGGCGTCACCCAGGCGGGTCTCGCGGACCAGCGCCTCGGCTGCGGCTTCGGGCGTGCGGCCCCTCAGGAGTGCGCGCACGAGCGGGTCGCTCTCACCGAGGTCGGCGCGCGCGGCGCCGAGCCACTCCGCGAGCTGGCGGATCTCGAGGGTCTCGTCCACCGGCTGGGCGCCGAGCAGTCCTTGGCGGGTGCGCTCGAGCGCCGGGTCGCTCCAGCCCGGAAGCCGCTCGGCCTCGTTCAGCGCCGCCTGGCGGGCCAGGCGCACCACGTTCAGCGCGCGCCCGAGGAGCGTCGAGCCGCCCATGGCGTAGTACCGCGACTGCGAGGCGAACGTGGCCAGCTCGAGCTGCGCATCCGCGATCTCGTCCCAGGCCGAGCCGTACTCCGTGCGCAGCGCCGGGTCGGCCTGGATGCGCGCGATGAAGTCGTGCTCGAAGGCGGCCTTCCGGTCCATGATGCGCTCGTCGAGCAGGCCGGTGAGGTAGCCGTTCGTCGCCTTGTAGGAGTTCTCCAGGCCCAGGATCGTGGTCTCGTACCGGCGGGCGGCCTCGGAGCTCTCCGCAGAGAGCGCGCGGAGCACCTTCAACCTCCGCTCGTAGTCGGCCAGCGTCGCGGGATAGCTCACGTCCCGGAGGTACTCCATCTGCGCGAGGGTCAGGAGCCGGCCCGTGGACCCGGGGTTCCCCACGACGAACACCACCTCGTCCTCCACCGCGCCGGCCTCGCTCCAGGAGAGCCAGTGCTCGGGATGCAGGGGCTGGCCGTTCTCGTAGGCGCGCATGAACGAGACGTCGATGTCGAAGCGCGGATACGTGAAGTTGTCCGGATCGCCGCCGAACGCCGCCGCCTCCTGCTCGGGCGCGAACACCAGCCTGACGTCGTCGTAGCGGCGGTACGTGTACAGCGAGTACATGCCCCCGTTGTACAAGGCCACCACCTGGCAGCGCAGGCCCGAGGCCTCCTCGCAGGCGGTCTGCGTCGCCTGGACGGCCGCGTCGCGCTGCGCGACCCGCTCCGCGGTCGTCGCCGCCGTAATGGCGCCGCGGATCTTCGCGGTGACGTCCTCGATCGAGACGAGTTGGTCGAGCGTGGTGCCGGGGCACCGGACCTCCTGGTCCCGCGTCGCGGCCACGAACCCGGTGCGCAGGTAGTTGGTCTCGGGCGGCGACACCCGCGCGAGGCAGCCGCGTGCGCAGTGATGGTTCGTCATCACCAGCCCGTCCTGGGACACGAACGACGCCGAGCAGCCCGGGAGGCGCACCGCCGCGAGCCGCAGGTGGTCGAGCCACGACGGGTCCGCGCGGAAGCCGTAGCGCGCCTCCCAGTAGTCGAGCGGCGGCGCATCGAAGGTCCACATGGTGCCGAACTCGGGGACCGACCCCGGGACGGCCTTCGTCGCGGCTTGCTGGGCCTGCAGGGGCAGGGGGAACGACAGGAGGGCCAGCGCCGACGCCAGCCCGAGATGCGTGTGCTTCATCGGACCGCTCCTCGTCAGGGCTCCTCGGGCGCCGTGGACCGCGGCGTAGGCGCGCGGTACGTGGCACCGGTCTCGAACGTATCCAGCCGGGCGATGGGGGAGAAGGGGCGGTGGGAGCGCGGTCTGTTCCCGCGCCGGGGCGCCCCGCGGTTGCCGGTCCCGCCACCCCCGACCACGTTCCAGGGGTTCGTCGTGCAATTCCGGGACAGGAGAACCGCCGTGTTTCCCCGCAATCGTGCCGCGACGCTCGTCTCGCGGATCAGCCTGTTCCTCTTCTTCGTCCTGGTGGCTTCCTCAGCCGCCGCGCAGCAGAAGAGGGCCCTGACGTTCACCGACCTCATGAAGATCCGACAGGTGGAGAACCCGTCCATCTCGGCGGACGGTCGTTGGATCTCGCTCACCGCGGAGCCCGACCGGGGCGACCCCGAGGTCCTCGTCCACGCGACGCGCGGGGCCGTCCGGTACGCCGTGCCCCTCGGGAGCGACCCGGTGATCTCCAGGGACGGCGCGTGGGTCGCGATGCGCCTCAACCCGACGCTCGAGGCGACCGAGAAGGCCGAGGGCGGCGAGGCCCCCCGCAGGGGGATGGCGCTCCTGGCCACGGCCACGGGACAGGTGACCGAGATCCAGGAGGTCCAGGCGTTCGCGTTCTCCGGGGACGGGGCGTGGCTCGCGTACCACCGCTACGAGCCCAAGGCCGACTCGGCGGCCGAGGCCGACGGGCCGAAGGGGAAGAGGAAGGCCGGCACCACCCTGGTGCTGCGCGAGATGGCAACGGGCCGCGAGGTGGAGGTCGCCCACGTGCGCGCGTTCGCGATGAGCCCCGAGGGGCGGCTGGCGGCCTACGCGGTGGCATCCCCCGACAACGCCCGGGACGGCCTCTACGTGCGGGACCTCGCGACATCGGGCGAGCCGGAGCGCACCGTGCACGCCGCGGCGTTCGGCCACTACGCGAACCTCACGTGGAGCGAAACCGGTTCGCTCGCGTTCGTCTCCGCCGTCGAGGACGCGGACGGCGTGGCCGGCCGTGGCACGCTCCAGGCCTGGGTCGAGGGCGCCGCCCGCACGCTCGTCGCCGCCGACGCGGCGCCGGAGGGGTGGATCGTCCCCACCGTCAACGAGCTGCGCTGGAGCGACGACGGCGAGCGCCTCTTCTTCGGGTGGCGCCCGCTGCGCGCGGACGAGAAGGACAAGCCGGGGTTGGGGGCGCCGCGGGCTACGGGGGCCGCCGCCGACACGGCAGGCGCCCCGGCGAAGCCCTTCGACGCGTACGATACCGCGGCCATCCTGGCCGACCGCGGCGTGGACGTGTGGCACTGGAAGGATCCGCGCATCGTCCCGCAACAGAAGATCCTCTGGCCGCGCGAGAAGGACCGTACGTACCGCGCGGTGCACCACCTGGCCGAAGCCAGGACCGTGGCGCTGGCCGGTCCCGACCTGCCGGACGTGGGCGTCCCGTCCAATGCCACGGTCGCGCTCGGGAGCTCGGACGTTCCCTACCGGTGGGAGGCCACCTGGACGGGCGGCGCCTCCGACGTGTACGTCGTGAGCCTCGCGGACGGGAAGCGGACGCCGGTCGTGGAGCGGCTCGACGGCCGTCCGTTCCTGTCGACGGAAGGACGATTCGTCCTGTATTGGGATGCGGGCCACTACCACCTCTTCGACGTCACGGCAGGCACGACGCGCAACGTGACCGAGGGGCTCCCCGTGTCGTTCGCCGACGAGGACCACGACACGCCCGACGAGCCCGGCGGCTACGGCATCGCGGGGTGGACGGAGGGCGACGCGTCCGTGCTCGTCTACGACAAGTTCGACATCTGGGTCGTTCCCACCGACGGCGGACGCCCCTGGATGCTGACGTCGGGCGAGGGACGCCGCGAGTCGCGCCAGTTCCGCGTCATCGACACCGACCCGGACACCGACGCGATCGGTCCCAGGGACCGGGTGCTCCTCTCGTCCTACCACGACCTCCTCAAGAACCACGGCTTCTGGCAGGCGCGCGTGGACCGGCCGGGTGTCACCGTGCTCCTCGAGGAGGAGAAGCGCTTCAGGTTCCGGGCGAAGGCGGAGGACGCCAACGTCATTCTCTACACGCGCGAATCGTACGAGGAGTTCCCCGACCTCTGGGTAGCCGGACTGGATCTCGGGGATGCCCGCAAGGTCACGGACGTCAACCCGCACCTCTCCGAGTTCGCGTGGGGCTCGGCGGAGCTCACCGAGTGGCTGAGCGCCGACGGACGCACGCTCCAGGGTGTCGTGATCAAGCCGGGCAACTACGAGCCCGGCAAACGGTACCCCGTGCTCGTCTACTACTACGAGCTCTACTCGCAGCGCCTCTACGAGTTCAACGAGCCGGCCGTGAATCACCGTCCGAGCTTCCCGCTGTACACGTCGAACGGCTACGTCGTCTTCCTGCCCGACGTGCGCTTCGAGATCGGCAGGCCGGGCTACTCCGCCACCAAGGCGGTCGTGCCGGGCGCACAGCACCTGATCGACATCGGGCTCGCCGATCCCGACGCCATCGCGCTGCACGGCCATTCGTGGAGCGGCTACCAGACAGCCCTGGTCGTCACGCAGACGAACCTGTTCAAGACGGCGATCGCGGGCGCGCCGGTCGGAAACATGACGAGCGCATACTCGGGGATCCGCTGGGGCTCCGGTCTCGCGCGGCAGTTCCAGTACGAGCAGGGGCAGAGCCGGCTCTCGGGGAGTCTCTGGGAGGCGAGGGATGAGTACATCGACAACTCGCCGGTCTTCTTCGCCGACCGCGTCCACACCCCGATCCTGATCCTCCACGGCGACAACGACGACGCGGTGCCCTGGTACCAGAGCATCGAGCTGTACCTGGCGCTCCGCAGGCTCGGCAAGGAGGCCGTCTTCCTCCAATACCGAGGGGAGCCGCACCACCCGCAGAAGTACGCCAACAAGCTGGACTGGGCGGTGAAGATGAAGGAGTGGCTCGACTACTACCTCAAGGGGGCACCGCCCGCCCCCTGGATCACGGAGGGACAGCCGTACGAGGGGCACTGACCCGGTGCCCGAACCCCGCGTCCGGGCGCCGGTGGCGAAATTCCCGACAGCGGGACCGGCGGCGTCGCGGTTAGGTTTCGGGGCCGTTCGAGCGTAGTTGTGGCGATTCGACCCATACGGAGATAGGAAGGCTGCACATGGGCTACCGTGCACGACGCCGGCGCGGCGTCACGCCGTTCACGCTGTTCACGGCCCTTCTGGCCGCGGCCTGCGCGCCGGGCGACCCCCAACCCGGTGCCGATCAGCCGGTCGCCGGCCGGTCGGCCGCCGGGCTTCCCGAGGGCCATCCGCCGATCGGCGGCATCGGAGCCAGCGGCACCGCCGTGACCGGCATGGTCGAGGAAACCATGGACGGCGGAGGCTACACGTTCGCCCTCCTCGACCTCGGCGACCGTGAGATCTGGGTCGCGGGTCCCACGACCGAGCTGCCCCTGGGCCAGGTCGTCGCGCTGCCCGACACGATGAACATGGGCGAGTTCACGGCGAAATCGCTGAGCCGCACGTTCGACATGCTCTACTTCACCAGCAAGTTCGGCATGCCAGTCCCCGCCGACGTCCAGGCCCTCGAGTTCGAGGGTGCCGTGACGGAGACGATGAACTCGGCCGGCTACACCTACCTCCAGGTCCAGGCCGACGGCAGCAGGATCTGGATGGCGGCGCCGGAGACCCCGGTCGAGGTGGGCCAGACGGTGCGGTGGAACGGCGGCATGCTCATGAGAGACTTCCACAGCAACACGCTCGACCGCACGTTCGAGACGATCTACTTCATCGAGAGCTTCTCGGTGCTGCCTCCAGGGGCGTAGCTAGCGGATCGCCCTCCCCGGCGTCCACGGGACGCCCGCCTCGTCCATCGCCCGGAAGAGGGTGGGGATCCGCTCGGTCACGAGCGCGTTCAGCCGCCCGACCTCGGGATCGAGCCTCGAGGGCACGAGCGCCAGCGCCTCCCGCTCCTGCTCCGAGGGCATCGCGTTCGCCCGGCCCACCCCCGCAGCCACCTGGAGGAGCTGACGGACGGTGCGGACCGGGACCGTCGTCGGACTCCCGGTCTCGTCCTCTTCGCGATCCGCTCCCACGCCCAGCTTGTCGCGCACGTCGTTCAGATCCTTCTCGATGCCGTCGAGCATCTCGGTCAGGGCCGCCGGAGCGTCCACCTTGGCGACGGCGGCCTTGGCCTGGGTCACCTGCTCGCGGACCTCGTCGGACTGACGGATCGCCATCGTGAGCCTCGCGTTCAGCCGGAGCTGGACGAGCCGGGTGTCCCGCAGCTCGGCGACCTCGGCGTCCGTGAGACGCAGCAGCGGGTCCTTCCTGACCGTGAACGACCGCTCGAGCACCGCGTCGTCCACCGCGAGGCGGGCGGTGTATTGCCCCGGCGCCACGGGCGCGCCCGCCGCGGCCCCGGCGGAGCCCCCGAAGCCGCCGAACGCCTGCGCCTGGGACCGCTCCTGGGTCGGACCCGACCAGGGCGCGTCCATCCGGAAGTCCCACGCCACGTGGTGCAGGCCCGCCGTGGCGGGCGCATCGAGCGTCCGCACGACGTCGCCCGTCGGTGCGACGATCTGGAGCTTCAGATCGCGGGAAGCGCTCTTCAGCGAGTAGGACACGGTGGTTCCCACCGGAGGGTTGGGTGCGGCATAGTCGCGCGTCGCGTGCGTCCCGCTCGTGCGCGAGCCGTCGGGCGCGATGAGCCACTCGGATTTCACCGGCACCAGGTAGGCGCTCTCGGCCGCCTTCGCCTCCGCCAGGTGCTGGAGCGGGCCGAGGTCGTCGAGGATCCAGAAGCCGCGTCCGTGGGTCGCCACCACAAGGGCGTTGTCCCGCGGGTGGATGGCCAGGTCGTCCACGCGCACGATCGGGAGCCCGCCGCGCATGGGCGTCCAGCTCCCGCCGCGATCCGTGGAGACGAAGACGCCCATCTCGGTCCCGACGAAGAGCAGGTCCGGGTTCGCGGGGTGCTCCGCGAATGCCCGTACGTTGCCGAACGCAGGCAGGTTCGCGCTGATGCTCGTCCAGCTCTTCCCGCCGTCGGCGCTCCGGACCACGTACGGCTCGAAGTCGTTGGATCTGTGGTTGTCGAACGTCACGTATACGACCGACGAATCGTGCCCGGAGAACCGCACCTTGCTCACATACGCGGTGTCGGGGACGCCGGGGAACCGCGTCTGACGGGTCCAGGTCCGGCCATCATCCGTGGAGATCGCCACGACCCCGTCGTCCGAGCCCGTCACGAGCAGCCCGCGCCGGAGCGTAGAGATGTCCAGGTCCGAGATCGTGCTGAAGTCCACGACGCCCTCGTGGAGCGAGACGGCGTCCTCGGCCTGGATGTTCCCCATCAGCGGAAGGCTGTCCTCCTCGATGTCACGGGTGAGGTCCTCGCCGAGGCGCGTCCACGCATCGCCCCGGTTCGTGCTCCTGAAGAGGTGGTTGCCCGCGAAGTAGACCGTGTTGGGGTCCCACGGGGAGATCTTGATCGGCGCGCTCCAGTTGAACCGATAGGGGCGCTCCCCCTCGGGGGCCTGCGGCCGGATCCCCTTCCGGTCGCCGGTACGCCGGTCGTAACGCAGGATGTTGCCTTCCTGCGACTCCACGTACGCGATGTCGGGATCCACGGGGTCGATGGCGGCGTAGAAGCCGTCCCCGCCCGCCATGGCGTACCAGTCGCTGTTGAAGACCCCGTCGCTCGAGCGCGTGCGGCTCGGGCCGCCCCACGTGCTGTTGTCCTGCAGCCCACCCGCGATGTTGAAGAACGGCTCGGCCATGTCGAGCGCCACGGCGTAGAACTGGGCGACCGGGAGGTTCACCGAGAAGTCCCACGAAGCGGCCCGGTCGCGTGAGATGTAGAGTCCGCCGTCGTTGCCCAGGATGAGGTGGGAGGGATCCTCCGGGTTGATCCACAACGCGTGGTGGTCCACGTGCGGCCCCCGCGCGGCCCGCTCCCAGGTCGCGCCGCCGTCGTGCGAGACCTGGAGCTGGACACCCAGGTGGTAGACGGTCTCGGGGTCTTCGGGGTCCACGCGGATCTCGCCGAAGTACCACGGGATCGAGGCGATGTCGCTCACCTTGCGCCAGCTCGCACCCCCGTCGTCGGTGCGATACACCCCCTGCTCCGAGCCCTCGGTCACCGCGTACACCGTGGACGGATGCGACATCGCGACATCGAGCCCGATGCGTCCGATGTCGGACTCCGGAAGGCCCTTGGAGAGGCGCGTCCAGGTCTCGCCCCCGTCGGTGGACTTCCAGATGCCGCTCCCGGGTCCGCCGCCCACGAAGTTGTACGCGCGCCTCTCCCGCTGGTGCGTGGCCGCGTACATCACGTCCGGGTCCGAGGGGTCGAGCACGAGGTCCGCCGCGCCGGTGTGCTGGTCCACGGACAGCACGTTGCGCCACGTCCTCCCGCCGTCCGTGGTCTTGAAGACGCCCCTCTCGCCTCCCGAGGCCCAGAGCGGGCCCACGGCCGCCACCCACACCACGTCGGCGTTCGTCGGGTGGATGCGAATGCGCCCGACGTGCTGCGAGGTGCGCAGCCCCATGTGCGTCCAGGTCTCGCCGCCGTCCGTGGACTTGTAGACGCCGTCGCCGTAGGAGACCGAGCGGAGGTTGTTGTCCTCCCCGGTGCCCACCCAGACGGTCCGCGGGCTGGAGGGCGCGACCGCCACAGCGCCGACCGAGCCCGGGCCCTCGTCGTCGAACACGGGCATCCAGCTCATCCCCGCGTTCGTGGTCTTCCAGACACCGCCGCTAGCGGCGCCCACGTAGAACACCGTGCCGAGCGCGCCGCCGGCCGTGCCGTGCGTGGGCGCCACCGCGATGTCCTCGATCCGGCCGCTCATCACCGCCGGCCCGATCGAGCGGAACGACAGGGTGGCGACCAGCGCGGAGTCGGAGAGGTCGGCGGGCGCCGCCGCGGAATCGCGGCCGGCCCGCTGGGCGGACGCCGGGATGGCGATCGCAGTGAGGAGAAGAACCACCATGGAGGTACGGAACGGAATCGGAAGCACGGGAGTCACCTGGGCATGGTTCGGGTAGCTACGTCGACACGACGGTGGCCTTCATCGTGAGCGGAGCGCGGCGTACGGGCAAGGCGACGACCGCTGCCCGCCGCACTACACGAGGTCCGACTCCGGCCCCGAGGGGGCCCCTTTCACCAAGGACGCGACCGCCATGTTGCCTGTGACGTTGGCCGTCGTGAGGAACATGTCGGGGATCAGGTCCAGGGCGATGAGGATCCCGATTCCCTCGAGGGGGAGCCCGAATGCCTGATAGATGGGCGCCATGACGAAAAGCCCGCCACTGGGAATACCCGGGGAGTAGAAGCTGAGCACCCCCAGGAACGCTGCCAGGCTCACCCACTCCAGGGGCCCCAGGGCGATCCCGTACAGAGTAGCGATGAAATACGTCCCTGCGATACGCGTCATCGGCGAGGCGTACTTGAACACCGACACCGCGGCAGGAAGGGCGAGGCCGGTGACATGCTCCGGGAGCCCCAGCGTTCGCTCCGCCTGCTCCAGCAGGATGGGCAGCGTGGCCATGGACGAGCGGGCGCTGAACCCCACGGCCTGGGCCGGAGCGCACGCCCTGGCGAAGCGCCGCATAGGGATCCCCGCCACGATGCGCACCAGCGGGTAGAGGGCCGCGGTGGCGATGGAGAGGAGGACGATCACCACCAAGAGGAAGCCCCCCATGGCGCGGACCACCGAGAGCCCTGTCTGCTCGGCCAAGGCCAGCGTGAGCGCGAAGACGCCCACCGGCGCCGTGGCCAGGATCCACCCCACCACCACCAGGATAGCTTCTGAGACGACTCGGGCCCCGCGCACCAGAGTCTCCCGGAGCTCGGGGGCGGTGCGGGTCGCCGCCAAGCCGAACACCACGGTGAAAAGGACCAGCGGCAGGATGTCCCCCGCCGCTGCGGCCTGCACCGGGTTGGCGGGAAGAAGGCCCACGAACCAATCGCGGAACGGAGGGAGGGTCACCGAGGTGGCGGCGGTCGCGCCCCCCACCTGGGGGATTTGCCAGTTCTCAGCACCCAGGGCCCGGTAGAAGGGGGGCACTGCCACCGCTGCCGTCGTGGTCGTGCACGCCACCAGCCCAACGAACCAAGCCACCGTCCTGCCGCCCACGCGGGCGACCGTCGCCGTCCCCGACCCCGCGATCCCGCCCAGCAGAAGCGAGACGATGAGCGGAATCACGGTCATGCGGATGGCGTTGACCCAGAGGGCTCCCACCGGCTCGATCCAACCCACCACCGACCCGGACCAGGGCGCGTCGACCTCGGCCAGCCAGATTCCCATGGCCAGGCCCAGGATCAACGCCCCGAGCACCCTGACCGTCAGGGACTTCACCATCGCGCACCTCGCCTCCGAGTGAGTTCGGCCCCGCTTCGCGGGATGATCTTGGCATACCCAGACCCCGCCCGACCAGAGATGTCACGCCATCGCGCAACGATCCGGAGCCCGCGTGGGCCGCGTGGGCGATTCATGCCGGCAGGGCAAGCGGCATCGTGGAGGCGAGGCGACGAGCAGATGCTCCTCCTCGCCTGGCCCTCCAGCGTGCTCAACGGGATCCGCCGGTCTTCCCGCCGAGTCTGACGCAGCTTTGATCCGCCTGACGACATCAGACCTACTCTGTCAGGTTTGGGTATGTGCGGCCCTCAAGTGCTTTCTGACGAGGGTTCTACGCCCATGACTCCTGCCTGGGACTCCGCATAGTCCGGATGCTCCTTCCGGTCCCCAAGGCCGCTCGCGCGCGAAGACGTGGACCTCGCCCACGGCGTCCTCACTCTTCGCGGGACCAAGTTCCGCAAGTCCTGGCTCGTTCCGTTGCATCCCACCGCGACCGACGCACTCACCCGTTACGCCGACCAGCGCAACGCTCCGGGGACTCGCGCCGGCTGCTTCTTCCGGAGCGACCATTCTGCGGCCCTCAATTGAAGCACGGTCGAGAAGACCTTCAGCCGCATCAGGCAGCGCCTGGGTTGGACCGCCTCAGGGGAGGGCACATCGCCCACGCATGACCTGAGGCACTATGCCGAGTCGCGGACTATGCCGACTTGGGGGCTGGCCGTGGCGTGGATGTCGGGTGATCCGTTGCAGCGCCCAGCGACGGTAGGAGACGAGGCTGCCCCCGGCGCCCCGTGCGCCAAGGAGCGACCCACTTCCGCATGGCATCGAACGCAGCAGTCGTCTCCGGCGACGGCTCCAGTTCGTACTCGAAGCGGAGACGCTCGGCGAACTCGTGGTAAACACGCGCCGCGGCAGCGCGGTTACCTAGCCTGGCGAGTGCTTCGATCAAGCTGCGAATAGAGGGTTCGTCAGCCGGGTCGACATCGACGGCGCGCCGCGCCCATCGGATAGCAGCCATATCCTTGCCCGCTTCAATGGCTTGCTCACAAAGACGCCCCGCTGCGGCCACCGCGAGGGCGCGTAAGTGCGCTCGCTCCTTTTCCAGCCACTGCTCGAACGGCCCAGCCGCCGGAATAAAGAAACCCTCCAAGAGATCCGCCTTATAGAACCCCATCGCCATCTCCACGTCTCCTGATTCGAGCGCAGATTCGAACTCGACCACATCGCAATGCAGCAACTCGGGAGCCAGGGAGAGACCGGTCTCGCCACGGTTGACAAGCGCTTCTGGCCCTAGACAACGACGGAGGAAGTGAAGCGACTGACGGAGGGAATTCCTTGCATGATCGAGGTCGCTGTTGGGCCACAACAGCCCGAGCAGATGGTCGCGACTGTGGTAGCCACGAGGTCTTGCCACCACGAGGTACGCGAGGAGCGCAAAGCGCTTCGGCTGGAAGAGGACGGCCGGGCTGTTCCCGACTCCTGGCCCGGTGAGGTTCGGAAACCCGAACAGTTGCATGTACACCAAGAGCCCCCTGTTACCGGAGCACACATAAAGGCGGCAGGGCGATGCATAAATATGAGAGCCAAACAACCGGCGCGTCAAGTCGGGCTTCCGGTAGACGGCCGGTGCGCCGCAAAGGGTGCTGGAGTACACACCCCGCCGTTCATTCGAGGCTCGCCCGGGAACGTGGGGATCGCGGGAGCTTCCCGTGAGGCTCGCCGGCGCGAGGGCGTGAGGGTGGAAGCGCCGCGGCGGGCGCGCGTCATCCGCTAGGACGTTCCCGCCCAGAAGCCGAACGCGCCGTATCCCACAACGCGTCCTCGGGATCCCGAGGTGTCTCCGGGAATCGGACGAGTCGACGGGTGGCTTGGCTGGCGCTGCCTGGTAACAGCTGTGGGCCGCCCCACCTGATGCCATTCCTGAGCGACATCGCGCGTTACGGGTCGGCAGGTAATGTCGAGATAACGGAGATCTAACAGGGCTGGGCCTTTCTATTCTGCAAATCTATCTCAGAACCTTGCGAGTGGACGAGGGAACCGAGTGAGCGCGTGCCCCCGCAGCTCGGAGAGGACACCGATGAGGCCCCACTCCCCTGAAGGGCCGGTCGCGAGGACTCAGAAAGGAGCAGACAGATGAAGAAATCGCTCATGATGCTGGTTCTCTTCATGCTGGCCAACCCTAACACGATCAGCGCTCAAACGCGCGTCGTAACGGGCCGTGTCATCGACGACGCAGGTCGGCCTCTTCGGGCCGTGGAAGTGCTGATCAATCGCACGACGCGAACCACGTTCACCAACCCAACCGGCAACTTCAGGCTGGAGGTTCCCCTTGGAGAAGTGGAACTGACAGTACACACGATCGGGTATCGCATGACGACCGTGACCGTGCCGGCAGACGTGACCAACCTCGGTGACATCATGCTCGGGACCGATGTCCTGATGATGGACGAGCTCGTCATCACCGGCCATGCGACCGGCGTTCAAAAGCGGAATCTTGCCAATGCAGTAGCCACGGTGAGCGAAGCCGAGCTCTCCAAGGCGCCTGCGGCGAGCATCGAACAGATGATGGCCGGCAAGCTGGCCGGAGTGGACTTCCGCGAGAACTCCGGGGCACCTGGCGGAGGGAGCCGCATACGGCTGCGTGGGATGACGTCCATCATCGGAGGCGGCGAGCCCCTCTATGTGATCGATGGCGTGATCGTAAGTAACCAGAAGATGGAGTCTGGTCTCAACGCCATCTCGCGAGCACAGGGCGGAATTGCCAGCACGACGCAGTTGGCCCCCATCAACCGCATCGCCGACCTCAACCCCGCCGACATCGAGACCGTCGAGGTGCTGAAGGGCGCGTCGGCGGCTGCGATCTATGGGTCCAAGGCCTCGAACGGCGTCATCATCATCCAGACCAAGCGGGGCCGGTCGGGTGCTCCCCAGTTCTCGGTCCGTCAGTCTGTCGGCGTGGCAATGCGGGCGTTTTCCTACCACGGCGGCAGGATCTTCAAGACGCTGGAAGACGCGGTCGGGGCGTTTGGGCCTCAGGCGGCGAACTACTGGTCGCCGGACTACGAAGTGTACAACCTCGAGGATCAACTAACAGGTAACAAGCCGGTCCAGTGGGAGACCAGCGGCAGCGTGACCGGCGGCACGGATGATACGAGGTACTTCCTGTCGGCTTTGGTCCGCCACGAGCCAGGTATCGCCATCCTGACCAAGGCCGACAAGGCCACTCTGAGGCTCAACCTCGACCAGAGCATCGGCGATCGCTTCAGCATGTCAGTCGGCCTCGAGTTGCTGCACACGAGTAGTGACAGGGGCGTGTTCGGCAATGACAACTCCGGCGCCAGCTACTACTTCGTGCTGCCCCACCATCCCAACTTCTTCGATCTCAGGCCCACATGCGAAGACGGTGTGAAGCGGGCGGTATGCGACAACCCGCTGACGGCCGTCTACCCCGAGAATCCTTTCGTGGCCAGCAACCCGTTCCAGACGGCCGCGCTTATGAAGCGAGACGACAGCGTGTGGAGGTATATCACCAGCGGCCAGATGGGATGGGAGCCGTTGATCACCAGCACGCAGCGGCTCCGGCTCTCGGTGAACGGTGGGTTCGACGAGTTCATACAGAAAGGCGATTACATCTCCCCGCCGGAGCTCCAGTTCGAGGATGACGATGGTCTGCCGGGGACCCGCGTGCTGACCTACGCCAGCAGCAGGAACACCAACGTCAACTTCAACATGGTGCATCAGTACCAAACCTCGTCTATGTCGGCTACCACGTCGGCCGGGGCGCAGTACGAGGCCCGCGATATGAACGTGTCGCGCAATGCGGCCCGCGGACTTACTGCAGGAACGGGTAACCTAACCGCCGGGGTGTCCCAGAGCATTGAAGAAGACAACGAGCGGGAGAAGGACTTCGGCCTGTTCATCCAGGAAGAGGTGCTCCTGAACGAGCGGCTCCTGCTGACCGTGGGTATGCGGGCCGATCGGAGCAGCAACAACGCCGACATCGACAAGTACTACCTCTATCCGAAATCGGCGGCATCGTATCGTTGGCCGGTGGGAGGCGAGCTGTTGACCGAGTTGAAGGTACGTGCGGCGTTCGGGCAGACGGGCAACAGACCGATGTTTGGCCAGAAGTTCAGCAACATGTACACGACCAACATTGCGGGCGTCGGGGGCACGCTGATGTCCTCGGCGGCGGGCAACCTCACTGCCAAGCCCGAGCGGCAGACGGAGTACGAAGGCGGCCTGGATCTCCAGATGTTCAATGGCAGGTGGCTGATCGAACTGACAGGGTATCGGAAGGTCGTGACAGATCTGCTGCTACGACGGGACCTCCCGGCGAGCACCGGGTTCTCGTCGGAGGTCTTCAACGGCGGCAAGCTCAGGGTGAACGGATTCGAGGCGGTCGTCTCGGGTGGCATACTCCAGACGGCGGACACGCGTTGGACGATGGGCCTCAACTTCGCACTCAACCGCAACAAAGTACTCGAGCTTCCCGTGGACCCATTCAGGGCTAGGGGCTCCTTCAGCCAAGGGGCCATCTATATCGAAGAGGGCAAGCCGGCTACCCAGTGGGTGGCTTACGATACCGTGCCCGGTACCGGCCACGATGCGAAGCCCCAAACCATCATTCGCACGCAGGGGAACGCTGAGCCGAAGTGGACGGGGGGACTGACGACGACCTACACGCACAAAGGGCTCACCGCCTCGACCACGTTCGAGGCGCAGAAGGGCGGCATCATCAACCAGGGCACATGGCGGCACTGGGACCAACAGAGGAACGGATACGATCATGATGAGATCGACGCCAACACGGGGATGGCTCTGGGCGATTCGCGACGCAAATACCAGAGGACGGTACCGCGCACTTATTCCCGTGATGCTTCCTACTTGAAGATGCGGGAGCTGCGGCTCGCTTGGGAAGTCCCGTCCAGCATCCGCGACCTGGTGTGGGGAAGGATACGCAGCGCGACCGTCAGCCTGAGCGCCCGAGATCTTTTCACAGCCAGGGAGATCATGGGCGGGAATTTCTTGGACGGCAACGACCCTGCTGTCGCGAACTACAACAGCGGCGATTACGCTTCCAACAACGTGCAGTACACACGGGAATTCGCTGCCTATCCGTCGACTCGGTCGTTCTGGCTGCAGATCGACCTGGGCTTCTAACCGCTGTATGACAAGGAGGCGTTTCGCCATGAAAGGAATGAAGAGCCTCGCCGCAGTTGGAGCCATGACGGTGTTCCTCGGCGCATGCGATTTCGACATTCTCAACCAAGACAACCCGAGCCGGGAGGCGCTCGAGGGGTCCCCTACGCCCGCCATCATCTATTCGACCGCTCAAGGGCTAATGGACGCCTGGCGCGGCGAAATCGGAGGTAGCGAGGGCGCTTGGTTCCAGGATCTCTCCTGCTTTGGCCGTGAGGGCTACTACCTGGCCCCGGCTCGGACGATCATGGATGAGTTCACAGACGCCATGGTGCCGTCTGGTGGTCTCGGCTGGAGCCACACATACTCTACGATCCGGAACGTCAACAGCCTTCTGCACGCCCTCGATGCGATCGGCGGAGGCATGCCGGAGGAAAAGAAGGAGGGCATCCGCGGCTGGGCGAAGACGATTGAAGCGACCAAGTTGCTCCGGCAGATCAGGACTCAAGACACGTTCGGCGTCCCGATCGATACCGATCGTCCCCCAGACGACCTGGCTCCGATCGCGACCAAGGAGCAGGTGTATGTGTATATCCTGCAGCGCTATGACGAGGCCAAGGCCCACCTCCAAAAGGCGGGAAGCAAATTCGGTTTCACGCTGAGTCCGGGATTCGACGGCTTCGACACCCCTGCCGAGTTCGTCAAGGTGAACCGGGCGCTCAAAGCGAGAGCGGCGAACGACATCGGGGATGCCGCGACAACGACCGCCGCGCTCAAGGAGTCGTTCATCAACGCTGCTGCCGACCTTGCCATCGGGCCGTACCACTCCTTCGGTGTGGGGGCCGGCGATCAGGTGAACGACCTGGCCGATTGGCAGGGCATCCAATATCGCGCCGATACGATGCTGGTCGTCGACGCCCAGTACCAGGCCAACGGCGAGATCGACCGCCGGGTCACCGACAAGACTGCGTGGGCGGCGCCGATCACGCACACGGGCACGACATCGTTCCTGAAGTTCAAGCTGTATGCCAATCCGACCGATCCGCATCCGATCATCAAGAATGAGGAGTTGCTGTTGATCAGGGCGGAGGCGAATCTGGCCAGCGACGCAGCGTTGGCGGACATCAACGTGGTGCGCACGGTGTCCGGGGGGTTGGAACCGATCCCGCTCGCGACTTGGCAGGCGATGAGCCGCGAGGATCGGATCACGGAGTTGCTGTACAACCGGCGTTATTCGCTGCTGTGGGAGTGGGGCCACCGGTGGGTCGATATGAGGCGCTATGACCGGCTGGACCAGTTCGTGGGTCCATTCGTGGGAGCGCGAGTATTCGACAAGGTGCCGTTCCCGGAGGACGAGTGCATCGCACGGGAGTATCAGCCGGCGGGTTGCCAGGCCGTGGAGGGCTTCTTCACGGCGCGCTAGCTGGGCGTGAAGCGTGGCACGTGTGGCTCGGCGCCTCACTCGGCTGTGTGGGGAGGGTGAGGCGCCGATGACGCAAACAAGGAGGACTGAGGAACATGAGATGCCGTATCAGGAGGCCGAGCGCACTCCTTGTCGCGATTGGGCCGCTGGTCCTGTGCGCACTGACAGGTGAGCGAGCACAGGGTCAACAGGAGCCGATAACGCAGTTCCGGGTTTCGTTTCCCGCATCGGTGCATGGAGAGCCGATCACGGGGAGAGTGTTCGTGATGATCGCGCCGTACCGGGAAACCGAGCCCCGCCTTCAGATGGGCCGGCTCGGGGTGCCGTTCTTCGGGCACGACGTGGAGCGGCTCGGGCCTGGCGATGCCGGCGTGATCGACCAGGACGACATCGGTTCGCCGACCTACAGCCTCCGCGATCTGCCTGCGGGCGAATACTACGTGCAGGGCATGGTCAACATCTACTCGGAGTTCCGCCGGGCCGACGGTCATGTGCTCTGGATGCACGATGACCAGTGGGAAGGCCAGCACTTCAACATCTCGCCGGGAAACCTCTACAGTGACGTGAGGCGTGTGCGCCTGGACCCCGCTCAGGGGTTCGACGTGGAGCTTGTCACCTCAAACGTGATCCCGCCCATCGAGGTGCCGCCGGATGATCAGTGGGTGAAGCGGTTCAAGTTCGAGAGCCCGATGTTGACCAGGTTCTGGGGCCGGCCGATCTACCTGGGCGCCACCGTTCTCCTGCCGAAGGACTACGATCAGACGGACTTCCGCTATCCCGTGCTCTACAAGCAGGGACACTTCTCGCTCGCGGCGCCCTACAGAGAATGGGAGATCGGCGGTGACTTCTACAACGAGTGGATCAAGGATGATTTTCCGCGCTTCATCGTTGTGACGTTCCAGCACCCGACTCCCTACTTCGACGACTCCTACGCCGTGAACTCGGTGAACGTCGGTCCCTACGGCGACGCAATCATGCAGGAACTCGTACCCGAGGTGGAGCGGAGGTTCAGGGTCATCACGGAGCCATGGGGGCGTGTGCTCGATGGGGGATCGACCGGGGGATGGGAGTCGTTGGCCCTGCAGGTGTTCCACCCTGACGACTTCGGCGGCACGTGGTCGTACTGCCCCGACCCAGTGACGTTCACCAACGTGGAGGGGATCAATATCTACGAGGACGTCAACGCGTACTACAAGCAGCACAAATGGTACCGCGTTCCCACGGTCAACTCGCAGGAGACGGATGGCGCGATACGCCAGACGTCCGAGCAGCGCAATTACTTTGAGTTGGCCCAGGGGACCAAAGGGCGCTCGGGGCAGCAGCTCGACATCTGGTCGGCGGTGTACGGTCCGATCGGTGAAGACGGATACTTCAAGCCGATGTGGGACAAGGTCACCGGGGAGATCGACCCTTCCGTTTCATCCTATTGGAGGGAGAACTACGACATCCTGGAGTACATGAAACGGAACTGGAGTTGGCTGGGGCCCAAGCTGATCGACAAGATCCACGTCTATATGGGTGACATGGATACGTATCGGCTGGAAGTGGCGACGATCCAGCTCGATGAGTGGATGCGGACCACGGAGAACCCGCACTACCCCGGGTTCTTCCTGTATGGTGACGGCAAGCCGCACTGCTGGAGTGGGCCGGAGACCTCGGCTCAGCGACTGAGGCAAATGGCTCAGCACATAGAAAGGCACATGCCCGCAGGCACGCCGATGCCATGGTGGCAGAAGGGAAAGGGGGCAGGCCGATGAGAAACTTCAGCGAGAAGGCGGGCATAGCCCTCGCGGCTGGCGTAGCGAGCCTGGTTCTCGTTGGCGCAAGCCAGGTTGCGGCTCAACAGCAGCCGGTCACGCGGTTTCGCATCTCGTTCCCGGCCGCCGCGCATTCCCAGCCCGTCACGGGCCGCATCTTCGTGATGCTCTCGGACAACACGGAGCGCGAACCACGGTTCCAGATCGGGCGCACCGGCGTGCCGTTCTACGGGCGAGAGGTGGAGGGCCTGAGACCGGGTCAGATCGGGACGATCGACCAGACCGACCACGGCTCACCGATCTACAGCCTCGAGGACCTTCCGTCCGGCGACTACTACGTCCAGGCCATGGTTAACATCTACTCGGAGTTCCGTCGCTCGGACGGACACGTCCTGTGGATGCACGATGACCAGTGGGAAGGACAGCAGTTCAACCGCTCACCGGAGAATCTGTATAGCGATGTCCAGCGAGTCTACCTCGATCCGAGCAAGGGCTTCGACGTGGAGCTAGTCGCGTCGCACACGATCCCGCCGATCCAAGTACCGCCCGATGATCGGTGGGTGAAACGCTTCAGGATTCAGAGCGATATCCTGACGACGTTCTGGGGGCGCCCCGTGTACCTCGGGGCCACGGTCCTGCTGCCCAGGGATTACGATCGCGAGACCATGGAATACCCTGTGCTCTACAGCCAGGGCCACTTCTCGCTACGGAACCCGCTGGGCTTCGAGGTCGGGAGCGAGCTGTATCAGAATTGGATCAAGGACAATTTCCCGCGGATGATCGTGGTCACGTTCCAACATCCGACTCCCTACTTCGACGACTCCTACGCGGTGAACTCGGTGAATGTCGGCCCCTACGGCGACGCGATCATGCGGGAGCTGATACCGGAAGTCGAGCGTCGGTTCCGGATCATCAAGGAACCATGGGCCCGCTTGTTGGACGGCGGTTCGACGGGGGGCTGGGAGTGCTTGGCGCTACAGCTCTTCCACCCCGACTTCTTCGGCGGCGCTTGGTGCTACTGCCCTGATCCGGTCACGTTCACGAACGTCGAAGGGGTGAACATCTACGAGGACGAGAATTTCTTCTGGAAGCATAAGAACCGGTGGTTCCGGGTGCCGACCGTCAACACGCGGGAGACGAATGGTGACATGCGCCTGACCTCCCAGCAGCGTCAGTACTACGAGCTGGCCATGGGGACCAAAGGGCGCTCGGGAGAGCAGTTCGATATCTGGTCGGCGGTGTACGGCCCGGTCGGAGAAGACGGCTACTTCAAGCCGTTGTTCGACAAACGGACCGGTGTCATCGACCGATCCGTGGCCCAGTACTGGCGTGACAACTTCGATCTGCTCGAGTACATGAAGCGCAACTGGACCAGCCTGGGGCCGAAGATCTACGAAAAGCTGCACGTGTACATGGGTGACATGGACAACGTGCGGTTGGACCAACCGGTGCGCGAAATGCAGGCCTGGATGAAGACCACCCAGAATCCGCACTACGAGGGATTCTTCGTGTACGGTGATCGCAAGGGACATTGCTTCCCGGGTCCATTCGACATGTCCGTGCGGCTCCAGGAGATGGCCCAGCACGTTCTGAGGTTCAAACCTGATTGGGCGACGTCGCCGTGGTGGAGCTACTAGATCGAGGAGTTGGGGCCGGTGCCCGATCCGTGGGCGCCGCCGCCACTCCCACCCCCTTCTCCTCCCACAGTAGGGTGATGTGCCAGAGGTAGTCTAGCTTTCAACCGGGACCGACGTAGCTCGCGGACATGGGACGATCCGCACGTAGCATCCGACTTCGTCGTGAGGATCGAGAGGCGTTGAAGAGCCTGATCCGAAGGCGCACGACGCCTGAACGTCTGGCCAAGCGGGCCCGTATCGTGCTGGCGGGGGCCGAGGGAAAGCCCGGCCGACTCATCGCCGTCGAAGTCGGGGTGATGCGGACCACGGTGCAGCGCTGGCTGGATCGATATGAGCTGGAAGGGCTCGAGGCCCTGGAACATGATCGTCCCCGTCCGGGGCGCCCGAAGACGCTGACCGCCACGGAAGAAGAGCAGCTGGTTCGCCGGACGCTAACGACGTCTCAGACCCAAGGAGCCCAAGAGACGACCCCCTGCCCTTAGGACCGTATCCACACGAAGTAAGTCGAGTTCCTGAGCACATTTTCGATGCGCCATTGGATCATGAGGCCGGGTACTGCCTGCATAGTCTCGGTTTCGACCTCTTCGTCCGACCCGATGACCTCTGCGACCAGCCGAATGTCGCTGGTCGCGGAGAGGAAGTGCGCTGGCACGGCGTACGTGGCGGAGTTCATGCTGGTGACGGTTCCCAGCCGGAGACACATGCCGCCACTCACGCACACAAATACGTTGACATCCTGCCAGTTGTTGTTGTCGACGGTGACGGTCGCCGTCCGCCATGCTCCGGGCACCGTCACGAGTTCGCTGTTATCAAGCCCGACCTGTTTGAGGAGGTCTCGCAGCGTGGCTGCTGCGCCGACCGCGAGGCCGAGCTTCACTGCCTGCTCGCTCGTCAGAACCAGCCTCCCACCTGTTGCTTGGAGGCGAGGGTACTTGACCGTCGAGTCGACCATCGCCACGCCAACCGCCCGGTCGACCCCATGCGCAGCGGCATAGTCTCCGAACAAACTGGAGACCTGAACTACCGTGTCACCTCGGGCAACGACAGCGCGCAGGCTGGTCGTCTCAGTACCTCCCAAGATCGCATCGGGACTCATATGAATGGATGCCGCCGCCAAGGCGAGCAGGGCGCCGGCGTTCAAGGCCCGCGAGTTCACGTAGGCGTGAACGGTCACCGTGCTCTCAGCGAGCAAGCTGGCCAAGATATCCGCGAGTTCGATCGGGTCGTCGTCCACGTCCAGCTCCAAGACGAAGCCCGTCGCCCCAGAACGCTCGGATTCCTCGATGGCACGTTGGACCAGTTCGAGAGACTCGTCCGAAAGCGTGCCGTCCAGTCTCACGTGGTAGACCGGAGGGACCTGTGACGGGGCAGGGTCAGTCAGGCCAAGGGTGAGCCCGATGAATGTGCTGAGAGCCGACCAAGTGCGGTTCACGGAGGCTCCTGGTGTGGCGCTTCGGAAAGCTAATCACGAGTGCGCTGGTTTCCGAGCCTTACCGCACACAGCCGTGTGCGAGTGTGCGAGTGGTTGGTACGACTCTCGGAGTCGAGAGAGCGGCACGTGGACGCGCCGCGAAGAGCGTTTCACGGCCGCATAAGCGGTTGCTTACACAGTCAGCATCCAACTGGGAGGCCTACAATGTCCCGTTCGCTAAGATCGGCAAGTGCGCTCCTCACTGTCCTTCTCGCCAACTGGCTGGTGGTGGTGTCGTCGGCGCAGGCACAAGGGCCGCGCTTCGAGGTCACCTTTTCCGGAGAAGCGCATCCGGAACCGGTGACGGGAAGGGTGTTCGTCATCATCACGCGGAGCGCAGAAAGGGAGCCCCGATTCCAGGTCCGCAACACCGGGGTGCCGTTCTTCGGGCGCGATGTCGAGCGACTCGCCCCTGGGGAGATGGTGGTGTTCGAGGATTCGGTGATGGGGTACCCCGTCGCCTCTTTGAGTGAGATCCCACCTGGCTCGTACTTCGTGCAGGCCTTCGTCAACATCTACACGGAATTTCGGAGATCCGACGGGCACGTTCTGTGGATGCATGAAGACCAGTGGGAGGGCCAGAACTGGAGGATCTCGCCGGGCAACATGTACAGTGTGCCGCGCCAGGTGCGGCTGGACCCGTCGCAGGACTACACCGTCAACCTCACCGTAGATCAGGTCATCCCGCCCATCCAAGTGCCGGCGGACGATCAGTGGGTCCAGAGGTTCAAGTTCCAGAGCCCGATGCTGTCCGAGTTCTGGGGCAGACCCATCTATCTCGGCGCCACGGTGCTGTTGCCGCGCGATTACGCTACCAGCACCATCAGCTATCCGGTGCTGTACAGTCAGGGTCACTTCTCGCTCGGCAACCCCCTCAGGTTCGAAGTTGGAGGTGACGTGTACCACGACTGGGTGAAGGACGACTTCCCACGCATGATCGTCGTTACCTTCCAGCATCCCAATCCATACTACGACGACTCCTACGCCGTGAACTCGGTGAACGTCGGCCCTTATGGCGACGCGATCATGAAGGAGCTGATTCCGGAGGTCGAACGGAGATACCGAATCATCCGAGAGCCATGGGCCCGACTGCTGGATGGTGGCTCTACCGGAGGTTGGGAATCGCTGGCGCTACAACTGTTCCATCCGGATTTCTTCGGGGGTACTTGGTCATACTGCCCCGACCCGGTCACGTTCTCAGAGTACGAACAGATAAACCTATACGAAGACAAGAACGCGATCTTCAGAGAATTCGAGTGGCGTCGGGAGCCGGTCCCACAACAGCGTGAGACCGACGGCAAGATTCGTCTCACGTGGGAACAGCGCGCGCGCTATGAGCGAGTAGCCGCAACGCACGGACGCTCCGGAGAGCAGAACGACATCTGGTCCGCGGTCTACGGCCTGATCGGCGATGACGGGTACTTCAAGCCAGTCTTCGATAATCTCACCGGCGTGATCGACAAGGACGTCGTCGAGTATTGGAAGCGCTACGACCTACTGTACTACCTGCGGGACAACTGGAGCGTCTTGGGTCCGAAATTGGACGGGAAGCTCCACATCTACACGGGCGACATGGATACCCACGCTTTGAACAACGCGGTCGTGTTGCTGGAAGAATGGATGAAGACGACGACGAACCCCCACTACGAGGGATTCTTCATGTATGGCGACCGGGAGCCCCATTGCTGGAGAGGTCCTGGCACCTACACCGACCGTATCGAGGAGATGGCGCAGCACATACTTCGGCGTAAGCCGGCGAGTACGACGACCCCCTGGTGGAAGTACTAGGCCACCTTGTTCTCGCCCGACGGTATGTGGTCGGTTGCTGTACTGGCCTTCCTCCAGGCAGGTATCTCCGCTGGGGTTCGCGGGCCCGCACACGACACGCTGTCTGTTCCACGGAGAGTGTTTCATGGTTACCGGGAACAAACCAGTGCCGAGGCGCCACGCATCGAGGATGCTGAGATCGAGGTGGATGGTCACCTGGACGAGGCGGTCTGGGGTCGGGCGGCGATCCTCACGGGATTCTCGCAATACTCACCGGTGGATGGCCGGCCGGCCCAGGATTCCACAGATGTGCTGCTGTGGTACTCCCCGCATGCCATTCATTTCGGCATCAGGGCGTACGAGTCGGACGGCACGGTCAACGCGACCCTCGCGGACCGCGACAAGATCGACGGCGATGACCGTGTGGAGATCCTGCTCGACACGTTCAACGACAGCCGTATGGCGCTGTCGTTCGCTGTGAACCCTCTCGGCGTCCAGGCCGACGGCGTCCGCACCAACGCGCCTATCGCAAGGGTCGACTTGACCACCGACTTCGTGTTCGAGTCCAAGGGCCGCCTCACCGGCTACGGCTATGAGGTGGAGATCCGCATACCCTTCAAGAGCATCCGCTTCCAGAGTCAGGAGGTACAGGACTGGGGCCTGAACGTGATCCGGACGGTCCAGCATTCGGGACACAACGAGACCTGGACTCGAGCCAGGCAGGGGAGCGGACCGCTGGTGGCGCAGTCGGGGAGACTGTGCGGCTTGACGGACTTGAGACGCGGCTTGGTGCTCGACGTGAATCCGTTCGTCGTAGGCAAGGTGAGCGGGTCGCCATCCGTGGGCACCGCCCCTGGGTGGTCGTACGATGCGGAGCCCGAGGCCGGGTTCAATGTTCGCTGGGGCGCTACCTCCAACCTCGCGGTGGATTTCACCTACAACGCGGACTTCTCACAGGTGGAAGCCGACGCGGGGCAGATTCCGGAGGATGTGCGCTTCGCCGTCCAGTATCCGGAAAAGCGGCCGTTCTTCCTGGACGGGATCGAGAAGTTCAACGTCCAGAACCGGCTCATCTACACCCGGCAGATTGCCGATCCGGTGGCGGCCGCGCGCGTGACGGGCAAGCTCTCCGGAGTGGATATCGGGTTCGTGTCGGCGATCGACGGCAAGTCCACTTCGACGACCGGCGATTCCCCGATTCACAACATGCTCCGGATACGCCGTGACATCGGGACCCAGTCCTTCGCCGGCATCGTGTACACCGACAAGATCGATGGGAATGCTCGGAACCAGGTGGCCGGTGTGGACCTTCACCTGGTCAGGCATCGCGCGAACTTCTTCCTGCTGCAGAGTGCATGGATGTTCAACAGGGCGGCCGATGGAACCGTCACCCGCGCACCACTCTTCGAGACAGCCTTCGACTGCACCGGTCAGCTGTTTGGGTGCCGATACGGAATCAAGGCTATTCACCCGGACTTCGACTCACGGAGTGGCTTTGTGCCCCGCTCGGGCCAGGTCGACGTTGGCACGATCAACCGGGTGACGCTCGTGCAGGGTCGGCGCGGTGCGTTCGTGGAGAAGCTCAACATCTACTGGAGGACCAACTGGATCTGGCCGTATCGGGACTTCAGTGCTACCA
>CAYPMO010000028.1:11342-48972 GCA_964412015.1 uncultured Gemmatimonadaceae bacterium | reverse complement strand
ACCGGCTTCAGGCCGTCCCGGACGTCCGGAAGGGCCCGCTGCACGATCACGCTCATCGAGTAGTCGATGAACGACTCCCGCATCTCGTCCTCGAGAAGGCGCGTGAGCACCTTCTGTCCACCCCCCGTCAGATCGATCTCTTCTGCCATGCCCAAGTCCGCATTCGTGGTCCACACTCATCCGCCGCACCCCCGGCGGCGGGCGCGGGTCCGCCGGTTCGCACGAGCGACCCGGCCTCGGGTGTCACTGCTTCAGGGACAGCCCTGTCCAGCCGCACGTCTCGCAGCGTCGTCTCGTGATGCGCTCGCCGAGGAGGAACGAGAGCAGCCGCTGCCACCCTTTCCTGCGCACGCGGCGGGTGCGATTCCCGCATTGGGGGCAGATCGCCCCGACCGTCGTGATCCGCCGGATCTGCGATGCGGACCAGACGAGCAGCCCCCACACGGCAACCGCGACGAGCACCGCCAGCAGGCCAACGATGTATCGGGCGCCCGAGACGTGGAACTGGGTCCCGGCCACGAGCGCCCCGGCCCCCGTGCGCATCCTGGCGAGGATCAAGGAGATCCCCTCCGTGGACAGCTCGAGTCCCGCCAGGAACAGGAACACCGACGTGAACGCCAGGCCCCGGCGCATCACGGAAGGGCTTCGGTCTTTTGGTGCGCCACGCCAGGCTCCTGGGGTGAAGCTCTCCGGAGGGGTTCGCGTCCCGCGCGGCAGGGGAATCCCAAACATTGAAAAATAACCTTCGCAGAGGGTGTCAGGCAACGGCAGAAACCGGCTTCCTGCAAGGCTTTTGAAAGGATTTCGCGCCTGCTAAATCTTCGGCGGAATCACGCCACGGCGACGAAGTCCCGCATCTCGCGGAGACCGGCCCCCGAGAGGATGCGGCGGAGTTGGTCCCGGACCCCCGGCTGGCCCACGGCGGCCAGGTGGAGCACGTCTTCCAAGGCGAGGCCCCGAGGGGTATCGATGACCGGGGCCCCGTGGATCTCCTGGCCGATCTTGCGGGGGTCCACCTCGACGAAGGCCGCCACGGGGACGGCGGCGCCCCGGAGGGCACGCGCGAACGCTTTCCCAACGGGCCCGGCGCCCCAGATCGCCGCGGCGCGGCCGTCGGAGAGAACGGTTCCACGCAAATAGTGCACCTTGCAGGCGATGAACGCCTCGAGGGCGTAGGCTCGGTGCGTGCGGGACAAACGTGCGCCCCCTTCCCGCCAGTGCAGCAGCACCTCCGGCACGTTGGCGAGCGCCCGATCGGCCGCCCAGAGCCTGAGCACCAGATCGTAGTCCTCGGGCCAGCCCCGCTCCCGGTAACCGCCCACGGCGGCCACCGCCTCGGAGCGCATGAAGAAGGTCGGGTGCGCAAGCGGGCACTCCACGAAGACCTCACGAGCCACCTCCTCGGGGGAGGAAGCCCCGTTCAACCAGGCCTCGTAGCGGCGCGCCCCGGCCCCGAGCCGATGGCGGGGGAAGTACCGGATGCGCGTTCCACAGCCCGCGAGCGCCGGCTCCGCATCGAGAAGGTCCCTCTGCGCCTCCAGGCGCCTCGGCTCGCAGACGTCGTCCGCATCCATGCGGGCGAGGTACGTGCCGCGCGCTTCGAGCCGAGCCCGCTCCAGCGCGGCGACGATGCCCTCGGCGGCCTGCCGGACGACGCGGACGCGTCGGTCGCGCTCGCTCCACGCCTCGAGGATCCCGGGCGTCTCGTCGGAGGAACCGTCGTCCACCACGATGACCTCGAAATCGCCTTCCGTCTGCGCTTCGAGCGATGCGGCGGCCTCGGGAAGGTGCTCTGCGCCGTCGCGCACGGGGAGCAGGACCGAGATCGGAGGAGGAGCGCCCAGGACGTGCGTGCCTCTCGATGGAACCTCGAGCGGAATACGACTTCGAGTCCCTCCGGCCGTGTGCGGTGGCTTCACCATGACATCAACGTCAAGGCAGTAGCTCGCGCAGGTACCGGCCGGTCTCACTCCCCGGCACGGTGGCGATCGTCTCGGGTCTGCCCATGGCGACCACCTCACCGCCGCGCGCACCCGCCCCGGGCCCGAGATCCACGATCCAATCCGCCACCTTGATGACGTCGAGATTGTGCTCGACGACCAGGACCGTGTTGCCCGCGTCCACCAGGCGGCCGAGCACGTCCAGAAGCTTCTTCACGTCCTCGCCCGAGAGCCCGGTCGTGGGCTCGTCGAGGATGTAGAGCTTCCGGCCCTTCGTTCCCGATGCACCCGACAGCTCGCGCGCGATCTTGAGCCGCTGGGCCTCTCCACCGGAGAGCGTCGTCGCCGGCTGACCGAGGCGCAAGTAGCCGAGGCCCACCTGCTGGAGGTGCCAGAGCGTTCTGCCCAGCCTGGCCTCGCGGATGAAGAAGCGGATCGCCTCGTCCACCGTGAGCTGGAGGATCTCGGCCACGTTCCGCCCCCGGAACTTGACGTCCAAAATCTCCCGCTTGTACCGCGTGCCGCCGCAGACGTCGCACGGCACGAAGACGTCGGCCATGAAGACCATCTCGATCTCCACCTGCCCCGCTCCCTTGCACGCCTCACAACGGCCACCCGGGACGTTGAACGAGAAGTGCGCGGCCGTATAGCCGCGCGAGCGCGCGAGCGGCTGCTCGGAGAGAACGCGGCGCACCTCGTCCCAGGCCTTGATGTACGTCACCGGGTTGGACCTCGGCGTTCTGCCGATCGGTGACTGGTCCACCAGCACGACCGCATCCAGATGCGAGAGTCCCTCGAGGACCGTGTACTCGCCGACCGCCTCGCCCAGGTGCGCCTTCGCACTCGTCTCCCCCGCGCCCAGCTCGCGCTCCGCGGCGCGGTAGAGCACGTCGTGGACCAGCGTGGACTTCCCGGAGCCCGACACGCCCGTGACCACGGACAGCGTCCCGAGAGGGACCTCGATGTCCACACCCTTCAGGTTGTGCAGGCGCGCCCCTCGGAGGGTGATGCAGGAACCGTCC
Source organism: uncultured Gemmatimonadaceae bacterium (assembly GCA_964412015.1). Taxonomy (GTDB): domain Bacteria; phylum Gemmatimonadota; class Gemmatimonadetes; order Longimicrobiales; family Gaopeijiaceae; genus SZUA-318. The sequence continues at coordinate 46,010 of CAYPMO010000028.1, read as the reverse complement.
ACGCGGCGCCGGTGGCCCGGCACGGGAATAGACGATCGGCCCGAGATGAACATCCCGGTCGCCGTGTCCTGGGTCATCAGCACCTGTGGCGGACCCTGGAAGACCAGCTCGCCCCCCTTCTCTCCCGAGGCCGGCCCGAGCTCCACGATCTCGTCGGCCGCCATGATCGCCTGCGTATCGTGCTCCACCACCACGACCGTGTTCCCCGCGGAACGCAGCCGGACCAGCAGGCGGAGGAGCGCGGCCGTGTCCCTGGGGTGCAGGCCGATCGTCGGCTCGTCCAGCACGTAGAGCGTATCCACCAGACTCGACCCGAGGGAGTTGGCCAGGCTGATACGCTGGGCCTCACCGCCCGACAGCGTGCGGGTCTGCCGGGAGAGCGTGAGATACCCGAGACCCACATCCACGAGGAACGAGAGCCTGGCATTCACCTCCCGGAGGATCGTAGAGGCGATCTGGGCCTCCATGGACGGCAGCTTCAGGGTGCTCACCCACTTCGCCAGCTCCTCCAGGGGCAGCTCCGCCACTTCGGCGATCGAGCGCCCGTCCACCTTCACCCAGAGCGCTTCCTCCCGGATCCGGGCCCCCTTGCATTGCCGACAGAGGCGCGGACTCTGGTACTGGCGCAGGAAGACACGGATATACTGCTTGTATCGCTTCCGCTCCCTGGACACGAGGAAGGGAATCACCCCCCGGAAGCTGCCCTTCGCGCGGCGCACCCCGTACATCACTTCCCGGCGGAACGCTTCGGGAAGCTCCGACCACGGCGTGTAGAGCGACACGTTCCGCTTCTCGGCGAACTCCCGCAGCTTCTGCCGCTCCCGGCGATACCGCGGCTTCTCCCACGGGTCCACGGCGCCCTCGGCAAGCGAGCGATTCGGGTTCGGTACGATGAGGTCCGGATCGTACTCCAGGGTCGCGCCGAATCCGGTGCACAGCGGACACGTGCCGTAGGGATTGTTGAACGAGAAGAGCTGCGGAGTCGGATCCAGGAACGTAATCTCCGGGTGGTCCGGGCAACGGAATCGCTCGCTGAACCGGAGCCGCGCCGCGAGCTGGCCGCCGTGCCCTTCGTCGACCCCCGACAACGAAGCCGGATCCGTGCTCCCCACGCCGGACGCCGCGTTCGGAGGCGTCGCGGTTCCACCTGCGACGAGCACGACCGCCTCCCCATCACCGTGCTCGAAGCACGTCCCCAGCGAGTCGGCCAAGCGCTCGGCCGCGTCGGCGCCGATCTTCAGGCGATCGACGACGACGAGCACTTCCCGCGCCGATGTCAGATCGTGGCCCAGCGCTCCGGGGTCGGTGGCCGCGGCGTCGGTCAGATCCACCGCCTCGCCGTCCACCACCGCGCGCACGAAGCCCATGGCCCGAAGATTGGACACCACCAGAGAGTGGGTGACCTCGGCGCTGAGCGGCAACGGAAACGCGACCTGGATGCGTGTGCCGGCCGGAAGCGCGAGCGTCCGGTCCACCGCACCGCTCACCGTGTCGGGCTTCACCCACCGGCCGCACTCGGGGCAGTGCGTGTGCCCCACGCGCGACCAGAGCAGCCGCAGATAGTCGTAGACTTCGGTGGCGGTGCCCACCGTCGATCGGCTCGACTTGGTCGGGTTCTTCTGCTCGATCGCCACGGCCGGCGCGATGCCGTCCACGAGGTCCACGTCGGGCTTCTCCATCCGCTCGAGGAACTGCTTCGCGTACGTGGAAAGCGACTCGACGTAGCGACGCTGTCCTTCCGCGAACAGTGTGTCGAGCGCGAGCGAGCTCTTCCCCGACCCCGACGGCCCGGTGATCACCACCAGACGACGGCGGGGAATATCCAGATCCAGGTTCTTGAGGTTGTTCTGGCGCGCGCCGCGGATGCGGATGGGCTCGACGGGCATGCGGGATGATACAGCCGCGCGAGGTCCGGGTGGAGGGTGGCTGACCACCGGCCCTGCACCCGTGGCACAACCCGGCAGCCGAAGGGCGCATGAAACCCTGGCGTCCGCGCCGGCCGCGCGCCTTCTTGGGGCCAATCTGTTCCCTCCCGCATAAGGAGCACACCATGGTAGGCATCTTCGCTCTGTGGCTCCCGATCGTGCTGGCGGCTGTCCTGGTGTTCGTGGCCAGCGCGGTCATCCACATGTTCCTCGGCTACCACAACTCGGACTACGGACAGCCTCCCGACGAGGACGCGGTCATGGACGCGCTGCGCGCCGTCCCTCCGGGAGACTACATGTTCCCCAACCCGAAGGGCGACATGGCGTACATGAAGTCCGACGAATACAAGGCGAAGACGGCCCGAGGACCGGTGGGCGTCCTGACGATCTTCCCGCCCACGGCCACACGGGGCATGGGGCCCCAACTCCTCCGTTGGTTCGTCTACTGTCTGGTCGTGAGCCTTTTCACCGCATACGTCGCCGAGCTCGCGATGGATGCGGGCGCCGCCTACATGGAAGTGTTCCGCTTCACGGCCACCGCGGCGTTCGGCTTCTACGGGCTGGCGCTCTGGCCGCAGTCGATCTGGTACCAGTTGTCTTGGAAGACCACGCTGAAGGGCACGGTGGACGCTGCGATCTACGCCGTGCTCACCGCCGGCACCTTCGGGTGGCTCTGGCCGGCCTGAGTCGGTGGCCCCCGTGCGCTTCGCCGCGGACCGCCCCCTTGACCCGACGCGGCTCCTGCATGAGCTTTGCGCGACCATGAGCAACACGATTCGCGTTCGGCATCACCATCACCACGCGGCCCCCACGGGCGGCGGCATGGAGGTGCGCGCCTAGGACACGAGTCCAGCGAGGCATCCGACCGCGGCCCGAGCCATCGGGCCGCGGTCTTTTTTTGCCGGATATATCGGAGAACGAGGTGATCAAGGACAACACAGCTCCGGGGCGCGACGTCGAGCGCATCCGGGTGGCGCTCCCGAACAAGGGTCGCCTGGCCGACAAAGCGGTGGCGCTGTTGGAGCAGGCGGGCCTCAGGGCGGTCTTACGGGGGGATCGCGTTCTGATGGCGGACCTCGGTCAGGACTTCCAGGCCCTCTTCGTGCGGGCCGCGGACATCCCGGAGTATGTCGCGGACGGCGCGGCGGAGATGGGTATCACGGGGGCCGACCTCGTGGCCGAGAGCGCGCGCGACGTGGTCGAGGTCCTGGACCTGGGCTTCGGATACTGCCGCGTCTCCGTCGCGGTGCGTGACGAAGCACCCGTGCGCGCGGCGTCGGACCTGCCGCCGGGTACACGCGTCGCCACGTCTTTCCCCGGGGTCGCCCGGCGGTACTTCGAGGCTCTGGGGATTCCGATCGAGATCGCGCCGGTCACGGGCGCAACCGAGATCGCCCCTCACCTCGGCGTGGCGGACGTCATCGTGGACCTGGTCTCCACGGGCTCCACGCTCCGCACGAACGCCCTGCGCGAAGTGGACACGATCATGACGTCCACCGCGCGCCTGGTGGCCAACCCCGCCGCGCTCCGGGTCTCCCGCACGGCCGAGGCGATCCGTGGGCTCGCGACGGCGCTCGAATCGGTGCTGCGCGCTGAAGAGAAGCGCTATCTCATGGCCAACGTCCCGCGCTCGAAGCTCGACGAGGTCCGACAGGTCATCCCCGGCATCACCGGACCCACGATCGTCGAGGTGCTCGACGGGGACACCTGGGTGGCCGCCCACGCGGTCGTCGACGTGGACCGGATCTACCACACGATCGCCCGCCTGAAGGCCCTGGGTGCGGAGGGGATCCTCGTGACCCGCATCGAGAGACTCATGCCGTGAGCGCGCTCCGCTTCTTCGCCGAGGGTCCGCTCGCCGACCTCACCCCGGAGGTCGGTCGGAGGCTTCTCGAGCGCGAGCCCGCCGACGAGCTGGACGTGGCGGGCCGCGTCTCCGAGTTGATGGACGACGTGCGCGAGCGGGGCGACGCGGCGCTCCGCGACATGGCCCGCCGCTTCGACGGCGTCGAGCTCCGGGACCTCGAGGTCTCCCGTGCCCGGTGGGAGGCCGCCGCCCGAGCGCTCGATCCGGCCGTGCGCCGCGCGCTCGAACGCGCCGCCGCGAACGTCCGTCGGTTCCACGAGGCGCAACTCCCCTCCGACGTCACGGTGGACGTGGAGCCGGGCGTGCGCGTCACGCGCCGCTGGGTCCCCCTGGAGCGTGTCGGCGTCTATGCGCCGGGCGGGCGGGCGGCGTACCCGTCCTCAGTGCTCATGGGCGTCGTTCCGGGCCGGGCGGCGGGCGTCCGGGAGGTGGTCGTCTGCTCGCCGCCCGGTCCTTCCGGTGAGCCTGCCGCGGAGGTCCTCGCCGCGTGCTGGATCGCGGGGGCTGATCGCCTCTTCGCACTCGGTGGAGCCGGGGCGGTGGCCGCAATGGCCTGGGGGACCGGGTCCGTCCCGGCCGTGGACTCGATCGTCGGACCGGGGAATCGGTGGGTCACCGAGGCGAAGCGTCAGGTGGCGGGGCGCGTCCCGATCGACGGCCCGGCGGGCCCCTCGGAGGTCCTGGTTCTCGCGGACGGGGGTACCGACCCCACGTTCGTGGCGGCGGAGCTTCTGGCCCAAGCCGAGCACGACCCCGACGCGGCGTGCGTGGCCGTCCTGATCGGCAGCTCCGCCACGCACGCGACGGAGCGCGGGCGGGCGGTGCGCTCGGCGCTGACCGACATGCTCGAGCGGGCGCCCCGCCGTGGGATCGCGGCCAGGGCGCTGGCACGCGCCGGGGCGCTCCTGACCACGGCATCGCTCGACGACGCGGTCGCGTTCGCCCGCGACTATGCTCCGGAGCATTTGTCCGTGATGACCTCCGACCCCGCCGCGGTCGCCTCGCGCGTTTCGACCGCGGGCACCACGTTCCTGGGCCCGTGGGCCTCGGTGGCCTTCGGGGACTACCTGACCGGAGCCAATCACGTGCTCCCCACGGGCGGCCGCGCACGCGCGTTCTCGGGACTCTCCGTCCAGCACTATCTGCGGTCGTTTACCGTACAGGAGATCACGGCGGAGGGAGCCGCCTCCCTGGCCGGCGACGTGTCCGTGCTGGCGACATCCGAGGGGCTTCCCGCCCACGGGGCGGCCGCCCTCGCCCGGAGGAGCCCATGAGTCCGTTTCCACGCAACGACTACCGCACGCTCATCCGTTACCACTTCGACCGCACACAGGTGGCGCTGGACCTGTCCGACAATACCAACCAATGGGGCGCGCCACCGGCGGCCGTGGAGGTCCTCCGTCGCGCGGGCCACGACGAGCTGGCGCGCTATCCCGATCTCTACGCCGACGAGCTGCGCGCGGTGGCGGCGGGGCGCCTGGGCGTGGAGGAGGCATGCATCGCGACGGGCTGCGGCTCCGACGACGTGCTGGACTCGACGTACCGGGCCGCCGGCGGGTCCGAGAGGAGCTTCGTCGCGGTGGCCACGCCCACCTTCTCGATGGCGCCGCTCTTCGCACAAATGAACGGGATGCGGGCGCGAACGGTGCCGTGGGGCCAGGCGCTCGACGACCCCGGCCGCCTCCTCGAGGGCGGTCCGGCTCTGGTCTACGTGTGCCGCCCGAACAACCCCACGGGCGCGCTCGCGGCGACGGCCTGGGTCGACGCGCTCCTGGACGCCACCGGAGAGAACGGCCCGCTGATCCTGCTGGACGAGGCCTACGTGGATTTCGGCGGCGACACGTTCGCGTCCCGCGCGGCCGTCCATCCGCGCCTCCTGGTGACGCGCACGCTCTCCAAGGCGTTCGGTCTCGCGGGGCTTCGCGTCGCTTACGCCGTGGGCACGCCCGCGACCGCGCTCGAGGTCGAGAAGTCCCGGGGTCCGTACAAGGTGTCCCGGGTGGCCGCCCAGGCCGCCACGGCGGCGCTCGGCGACGCCGACGGATGGGTCGCCCGCACCGTGGCCGAGTGCGTGGCCAACCGGGCGCGCGCCCACGCCGCGCTCGAGGAACGCAGGCTCGATCCCCTTCGCTCGTGGGCGAACTTCATCCTCTTCCGCGCGCCCTCGCGAGACGCTCCCGCCGATGCGCTCCGCATCCGCGAGCGCGGGGTGGCGGTCCGTCCGTTCCCCGGCGACATGCCGGACGGCTCCGACGGCCTGCGCGTCACGCTGGCTCCCTGGGGAATGATGGAGCGGTTCTTCGAGGCACTCGACGACTACCGGAAGGGCCTCGCGAGATGAATATCGCCCTGTTCGACTACGGCGCGGGCAACCTGCACTCGCTCGCCAAGGCCCTCGAGGGCGCCGGCGCGCGCGTGCGGGTCACCGCCGACTGGGACCGCGCGCTCGCGCTGGACGGACTCGTCCTGCCGGGCGTCGGTGCCTTCGGTGTCGCCGCGGCCGCGCTTCCCGAGGACCGCGACCGGATCCGGCGCGCCCTCGTCGATGGTCTCCCCTGCCTCGGTATCTGCCTGGGGATGCAGCTCTTCTTCAGCGGGAGCGACGAGTCCGCGGGACACGGCATCGGCTTCATGGGCGGACGCGTGCGCCGTCTGCGGACCCCCATGGTGCCCCAGATGGGCTGGAACGACGTGGAGACCTCGGGCGACCCCGTCTTCCAGGGGATCGGCGGGCTCGTCGCGTACTACGCGAACTCGTACGTGTGTGAGCCCGACGATCGCGCCGATGTCATCGCGTGGAGCGAGTACCAGGGTGTCCGGTTTCCCGCGGCCGTTCGCCGCTCGCGCACATGGGGCGTGCAGTTCCACCCCGAGAAGAGCTCGGAGGCGGGCCGCAGGCTCGTCGCCAACTGGGTGGCGCTCGCTGCCGCCCCGACGCGCGGGACAGGGAGCGCGCTGCCATGATCGCGATCCCTGCCGTGGACATCAGGGGCGGGCGCTGCGTACAACTGGTCGGCGGGCGTCCCGAGGACGAGCGCGTCTCCCTCCCCGACCCACCGGACGTCGCCGCTCGGTGGTGGAACCTGGGCTTCCACGCGCTCCACGTCGTCGATCTGGACGCGGCGCTCGGGTCCGGTGACAACGTCTCCGTCGTGCGCGCCGTCCTGGCGGCGACCCCCGCGCTCACGCAGGTCGGCGGGGGCATCCGGGACGACGCCCGCGCGGACGCCCTCCTCTCGGCCGGCGCGGACCGCGTCGTCGCGGGCACGCGCGCGCTCGAGGACAGGCCCTGGCTCGCGGCCCTCGCCGCGCGCTACCCCGACCGGGTCGTCGCGGCCGCGGACACCCGGGACGGCCAGGTGCTCACGCGCGGCTGGACCGAGCGCTCCCCCCTGACCGTCGAGGAATTCCTCGACCGGATGGCGGATGTTCCCATCGCCGGAATCCTCGCCACCGACGTGAGCGTGGAAGGACGCATGGAAGGAATGGACCGGGTCAGCGTGGCGCGGACACTGCGCCGGAGGACCCATTCCGTGACGATCTCGGGAGGCATCGCCACGGAGGACGATCTCGCCTGGCTCGAGGACATGGGCGCCGACGGCGCGGTGCTCGGGATGGCGCTGTACATGGGAACCCTGGACGCCGAGCGCGTCGCCGCCCGCTGGGGCGCTCCGGCTCGGCCACGAGGACCGCAATGAGCAAGCTGCTGAGGGAGACCGGTGAGACGCGGGTGACCTGCCGGGTCGCGAAGGGCACGGGAGTCGCGGAGGTGAAGGTGGACGATCGTTTCCTCACGCACATGGTCGAGACGCTCGCGCGCTACGCGTCGTTCGACGTGACGCTCGAGGCCACGGGAGATCTGCGCCACCACCTGGTGGAGGACGTGGCGATCACGCTCGGACTCGCCCTCGCGGACGAGATCCCCGCGAAGGCCGCGCGCTACGGTTGGGCCGTCGTCCCCATGGACGACGCGCTCGCCGAGGCGGCCGTGGATCTCGGCGGTCGGACGTACTGGGCCGGTTCCACGCCCTCGAAGCTGTACACGCACTTCCTCCGGTCGCTCGCGACGAGCCTCGGCGCCACGGTGCACGTGCGCGTCGTCCGGGGTTCGGACCGGCATCACATGATCGAAGCGGTCGTGAAGGCGGTGGGCCTGGCCCTCCGCCAGGCCCTCGCGGAAGGCGACCAGGTGTTCAGCACCAAGGGCTCGGTACGTCTCGAGCGGCTGGACGACTGATGCTCCACCCGCGCGTGGTCGTATGCCTGGACGTCAAGGACGGGCGCGTCGTGAAGGGCACCCGGTTCCGAGACCTCCGCGACGTGGGCGATCCCGTCGAGCTCGCCGCCCGCTACGAGGCCGAGGGCGCCGACGAGATCGTGTTCCTCGACGTCTCCGCCTCCCGCGAAGGGCGCGGCACGCTGCTCGACGTCGTGCGCCGGACCGCGGAGGTGCTCTTCGTGCCCCTCACGGTCGGCGGGGGCGTGCGCGCCGCCGAGGACATCGGGCCCCTGCTCCGTGCCGGCGCCGACAAGATCAGCGTGAACACCGCGGCGGTGCGGGATCCCGCGCTGCTCTCCCTCGGCGCCGACCGCTTCGGCAGCCAGTGCCTCGTGGCGAGCATCGACGCCGCCCACGAAGGGAGCCGATGGCGGTGCTACACCCACGGGGGCTCGAGGCCCACCGACCTGGACGCCGTCGCCTGGGCCGTCGAGTGCCACGAGCGCGGGGCCGGCGAAATCCTCCTGACCTCGATCGACCGCGACGGCGCCCGCGCCGGCTACGCGCTCGACCTGACGCGCGCGGTGGCCGACGCCGTGCCGGCCCCGGTCATCGCCTCCGGCGGTGCGGGCGAGGCCGCGCACCTCCGCGACGCGTTCACCGAGGGCCACGCCGCCGCCGCCCTGGTGGCGGGAATCCTCCACGAAGGGCTCACGACGGTGCGCGCGCTCAAAGAGGCTCTCTCGGATTGGGGCGTGCCCGTCCGCCTTCCGCCCGCCCGCGCGAGCGTCCCCATCCAGCGTGCCGGTTCCCCACCATCCGACTCCCACCCCGACTCATGACCGACCGTACGCTACGCACCGCTACCGACCTGGACGGCCTCGACTTCGCCAAGCACACCGGCCTCCTCCCCGTCGTCGCGCAGGACGCCGACGACGGCCGAGTGCTCATGGTGGCATTCGCCACCCGGGAGGCCCTGGAGAAGAGCCTGCAGAGCGGCGAGATGCACTTCTGGTCCCGCTCGCGGGGCGCGCTGTGGCGCAAGGGTGAGACCAGCGGAAACCTGCTGCGCGTCGTGTCCCTCCACACCGACTGCGACGGCGATACCGTTCTCGCGCGGGTCCGGCCGGCCGGGCCCGTCTGCCACACCGGAGAGCCTACCTGCTTCGGGGAGCTGCCCGGCTCGGGCCCGGCCACCGGATCCGCCGGGCTCGCCGGCCGGCGCGACGCATCGCCGGATCCGGTCCTCCCCGCTCTCGACGCCGTACTCGCCGCCCGCCAGGCCGAGCGCCCTGACGGCAGCTACACCGTGCGCCTCCTGGACGACGAGAACCTGCGTCTCAAGAAGCTGGGCGAGGAGACGGCCGAGTTGGTGGCGGCCCTGGCCAGGGCCGACCGCGAGCGCACCCGGGAGGAGGCGGCGGACCTCCTGTACCACCTCCTGGTCGCGCTCCGCGCCGCGGAGGTGCCGCTCAGGGACGTCCTGGGGGCGCTGGACTCGCGTGCCGGCCGGCGTTCAGGGCGCGACAGACCTCCTCGGTGACCTGAGCCACCAGACGAGCCGTGTCGGCCATGGCCCGCTCGAGGGTCGTCGGCCCTTCCACCAGGCTGAACACCGCATCGATGCCGTGCTCGTGGACCGCCCGGAATCCGTCGCCCAGGGAACCTACGATCGCTACGACCGGGATCCCTCGGCGCTTCGCCCGGTGCGCGACGGCCACGGGCGCTTTCTCGAAGACGGTCGAGCCGTCCATCCGTCCCTCGCCCACCAGGACCAGGTCCGCGCCCTCGAGCTTCTCCTCGAACCCCACCGCCTCGAGCACGATATCCGCTCCACTCCGCAACCGCGCGCCGGCGAACGCATGGAGGCCCGCGCCGAGCCCTCCGGCGGCACCGGCCCCGGGAAGGTGACGGACGTCCTTCCCCGTATCCCGGAGCAGCACCTCGGCAAGCCGCTGGAGTCCATCCTCCAGGTACCGCACCATCTCCGGCGTGGCCCCCTTCTGCGGCCCGAACACCGCCGCGGCACCCAACTCGCCGACGAGCGGGTTGGTGACGTCGCACGCCACGTCCACGGCCGTCTCGGCCAGACGGGAATCCAGCCCGGACAGGTCCACGCGGGCGAGACGCGCGAGCCCCCCACCACCCGGCCCGAGCGGCTTTCCCTCTTCGTCGAGGAGCTCCGCTCCCAGGGCCTGGGCCATCCCCGCCCCTCCGTCCACCGTGGCGCTCCCGCCCACACCCACGATGAGCCGGCGATACCCCCGATCGAGCGCCGCGCGCATGAGCTCGCCCACGCCCCGGGTCGTCGTCAGGAGCGGATTCCGCTCACCGGGTCGCAGGAGGGCGAGGCCCGAGGAGCGGGCCATCTCCACGACCGCGGTGCGCCCGTCGCCGAGCGTGCCCCACTGAGCCTCGACCGGCCGCCCGAGAGGGTCGGTGACCGTCGCCGTCTCCATCGTTCCCCCCGACGCGTCCACGAGGGATCGGAGCGTACCGTCGCCCCCGTCAGCGACCGGTACCAGCACGGTCTCGGCCTCGGGCCACACGGCCCGCACGCCCGCCTCCATGGCCCGTGCCACTTCCAGCCCCGTGAGGCTTTCCTTGAAGGCCTGGGGCGCGAGGACGATCCGTCTCATGACGGCGACACCTCCTTCAGCACACGCTCGACGGCTCGCGCCCAGCCCAGCGGCCCGACGCCTTCCACCCGTTCGAGGCCCGGGACGGAGATCCCGGTCCATCCGCCTCCGCGGCGTTCCACCAGGAACGGCCGGTCCACCGCCGCCAGCATCGGCTCGTCGTTGGCGCCGTCTCCCAGCCCCACCGTGGTCACGGGGCCCACCTGCCGGTAGCGCTCGGTCACGAGCGTCACGGCCCGCCCCTTGTCGGCGCCGGCACCCACCACCGTCCCGATCGGACCCGATCCCCACGTGTGCAGCCCCCGCGCCTCCAAGGCCGCGCAGAACCGCCGCCACGCCTCGTGATCACCTTCCACGTGGACCGTTTCGCTGTATTCGCGCATCCGCGCGCGCGCCGCCGCTTCCGCGCTCAGGCCGGTCAGAGCCGCCACCTCGGGGGTCGTCATGTCCGCGTAGCCCCGAAACGTGACCTCGGTGTCGCGGCGCATCTCGGCGAGCGCCTCCAGCACGCGGTCGCGGCGCACGCCGAGCACGACCGGTTCACCGTCCGTCGTCACCACCGCCGAACCGTTCTCCACGATCATCGGATCCCACACGCCGAGGATCTCCTGGTGCAGCTCCTGCTCCGCCCGGGTCTTCGACGAGCAGAACACGAGCGGAACCGCCGCGGCCCGGAGCGCCGCCAGGGCCTCGCCGGCCGCCGCCCACGAGTATCCGTCGTAGTCCAGAAGCGTCCCGTCCAGGTCGGTGAAGATCACGAGCCATCTCGCCCGCCCCGTCTCATCGGGCCTCTCGCCTTTCATGCGGCCGGCAGTCTCCCCACGCCTAAAAGCGTGGACTTCACCATAGGAAACGGGCCATATTGCGGCATTCCATGGACCATGCGGCCGGTCCTGCCCAAAGTGCCGATGCCGGCCCGACCCAACGCCGGGAGGCTGCCATGCGAATCGAGCTGCCACGAAAGAGCGAGCGGTTCGGCGCGACGATGTTCTACGCTCCGGTCCAGGTCTATGAGTTGGACTCCGGAGTCGTGGAGCCCTCCGAATCCGAGCACGATGCGATCGTGGCCCTCACGCACGATCGCATCTACGACATCCAGCGCGACATGGCCGTGGTCATCCCCGTGCGCGGGGAGCGGATCCGGCTCATCGAGGGGATCCTCTTCGCCATCCCCAGCCAATGCCTGGTCATCGTGGTGTCCAACAGTCCACGCGAACCCGTGGACCGGTTCCAGCTCGAGCGGCTGAGCATCGGCAGGTTCGCCCGGCTGGCCCGCAAGCGGGTGATCCTCATCCATCAGAAGGACCCGGTCCTCGGTCGAGCCTTCATCGAATCCGGGTATCCGGAGCTCGTCGGCGAGGACGGTCTCGTTCGGGACGGCAAGGCCGAAGGGATGATCATGGCCCTGGTGCTCGCTCGCCTGGCCGGAAAGAGCTACGTCGGCTTCGTGGATGCCGACAACTACTCGCCGGGCGCCGCGTACGAGTACGTGCGTGAATACGCCGCCGGATTCGCTCTGGCCAGCTCGCCGTACTCCATGGTCCGCATCCTGTGGCAGAGCAAGCCGAAGATCGTGGACGGGCGCCTGTTCTTCGCGCGATGGGGTCGTGTGTCCCGCATGACCAACGACTTCCTCAACGCGCTTTTCAGCCACTACACGGGCTTCGGGACCGACATCCTCTCCACGGGCAACGCCGGCGAGCACGCGCTCAGCATGGAACTGGCGCTGAAGCTCGACTACGGAACGGGATACTCGGTGGAGCCTCAGCACATCGTCTCGCTGATGGAGATCTTCGGCGGGGAGCTCGAATGTCCTTATCCGGACGCCATGCGCCAGGGTGTGGACGTTCTCCAGATCGAGTCGCGAGGTCCCCATTTCCATCAGACCGGGCCCGACGACCATGTCCAGGAGATGGCGCGCCTGGCCCTTGGATCCATCTACGGGTCCAGGCTCTCTCCTCCGTCGCTCCGGCGGGAGATCGAGGAGGCGTTGACTCACCACCACGTCATCGAGCCCGGCGCCCGCGTCGAGGTGCCTCGGCGCTACCCGCCCCCGGATCGGCTGGACTTCGAGCGGTTCCGTCGGCTCGTCGCGGAGGAGATCTACCTCCATGGCCAGGGCCGGGAACGCGCACCCCGAAGCTGGTCCACTCCGCCGAAGCCCCGACCGGGCCGGCGCACGCGGGACGATGAGCTCCCGGAGAGGAACAGGCACGGATCGGACTGACACGTCCCGGCGCTAGACCGTCTCCGCCAGCGACGCGGCGCGGCCGAGTTGCGCCCGCTGCAGATAGTGCACGATCGTGGTGTAACGGTAACGCCGCGCGAATCCGTACCCGCGCAGCGCGACCGTCACCGTGTATTGGAGCACGCGCGCGGTCCAGAGCTTGAAGAGAAGGGCCTCCCAGTCGGGATCACCGATCTCGAAGTTCTCGAGCAGTGCGAGGTACGTCCCCTCCCACGCATCCTCGTCCATGAACTCGTAGCTCGGGTTCAGCCTGTTCTTGATCATCCCGCCGCGGACCTCGGGGGGCAAGCGATCGAGCAGGACCTCCTCCCGCTCGGTCCAGCCCTCGAGGAGGAGCGCGAGGGTTCCCTCGATGTCGAATCCCACCTTCTCGATGATCGGCAGGGGCACCTGGAACTGGGGCTCCACGCGGTGGATGATGCCGCCCGCGGGTGCGCCGTTGGATGCGTACCAGAGCTGGTTGTCCGGGTCCCGATGCAAGTCCTGGATGGCCGCGAAGCACTCGACCAGCATCGCCTGCAGGTCGGTCAACCTCCCGTAGAGGCTGTGCATCTTTCCCTCGGGCCGGTACGTCTCGTAGGTGGGGAACCCGAACTTGACGTTGTAGAACGTGTACGCGGTGTCGATCCCCCAGTCGCTCTGCGCCTGGATCCTCTTCTCCGTCACGAAGCGCTCCGCCACCTTGCGCGTCAACAGTAACTCACCGCCGAGGGGCTGCTCGAACCAGGGAAGCTCCGAGGCCGGCCAGCACAGCGCGAAGCCCGTGCGCGCGATCAGGAACGTGACCATCGCGTCGGTGCTCGCCCGCGGGAAGTAGTGGCGCACCACCTGGTAGCCGAGGTCGGCGCCCTGCTCGGCTTTGGTGATCCAATCATCGGTGAAGCTGGTGATATCCGCGTCGTAGAAGTGGAGCCGCTCGAGGTCCGTCTCCGAGAGGAACCACCGCAGCGCGGTGTTCATGGCGTCGCCCTTGCCGGGCCGTTTGGAGCCGATGCGCTCCTGCATGATCACGTCGAGATCCGTACCCGTCTCACGCTTGAGCTCGGACTGGCACGCGCGGATGGCGCGCCAGGTGTCGTCCTCTTCGGCTCCGATCGCGACGATGCGCGTCACGCGGGGGTGCGAAGCGCAAATCCGGATGTTCTTGAGGACGGTCTCGGGAGTCTCGTTCTTGAAGGGAATCGCGATCAGGCTCATCCTGGCGCCTCCAGACGCTGTCGGTGCCTCCAACCCTATGACATCCGCGCGTCGGACGCCACTTTGGCTGTATCGCCCCACGGTCCCGGACCCAGGAGTCAGTCATGACCTCCTCGACCTCCCGCGCCACCACAGCGGCCCTCGGCCTCGTACTCCTCGCGGCGGCGGCGCCGGCCGCCTCCCAGAGCACAGCGTCCGGTGATTGGTGGCAAGACCCGCCGGCCCTGGCCTCTCTGGTCGATTTCGGACACGCGCAGAGTGACCTGCGCGTGGTGGTCACGCGGTACGAGCAGGACCGGAGTGGCCTGATCCGCCGCTGGGACGTGCCCTACTCGCCAGCCCGACGAGAGCGGTTCCGCACGTTCTCGCTGGGGTGGCTGGCCAGCCTGCGCGAGATGGACTTCGACGCGTTGAACCTGGAAGGGAAAGTGGACTGGGTGCTCCTCCGGACCCGGCTCCAATACGAGTTGGCGATGCTGGACCGCGAGGCCGTGGAGGCGGCCGAGATGGCCCCCCTCGTCCCGTTCGCCGCCGGCATCGGTGCCCTCCAGGAGGCGCGCCGCGCTCGAGAGGACGTGGACCCGCGCGCGGCGGCCGCGGCTCTGGACTCGCTCGCCGAACAGCTCGAGACACTCACGAAGACGCTCAACGACCGGAACGCCGAGGCTCCCGACGTCAAGAGCGTGGTGGCCGAACGGGCCGCCCGCCACACCGAGCAGCTCCGGGGCGTGCTGCGGGGTTGGAACGGCTTCTACGACGGCTACGATCCGCTCTTCACGTGGTGGGCGGCCAAGCCGTACGCGCGGCTCGACAAGGCGCTCGAGGCGCACACGACCGCGATCCGTGCCCGATACGTGACCCAGGACGGTCTGGTGGTCGGCGATCCGGTGGGCGAGGAAGGCCTCCGCGCGCATCTCGCCCACGAGATGATCCCCTACACCGCCGACGAGCTGATCCGCATCGCCGAAGCCGAGCTCGCGTGGATGGAGGAGGCGCGTCTGGCGGCGTCCAGGGAGATGGGCTTCGGAGACGACTGGCGAGCGGCCATGGAGGCCGTGAAGGACCGGGCCGTGGACCCGGGCCGCAAGCCCGCGGTGGTCCGTGAGCTCGAGCGAGAGTCCGTGGAATTCGTCCGACAGCGCGACTGGATCTCCGTTCCCCCGCTCGCCGAAGAGATCTGGCGGATGGAGATGATGTCCCCCGAGCGCCAGCTCGTGTCGCCGTTCTTCCTCGGCGGCGAGGTCATCCAGATCTCCTATCCCACCGACGACATGGAGCACGACGACAAGCTCATGTCCATGCGCGGCAACAACCCACACTTCAACCGGGCCACCGTGCACCACGAGCTGATTCCGGGCCACCACCTCCAGGGCTTCATGACGCGCCGGTTCAACGACCACCGCGGTGCCTTCTCGACGCCGTTTTGGACCGAGGGTTGGGCTCTCTACTGGGAGATGATCCTCTGGGAGAACGGGTTCCCGAGGGGCCCGGAGGACCGGCTCGGCATGTTGTTCTGGAGGATGCACCGCGCGGCCCGGATCATCTTCTCGCTCTCCTTCCACCTGGAGCGCATGACACCCCAGGAGGCCGTGGACTTCCTCGTGGATCGCGTCGGGCACGAGCGCGCTAACGCCGAGGCCGAGGTGCGCCGGTCGTTCGAAGGGAGCTATCCGCCCCTGTATCAGGTCGCCTACATGACCGGCGGCCTGCAGTTCCGTGCCCTCCGCCGGGAGTTCGTCGAGTCGGGACGCATGACCGACCGCGCGTTCCACGATGCCGTCCTGCAGGGTGGCCACATGCCGGTGGAGATGATCCGCGCGCGCCTCGCGCACCAGCCACCCACGCGAGACTTCTCCACGACGTGGAGGTTCGCGGGGGAGCCCCGGTAGCGTGGAATCGGTTGACACGGAGTGACCTCGGGTCCTGGTCGAAGTCGATGCGGCTCACGCGTACGCTCCTCCTGGTCGCCGTCGCTGCGTCCGCCCCCGCGTGCGGGGCCTCAGGTAGCGGCGCCGACGGAAGAATCACGCTGGAGGCTTGGGCACACGCCGGACAGGAGGCCGAACGGACGGTCCTCGAGCGGCAGGCCGCCCGATTCAACGCCGCCAGCGACTCGCTCGACGTCGAACTGGTCTTCCTGCCCGAGGACACCTACGACGCCCAGGTGCAGGCGTCCGCCGTGGCCGGCAGGATGCCGGACCTGCTCGAGCTGGACGGGCCCTTCGTGGCGACGTACGCATGGCAGGGCCGCCTCCGGCCGCTCTCGGCGCTCCTTCCGGACACGGTGCTCCGTGGCCTCCTGCCGTCCGTGTTGGAGCAGGGCACGTGGCGCGACACGCTGTGGGCGGTAGGGACGTTCGACTCCGGGCTGGGTCTGTACGCGCGCCGCAGCGCGCTCGCGCGCGCCGGGGCGCGCATCCCGGTCGGCCCGGGCGAAGCCTGGACCGCGGAAGAGTTCACCCAGGCGCTGGAGCGCCTCGCGCGCTCCGACGCGGACGGCGCGGCCCTCGACCTCAAGCTCAACTACGAGGGCGAGTGGTTCAGCTACGCCTTCCAGCCGATGCTCCACTCCGCCGGCGGCGGGGTGCTGGGGCGGACGCGGCCCGCCTCGGCGGAGGGGACGCTGGACGGTGGGGCGTCGGTCCGCGCCATGGAGATCGTCCAACGATGGATCCGCTCGGGGCTGGTGGACCCGAACCTGGACGACGCCGCATTCACACGGGGCCGAGTCGCACTCTCGCTCAGCGGGCACTGGGACTACCCGAGGTATGCGGAAGCATTCGGTAGCGATCTGCTGGTCCTCCCACTCCCGGACTTCGGGGAGGGAACACGGAGCGCTCAAGGCTCCTGGGTGTGGGGGATTCCCCGGCACTCGGAGAACCCCGAAGGCGCCGCCGCCTTCCTCTCGTTTCTCATGCGTCCCGAGGAGGTCCTGGCCATGACGCGGGCGAACGGGGCAGTGCCCGCGGTGGCCTCGGCCGCGGAGCGGAGTAGGCGATACGGCCCCGGGGGCCCCCTGCGCCTCTTTTTCGTCCAGCTCTCGGAGGGCTGGACCGTGCCCCGGCCGCGCACGCCCGCGTACCCGGTGATCACCTCGCTCTTCCAGCGGGCGTTCGACGGCGTGCGCAACGGAGAGAGCGTGAGCAGCGTGCTCCACCGAGCGGCCTCCGCGATCGATCGCGAGATCGAGGACAATCGGGGGTATCCACCCCGATGAGAGCGCGTGCCGGCATCCTCTCCTCCGACCCGAGGCTCGTGTCCGCGCGGACCGCGGGCCTCATGGCGGGACCGGCGCTTCTCGGCCTGCTTCTGTTCGTGGCGACACCCTTCCTGCTGGCGCTCGTACTGTCCACCACCGACGCACGGATGGGCTCGCCTCTGCCGACAGGATTCGTGGGGCTCGAGCAATACCGGAGGCTCCTCGCATCGGAGTCGTTCCGACACGCTCTGGTCAACAACGCCTGGTTCGCGGCAGTGGTCGTGCCGATGCAGACCGGCCTCGCGCTCGGAGCGGCTCTGCTGCTCGACCGCGGTCTGCGCGGCACTGTCGTCTTCCGGGTGGCGTTCTTCCTTCCCGTGGTGTTCCCGATGGCGATGATCGCCGTGGTTTGGGAGCTGCTGTACGCCCCGGGGCCCGACGGTGCGCTCAACGCCCTTCTGGACGTCGTCACCTTCGGCGCCTGGGCACCACGCGACTTCCTGCGCGACCCCATCCTGGCCATGCCCTCCCTGATCGCGCTCTCGATCTGGCAGGGGATGGGCTTCCAGATGGTCGTTCTGCTGGCCGGCCTTCAGGCGATCCCCGACCGCCTGTACGAGGCCGCAGCGCTCGACGGCGCCGGCGCGTGGGGGCGCTTCCGGCACATCACACTGCCCGGGCTCCGCGATCCGCTCACCTTCGTCGTGGTGATCACGGCGATCCTCGCGTTCCGGGTGTTCGACCAAGTGCGGATCCTCACGCGCGGCGGTCCGCACGATCGGACGACGACCGTGATGTACGAGGCCGTGACGGCCGCCTTCGCCCGCCAGCAGATCGCGCGCTCGGCAGCCATGACGGTGGTCTTCTTCGTCCTGGTGCTCGCGGTCTCGCTGCTCGGTCTCGCCGTGGCGCGTAGGAGGTCCAGGTGAGCGGGCGGTGGCAACGGCCAACGTCCGTGCCGTCGCAGGCCGTGACGTACCTCGCGCTCTCCGTGGGCGCGCTGCTGTGGATCGCGCCGATCCTCGTCATGCTCGTCGCCAGCCTCAAGCCCGACGGGCTCGTGCTGCCCGAAGCGGGCACCCTACGCGCGCTCGTGCCTACCGACGCCTCACTGCAGAACTACGAAGACGTATTCCGACGCGTGCCCTTCTCGCGGATCCTGCTCAACTCGGTCGTCATCAACGGCGCCATCGTGGCCGGGGGACTGGTGGTCAACTCGACGGCGGCGTACGCGCTCGCGCGCATGAGATGGCCCGGGCGGCGTGTCGCGCTCGCTGTGGTGCTTGCGCTGCTCGTGCTCCCGTTCGAGGCGATCGCTGTGCCGCTCTTCTATCAAACCACCATGATCGGCTGGAGGGACGATTACCTCGTGCAGATCGTTCCCTTCCTCGCCAGCGCGCTCTCCATCTACTTGTTCTATACGTTCTTCCTCGGATTTCCGGTGGAACTGGAGGACGCAGCCCGCATGGATGGGGCTGGACCGTGGCGGATCTTCCTGGAGATCGTCGTGCCGCAGGCGCGGTCCGTCTTCGCGACGGTCGCGATCGTCACGTTCCTTCTGCACTGGGGGATGTACCTCTGGCCCCTGCTCGTGACGAACGGACCGGAGGTGCGGCCGCTCCCCCTCGGGATCGCCGCGTTTCGCTCGCTCCCACCCCTGCAATGGGGAGACATCATGGCATTCGCCGTGCTCATGGTTGCGCCCGTCGTCGTGGCATTCCTGGCACTCCAGCGCTGGTTCGTGCGTGGTGTGGCCATGACCGGCGTACGAGGCTGAGGTTCGCGATGGCCGCCATCGAGCTCCGAAGCGTGGACAAGGTCTATCCGGGCGGGCGGCACGCCGTGCGCTCGTTCGACCTTACGGTGCAGGACGGAGAGCTCCTCGTGCTGCTCGGTCCCTCGGGGTGCGGGAAGACGACGGTCCTTCGCTTGATCGCCGGGCTCGAGTCGCTCAGCCGAGGAGAGATCCTGCTGGGCGGGCGGCGCGTCGAGGCCGAACCGCCCCAGCGCCGCAACGTGGCGATGGTGTTCCAGAGCTACGCCCTTTACGGGCACATGACCGTGCTCCAGAACCTCGAGTTCCCCTTGCGGATGCGGGGCATCGCCCCGGACGAGCGGCGCCGTCGCGCGCTCGAGGTGGCGGAAATGCTCGAGATGGGGAATCTCCTCGACGCACGCCCGACGGCGCTCTCCGGTGGACAGCAGCAGCGCGTCGCGATGGGTCGCGCTCTCGTGCGGGAGCCCCAGGCGTTCCTGTTGGACGAACCGCTCTCGAACCTGGACGCGCGGCTCCGCCTGCAGCTCCGCGGCCATATCCGGCGGCTCCAGGCCCGGCTGGGCATCACCACCGTCCACGTCACGCACGACCAGGTCGAGGCCCTCAGCCTGGGCCACCGCGTCGCCGTCCTCCACGAGGGCCGCTTGCAGCAGGTCGGGGCCGGCCAACGGCTCTACGACCACCCGGCCAACACGTTCGTGGCGGCTTTCCTCGGCCAGCCCGGCATGAACCTCCTGGAGGGCCGCCTGGTCGCCGCCGCGTCGGGCATGGCGGTCCGTGTCGGAGTCTCGATCCTTCCGGTGCCACCCGACGTCGCCGCGCACGTCCGCCGGTTGAACGAGCGCGCCGGAGAGAAGATCGTTCTCGGCCTCCGGCCCGAGGCGCTACGCCCGTCGCCGTCCGAGGCGACCGGAACCATCGCCGGAGAGGTGCATGCCGTGGAGTCGCTCGGCAACGAACGCCTCCTGTACGTGACCGTCGAAGAAGGCGCGACGCTCGCCGTGCGGCTGCGCCCGGACGACGAAGGGCCGCGGCCCGGAGAGACCGCGACGCTGGCGATCGAACCGGGTGCTGTCCGCCTGTTCGATGCGTCCGGGCGCGCCATGGACGAGCGGGCCCGGACGGACTGAGGCCGGGATTTCGATGAACTCCCGAACGCACCACGAGGAGGAAGCGCTCGGCAAGGCGTACGACGCCCGGTTGATGCGCCGTCTGCTCGGCTACGTACGGCCGTACCGCGGGTCCGTAGCGGTCGCGGTCGGACTGCTCATGCTCGCCGCGGCGACCGAGGTCGTCGGTCCCTGGCTCACGCAACTGGCGATCGACCGCGCGATCCCCGCGCGGGACGCGCGCCTCCTCGGGCTGTTGGCTTTGGGATACCTCGGGGCCGTCGTCGTGGGGTTCGCGCTGCAGTACGCGCAAGGCATCCTCACTACCTGGCTCGGGCAGCGGATCATGTACGATCTCCGCAAGGAGATCTTCGACCGCTTCCAGCGTCTGGATCTGGCGTTCTACGACAGGAATCCGGTCGGACGCCTCATGACGCGCATCACCAACGACGTGGAGACGCTCAACGAGCTCTTCGCCTCGGGAGTGATCACGGTCTTCGGCGATCTCTTCACGCTCGTGTTCATCGTCGTGGCCATGATCCGCATGGACTGGAAGCTCGCGCTCGTGGCGTTTTCGGTGCTGCCCCTGGTGTGGGCGGCGGCGTTCGTGTTCCGGGCGAAGATCCGCGAGGCCTATCGCGACATCCGTCTGCGGCTGGCCCGGATGAACGCATTCCTCCACGAGCGCTTCACCGGCGTGCGCGTGGTGCAGCTCTTCAACCGGGAAGCCGCCGACGCGCGCCGTCACGACGAGCTCAATGCCAGCTACCTGGAGGCGCACCTCCGCTCGATCACCTATTACGCCTTGTTCTTCCCCGTCATCGAGCTCATCACCGCGCTCGCCGTAGCCCTCATCCTCTGGTACGGAGGCATCGAGATCCTGGACGGCGCGATCACGGTGGGTGTGGTCGCCGCGTTCCTCCAGTACGTACGCCGGTTTTTCCGCCCCATCCAGGACCTGTCGGAGAAATACAACCTTCTGCAGGGCGCGATGGCGTCCTCGGAGCGGGTGTTCAAGCTCCTCGACCGACAGGAGGAGATCCGGGACCCCGAACACCCGCTCGAGGTGCCGGTGCCTACCCGCGGCGAGATCGAGTTCCGCGACGTCTGGTTCGCGTACGGCAAACGGGACGACGGCGAGCCGGACTGGATCCTGAGGGGCGTGAGCTTCCGCGTGGCGCCGGGCGAGAAGCTGGCCATCGTCGGACATACGGGCGCGGGGAAGACCACGCTCATCAACCTGCTCATGCGCTTCTACGACGTTGACCGGGGCGAGATCCTCCTGGATGGCGTCCCCATCCACCGCCTCCGCGTGAGGGACCTGCGCTCGCGCGTGGGCCTGGTCCTACAGGACGTGTTCCTCTTCAGCCGGGACGTGTCCTACAACATCCGTCTGGGCGCCGGTGACGTGCACGAGGAGCGCGTGCGGGAGGCCGCGGAGCGCGTGGGTGCCGCGCCGTTCATCGAGCGCCTCGAGAGAGGCTTCGCCCACTCCCTGGGCGAGCGGGGCGCCAACCTGTCCGTGGGAGAACGCCAACTCGTGAGCTTCGCGAGGGCGCTCGCCTTCGACCCCGAGATCCTCGTGCTCGACGAGGCCACCAGCTCGGTGGATTCCGAGATCGAGGAGCGGATCGAGCGCGCGACGGACGAGCTTCTCGAGGGACGCACGTCACTCATCATCGCGCATCGCCTCTCCACGGTGCAGCACGCCGATCGCATCCTCGTGCTGCACCACGGCGAGGTGCGCGAGGAAGGAAGCCACGAGGATCTGCTCGCGCGGGACGGGCTCTACGCCCGTCTCCACGAGCTCCAGTTCACCCCGGCGGTCGCCTAGGAGCCCGTACGCGTCCGGAATCGGGTCGCGCGCTTGCCGTGTCGGACCGGGCGCGCAGGGAGTCCGAGGCAGCTGCGGCGGACGCGGCCAGCGAGTCCAGCACCGCCGTGCGGCTCGAGATCGGCACGGTTCGGCCGCCCACGCGGATGAGCGGCTCCGCCGGAAATCCACCCACCGGCTCGAGCGCGGCTTCCGTGTAGCGGCTTCCCGGGTTCCACAGGATCCAATCCAGGATCCCCACATCGTACGCCGCCTGGATTTGCGCCCGGACTTCCGCCGCCCCGTAACGCGGCTGGCCGAGCGTGAAGTCCTGGAGCCAGGGGCGCGTGACGCCCGCGCCCTCCACCGCCGCGGAGCGCCGCAGCGCGTCCCGCAGGGCGCGCCGGACGATCTCGTAGGGATAGGCGTTCGGCGTCTCGTAGCCGAAGCTCCCCTCCCAGTAATGGCTCGGATAGACCATCGGAAGAGCTACATCCACCTCGTCGATGAAGGACTCCCAGATTTGTCCGATCCCCACGTCCCGCCTCGCCGATGTCGTGACCCCGAACACGTCCGCGGTCACCACGACGCCCAGGTCCCTCAGCTCCGCGCGCGCGTACGCGAGGAAGTCGGCGATGGCCTGATGCTGGGGCGTGTCCCCTGATCCTGGATAGACCAGCCTGGCCTTCTCCGACGCGGGGACATCGGGGAAGCGCACGTAGTCCCACTGGATCTCGGGGAAGCCCATCTCGGCGACTTCGCGCGCCAGCGCCACGTGGTACTCCCACACGCGCCGGTCGTAGGGGTTCAACCAGTAGAACCCTTTGCTGTCCCGGAACACGCCGCCGTCGCGGTCCTGGACGGCCATGTCGGGGCGTGCCGCGGCAAGAACGGGGTCCTGGACCACCACCATCCGCGCGATCGGGTAGATGCCCTCCTCCGCGAGGCGTCGCAGCAGCCCCGGAAGGTCGCGGACACGCACCTCGGCCGTGGCGCCCGCCTCGTTCGCCAGAGCGACCTCCGTGCGGTGACTCACGTACCCGCTGGCGTCCTTGATGTCGATGACGAACGTGTTCACCTCGGTGGCACGCGCGAGCGCGAGGAGCGTATCGACGCGTCGCGCCGACCCCGCCGCCCACGCATTCACGTAGATCCCGCGTACGTGTTCGGGTTTCGGAAACACGGGCCGCCCGAGGGAATCGGTCACGACGCCGGCGATCACGGCCGGCCGGTGCGCCCCTCCACTCCCCTCGACCTCCGTCCCGCTTCCGGCCGTGTCCACGCCGAGCGTCTCCACCTCGCTCGATTGCGGGACGTGGGGAAGCGTAGAGGCGTCAGCGGTATCCTCGGGGCCCTCAGCGCGCGCGAACGCCGAAGGCCCGGCCTCGCAGCCTCCGGCCACGATCGAGAGCAGGGCGACGAGCAGGGCGCGGCGCTGGAGGAGGGTCAAGGTGGGCAGCGTGGGGTGATGAGCATGTCGAGGAGCTCGGCGGAACGCGCCGCAGCGCCCAGTCGGGCGTCAATATAGCCGAAGGCCCGCTCTGCGGCGTAGTCGCGGGCCGCGCGGTCGCTCAACCAGAGAGCCGCCGTCTCCGCCAGGTCCTCGGGGCCGTGGATCCGCTTCCCACCGCCCGCGAGCTGCAGGTCCCAGGCGGCCTGCGCATTCGTGTGCCGCGGCCCGAAGAGCACGGGGGTCCGCGCCGCCGCGGGCTCGAGGACCGAGTGGAGCCCTGCGCCGTGGAATCCGCCTCCCACGTACGCCGCGTCCGCCACCGTATAGAGGTGGGCCAGCACGCCCACCCGATCCACGACCACGACATCCACGCCTGCGGCTCCTCCTTCCTCCTCCACCTCGGCGAGCGAGCGGGCTCGCCATCCGCGCCCGGCCATGTTAGCAAGAAGCGCGCCGACGTTCTCGTCGGACGGCTCGTGCGGCGCCACCACCGCGCGCAGACCACGCACCCGCTCGCGCACGCGCTCGAGCGCGGGCAGGAGCACCTCCAGGTCCGAAGGCCAGGTGGATCCGGCCACCAGCGTCGGCCGCGGGTCCTCGTGGAAGGGGCGCAGCCACGGCGCGTCGGGATCCGCTCCGCCAGCACGCTCCGCCGCGGTGTCCACGGCCGGGTCACCCGTGACCCGGATCACCTCCACGGGGACTCCCAGCGGCACGAACCGTTCGGCGTCGGCGTCGGACACGGCGCCCACGAGGCTCAGCCGCTCCCATGTGGAGCGCAGCAGCGCTCTCGCCGCCGGGCGCGCGCGCCGCGCGCCGACGGGCACGGTGCCCCCGACGAGCGCGACCGGGACGTGACGCCGCGATGCCTCCTCGACGAAGACGGGCCAGACCTCCGTCTTGGTGAAAGCCACGACGTGCGGACGCGTCGACTCCAGCGCGCGCGCCACGTCGTCCGGCAGGTCCCACGGGAGGTATCCCGCCCAATCGGCCGACATGCGCGCCGCAAGGTCCTCGGCCGACGGGGAGAGGTGGGTGAACACGGCCTGGAGGCCGGGGCGACGGGCGCGGAGGGCCTCCAGCACGGCTTTCGCCTGGAGTCCTTCCCCTACGGACGGAGCGTGAAGCCAGGCGCCGGGTCGGGCTGGATCACGGTGTGCGCTGCCCCACGCCGCCAGCGCGCGCGCGGCCCCTCGTCGCCCCGCGAGCGACCGCGCCAACTTCGATGAGCCTCGTCCCAGGAGTGGAGTCGCCGCCCGCAGCGCGCGCTGGAGCGAGTGGTAGAGGAGGGCGGCGGACATGCCCGACGATAGAGACCTGGGCGCCCCACCGGAAGGCGGCGATGCTGGCCCAAGGCACGGCCGGGCCGCATTGTGCACGGGACGACGTTCCATTTCTCGCCGAGGCGACATGAACTTCCAGGTCACGGTCCGATACGGCGGTCACCGCCAGCGCTACCACTTGTACGTGGTGGACGGCGCCGACGCCCGCGAGGCGCTGGCGATCGCCGCGCGAGAGATGCCTTCCGAGATCGCCGCGGAAGCGGACCTGGTGGAGATCCGGATCGCGGTGGACCCCGATGCCCGCCAATACCTGGGAGAGCCGTAGGCGCCGTCGGAAGGAGACACCGCCGGATTCCGTATCGAGGGTGACCGACCGAGTTCCGCATTCTCTGGAGGAGCCACATGGGTAGCATGATCCTCGCCATCCTGGCGATCGTCCTGGGCGCGGCGGTCCGAGGCTTCGGCCCCGCTCTCGAAAGGCCCGGCAGCGCCGGCTATGCCCGCCTCCTCGGGTACGGCTTCATGGGCGCGGGCGTCTTCCTGGCCCTGGCCAACGCCGTGACCGTCGTCTCGGTGGGTGAGGTGGGCGTCCAGCACTTCCTCGGGAACGTCTCCACGAATGCGCTGGACCAGGGCGTTCACGTCATCAACCCCCTCGCCGACGTCGAGAAGATGTCCACGCGCGAACAAAGCTTTCCACCGGACGGAAGCGTAGAGCGCATCGACGCCCAGACGAGCGAGCAGCTCAACGTTGCCATGGAAGTCTCTCTCCTGTACCGGATCGACCCGGCCACCGCCCCCGACCTCTACCAACGGATCGGCCCCGAGGAACAGATCAAGAGCCGCATCGTCATGAACGCCGTGAGGAACGGAGTGCGCGACGCGGTGGCGACCAAGTCCATCAACGACATCTTCTCACCCAACCGGCGCGAGCTCGCCACCGAGATGAGGGCCGCGATCCAGGCCAAGGCCGGTGACCGTATCGAGGTGCTCGATGTGTTCGTGCGCGATGTCCAGGCGCCGCCCAAGGTCCGGGAAGCGATCGAGGAGAAGCTGCAGAGGGAGCAGAACGTCGCCGCGGAGCGCTTCCAGACCGAGATCATCCAGGAGCGGGCGCGGCAGAAGATCGAGGAGGCGAAGGGCATCGCGGAGGCCCAGAGGATCATCTCGCAGGGCCTCACCCCCGCGTACCTGACGTTCCACTACATCGAGCAGCTCGGGAAGCTCCCGGCCGGATCGGTGGTGTACGTGCCGACCGAGGGCGGCGTGCCGCTCGTACGCCCGATCGGAGGAGGGATCCGCTAGGACGCGGGCCACTGTCCTTCTTGCCACGGGCTCCTGGACCGGCTGGTTCGCAGCCGTTGGGCGGGCGACACGTGGACCTCCGGCGTCCGGTGGCGATATTACGGGCCGTGACCTCCTCGGCCTCCGGGGCCCGGCCCCTCCGTTCGCGCCTCCTTCGTGGTGCGCTGGTCGTCGTGGCGCTCGGGCTCGGTGCGCTCGTCTGGGCCTGCTCTCCGGTCTACGTCATCAAGGCGGGGATCGCCGAGGCGAAGATCCTCCGGGCACGCCGTCCGATCCCCGAGGTGCTGGCGGACCCGGTCACCGACCCGGACACGCGCAGCAAGCTCGCCTGGGTCGTCGAGGCGCGGCGCTTCGCGGTCGAGCGCATGGGCGTGGATGCGGGCGATGCCTACACGATGTACACGCGCCTCGACCGTGACACGCTGGCCCTGGTCCTGTCGGCCGCCGAGCGGGACCGGCTCGTGCCCAAGACCTGGTGGTTCCCGGTCGTGGGCCGGGTTCCCTACAAGGGCTTCTTCGACGAGAACGATGCCCGCGAGGCGCAGGCCGACCTCGAAGACGACGGCTTCGACACGTACCTGCGTCCCACGTCGGCATTCAGCACCCTGGGCTGGTTCAACGATCCGATCCTGTCCACCGTGCTCCGCGCCGACGATGTGGACGTGGTCGGGACGGTCCTCCACGAGCTCTCCCACAACTTCCTCTTCGTTCCAGGGCAGGTCGGGTTCAACGAGAGCTTCGCGACGTTCGCCGGACGCGTCGGGGCCATCGAGTTCTTCTGCACCCGTCCGGGGAGCGGGCCGAACTCCGTGAAGTGCCAGCGCGCACAGGCTCGCTGGCGCGACGAGCAGCGCTTCAGCGTCTTTCTGGACGCGCTGGTGGACGAGCTCCGCGCGCTCTACGGGAGGGACCTCACCCGCGAGGAGAAGCTCCACCGACGGGAGGAGATCTTCGCGGCCGCGCTGGACCGCTTCGACGCCGAGGTCGTGCCGACACTCGAGGACTACGCGTACCACGGTTTCCGGCGCACGTCGCTGAACAACGCCACGCTGCTCGGCCGAATCTTCTACTACCACCGGCTGCCGGACTTCCAGGCCATGCTCGACGAGCACCGTGGCGACCTGGCCGCGGTCATGGCGGCACTGAAGGAGGGCGTGGACGGAGTGGATGATCCGTTCGACCTCCTGCCGGGGGATTCCGGGTAGCTCCGGGCCTTGGGCGGGTCCACGCGGCCCTATAGGTTGAGGGTCGCCAACGACTCCGAGGGAAGCCGTTCCAACCGATGTCGAACGAAGCACGAGAGACCTACGTCCCTTCCCAGGTGGAGGGGAAATGGCAGCGCCTGTGGGAAGAGCGGGGCACCAACGCGTTCTCGCTCGAGCAGCTCCGGGACGCCGAGAGCCCCCTCTACAACCTCATGATGTTCCCCTACCCCTCCGCCGAGGGGCTCCACGTGGGCAACATCTACGCGTTCACGGGCGCCGACGTGCACGGCCGCTACCAGCGCCTCCGGGGTCGGACGGTCTTCGAGCCGATCGGGTTCGACGCATTCGGAATCCACTCGGAGAACTTCGCGCTGAAGCGCGGAGTCAACCCGATGGACCTCATCCCGTCCAACGTGCGCAACTTCACGCGACAGCTCCGGCGCATCGGCGGAATGTTCGACTGGGGCCACACCGTGGATACCACCGACCCGTCCTACTACAAGTGGACGCAGTGGATCTTCCTCCAGCTCTTCAAGGCGGGGCTGGCGGAGCGCAAGGAGGCACCGGTGAACTGGTGCCCCTCGTGCATGACCGTGCTGGCCAACGAGCAGGTCATCGGGGGTGCGTGCGAGCGGTGCGGCGCCATGGTCGAGCAGCGTCGGATCGCCCAGTGGTTCTTCAAGATCACCCGGTACGCGCAGCGCTTGCTGGACAATCTCGCCACCCTGGACTGGTCCGAGAGCACGAAGGCCGCTCAGACGAACTGGATCGGGCGCAGCGACGGTGCGCGCTTGCGCTTCCCGGTGCTCGACGCGGCGGGCGTCGACAGCGGGACGTTCATCGAGGTCTACACCACCCGACCCGACACGCTGTACGGAGCCACCTACATGGTGCTGGCTCCCGAGCATCCTCTGGTGGACCAGGTGACCGCCGACGGGCGCCGCGCCTCCGTGCTGTCGTACCGCGAGGACGCCACACGCAAGGACATGGTCACGCGCCAGAAGGTGGACAAGACCAAGACGGGCGTCTTCACGGGCGGGTATTGCCGCAATCCAGCGACGGAACGACCCATCCCCATCTGGGTCGCCGACTACGTGCTCATGGGGTACGGCACGGGCGCGATCATGGCCGTGCCCGGCCACGACGAGCGCGACTTCGAGTTCGCCAGGCAGTTCGACCTGCCGATCGTCCGGGTGGTCGCGGGTCCGGGGAGCGGCCCCGACACACCGCTCGCCGAGGCATACGTGGGCGACGGCGTCATGGTCAACAGCGGACCGTTCGACGGCATGCCATGGCCCGAGGCCAAGGCTCGCATCACGGAGCGGCTCGCCAGCCAGGGGTTGGGTGCGTCCGAGGTGAACTTCCGTATCCGCGATTGGTGCATCTCACGGCAGCGCTACTGGGGCCCTCCGATCCCGATCATCCACTGCGACAGGTGCGGGCCCGTGGGTGTACCGGAAGAGGATCTGCCGGTGATGCTGCCCCGCGTGGACGACTTCAAGCCGGACGACACCGGCGTGAGCCCGCTGGCTCGTGTGGCCTCGTGGTACGAGACCACATGCCCCAAATGCGGCGGCAAGGCCCGCCGTGAGACCGACGTGTCCGACACGTTCCTGGACAGCGGCTGGTATTTCCTCCGCTACCCCTCCACCGACTTCGACGACCGGCCCTTCGAGCGCGACCTCACGCGGAAATGGCTCCCCGTCGACACCTACATCGGCGGCAACGAGCATGCGGTGCTCCATCTGCTGTACTCGCGCTTCCTCACGATGGCGCTCCACGACTTGGGACATCTGCACTTCGAGGAGCCGTTCACCACGTTCCGCGCCCATGGGCTGATCATCTCCGAGGGCGCCAAGATGTCGAAGAGCAAGGGAAACGTGGTGATCCCCGACCCCGTCATCGAGCAATTCGGCGCCGATACGTTCCGCACCTATCTCATGTTCCTGGGGCCGTTCGAGAGCGGAGGGGACTACCGCCAGGAGGGCATCCAGGGCCCTTACGGCTTCCTGCACCGCCTGTTCGATACGGTGGTGTCGGCGGGTGAGGGTGGCGTGGATCCTCGGCTCGAAGGGAGACTGCACCGCACCATCAAGCAGGTGACGGAGCAGGTGGCCAACCTCCAGTACAACACGGCGATCGCCGCGATGATGGAGTACCTGAACGCGGTACGCGCCGGCGGCCGGCGGGCCACGCGCTCCGAGGTGGAGCCACTGGTCGTCCTGGTGGCGCCGTTCGCACCGCACCTGGCCGAGGAGCTCTGGGAGCGGCTCGGCCACGACCGGAGCATCTTCGAGGGCGCCAACTGGCCGACGTGGGACGAGACCAAGACGGAGGAAGACCTGGTGAACATCGCCGTGCAGGTGAACGGCAAGCTCCGGGGCACCGTCCAGGCGGCGAAAGGCGCCGGTGAGGCCGACATCGTCGTGCTTGCGCGCGCCGAGGAGAACGTCGCCCGTCACCTGGAGGGAGTGACCGAGCGCAGAGTCGTATTCGTACGCGACCGCCTCGTGAACTTCGTCGTCTCATGAACGACGTCGAGCGCCTGGCGGTGGACGCGATCCGCGTCCTCGCCATGGATGCGATCCAGGAAGCCGACTCGGGCCATCCGGGTGCACCGCTGGCGCTGGCTCCCCTCGGCTATGTGCTGTTCCACCGCCACCTCCGTCACAATCCGTCGAATCCGGCATGGCCGGACCGCGACCGCTTCGTGCTGTCCGCCGGGCACGCGTCCATGCTGCTGTACGCGCTCCTGCACCTGAGCGGATACGATCTGCCGCTCGAGGAACTCCGCGCGTTCCGCCGGTGGGGCTCTCGTACCCCCGGTCACCCGGAGCACGGACTCACGCCGGGCGTCGAGACCACCACCGGCCCCCTCGGCCAGGGAGCCGCGATGTCCGTCGGAATGGCGCTGGCCGAGCGATGGCTGGCACAGCGGTTCAACCGACCCGGCCACGATCTCGTCCACCACTTCACGTATGCGCTCTGTTCCGACGGCGACCTCATGGAGGGGATCTCCCACGAGGCGGCGGAGTTGGCCGGGCATCAGAAGCTCGGCAGGCTGATCTGGATCTGGGACGACAACCGCATCACGATCGAAGGCTCCACCGAGCTGGCCCGATCCGCCGACCAGGTGCGGCGCTTCGAGGCGTACGGGTGGCACGTCGTCCACGTACACGACGGCAACGACCTGGGCGCGATCGACCTCGCGTTGGAGGAGGCCAGGCGAGAGACGGAGCACCCGAGTCTCATCGTGCTCCGCACGACGATCGCGTGGGGAAGCCCGAACCTCGTCGGAAGCGCCGCGACCCACGGTGCTCCTCTGGGCCGGGACGAGGTCGAGGCCACCAAGAGGAACCTCGGGTACCCGTCCCTCGAGCCCTTCTTCGTCGACGATCTCGCCCACGACCATTGGTCCCTCTGTGTCCGGAAGGGCCAACGGCTCGAGGAGACCTGGCAGGCGCGCTACGCCATCTACCGCACGGAGCACGAGGAGCTCGCCGACGAGTTCGATCGCGTGATGGCCGGTCGGCTCCGCGCAGGCTGGGACGCCGAGCTGCCCGATCTCCTGGTCCCGGGCAAGCCCGATGCGACGCGCGCGTGGTCCGGAAAGGTCATCCAGGGGCTGGCGCGCGGCATGCCGGAGATCATCGGTGGTTCCGCGGACCTCGGCCCGTCGAACAAGACCGACATCAAGGGCGTGAATCCTCTCGTCGCCCCGAATCCCGGAGGGAGGGTCGTCCACTACGGAGTCCGCGAGCATGCGATGGGCGCCGTGATGAACGGGATGGCGCTCCACGGCGGTGTCCGGCCGTTCGGCGGCACGTTCCTCGTGTTCTCCGACTATATGCGGCCGGCCATCCGCCTCGCCGCGATGATGGGTCAGCCCGTCGTGTACGTGTTCACGCACGACTCGATCGGCCTCGGAGAGGACGGCCCCACCCACGAGCCCGTGGAGCACCTCGCGGCACTGCGCGCGATGCCCGGCCTGGTGGACCTCCGCCCCGGCGACGCCGCCGAGACCGCGATCGCATGGCGTGTCGCCATCGAGCGCACGGACGGCCCGACGTTCCTCGCGTTGTCGAGACAGGCGGTCCCCATCCTGGATCGCTCCGCGCTCGGATCCGTCGAGGGCGTGCGCCGGGGAGGCTACATCCTCCTCGAGGCCTCGAGCACTCCACCCTCCTTGATCCTGATCGCTTCGGGGAGCGAGCTGGCGCTCGCCCTGGAGGCCCGCTCGCGGCTGGAGGCGTCGGGGACACCAACGAGGGTCGTGAGCCTTCCGAGCTGGGCCCTGTTCAGGGCGCAGAGTGAGTCCTACCGCTTCTTCGTGCTCCCCCCGTCGGTCACGGCCCGGGTGTCGGTGGAGGCGGCGACGACGTTCGGATGGGAACGCTGGATCGGGAGCGGGGGCCGCGCGATCGGCATCGACCGCTTCGGGGCGTCGGCGCCCGCCGAGGTGCTCTACGAGCGTTTCGGGATCACCGTGGAAGCCATCGTGGAAGCGGCTCGGGCCATACTCTGAGCCGTCGTCTCAGCCCCCTCGGCGCAGCACCGTCTTCAACACCGCGAAGCCGATCGCGCCGGCCGCCATCGAGGTCACGAGAATCGAGAGCTTCGCCGTGGCGATCATCGTCGCGTCGGTGAACGCCAATTCCGTGATGAACAGCGACACCGTGAACCCGATCCCGCCCAGGAGGGAAACTCCGGCGACGTGCCCCCAGCGGACGCCCTCCGGGAGGGTGGCCGCGTTGAGGCGCACGGCGATCCAGGATGCCAGCACGATCCCCCCGAGCTTGCCGAGCACGAGCCCGGCGGCGATCCCGACGGCGACCGGGCTCCGCCACGCCGCCTCCAGGGTCTCCGGAGTCACCACCACTCCGGCGTTCACCAGGGCGAACAGCGGCAACACGATGAACGCGGTCCACGGATGGACCTTCCGCTCCAACCTCTCGAGGGGTGACTCGGTTCCGACGACCAATTCCTCGATCCCGCCCAGCGTCGCCTCGATGTCATTCCGATCGTTCCTCGAGACGGCTCCCTCGAGACGATCAAGAAGGGAACGCCCCCACTCGACGGCGGTCCCATGGCCGTAGTAGTGGCTCGAGGGCGTGAGCAGGCCGAGGACCACTCCAGCCAGCGTCGCATGGATACCCGACTCGAGGATGGCTACCCAGAAGAGGAATCCCGGAATCACGTACGCCGCGATCGTGCGGACGCCCGCCAGCCGGAGCAGCACGATGAACCCCAGGATGAGGGCTCCGGCCGCCAGCGCGCCCGGAACGATCTGCTCCGTGTAAAAGACGGCGATCACGAGAATCGCCCCGAGGTCGTCCACGATCGCGAGCGCCAGCAGGAAGATCCGGAGTTGCGGTGGAACGCTGCGGCCGAGCATGCCGAGGACCCCGAGTGCGAACGCGATGTCCGTCGCCATCGGGATTCCCCAGCCACGCGCCCCCTCGTCCCCGGCGTTCACGGCGAGATAGACCAACGCGGGCCCAACCATCCCTCCCAGCGCGGCCACCGCAGGCAGGGTCGCCGCTCTGCGGTCCGAGAGATGTCCGTGGGTGAGCTCGCGCTTGATCTCCAGCCCGACCACGAAGAAGAAGACAGCCATCAGGCCGTCGTTCACCCAGTGGTGCAGGCTCTTGGAGATCTCCACGACCGCCAGGTCCAGCGTGACCGTCGTCTCCCACAATGCGTGAAACGCGTGGCCGAGGGGAGAGTTGGCCAGCATGAGGGCCGTCACGGCGGCGACGAGGAGCAGGGCCGACCCCACGCCCTCGGTCCGGATGAACTCCTGGACGGGAAGATGGAGGCTCCGCGTCACCTCGTCGTGCTCGACCCGTAACTCCAGCACTCCGCGGCTCCGCGACGAGCCGCCCATCAAGCCACCTTGCGACGCAGCGCAGGAGGCAGTGGCGGCACGCGCGTGACCCGCTCGTCTCGGCTCCGGCGCCTCACGACGGGACGGTCGTACCGTGACTCGGCACGGCAGCCCGCGTGCCTGGCCCATTTACGCCAGTTCTCCCCGTGGCCGTAAGTGCCGTCGAGGAGCCACTCCGCGATGTGCGCCATCTCGTGGAGCAGCGTGTCCATTCGCTCCGCGCCGTTACCCTCCAGCATCAGATCCACGTTGAGCGCGACTTCGACGACGAAGCGACGTCGTCTCCCATCGATTCCCGGGAGCATGTGACCCAACGCCGCCTTCATCCTCGAACTCAACCGGATCGGCACGTCGTCCGGGAGCAACCCATCGAATCGGGTCTTGTTCAGGTAACGGTAGACGGCCTTCAGATACCGTCGCTGCTCCGGCGTCGCGCAGCAGTGCGTGACGCTGTCGTCGCCGCCGCAGCGGCGGAGCGTCTGCCGTTGGCGCTGCGCGTGCGAAGCTCTCACCGCGTCGAGCACGGGCGTCAGTCCGGGCCACGACCGCACCTTTTCAGCGGCCTCGCGCACGGGTGCCGTTCGCCAGCCTCTGCCACGCACGATAGTCGCGAACGCGTCGAGGATGGACGCTGGAGCGCGACGATATGCGACGTGCAGGTTGAGGACCGTCGCATCCTGCGTCAGCGACCAGATGGTGGCCCGATTGGCGCGGAAACTCACGCTTTTCAGGCGTTTCGCCCCTCTGCTTCTCAACTCCCGGAGCGTGTCTTCGGCGGACCTCGCGCGCATGCTCGTCTCGGTGGGGTCTGCTCACGGATGCGTGTCGGCGACCCTCAATGATGACGTCTCGAGGTCACGCGCGCACCCCCCGCCGACCGAGTTCGCGGACACCTCACGGACGCACATCGCGAGCCCCAAGGGATAGGGTTCGGCCGCCCCCGAGGCACGAGGGGTTGTGTCCCCGCGCGAAGAATCTATTGCGCTCCGGACAGGAAATGCACTACATAGATGTCGTTCGCGAAACACTTTGGTCGTACCCTGCTTCCGGAGGCGTCCCGTGGCGACCAAGAAGAAGGCCGGCAAGAAGAAGGCGGCGAAGAAGGCCCCCGCCAAGAAGAAGGCCGTGAGGAAGGCCGTGAAGAAGGCCAAGAAGCCGGCGAAGAAGAAGGTTGCAAGGAAGGTGAAGAAGGCCAAGAAGCCGGCGAAGAAGAAGGTTGCGAAGAAGGCGAAGAAGGCGAAGAAGGCCAAGAAGGTCGTGAAGAAGAAGGTTGCGAAGAAGCCGAAGAAGGCGAAGAAGGCCAAGAAGGCCAAGAAGGGCAAGAAGCCCGCAACCAAGAAGGCCTCGGGCGCGAAGAAGCGTCCCGCGAAGAAGGCCGCGCCGGCATTGGCGGCTCCGGCTCCCGTCCTGAAGACGGCGAAGAAGAAGCCCGCCAAGAAGGCGAAGAAGGCCGCGAAGAAGGTGAAGAAGGCCAAAAGGAAATAAGGTCGGCCGGACTCACGCGGTCCGGAGGCGCGGGGGGCCCCCGCCGGGGGGGGGCGG
>CAYPMO010000028.1:0-11332 GCA_964412015.1 uncultured Gemmatimonadaceae bacterium | reverse complement strand
TTCGCCAAAAAGTATATCCGGGCGGCCGCCCCCAGGGGGTCCGGGGGCGCCGGCCCCCCGCGCGGGGCGCCGGCGCCTCTCGCTTCCCGGCAGGTGAGAGCCTTTGCTTCCGCAGCTCGTCAGACCGCGTCGCCGCGGAGGTACGATATCACCGCGGTGAACTCGGAGCGGAGCTCGCCGAGCGCGTCCCCGGCCTTCGTGGTATCGCCCGCGCGCCCCAACGCCTCCATGCTCTTGAGCAACTCGAAGAGACGCATCGCGCGGATATTTCCCGACGCCGACTTGAGGGAGTGGGCAGCATTCCGGATTCCCTCCGCGTCCCCCGCCCCGACCGCCGTCTCGATCCTCTCGAAGATCTTCGGCGCGTCGTCCAGGTAGATGGCCACGGTGGTGTCCACCACATCCGCCACTCCTGCTTCCCTCATGAGACGGCGAAAGCCCTCGAGGTCCACTGGAGGGGTCCGATCCTGCGCCTGGTCCATGTTCTCGCCCTCTTCGCCGGACGACTCGCCAGAAGATCCGATGCGGGCCCAGCGCTCGACGATTTCATAAAGCTCGGCGGGCTTGAACGGCTTGGAGAGAAAATCGTTCATCCCCGCAGCCCGGGCACGCTCCTTCTCCTCGCCGAACGCGTGGGCCGTCAGCGCCACGATGGGCAAGGTCTCGGCGTCGGCGAACCGACGGATCTCGCGGGTCGCCTGGAGGCCGTCCATCTCCGGCATCTGGATGTCCATCAGCACGAGGTCGAATTCGTTCTCTCGCGCGGCCTGCACCGCCTCTCGCCCGTCGGCCACAGCGGTGACCCGATGTCCACACTTCTCCAGGAGGGCCACCGCGACCTGTCGGTTCACCAGGTTGTCCTCCGCCATGAGGATCCGGGCCTCCGTCGTGAACCGTGTGAGCGTCTCCTTCGTCACCATCCTGCGCTCCTCGCCTTCGTGTACCGGCCGGCTCAGGAGCATCGCGAGGGCCTTCAGCAGCTCGGCACGCGCGACGGGCTTGGCCAGATAGCCGCCGATATCCAGCTCGCGCGCACGGTCCCGGCCCCCAGCCGGCGCGGCCGAAGTGACCATGAGGATCCGCGGCTTCCCGTAGGTCGAATCGTCCCGGATGGCCTCCGCGAACTCGAACCCGTCTCGATCGGGCATCATGTGGTCGAGGATCACCGCGTCGAAGGCCTCGCCGCGCGCGGCCGCGGCCCGCGCCGCCGCCAGCCCCGAGGTTACGCTGTCGGCCTCGGTCGCGCGCGCGCCTACATGGGCCAGAGCGTGCGCGACGATGCGCCGGGCGCTCGCGTTGTCGTCCACCACGAGGAAGCGGTGGCGCGCCAGCTCGGCCGTCACGCCGGTCCGCGTTTCGGAGGACCGGAGCTCCCGCGCACCCTCCACGACGAGCTCGAAGTGGAAATCGCTTCCCCACCCAGGCTCGCTCTCGAGCCCGAGACGACCTCCCATGAGCTCGACGAGTCTCCGCGAGATGCTCAGGCCGAGACCCGTGCCCCCGTGGGTCCGTGTCGTGGAGACGTCCGCCTGCTCGAAAGGGTGGAAGATGACGTCGTGCTTCTCCGCGGGGATGCCGATCCCGGTGTCGCGAACCGAGAACCGCAGGCGGTGCCGTCCATCCTCGAACCCGAGCCGGTGCACGGACAGCACGATGTCGCCATCCTTCGTGAATTTCACGGCGTTACCGACGAGGTTCGAGAGAACCTGACGGAGGCGGTGCGGATCACCGCGCACTCCCTCCGGCACGTCCTCTCCGACGTCCACGAGGAGCTCGTTCCCCTGGCTCGCGGCCCCGCGCGCGAAGACGTGGCCCACGTCTCCGAGCAGATCGTGCACGTTGAAATCCACCACCTCCAGGTCGAGCTGGCTCGCTTCGATCTTCGAGAAGTCCAGCACGTCGTTCAGGATGCGGAGCAGGCCCTCCCCCGAGGAGCGGATGACTTCGGCGGTATGCCTCTGCTCGTCGGTCATCGGGGTGTCGAGAAGGATCTCGACCATCCCGAGGATCCCGTTCATCGGCGTGCGGATCTCGTGGCTCATGCCGGCCAGGAAGACGCTCTTGGCCCGGGCGGTCTCCTCGGCCTGGATGCGCGCCGCCGTCTGAGCCTCATGGGCCTCCACCTGCCGAGTCACGTCTTCGGCGAGCACGATCATGGCGCCCTCCGCCGAGCCTCGAGCCTTCGTCCCCGAGAGACGCATCCACAGCGTGGAGCCGTCCGCGCCGAGCAGCGGGAGGTCCGCCACGGTCGCGCGTCCCTCCGCCAACGTCTGGATGAAGGCGGAGAGTCCGGGGCGTCCCCGCTCATCCGCAACCAGCCGGACGAGATCCCCGCCCCGTGCGTCCTGGGCGGTACGGCCGAACTGTTCCTCGAACGCGTGGTTGACCCGCAGGATCGTGCCGTCACCGTCCAGCACGATCACGGACAGAGGCGCGGAGCTCAGCAGCGCGTTCAGAAATTCCGTACGCCGCTCCGTCTCCGCCTGGCTGATCCGCAACCGCTCCCTCGCGCGCACCTGCTCCTCGCGCGTCGCGTGGGCGCTCTTATGGACCAAGACCATGAACGGCGCGAACAGCACCATCAGCAGGATCATGCTGGCGTGATCGCGCGACCCGCCGCTCAGCACGATCGCCAGAGCCAGTGGCACGAGCAGCAGGAGGACGAACCCGATGAACGTCCGCTCGTCCGCCACGAGCGTGGATGTGGCCGCCGCAATCAGCCCGGCGAAGATCAGGACGATGAACAGGAGCATGCTCGGGGCCGCCCCGACGTTCAGGAGCGCCCATCCACCCCAGAGGATCGCCGAGATCCAGACGTCGCGCCGCACCAACCTTATGATCGCCTCGGCGTCCTCCGTCGCGGCCAACTCGTGACGACGGTTGTAGAGCCGCGCCGCGGCCGCGATGACGAACAGGGCCAGCCATGCCAAGGCCTCCCAGTGACGGACGGCGGCCCAGAAGACGAACACGGTGACGGTGGCGAGTAGGACGTGAGCCACGTCCGCCGGTCCCCGCAGCTCCAGGAGATGTTTCGCGAGCGCCGCGCGCAGTGCCTCCTCGACGCGCCGCTCCTCGCTCGCCGCATCCGCGCCGCCCAGAGACGCGGCCAGGACCGCTGCGGGGCTGGTCATCGGTGCCTCAGAGCGCGGCGCTGGGCACTTCGCATGGGACCTCCTGCGCGTGTGTGTGCAGGCACACTGCACACCGGAAATGTAAGCTGCCGGTACCGATCGGGTCTTCGCTGTCGGGAAATCCCCGGCAGGCGCGACGGCTCTCCTATTGCCGGGCGCGGTCGGCACCCCCCTCTTGCTCCATCACCCCATCGCTCCAGAGGTTTCCATGCACTCGACCTTCCGTCCGGCGTGGCACCGGCACCCCTCCTCGCCGCTTCTCTCCCTCCTGGGTTTCGCCCTCGCCGCCGGCGTCGCCGGCTCGGTCCGCCCCGCGCTCTCACAGTCCGTGGAGGTCGTGGGCGGCCCCGGCTCGGCCAACGTTCAACTCGCCGCCCGGTTCGCGCCCTACAAGATCCGCGAGCTCGTGAAGAGCGCCACGGTCACCCCCCGGTGGATCCGGAAGACCGACCGGTTCTGGTACGAATGGGAAACAACCGAAGGGAAATCCTTCTACCTCGTGGACCCCGCACGGGGAACGAAGCGGCAGATCTTCGATAACGACCGGATCGCCGCCGAGCTCACCAGACTCACGCAGGATCCGTGGGATGGCCAGCACCTCCCGATCCGCAACATCCGATTCATCAGCGACAACATCCTCCAGTTCGAGGTCGAGTCCTCACAGGAGGAGAAGATCGAGCAGGAGCAGACCGATACGCTCCAGCAGCAGCGTGATCAGGAGCGTCCCCGCCGGCCTCCGACCCGGAAGAAGGTGCTGCACTTCGAGTACGATGTGGCCACGCAGACCCTCCGGATGCTCGAGGACTACGAAGGTCCGGACAACCACCCCGGATGGGCCAGCGTCTCGCCCGACACTTCCTGGGTGGTGTTCAGCCGCGAGTTCAATCTCTGGGCGATGACCTGGGAGGAGTATCAGAAGGTGCTGGACGCGCGGCGGGGTAAGGCCGGTGCGGCGGCGGACTCCGCCGAGTGGAAGCTGGAGGGACTCGAGGAAACGCAGCTCACCACCGACGGAGTGAAGGACTACGCGTACGGCAACCAGGGACGGGGCGAGAACGACGAGGAGACCGAGAAAGAGTTCAAGCGCCGGCAGCGCGCGGGGATCAGCTGGAGCCACGACTCGCGCTGGTTCGCGCTCACCCGGCAGGATCGGAGGAAGGTGGGCGACCTGTGGGTGGTGCACGTCGCGGGCGACAAGCGCCCCAAGCTCGAGACCTACAAGTACGACATGCCCGGCGAGGAGAATGTCACGCAAACCGAGTTGCTCGTCTTCGACATGCAGAATCGCGTCATGAAGAAGGTGGACGACGAGCCGTGGAAGGATCAGACGATGGGCGTCTACAGCGACCCCACCGGCCGGGGCGCTCGTAGGTCGGGGAGCGGCGACCCCGATGAGATCCCGATCACGAAGTGGCTGTCACCACGCTCGAACGAACTCTACTTCTTCCGGGCGAGCCGCGACCTGCACCGCATCGACGTGATGGTCACGGACCCCGAGATCGGCTCGGTCCGCGCGGTCATCGAGGAGCGGATGAACACGTACCAGGAGCAGCAGCCCCCACGGCGCCTCTCCAACGGCGACCTAGTCTGGTGGTCGGAGCGGGACGGCTGGGCGCACCTGTACCGGTTCGCGTCCGACGGCACGCTCAGGAACCGGATCACCGAGGGCCCCTGGCATGTGGATGCGATCGAGGGTGTGGACGAGGCGCGCGGAATCGTGCTGTTCACCGCCAACGGACGTGAGGACGGGGAGGATCCCTACTACCGGCACGTGTATCGGGCCGGGCTCGACGGGTCCGGCGTGCAGAACCTCACGCCCGGAAACTTCGACCACGCCGCGACCGTGGCCGAATCGAATCGGTTCTTCGTGGACAACCACTCCAGGGTGAACACCATCCCCGCCGCGGCGCTCTTCGACGCCACGGGTCGCAAGGTCATGGACCTCGAGGAGGCCGACTTCTCGCTCCTCACGGCTGCGGGATACCGGTTTCCCGAACCGTATACGGTGAAGGCCGCCGACGGCGTCACCGACCTCCACGGAGTCATGTACAAACCCTACGACTTCGACCCGAACAAGCGCTATCCGATCGTCGCGTACGTGTATCCCGGCCCCCAGACCGAGTCGGTGTCGAAATCGTTCAGCACGGCGCCATTCGAGCAGGGCCTCGCTCAGTTCGGTTTCGTCGTGGTGACCATCGGCAACCGCGGCGGCAGTCCCGATCGGTCGAAGTGGTACCACAACTACGGATACGGAGACCTGAGGGACTACGGCCTCGCGGACAAGAAGGCGGCCATCGAGCAACTCGGAGACCGGCATCCGTTCGTGGACATCCAGCGCGTGGGCATCTACGGGCACTCGGGCGGCGGCTTCATGTCCACGGCGGCCATGCTCGTCTACCCGGACTTCTTCAAGGTCGCCGTGTCGTCCTCGGGCAACCACAACAACGACGTCTACAACCGGTGGTGGTCGGAGACCCACCACGGGGTGAAGGAGGTCGTGAGCGACTCGGGAGAGGTGTCCTTCGAGTACGACATCGAGAAGAACTCGGACCTCGCGGCCAACCTGAAAGGCCACCTGCTGCTCACGACCGGCGACGTGGACAACAACGTGCATCACGCGGGAACGCTCCGCATGGCCGAAGCGCTCATCCGCGCGAACAAGCGCTTCGACTTCTTCGTCTTCCCCGGCCAACGCCACGGCTACGGCAACATGAGCGACTACTGGTACTGGTTGCGGTGCGAATACTTCGTGAAACACCTGCTCGGAGACGAGCGGTGGAGCGCGGACATCACACAACTCCAGGTGGAGCGGGCGAAGACGAGGTAAGGTGCGAGATTCAGGCGCATGAACGCGTTCGTAAGCACGCGCGGCACCGTCCGAGTGACGTTTGCCGAGGCTCTCTTCCGAGGGCTGGCCCCCGACGGAGGTCTTTACGTACCGGCGGAGCCGCCCGCGATCGGCCAGAACCGCCCGCCGTCCGGCGCGGGATTCCTCGAGACGGCTCGCTGGGCTGCTCCCCTGCTGCTCCCGGGGGCGATGGACGCCGACGTTCTCGACCGCGTGGTCGTCGAGTCGCTGAACTTCCCCGTTCCGTTGGTGGAGGTGGAAGAGGGCACGTACATTCTCGAGCTGTTCCACGGCCCGAGCATGGCGTTCAAGGACGTGGGGGCCCGCTTCATGGCCCGCGCGATGGCAGCCCTCGCCGAGCCGGACGGCACACGCACGGTGCTCGTAGCGACGTCGGGAGACACGGGAGGCGCGGTCGCGGCCGCGTTTCACGGCATGAGCGGATACCGCGTGGTGGTCCTGTTCCCGCGCGGCGGCATCAGCGAACGTCAGCGCCGGCAGATCACAACGCTCGGCGGCAACGTCCTCGCCGTGGCCGTGGAAGGCACGTTCGACGATTGCCAGCGTCTGGCCAAGGATGCCTTCGCGGATCGGGAGCTCTCGGTCGCCTGCCGCCTGACGTCGGCCAACTCGATCAACATCGGGCGGCTCGTGCCGCAGAGCTTCTACTACGTTCACGCCGCCGCCACGCTGGGCTGGGACGATCATCCCGCCACGTTCGTCGTGCCGTCGGGAAACCTGGGCAACCTGTGTGCCGGCCTCGTGGCACATCGCGCCGGCATGCCGGCCCGTGGCTTCGTGGCCGCCGCGAATCGGAACCGAGTCTTCGTGGACTACCTCGAGACGGGTCGCTTCGACCCGAAGCGATCATATCCGACCCTGTCCAGCGCCATGGACGTGGGTGATCCCAGCAACCTGGAGCGCATCCGGTATCTGTACGGGAACGACGCGGTGGCCCTGCGCGCGCATGTCCGCGGAGAGTCCGTGAGCGACGAGGACACGCGCGGCTGTATCGCCAGTGTCCACGCC
The DNA here is from genome assembly GCA_964412015.1 of uncultured Gemmatimonadaceae bacterium. Classification (GTDB taxonomy): domain Bacteria; phylum Gemmatimonadota; class Gemmatimonadetes; order Longimicrobiales; family Gaopeijiaceae; genus SZUA-318. The sequence continues at coordinate 4,324 of CAYPMO010000028.1, read as the reverse complement.
CGCACCGGCTACCTGTTGGACCCTCACACCGCCGTCGGGTGGCGAGCGATGGAACGGATCCGGGCAGCGGCCCGCGCCCCTCGCGTGGTGCTGTCCACGGCCCATCCCTGGAAGTTCCCGGACGTGTTCGAGAGCACACTCGGCCTCCATGTACGCCCGCCGCGGGACACGCTGCCGCACATGGCCGGAACGGAACACGTGATCCCCATCCCCGCCCACCTCGGCGTCCTCGCCGACGTTCTCCTCTCGGAGGCCCGCGCATGACCCTCGTGAGCGCGCACGTACGCGTGCCCTGCTCGACGTCCAACCTGGGCTCGGGCTTCGACACGCTGGGCATCGCCATGGAACGCTACCTGGACGTCAGGTTCCAGCCCGGCGGAAGCGGACTGGACGTGAGGCGCACGGGAATGCTCGCGCAGTCCGAGGAGGACCTGGAGCAGGACCTGCTCGCGGAGACGTTCGTTCAGGGCGTCGGGGCCGCCGGCGCGACAGCCAACGGCGTATTGCACGTCCACTCGGAGATTCCGGTGGCTCGCGGCCTCGGGTCCTCGGCGGCCGCGCTCGTAGCCGGCCACGACCTCGCGCTCGCCGCGCTGCGACGCGGCTCTGACCCTCTGGCATCGTTCCGGTACGCCTACGAGCGCGAGGGTCACGGCGACAATGCGGCGTCCTGCGCGCTCGGCGGGTTCCGCGCGGTCGTGCCCGGTGTCGGAGGGCCCCGCGCCCTGGCCCTGGAGATCTCGCCCAACGTCGGGTTCGCTTACGCCGCGCCGCCGACCGGGGTGGCCACGGCCGAAGCCCGCGCAGCGCTCCCGCTCCAGGTCTCGCACCATGTCGCCGTCGCGGAGCTGGGTTATCTCGCGGCTCTGCTCCGCGGGCTCGCCATCGGCGATCCGGAGCTCATCCGTGTGGGCCTCACCGACGAGCTCCACGTACCCCACCGCCTCCCACTCATCAGCAGGGCGTTCGGCGCGATGGACGCAGCCCGCGAGGCCGGAGCCTGGGGGGTCACGATCTCAGGAAGCGGGTCGGGGCTCGTAGCCATGTGCGCGCCGGACGAGGCGGCGTCGGTCGCCGAGGCCATGAGAGCCGCATTCGCGGCCGGAGGCGACGCCGATCGGTGCATCGGGTTCGAGCTCCGGCCCGACTTCGAGGGCATCGCCCGATTGGAGTAACCGGAGGGCTACGCCGCTGCGGTCTCGCGGATCACCCGGCGGCAACGAACCGCCAGATACGTATTCGCCACCGCGCGGCCCACCACGAACGACGCGAAAGCCGCGGTCACGCCCACCAGGTCGAGCCCCCACCCCAGGATCGCGAAGCTGATTCCGATGAAGCTCACCTCGAGGATCGTCGCAACCGTGATGGAGCGCGTCCGGCGAACGTTCACCAGGACGGCCCGCTGGAGACTCAGCAGCACCGTCAGCGCAGGCAGCACCGTGGCGGCGCGTGCCGGCGCGACGGCGAACCCCGCCAGGTCCGGCGTCAATCCCGAAAGCGTCTGGAACCAGAAATCCGAGAGGGGCGTGAACGCCACCAGCGCCATCCCCACCACGGCCGAGAAGCCTATCGTATAGGCGAAGCTCTTCAGCTCCGGTAGATGCCGGTGCTTCGTCCCCATCAGCGCGATGCCGGCATCCTGGAAACTCAGCCCCACGGTCCGGAAGATGAACGTGAGGGACTGGACCACCGGGAACGTCGCGAGCGACTCGAGCGCGAACGACGAGCGGCCCATGAAGAAGGTGAGCATCGGCTGCACGGACAGACCGATGAGAGACGTGAGGGCCAACGGGTAGTAGAACGCCGCGATGCCGCGATACGTCAGCAGTTCACCATCCTCGCCGCCCCCCGGCACGACCACGGCGCCCGCCGGCGCATCGAGGATCCGTCGCACCGTGGTCGCGGCCATCCATCGGGCGGCCAAGGCCTCGCTCACCACGCCGGCGGACAGCGACATGGCCCCCACCCACGCCCCCGGGACGTCCAGGAGATTGTACCCCAACAGCCCGACGAGCCCCATCGCGGTCACGCGCACGACGGTCCCGTACGCCACCAGCCGGGTTCGCCCACATCGCACCAGCACGCCCTGGAGGAAACGACGGTACCCGATGGCGGCCGGCCATGGAAGCAGCAGCCACAGCGCGCCGTAGGTCAGGTCGGCCACCTCGGGCGGAAGGTGGAGGAGCTCACGCAGAATGAAACGGTGGGCCGGAGGGATGAGGACGATCAGCAGGATCCCGGTGGCTCCTGCTCCGAGCACCTGCGAGAACCTGCGGAGCTTCCGGAAGCTGTGGGCGTCGGTCACGAGCGCGGTGGCCGCGCTCATCACCATGATGACGGGCGCCTCCGCCAGGAACGCGAACGCGTACGACACGCCGTGCGCCGCCAGGTTGAACTTCGCGTCGGGCATGCGCGCGATCACGGCCGCGAGATATGGCCCCTCGACACCCATCATCAGCCAGGTGGCGAAGAGGGGGAGCCAGAAGAGTGCGATGAAGCGGGGTGTCGGGCGGTCGGTCACGGCCAAGGAGAAAGCGGGGCGCGTGGAAGATCGTCGAACCCGCGGCCCGGGTCTATGACGGAGCGATCGCAGGCACGCGACTCAACCCCCGGTGTTGCCGGAAAACTCCGGACCGGGCGGAGCCGGCAGCCGGGCCCGGTCGGCCTCTCCGGCTATGGATCGTTGTCCTGCGACCAGAAGTGCCAGCATCTCGAGCCGATCCGCGGCCGCCTTTACCCAGCCGAACCACCGGCCCCTCCGGAAGAGGATGCCGGACACATACACCCGCACCTCGGTGAGGCCGCCCACCGAGGCAATGGCGAAGCGCACCCCCTTCCGGTCGCGCCAGGTAATCTCGTCGTCGTCGAGCTTCACCTGCGTCGGACCTTCGCGATACGGTGAAAACAGACGCACGACCCGCATCAACTGGTCGCCGTCCAGCCCCACGGGGATCTCGCGCACAGTGGACAGATGAGCCATGACGATCCCCGACTTCTTGACGGGCGTCTGCCTCGAGGCGGCCAGGCTCGCCGTCTGCACGTCGGCGATGGCGCGCTCGACGGTCTGCGGTGAGAAGCCTGCCTCCCCGGCGATCGCGCGCAGCTCCGCCAGACTCATACGCCTCTCGTCGTCCGCACCCTCGATCTCCGCGGCGCGCCGCAGAATCCGGTCGGCGTCGCCCCTGGAGAAGTGATGGGAAGCGCTCATGGTCAGCGAGAAGGAGCTTGTGGGTGACAGGATTCCGACAACTGAACAGGCCCTCTCGATCGGAGGACCAAGAGGGCCACGCGAGGCTTCACGGAGCGGGAGGGATTCGAACCCCCATGTCCTTTTGGGACGCACGCTTTCGAGGCGTGTGCATTAGCCATTCTGCCACCGCTCCAAGGAGACCACGGGGTCCCTGTAAACAGCAAAAGCCCGGATCCACGGAGGCCCGTGGCATCCGGGCGGTCGCAGCACCTTCATGGCCGCACCGCGGCCGTCCTTATCGGGGCGCCCGGATTACCTCCGCTTCGCTCCGGAGATCCGGTCGCACTACCCGCTTGGCCGCACCGCGGCCGTCCTTATCGGGGCGCCCGGATTACCTCCGCTTCGCTCCGGAGATCCGGTCGCACTACCCGCTTGGCCGCACTGCGGCCGTCCTTATCGGGGCGCCCGGATTCGAACCGGGGACCTCTGCGACCCGAACGCAGCGCTCTACCGGACTGAGCCACGCCCCGCACTTCAGAACATCATCCACCAGATCCCCTTCGCCTCTCAAACCAACGGACGGAGTGGGATTGACCTCGCTTCGCTCGGTCGGTCTCGCTTCGCTCGGCCCGAACCCACGCCCCGTCCTTCTTCGAAGTCCACGTGGGTTCTCATCCCAAATCCCCTTCGCCTCTCAATCCAACGGACGGAGTGGGATTGACCTCGCTTCGCTCGGTCGGTCTCGCTTCGCTCGGCCCGAACCCACGCCCCGTCCTTCTTCGAAGTCCACGTGGGTTCTCATCCCAAATCCCCTTCGCCTCTCAATCCAACGGACGGAGTGGGATTCGAACCCACGCGGGCTTTCGCCCACACGATTTCCAATCGTGCGCCTTAAGCCACTCGGCCATCCGTCCAGGCGCCGGCGCGCCGTGGCAGGCACGACAGACCCAACACCATCCCGCTCGTCGCCAAACGAAGCGAGTGGGATTGACCTCGCTCCGCTCGGCCCGAACCCACGCTGGGGTCTTCTCCGAAGATCCCATGGGCTCGAACCCCAGAACCAGAGTGCTCTCAATCAAACGGAGGGAGTGGGATTCGAACCCACGCGGGCCTTTTGGACCCAACGCCTTAGCA
>CAYPMO010000027.1:0-50601 GCA_964412015.1 uncultured Gemmatimonadaceae bacterium | reverse complement strand
GTGCTCCGCACGCACACGACGAAGAACCCCGACGCGGAGCGGCGCATCTGGGCGTACCCGCCCGAGCACTTCGCCGCGATGCGTGAGGCGATGCTACTGCGCACCGAGCTGGTGCCCTACCTCTACACGGCGGCACGGACGGCCCACGACAGCGGCGTCTCGATGCTCCGCCCTCTCTACTACCACTGGCCGGAGGAGGACGTGGCGTACACGCACATGGGCCAGTACATGCTGGGAGAGGACCTCATGGTAGCGCCGATCAGTGCGCCTGCCGACTCGACCACGGGGCTCGCCGCCGTGTCGCTCTGGCTGCCGCCGGGCGATTGGGTGGAGTGGGCGTCCGGCGCGCGCCTGCGCGGCCCCGCGGTGGTGGAGCGGACGTACCTGCTCGACGAGATCCCGCTGTTCGCGCGGGCCGGCGCGGTGATCCCGATGATGGAGCCGGCGCTCCGCGTGGGCTCCTCGGACGGAGATCCGCTGGTGGTGACCGTGTTTCCGAACGTTCTGGACGTCGATGGAGGGGGCGAAGTCGCGGGCGGGGGGGAGGCGAGAGGGCCGGGCGGCTCGCGGTCCACTCGGTCCGCGGCGCCCGCGCCGTTCCGCGCCCGCCTCTACGAGGACGCCGGCAACGACACCGGCTACCTGCGCGACGAGGCGGCCTGGACGCCGTTCGAGGCCGGATGGTCGGACGGGGGCCGGGTGCTCGCGGTGACGCTGGGCGCGGCGGAGGGCGGGTACCCGGGAATGGGGGCGACGCGGGCCGTGACCGTGCGCGTGCCGGGTGCGTTCCCGCCTACCGCGGTGACCGCCGACGGGGCTCCGGTTCCTTACCGCGCCGATGCCTCCGCGCCGGGCTGGCGCTACGACCGAGAGGCGCTCGCGGTCGAGGTACGCCTCGCCGCGGCGCCTGTCGCGACGCCCCGCGACGTCCGGCTGAGCTTCCCCGACGCGGATCCCGCCCTCCTCGACGGAGCGGCGGGCCGGCTCGCGCGGATCCGGGCCGCGGTGGACGTCCTGGAAGGTCTCTGGCCCACGGAGTGGGCGCCCGAGTCGCTCATCGCGCTGGGCCAGGCGGGTTGGCGCGCCGAGCTGGATCCGTCCAGCGCGGTGGCCGAGCTGACGCGCCTCGGCGACGATATGCCGCGCGAACTCGAGAAGGTGCGTACTTTGGGGGGAGAGCCTGCCCTGGTGGCCAGAGCCCTGGCCATCCTCGAACGCCGCTGACGTCGCGTCGCTCGCGCGCCGCGCGCCTCGGACTCCCAGGGAGATAGGGTATGCCGATCGCCACCCACTCGCTCCATCTGCTCCGCCGCCGCACGAAGATCGTCGCCACCCTGGGGCCCGCCTCCACCGCGCCGGAGATGATCGAGCGCCTGATCCGCGCGGGCGTGGACGTGTTCCGCCTGAACATGTCGCACGGCGACCACGCCGGGCACGAGGCCGCGTACCGCACCGTGCGCGAGACGGCCGCCCGGCTGGGCACGCACACGGCGGTGCTCGCCGACCTGTGCGGCCCGAAAATCCGCGCCGGTCGCTTCGAGGGCGGTAAGGTCGAGCTCTCCGCGGGATCGCGCGTGACGGTCACCACGAGGGACGTCACGGGGGTGCCGGGGCTGATCCCCTCGCAGTACGAGGCCCTGGCATCGGACGTGAAGGTCGGCGACCGGATCCTCCTGGACGACGGAAACCTGGAGCTCCGCGTGGAGGGCGTACAGGGGACGGAGATCGCGTGCACGGTCGTCGTGGGCGGCACGCTCAAGGACCGCAAGGGGATGAACTTGCCCGGGGTGGCGGTCTCCGCGCCCTCGCTCACCGAGAAGGATCGGGTGGACGCGCGTTTCTGCCTGGGTCTCGGCGTGGACTTCCTCGCGCTCTCGTTCGTGCGCAAGGCGGCGGACGTGCGCGGGCTGCGCCGCTTGCTGGAGGGGGTGGGTGGGAGCGCCGCGCTCGTGTCGAAGATCGAGAAGCCCGAGGCGCTGGAATGCATCGAGGAGATCCTCGACGAGAGCGACGCCATCATGGTCGCACGGGGAGACCTGGGCGTGGAGCTGCCGCCGGAGCGCGTGCCGGTGACGCAGTCACAACTCGTGGAGCTGGCACGCTCGCGGGGGAAGCCCGTGATCGTCGCCACGCAGATGATGGAGTCCATGATCGTGAATCCCCGTCCCACGCGGGCGGAGGTGTCGGACGTGGCGGGCGCGGTGTGGAGCGGCACGGACGCGGTGATGCTCTCGGCCGAGACGGCGTCGGGGGCGTGGCCCGTAGCCGCGGTGGAGATGATGGACCGGGTGGCCCGCGACGCCGAGGCCCACCTGTGGTCCCGGGGCGCGTTCGGGACGTGGGAACGCTCGATGGGGTCCGGCACGCCGCTTCGCGTGGAGGACGCCGTGGCGCATGCCGCGACGCAGCTCTCCCGGGACCTGATGGTCCGCGCGATCGTCGTGTTCACCCGGTCGGGGCGCACCGCGTCCACGGTCTCCACGTGGCGTCCTCAGGCGCCGGTGCTGGCCCGCTCCTCGAGGGAGGGCACGTGCCAGCGGCTGATGCTCTCTTGGGGAGTCGTGCCGGTTCTCGGGCCCGATCTGCCCGGCGAACAGTTCCCCGCCGAAGCGCGCAGGCTCGCGAAGGAAGCCGGGCTCGCCGAGGCGGGGGATGCGATCCTCCAGATGAGCGACTTCGCGGCCGACCCGGCCGAGAACCAGCCCTCGGTGGTGGTGCTGACGGTCACGGAGTAGCCGACTCAGCCGAGGACGTGGGGTTTGACGAGCTCGACGGTCTTCCGCGCGCTCGCGCGTGCCTGCTCCGCGTCGTCCCGGGAGTAGAACCCCGAGGGAGTGAGGTCCTCGGCGCCGTAGAAGGCCAGTTCACGGTCCCGCCGGAGCCCGCGGGAGGCGCTCGCGAGCGTCGCGATCTCGGGGACGAGCGCCGGCGGTAACCGGTCGCGCTCCTCCTCCAGCACTTCGGACACGTCGTGCGTCCGGGGGGGTGAGACGCCGCACGCACGCAGGAGCCCCTTCAGCGCGAGCTCGACCGCCTCCTGCGATTCGCGGACCACGTCCGCCCAGCTCTCGGCGTCGAAGAGCACGTCGAGGGCCCGAAGCCGCAGGTCGGCACGCCGCACGTAGTCACGAGCCAGATCCGGGTTTCGCACGATCAGGTTCCTCCCACCCAGTAGGGTTGGCCGTGGGTACGCCGCCGGGCGAGAGCCCCTTCCACGATCCGTCGGCGCAGACGCGCGAGCCTTCCGGACACGGCGAGGTCGCGCTCGAAGAGCACGACGCCGTCCAGGGCCGCCTCCGCCCAGAGCCCGGATACCGTCGTCCGTGGCTCCGGGAGATGCACGAAATGCACTTCCACCCGACGTCCGTTCCAGGAGAGCGGGTCCTCGTCCCAGGCGCGATAGAGACCCCTCACGATGGCCACCGTGGGCGCGACGATCACCAGGATGTCCAGGTCCGAGTCGTCGGCCGTCTCTCCCCGCGCCCACGAACCGAAGGCGACGATTCCCACGAGGGCTTCCCCGAAGCGGTCCGAGGCCTTGGCGACGATGTCCGTCGTGGGCCCCGTGACGTTCCCGGCTGGCAGGGCCAGCTTTCGGGCGCAGTAGTCGTTGAGGGACATCCCCGCTTGCCGGGCGGCCTCGCGCAGCGCCGCATGGAGTCCAGGGCTGATGCGCAGGACGAAGCGTCCTGATGCAGGCGTGGAACCTCGTGTGATATCATTCACGATATAACATAGTACTATACCCTCTGCGCCGGTGCAATGGCCGTGTCGCCTGGCGGCCCGGGCGCCGTCCGAGCCGACGGGGAGTACAATACCGCTCCATGATGCCAGGCCTGTGCCTCAGCCTCCTCGCGGCCCTCCAGGTCGCGCTGCAGGTCTCCGACTCGACGTACTCGAGCCCGGGCGTGCGCGAGCTCGTCGAGGCGGCGGCCGCGCGACACCGCGTCGCCGAACGGCGCACCGCACGCTACGCATCGGAGATCGAGTCGGAGATCGGCCTCCTCCTGGTGGCGCCGAACGGCGAGCAGATCCTCACGGGCGTCGAGCAGGTGGCGGGGCGGGTCACGTGGTCGAATCGCGGCCGCCTCGTTCAGTCCCTGACCGCGTACCGCAGCCGGTTCGCGGGCCCCGCGCTCTCGACGCTCACCTACATACGAGGGCCCTGGGTCGTGGGCCCCCTCGTCGGGGACCGCGTGCCCCTGGCCCTGGCCGCCGACTCGGCGCGCCCATCGGACGAGGAGGTGGGAAGAGGAGAAGCGCCCGCACCCGAGGGTGAGGCGACGGATGCGTCGGGGCGGACCAGGAAGCTGCCGGTGCTCGTGAGCCCGTTGGCGTCCGACCGGGAGGCGTTCTACCGCCTCTCCGGCGGCGACACCGTGCTCACCCTTCGCCTTCCGGACCGGACGATCCCGGTGGTTCGCGTCGCCGTGGAGCCGATCGGGGCCGCCGCCGATGTCTTCCTCCTTCGGGGTGAGATCCACCTGGACGCGGTGGACCATGGCGTGGTGAGGCTCCGCGGAGAGGTGCTCCGAGGGAATCGGCCGGGAGGGGTCCTGTCCCGGATGATGCGGGCGGCCGTGCAGGGGCACTTCTTCCTGGACCTGGAGAACGGACTCGGGGACCTGGGCGATTGGCTACCGCACCGCCAGTGGGTCGAGCTCGAAGTGGGGTCCCTGCTGACCGATCAGTCGGCGGTCCTCCGCTTCGTGACGGACTTCGCCGCCGCGACCCTGGACAGCGCACCGCCCGTCCCGGACGATGATCCCCGGGACGATGCGAGGCGGGCGCTCCTGGTGGTGGGTGCGGATCCGGGCGGCGGTCCGTCCGGATGGCGGGCCGAGCTGGGCTCGGCGACCGCGGAGCGGGACTCCCGCGACCTCACGGATCTGCGCTCGATCTGGGCCCGTGCAGGCGTGCGTCCGGGCACGCGCCGCATGGACGAGGCGGTCCGCTACGACCGGGTGGAGGGGCTCTTCACGGGTGCAGGGCTCCGGATGGGCGCGGGCACCGGGGCGCGAGGGCCGTACGCCGCGGTCCACGCCGGGTGGGCGTGGGCGGAGCGAACGGCACGGGGCGGGATGGAGGTGGGGCTCGCCGGCTCCCGATGGGACGTGGCCGTCGGCGCGGAGCGCGATCTCGCCCCCACGACCGACTTCCCCAGACCTTTCGAGTCGCGACCGACGATCTTCGGCGTGTTCGGGTACGACCCGCTCGACTATGTGGACCGGTACGCCGCCGGCCTCCGGGCGTCGTTCCGCCCGCCCGCGCCGGTCGCCGTGCGTGCCCACGTCCGCGCGGTCGCGGACCGCGAGCCGGCTCTGAACGCGGAACGGGGGTTGCTGGGAGCGAGATTCCGTCCGCTCCGTGCGGTAGCCGAAGGCGAGTACGTGAACCTGGGCGTCGGTGTCGCGCTCCATGAAGGACGGGGTGGGGAGTTCCTGGCGCCCGGGTGGAACGCTGCGGCGTCGTGGGAGCTGGCGCGCGGCGATCTCTCGTGGCAACGGATCCAAGGGTCGTTGCGCGCGCGTCGGCTGCTGGGCCGCTGGTCGGGAGCCGGAGAAGTGTTCGGCGGCCTGGTCGTGGCCGAGGATCCGCCGCCGCAGGCCCTCTTCGAGCTCGGTGGTTACCTGGGCCGCCTCCCGGGCTTCGCGCTCGATGCCTTCACCGGCGACCGCGCGGCCGTGGGCATGGTCGAGGCCGCCTACGACCTCCCGATCCTGGAGAGCCCGATCAGGATCGGCCCTCTCTTCCTTCCGTCGGTGTCCCCGTCACCGCTCGCGCAGGTGTCGGCCGGTTGGACCCATGCGTCCCGGAACGCGTCCGCCGTCCTGAGAGCGCACGGGTGGGAGACCAGCGACGGCGTGCGCGCCACCGGATTCCTCGGCGTCCGCCTGTTCGGGGGTTTCCTGCGCGTCGGCGCGGCGAGGCCGCTGGGAGCGCGTGGCCGCTGGCGCCTCGAGATCGGACTGGGGCAGTCGGGTTGAGCGGGACGTCCCCCTTGACGTCTTAGGGGAGTGTTCCGTACGTTGCGTGGTACCCCTTGACATCTTAGGGGAGGCGCGCGTCGGACCGCGCTCGGTCCACGGCGCGGCGAGGTTCGACGGCAACGCCCAAGCGAGGCGGACCCATGGAGCTGGTGCAGGGAACGCTCGACGTCCTCGTGCTGAAGGCGCTCCAGTGGGGCCCGCAGCACGGATACGCGATCGGCCGGTGGATCAAGGCGAGGACCCGCGACGTCCTCGCGGTGGAGGAGGGAGCACTCTATCCGGCGCTCCACCGCCTGGAGCGCAGGGGCCTGATCGAATCGGAGTGGGGGGTCTCGGAGAACAACCGGCGCGCGAAGTTCTATCAGCTCACTCGCACAGGCCGTAGGGCGCTCGAGGCCGAGACCGCGAGCTGGGCCCAGTACGCCCGCGCGGTGGGTCGGGTCCTGGACGCCACGGGCCCCGAGGGGGATTGAGGTGGATCTGCCCCGGGGCTTTCGGCGCTCGCCACCGCCAGGACTGCGACGCGACGGCGACAGCGTGGACGACGAGATCCGCTTCCACATCGAGAGTCGGATCGCCGAGCTGGTGAGCCAGGGGTTGGACGAGGACGAAGCACGCCGCCGGGCCCAGGCCGAGTTCGGCGACGCGGACCGGGCCGCGCGCGCGGCGCGGCGTGAATCCAGGCGGAGGGGTACGAAGACGATGGGACGCTGGATCGCGGACGGCGCGAGAGATGCGGCTCTGGCCGTGCGTCAGCTCGGGCGCAATCCCGGGTTCGCGGCGGCGGCGCTGCTCACGCTCGCACTCGGCATCGGCGGAACGACCGCGGTGTTCTCGGTCGTGGACGCGGTGCTCGTGCGGCCGCTTCCGTTCCCCGACGAGGAGCGGGTCGCGCGGATCTGGCCGGTCGTGACCGCCGCGGCGGACGGCGGGCGACGCGACTGGTCGGTGCCCGACCTGGAGGACTGGCGAGAGCGGAGCCGATCGCTGTCGGCGCTGGGCGCGTACGCGGACATGCTCGGCGGGTTGGTGGTGCGGGGGGGCGGCACCCCGGAGGAGGTGCCCACCGCCTACATCACGTCGGGCTTCTTCGAGGCGCTCGGCACGCCGGCGGCGCTCGGACGCACCCTGCCTCCCGACGCCGAGGAGGCCGACCCGCGAGTCGTCGTCCTCTCCGACGGCTTCTGGCATCGGCGCTTCGGGGCCGACCCCGGGGTCGTGGGGGCGAGCCTCGACACCGAGGACGGCGCGTACCGGATCGCGGGCGTGATGCCGCGGGACTTCGCGTTTCCGGAGCCGGAGATCGAACTGTGGACGTTCCTGGCCAACGTGTCGCAGCAGTCGGTGCCGTGGCTGCTGAGGCAGGTCCGCGTGTTCCAGGCCGTGGCGCGGGTTGCGCCCGGCACGGACCCGGGCGCGGCCGCTACGGAGCTCGCGGGCGTCGCGCGCGCGGTGGCGGCCGACTTCCCCGACACGAACGCGGGACTCACCGGAGTGGAGCTCGTTCCGATCCGGGAGGCTCTGGTGGGCGACGTGCGCCTCCCGCTCCTGCTGGTCGCGGGGGCGGTGGGGCTCACGCTCCTGATCGCGTGCGTCAACGTGGCGAACCTGCTGCTCGCGCGCGGCACGGCGCGGGCCAGGGAGTTCGCGCTGCGCGCGGCCCTGGGAGCGGCGCGGGGACGCCTGGCCCGCCAGCTCCTCGCCGAGAGCCTGCTGCTCGGCCTGGTGGGGGGTGCGGTGGGCGTGGGCGTGGCCGCGGCCATGCTCCGCACGCTGGTGACGGCGGCGGGCGATCTGCTCCCTCTCGCTTCCACGGTGACGATGGATGCGCGGGTGCTGACGTTCGCGGCGGCGGCTTCCGTCCTTACCGGCTTCCTGTTCGGCCTTTTCCCCGCGGCACGCGTGACGCGCGGCGGAGCGCCGGGCCTCCAGTCCGGAGACAGGAGCGCGGCGGAGAGCCGAGAAGCGGGCAAGCTACGGGACGGTCTGGTCTTCGCCGAAGTCGCGCTGGCCGTGGTACTGCTCGTGGGCGGGGGTCTCCTCATGAGGAGCTTCGCCGAGCTCCGCGCCGTGGACCCCGGGTTCGACCCGGATGGCCTCCTCGTGGCGGACATGGTCGTGTCCGACGCGCGCCACTCGTCCCCGGCCGATTATCTCGCGTTCCGAGATCAGCTTCTCGAGCGCCTGAAGGCGATCCCGGGAGTCACGGGGGCCAGCACGGCGAAGCAGTTCCCCACGCGGGGGATGGGAGAGACGTGGTCCTGGTCCCGTTTCGGCGACCCGCCGGCGCTGCCCGGCGAGGAGCGCCGCGCCCAGGCGATGCACATCCATCGTGATTTCTTCGACGTCATGGGCATCCCGATCCTGCGGGGCATGCCCCCGGGAGAGGCCCCCGAGCTGTCGCTCGTCATCAACGAGCGGCTCGCGCGGGAAGCCTATGGGAGCGCCGAGGCCGCGGCGGGCGCCGCCTTCTACGTCGGCGGTCTCGAGGAGCCGGTCCCGATCCGGGCCGTGGTGGGCGACGTGCTCCACGACGACCCGGCGTCGCCGCCTCCGCCCATGATCTATCTGGACGACCGGCTCAACACACGCAGGGTGTTCGCATTCGTGATTCGCACGGACGGGGATCCGCTGGGGGCCGTCGAACCGTTCCGTCGCGCGCTGGCGGAGCAGGACCCGCTCCAGGCCGTACAGTCGATCCATACGGCGCGGTCGGCGCTCGCGGATGCGGTGGCGCAGCCGCGGTTCTTCGCCCTGCTGATGGCGCTGTTCGCGTCCGTCGCGATGGCGCTCGCGGCGGTGGGGATCTACGGGGTCATCGCGTACTCGGTGCGCCGGCGGACGCGGGAGATCGGCGTGCGGATCGCGCTGGGCGCCGACCGCCGTCGTGTGCGGGCGATGGTCGTGACGGAGGCGCTCCGGGCGGTGATCCCCGCGGTGATCGTCGGGCTCGCCGCAGCTGCGGCGCTCTCCTCGCTCCTCGCCACGCTTCTCTTCGAGGTGCGGCGTCTGGATCCGGTCACCTACGCGGGCGTGGCGGCCGGCGTGCTGGCCGTCGCGCTGTTCGCATCGTGGACGCCGGCGCGTGAAGCTACCCGGGTGGACCCGCAGGTCGCGCTCCGGGCGGAATAGAGCCGGCGCGGCCTCGGATCGCGGATCACGGATCGCGGCGCGAAGGTTGCGGAATGTCCGCCGGGGCGGAATGCTGTATATCCTGCCCGGAGCACGAGATCCCGAGGGTCGAACCATGGACGGCCCGCGTTACCGTACCCTCGTCGTAGAAGACGAGCCTACGACACGCCTCTTCCTCGAGGCCGTGCTCGCCGATCGCGGTCACGACGTGGAGGCCTTTGCGGATGCGGAGGGCGCGTGGGAACGGGCGCAGCGCGAGCACTTCTCGCTCGTGATCCTCGACATGTGGCTGCCCGGCATGGACGGGGCGGCCCTCTGCAGAAGGCTGAGGAAGCTGCCGCGGGCCGACGAGACGGTGGTGCTGTTCGTCACCGGCGCCGACAGGCTGGAGAACTTGGGGAGCGCATTGGAAGCCGGGGCCGACGACTATCTCGTCAAACCGGTGAACACCCCGAACCTGCCCGTGCGGCTCGCCCTCGCAGAGCGTCGCGTCCATTTCCTGCTCGACCGGAAGAAGACGGAAGCCGGGCTCCTGCGCGATGCGCTCCGGGATTCGGTTACCGATCTCGTCAACCGGCCGCTGTTCTATGAGCGCCTCAACCTCACCGCACGGCGCGCCGAGCGCGAGAATCGGAAGGCGGGGCGGGCGACCCCGTATCTGTACGCCGTGCTCCAGATCAACGTCGACGGCTTCGGGAAGGTGAACGCCGACCTGGGCTACGACGTCGGTGACCAGATCCTGCACGAGGCCGCGCGCCGTCTGGAAGGGTGCGTCCGCGCCGGGGACACCGTGGCCCGTTTCGGCGGCGACGAGTTCGTCCTGCTGCTGGACGACCTGAAGGACGTCAGCGATCCCACGCGAGTCGTCCAACGCGTCCAGGATGCCTTCCGTCAGCCGTTCCAGGTCGGTGGCGAGTCCGTTCAGCTCACGACGTGCGTGGGGATCGCCCTCAGCCTGGCCGGCGGAACGGTCGCTTCCCTCCTGGAGGAGGCCCGCGCGGCGCTGCTCCGGGCCAAGGAGGATGGCCCGGGGTCCCATCAGGTCCACGACGTGGTGATCCACGCGCGCGCGGTGGAGCGACTGCGGTTGGAGTCGCGCCTCGCCACGGCGGTCGAGAACCACGAGATGACGGTTTACTACCAGCCCATCGTGGAAACCCGCACGGGACGCCTGGCGGGGATGGAGGCGCTCGTGCGCTGGAGCGACCCGGTCCGAGGGATGATCGGCCCGGATCAGTTCATCGCCGTGGCCGAGGAGACGGGGGCCATCCTGCCTCTGGGGTACTGGGTCCTCCGCGAGGCCGCTCGCAAGCTCGGAGAGTGGACCCGGGCCCTGCCGGACGACGTGGATGTCTTCATGAACGTGAACGTGTCCAGCCGTCAGTTCGCGAGTCCCGAACTGGTGGGAAACGTCGGCGAGGTCGTGAGGGAGTACGGTCTCCGACCCGATTCCCTGCACCTGGAGATCACCGAGACGACGCTCATGACGAACCTGGAGGACGCCAGCCGGAGCTTGAGCCGCCTCAAGGAAGCGCGCGTCGGGGTGCACGTGGACGACTTCGGTACGGGTTACTCGTCTCTGGCCTATCTGTGCCGGCTCCCCATCGACGGGTTGAAGATCGACCGGTCGTTCGTGGCCCGAATGACCGACAGCACCGAGAACCTGGAGGTGGTGCGGGCCATCACCGGGTTGGCGGAAGCGCTCGGGATGGCCGTCACCGCCGAGGGCGTGGAGTCCCCCGGGCAGTTGGCCAGCCTGCGTGCGCTTCCCTGCCGCTACGCCCAGGGATTCCTGTTCGGACGAGCGACATCGCCACAGGAGGCGGACAGCCTCGTGCTGGGGCTGATTCCACAGGCGTAGCCTGTACGGGCCCGCGGCCGGGCAGCGACGCTCCCCGAGCGACGATTCGGCGCTCCCACCGCGCCTGACGACTCCGAACGCTCCCCGGAGCGTCGCTCCGAGCGAGGGGAACGTCGCCGCCCGGCCGCGTGACCTCAGCGGTTGAACCAGTACGACACCTTCAGCAGGAACGTGTTGTCCGGGTGCAGCCCGAACAGGCCGCCGAAGTCGTCGTGCCAGGAGCGCCTGGGCTCGTTCACCAGGTAGTCCTCGCGCCCGTGGGTCCACACGAGGAAGAGCGTGGACCCCGGCCGGTACTCCCACCGCACGACCGCGTTCGTGCGGAGCTGGCGGTACGAGAACGTCGTCGTCGGCGTCCCGGGCGGCGTGTACGGCTGGAACCGGTCCGCGTAGCGCTCGGCATCCGGCGTGTCGCTGACCTCGCGGAAAGCGGAGTAGGTGCCGCTGCTCGCGAACGGCTCGCCGTAGAACTCGAACGTGAGGTCGGGCGTGGCCGCGTAGTTCAGCCGCACCGTCATGGAGACCGTGCGCTGATCGAGGCGCGCGAACGTGTAGTGGGTCGTTCCGGCATCCGCGAAGTTGCCGTACCACTGTGTGTTGCTCTTGGCTCGATAGAGGTTGGTGCCCAGGCTCGCGCGCAGGCTCGTGGAGGCCTGGATCTGGAGGTACGGGCTGAACGAGATCGAGGTGCTCCTGCCCTCGTCCTGGTGGGAGAGGTTGACCCAGAAGCCCGGGACGAGCATCCGGCGGCTGTCCCCGTTCATGCCGAACCACGGGAAGATGCCTCGGGAGTCCCGGAGCGCGGGGCCACCGCGGGTGCACCGGTCGCAGTACGTCTCCCCCAGGCTGCCGATCGTCGCGCCGGCGTGGAAGTTCCAGTTGTTGTGGAGCCCGATGTGGCCGTTGAAGTTCCACGCGTTCTCGAGGCGGAGCCCCGACGTGGTCCAGTGCTCCCAATGGTTGCCGTTGACCTGCGCCCACCGATACAGGCGCGTGGGAGTCTGGAACGAGAGCGCCGCCCACGTGCTCCAGTCCAGGATATCGGCCCGCCGGAGGTAGCCGAGGTCGTTGACCTCGAAGCCCGCCGACTGACGCACGAGGCTGCTCTCGAAGCGGGTGAACCCGCCTGCGTACTTGCCGACCTTGATCTGCAGCGCATAGCCGGAGAGCGACGTGCGGGTCGAGTCCACGACAGGGTCGTCACCGGGCTGCTGGAAGTAGTGCGCCGAGCTCCTCTGGGTCCTCGCGATCGCGGCGGGGCTCCCCGCGACGTGCGACGCGGCGAACGATCCGTTGATCTCGTAGTTGCGGCCGCCGAACCGGTTCCGGAAGCTCGCGCCGGTCACGTACGCGCTCTCGTGCAGGTACGGTGACGACACCTCGTCCAGCGCCCGGTTCACGCCGGTGGCGATCCAGCTCACGCCCGCGTCCCCGTCACGGAAGTCCTGCTGCGCGCGGAGCACGGCGTAGTTCGTGCGGGGTTCCGCGGTCCGCCCGTCCGCGCCTTCGACGTGCCGCGTGACGGCGTCCAGGAGGCCGAACGAGAGGCCCTTCGAGGTGCGGCCGGTCAGCTTCATCGCTCCCGCGATTGGCGTCCATTCGGGCGTCGTGACGTCGCCCGGTTGGAGCAGGCTCGGGCTCCGGCCGATGCGCCTCGAGTAGAACAGGCCCTCGTTCGTGCTGCAATCCACCACGATGTAGCAGTTGAGGCTGAACGCGTAGAGGCCCGTGCCCTCGACGAAGAACGGACGCCGCTCGCCGACGAACGTCTCGAACGCGCTGAGGTTGAGCACGGCGGGGTCCGCTTCCACCTGCCCGAAGTCCGGGTTCACGGTGGCATCGAGCGTCATGTTCGGCGTCAGGCCGAGCTTGAGATCGCCCCCCGCCGACATCCGCGGAGCGGTCTCGTAACCACTCTGGGGCAGTGGCCGGGTGACGCTCTTTGTCACCGCGTAGGGCGTGAGCTCCGCGTGCCGCGAGGAGGCGAGCCCGGCCAGCCCGTCCAGCTCGCCGAGCTGCGACATGAATCCGGAGGTGGTGCGGCTGTACAGCGGCCAGCTCGTGCGCTCGTTGTAGCGCTCGATCTCGCGGCGGACCCCGAAGCCGAAGGTGTGCGACTCGGCCTCCGCGTAGCGGAGCTGGGAGAGGGGGATCCGGAATTCCGCGGTCCACCCGAGGGAGTCCAGAGCCGTCGCCACGTCCCAGACTCCGTTCCAGGAGTTGTCCTGATTGCCGTCATCGTAGACCGCGAAGTCCCGCTTCACGCCGTCCGGATTCACGTAGAACCCGAAGCCCGTGCGCCGGTCGTTGTAGGAGTCGATCAGGATTCCGATCTGGTCCGACGGCCCGCGCACGTCCCTGCGGGAGAGCGCGCGCATGATGCTGTCGGGACGGCTGTCGAACGCCCGCACGAACAGGTAGAGGTTGTGCTCGTCGTAGGCAACGCGGAACTCGGTCGGCTGCGACGGCTCGGCGTCGGGCTCGGGCTCGTACTGCCGGAAGCCGGCGACGGTGGGGGTCGCTCGCCAAGTGGGCTCGTCGGCGAGCCCGTCCACCCGGATGCGCCCCAGCGTGGGCTGGGCCAGCGCGGACGCCCGCCGGGGAGTCTCGTCGCGCTCCTCGGACGGTTGGGCCTGGAGGCCTGGGGAACCGACCAGCAACGCGCCGAGCACGTAGAGCCCGAACCGTCCCATCCCCACCCCTCCCGTCGTGAGGTCGCTGTGCCGGAGATGCCGGGTTGGATGGGCCGGGGGGCCAAAAGGTTTCAAGGGGGGAGATGCGGGAGCCGCACGGTTCCTGGAGGCGAGCCCCTTTATCGCGGCGCCGGACCGTGTTAATTGATGGGTCCTGCGCCGCGCCGCCTCGGCGGCGCCCGCGCGCCAGAACCCTCCCGGAGAACCTCATGCCTCGCCAGCGCACCCTCCCGCTCCGAGCCGTCGTCCTGTCGTCGGCCATCGCCCTGCCTCTCGCCCTCCCCGCCCTCGGCGGCGCCCAGGAGGTCCACAGGTCCGCCCTGCACGACTTCCGCGTCGTGACCGTCGCGGACGGTCTCGTGAACCCGTGGGCCCTGGCCTTCCTGCCCGATGGCGACGTCCTCGTCTCGGAGCGCCCCGGGCGGATCCGCATCATCCGGAACGGCAGGCTCCTGCCCGATCCGGTTCCCGGCCTTCCCGCGATCCGGACGGGAGGGCAGGGGGGGCTCATGGACCTCGAGGTCCACCCCGACTTCGCGTCCAACCGGCTGCTCTACTTCAGCTACTCGAAGCCCAGCGCCGACGGAACGATGGGGACGACGGCGGTCGCGCGGGGTCGCTTCGAGAACGACCGCCTGAGCGACGTGGAGGACATCTTCGTCGCCGAGCTGTGGTCCGAGGGACGTGGGCACCACGGCTCGCGCCTGCGTTTCGACGGCGAAGGGTATCTGCACATCACGCTCGGGGACCGTCAGGTGCCCCCGGTCGGCGACCTGCCGGCGCACCCGGCGCAGGATCTCTCGAACCACTTCGGGACGACGGTCCGGCTGCACGACGACGGCCGGGTCCCCGCGGACAACCCCTTCGTGGGTCGGGACGGAGCGCTCCCGCAGATCTGGACGTACGGGCATCGGAACAGCCAGGGCCTGGCCATCCATCCGGAGACCGGGGAAGTGTGGGCGACCGAGCACGGGCCGCAGGGGGGCGACGAGCTCAACCTGCTCCAGCCGGGCACGAACTACGGGTGGCCGGTCGTGGGCTTCGGCGTGAACTACCGCACGGGCCTAGCCATTCACGAAGGCACGATGCGCGAGGGGATGGAGCCCCCCGTGCACGTGTGGGTGCCGTCCATCGGCACGTCCGGTCTGATGATCTACGCCGGTGACGAGTTCCCGGAGTGGCGCGGGAGCTTCTTCGCCGGCGGGTTGGTGGGGCAGCAGCTCGTGCGCCTGACCGTGGACGGACGGGAGGTCAGGAACGTGGAGCAGCTGTACCAGCGCAAGGGGCGGATCCGGGACGTGGAGCAGGGCCCCGACGGCTACATCTACCTGGCGATCGAGGACCGGGGCGGGGCCCCCACGCCGATCGTTCGTCTGGCGCCCGTGGCGCGCCGATGATCCGGGCGAGGGCTTTCCCTTCCGCCTCCGGGCCCGTACGGTAACGGGACACGCCACCCGCGAGGTGAACCATGCACAAGGCATTTCGCTTTCTAGTATCCGTCGCCGTCGCGTCGGCTCTGTTCGTGGGAGATCGCGCGACGCTCGACGCACAACAGCTTCCACAGACCTGGCAGGAGCAGCAGAGCTTCCGCGCCGGGGCGACCCCCTTCGAGCCCCTGATGGCGTTCTGGTACGAGCTGGACGCCATGAGCGACCTGGTGAACCTGCAGCCCGTTACCCGTACGCTCCTGGACCGGGAGATCCTCCTGGTCACGATCGCCGATCCTCCGGTCAGCACGCCGGAGGACGCGATCCGCTCGGGCAAGACCATCGTGCTCGTCACTCCGACGGTGCACGGCGGGGAGACGGCGCCGAAGGAGGCTTTCCAGCTCGTGGCCAAGGAGCTGGTGGGCGGGTCGCTCCGGCCGCTCCTCGAGGACGTCATCGTGATCGGGGTCCCCGTCCTCAACCCGGACGGGAGTGAGGTCCTCCGGCGCACGAACGAGGCCGGGTACGACATGAACCGGGACTATCTCAAGCTCGAGTCCCAGGAGATCCAGGCGCTGGTGACGCAGATCATGAACGAGTGGACGCCCGACGTCCACGTCGACGGCCACCATGGAGGCTCGGCGCCCAACGTCATCGTGTACCAGGGCACGCTGAGCCCGGCCGCCGACGCCGAGCTCCGGGCATACCCCTATGAGCACATCTTCCCGATGATCCGGGAGGCCGTACGGGCCGAGGACTACGTGACGTTCGACTACTCGGGCCCGACCACCCGCGACGGCGTCCAGGGCTGGGGCGCTACCTCCATCGAGCCCAGGAAGCACCACATCTATACCGGGCTGACGAACATCATCGGGATCCTGCTGGAGACGCCCAGGAACTCCCACCGCGTCATGCGGGACGGAACGGTCCGGGAGGTTCCCGAGGAGGAGCGCTACTACCACCAGGTCCGCGGCCAGTTCATCGCGACCAGCACGATCATCCGGGCGGCAGCCGAGCAGCGTGAGGCCATCCGGGCGCTGACGACCCGCGCGCGCATGCGCGCGATCCAGGCGGGCACCACGGGCGGCGACCCCGTCATGCTCGAGTACGAGCTCACGAACCGGGGCAACGAGACCATCTGGATGCCCGACCCGAGCGCACCGCAGGGCTATGCGCTGAAGAACGTTCCCATCTGGCTCAAGTACGAAATCACGCGTACGACGACCCGGCCCGTCGGCTACCTGCTGCCCGCGAGCATGGCGAACGTGTTGCCGATCCTCCTGGACCACGACATCGCCGTGTACCGGTTCATGAAGCCGACCACGATGGGCGCGGAGGTCTACTACGCCACGAAGGTCCGGCGCGACACCTACTTCCAGGGACACTACCTGAAGTCCGTCGAGGTGGAGAAGCGCCCGGAGAACGTCGAGGTGGCCGCGGGATGGTACTGGATCCCGACCGCGCAGTCGCGGGGCAACCTCATCAGCTACCTGATGGAGCCCGAGACCGACGACAACCTCATCACTTGGGGGTGGGCGGACCATCTCCTGGAGGTCCGGCCGGAGACCGTGGAGGAGGCCCTGGCCGCCATGGCCGGGGGCATGGACCTGTCCTCGCTTCCGCCCGATCAGCTCGCCCGCTTCCGGCAGCGCGCCGAGCAGATGATCGCGCAGCCCCAGCGGGTGCCCATGATGCGGGTGATGACGCCGCAGAACCTTCCGGTGATGCGGGTGGAGCCGTTCAATCAGTATCAGCGGAATCGCTACTGGCTGCCCTACTGAGGGATCACCGGGGCGCTCATACCTGTTAGGATTCAGGCATCGGAACCACGGACTCGAAGGCCATCCGGAGGCCATTATGAGCAAAGCCATCGCCGGTCAGTTGAACACGCTGCTGGCAGACTCCACGGTGTTCTACCAGAAGCTGCGCCATTACCACTGGAACGTGCAGGGACCCCAATTCTTCCAGCTCCACGAGAGGTTCGAGGAGATCTACGAGAAGTGGGCCGACTTCATCGACGAGATCGCCGAGCGGATCATCGCGCTGGACACCGTGCCCCTCCACACGCTCAAGTCCATGCTCGAGAGCGCCACGCTCAAGGAGGACTCGAAGATCCCCGACGGCACCCAGATGGTGAAGAAGACCATCGCGGACCTGAACGCGCTACGCGCGTCCTTGAACCGTATCATCGAGGCGGCCGAAAAGGAGGATGACCGCACGACGGCCAACCTTCTGGACGGCCTCGGCGACGCCGTCGAGGGCGACCTCTGGATGCTGAAGGCCTGGCTGAAGCAGGCCTGAGGCTTGGAGGCCGGGGCGGCCTACCTCTCGCCCGGCCTGTCCAACCGCCCGCGCAGATGAGGGGGCGCCCCGTTCGGGGCGCCCCCTTCGCGCGCTCGGGACCCCGCGACCGCGGGAGCGAAAACCCCGCGAAGACGCGACGCGACACTCCCTTGCCGAAAGCAGCTTGGGTTCAGCGACAGGCGAAAGGTCCTGTCGGGAGGATCCTGGGAAGGGGGGCACCATGAACGCGCAGAACATCACCCACGACAAGATCACCCCCGGTCTCACGGTTCGGGACATTCGGAGCGCGCGGAGGACCGTCGCCCATGGCCCGACAGTGAAGGCCGAAGGAGCCGCGCTCACGTTCACATCGGCGGGGTGGAACACGGTCCCCGCGCCCGAGGTCCGGCTCGACTCAGGCGATGGTTCCGGGAGGAAGCGGGACCTGCGAGACCGCCTCATGGATCGGAAGCTGGTACAGTGGATCCTGGCCTACCTGGGCATCGCGTGGCTGATGCTCCAGCTCAACGACGTGCTCAGCGAGATCTGGGGCTGGCCCGCACAGTTCCAGCAGGCCGTGTCCCTGATCCTGGGGCTCGGAGCGGTACCCGCCCTGGTCGTGGCATGGTACCACGGTGAGAAAGGGCGTCAGGAGATCTGCAGGACCGAGTGCGCGCTGGTGGCGGCGAGCATCATGGCGTCGGTCGTGGTCGTCTGGTCCTTCGGTCTCGGGGCCGGGCGTTGACCGGCTGCGTGTCTTCGGGGGTGGGCTACCGGAGGCGCCCCGTGAACTCCACGGTAGTCCCTGTCCCCGGAGCGCTGGTCACGCGGAGCGCGCCACGGAGAGCCTCGGCCCGCTGCTTCATGAGGCGCTGGCCGTTGCCCTCCTTCGCGGTGGCGGGATCGAAGCCGACGCCATTGTCCACCACGCGGAAGGTGAGGATGTCGGGGGCCGACAGCGTCAAAATGACGTCCACGCGGGACGCGGAGGCGTGCTTCACCACGTTGTTGAGCGCCTCCTTGAAGAGGAGGTGCACGTTCTGCCGCGTCTCCATGGAGATCCGCCGCTCGGGGACCGCGGGGGGCGCGGTGTACCCGTACGACATCTGTTCGGCCAGAAGGGTATCGGCGGTGTCGTGCATCTTGCTGAGGAGCCCTGCGGCCGTGTCGTACTTCGTGTTCACGACCCACACGGTCTCGCGGACCTTGAGGGCCGTGTCGCGCGCCAGGCGACCCACGTCGGCGAGCTGTGTGCTCCGGCGCGGGTCGAGCCCCTCGGCACCGCGCACCATCTCGGCCTTGAGCGCGATCGTGGAGAGGTTGGCCCCGATGTCGTCGTGCAGCCTTCCGGCGATCTCGAGCCTCAGCCTCTGACGCGCCTCGAGCTGCCGCAAGCGGTAGGTGTAGAATCCCACCAGGAGCGAGAGGACCGCGACCACCACGAGCGACCGGAACCAGAGCGTCCGGTGGAACGGCGCCTGCACCCGGATGGGGAGCGCCAGCGCGCTCTCGTTCCAGATCCCGTCGCTGTTGCGGGCGGCCACCCGGAACGTATAGCGGCCCGGCGGCACCGAGGTGTAGTTGGCCACGGGCTCGGTGCCCGCGTCCACCCAATCGGCGTCCAGGCCCTCCAGCCGATAGCGGTATCGGTTCTGGGAGACGTCGGCGAAGTCCATCGCCGCGAACTCGAACGCGAAGAAGTTCTCGTCGGGCTCCAGGTCGAGGAGCTCGGTGCGCACCGCCCTGGCGAGGGGCGCGTCGCGCCCCTGGATGCGGAAGGCGGTGAGGGCGACCTCGGGGGGCACGCCCAAGGCCGCGATCGTTGCGGGGTCTACCACCGAGAGGCCGCCCGGTCCGCCGAAGTAGAGGATGCCGTCGGAGTCGCGATGGGCGTTGGCCCAGAAACGGCTTCCCGCGAGGCCGGCGGGCTCGCGGAACGTGAGGAACTCACCGCTCGTGGGATCGAATCGCGCCAGGCCATCGCTCGTGCTGATCCAGAGCCGGCCGTCGGCATCCTCCTGGATCCCCTCCGCGTTGTCATGGGGGAGCCCGTCCTGGGTGGTCCATGTGGTCCAGGTGCCGGTCGAGGGATCGAGGCGGTTGAGGCCTCCCCCCTCCGTCCCGACCCAGACGACGTCGTGGGAGTCCACGAACACGCTGAGGACGCGGTCGTCGCTCAGGCTGCCGGGACCCGCGCGGTAGAGCGTGGCGGAGGCGCGGTCCGGCGGGATCATGGACACGCCCCCCTCGTTGGCTCCTACCCAGAGCCGCCCCTGGGAGTCCTCGTCGATGGGCCAGACGTAGTTGCTTCCGAGATCCCACCTGGCCGGGTCGGCCCCGAGATGGGGGCGGAACACGTCCGCGGCGCGATCCAGGCGCAGGAGCCCGAGAGGGTACGTGCCCACCCAGACGTCGCCCGCGTGGTCGATGAAGACCGAATACGCCCAGGCGGACGCGGCCTCGCCGTGCGCATCCAGGATGGGCACGGGGCAGACCGGGCCGATTCCGTCGAGCAACCACATTCCTTTCGCATAGGCTGCGATCCAGACGCTGTCAGCGCCTCCCCGGGCGAGACCGAAGATCTCCCCGTCGGATATGGCGGCGAGCGACGTCAGCCGGGCGTCCGGGCCGGCCAGGGCCTGTCCCCGCCGGTTCAACAACAGGAGGCCCCCTCCCATGGTGCCGACCCACCGACGGTCCTCACCGGCGTCCGCAACGGAGATGACGCCACTGCCTTCCAGGTCGGTTCCCGAGTAGAGC
This sequence comes from uncultured Gemmatimonadaceae bacterium, assembly GCA_964412015.1. Lineage (GTDB taxonomy): Bacteria > Gemmatimonadota > Gemmatimonadetes > Longimicrobiales > Gaopeijiaceae > SZUA-318. The sequence goes on along the minus strand of CAYPMO010000027.1, from coordinate 30,455 downwards.
CGGGTGATCCCTCCACTCAACGGGTGGACGCTGGCCAGGCCGTTCCAGGTCCCGAGCCAGACGACGCCGGTGCGGTCGAGCAGCAGGTCCGACGCGAGCTGGTCCGGTAGCGCTCGCGCGCCCGCGCCCTCTCCCACGCGACGGACTGCCCCGGTAGCGCGGTCGGCCAGGTAGGTACCCTGGGTCGTGGCGATCCACACCCGTCCGTCCGGCATGGCCAGGAGGTCTTGGACGGTGCGCCGCTCCTCCACGGGCGGAGCGCGAAAGAGCTCACGGCTGGAAGAGAAATCCGCATGCACGAGAAAGACGACCGCGGCCTCGTACGTGGCAGCGAGGTAGCCGTCCGCGACGGGCTCCAGCGCCCGAATGGAGTCCGGGAGGGTGAGGGGCACCGCAGCGATTTCCCCGGTGTCGTCCGCGAGCGCCAGCGTTCCGTCGGAGAGGGCCACCAGCGCCCGTCCGTCCGGCGTGGGGCAGAATGCCCTGGCCCTGGGCCGCGCCAGCCCCCCGTCCGGGGAAGGGATGAGGCTGGAGACTTCCGCGGAGCCCGGGTCGAAGCGCGCCAGTCCCACGTCGGTGCGGAGCAGAAGGATGCCGGAAGGGAAGCGCAGGATGTCCGATACCTCCCGCTTCCGCGCTTCCTCGGTCGCCTCTCCCGTGACTTCCGGGCGCGAGGAACTCAGTCCATCCAGTGGGAAGCGCCGGACCTTCTCGGTGAGCGGATCGAAGAGTTGGAGCCCCCCCCGCTGTGTTCCCACCCAGATGCGGCCGCTGTCGGCTTCTGCCAGCGATGTGATGTAGTCGTCCGCGAGGGAGGTGGAGTCCTCGAGGCGCGACCGGTATGCCTCGAAGCTCCGCCCGTCGAACCGGAGCAGGCCGTCGTGCGTCCCGATCCAGAGGAAGCCCTGCGCATCCTGGTGGAGCGCCACGACGATGGTGCAGAACATCCCCTCGGCCTTTCCGTAGAGCGTGAAGGCCGGCTCGACGTGAGCCTGGGGTGCGGCCCGCGCGGGATGTGCCACCAGCACGACGGCCGCCAGGAGGACCCTGACGGCCGTCGTGGCTCTGGATCGGGCCATCAGTCCTCCCCTTCGGGCCGCTTGCTGTCGGTGAAGACGGGGTTGCCGGCGCGGCCGTCGGCGATGGCGTCGAGAATGTAGTCAGGGTCCGGATAGCCCCCTGGCCAGGACGAGGGAGCTGCGGGAAACCGGAAGCCTTTATTCGAGATCATGACGTCATCATTAGCGCCGCCAGTAACCACGATGAACTCCATCCGAGTCGGGTCGGGAAGTGCAGTCTCGAGTCGCTCCTTGAAGATGTCCTGGACGTCAGGCGACGGGACGGTGGTCACAGCAAAGCGCTGGGCATAGGTCTTGGTTCCCGTGAACCCGGCAGCCTTCTCCATCCAGATCTCCGCTATGACACGCGGCAGTTCGACCATGATCCCGCGGTACACGGCTCCCTCGATCTGCCAGCAGCGAACAGCACTAGCCGCTGCGAGGTAGTCCTGGAACGCGAACTGGCGGTCCCGCACCCTAGGTACCTTCTTGGAACCAGACAGTAGCTCGACGCATGTCTCCACAGGCCTCAGGCAATCCAACGCTGCGAGGGAGCAGCCTGGCGACACGTTGATTCCTTGCAGAGCACCGTTTGTGGTCAGGACCTGCCCTGGTCCCGTGGGAGAGTCGACGGCGAACGCCAGGGTGCCTTCGAGATACGCAGGGATCCCCAAGGAGGCACGGCCCGTGCGCCTGAACGAATAGTACCTGAAGTACTCCCAGTCCAGCTGGGGTTGCTTCGGTGTGAAGAGGTCGAGCCCCGAGTCACTGAGGACGAAGTCGTACGCATCTTCGGCAACAAAATTCATCGGGATCTTCCCTGGTGGAGTGGGTTCGTTCAGGTACTTGCGGACCCGCTGCAGGCGCCGTTGGAAGCGGGTCTCCGTCCATTCCCTTCCTGGTGGAAGCGTCGAGGGCCGTGTCTTCCCGAGTCGGATGGCCTCCTGATCGGCCAACGTCGACATCGCCCTCTCCAGCAGTCCGGCGCTGATTGGGCCTACGTCGAAATCCGTTGGAATTGAAGCGAAGAAGTTATCTGGTCCAGCCCTCCACCAGTGTGCGATGAGGCGAGGCCACAATTCACCCCAGATGACGTTCAGGACCGATGCGCTGACTTCCCAAGTGATCTGCGCATCCGGGCCGCACTCACTCCGCCTGTCACAGCCGCCGCTCATGGTCGCTCCTCCTTTGCCGGCAAGCCGGCCTCAATCCACCTCTCTCCTCAGATCCACCAGATTCTCCTTTATCGCCTTCACCACCGCTTCCGTGCGTGAGTGGACGTGGAGCTTCACGTAGATGCTCCTCAGGTGTGCGTCCACGGTGTGCTCGCTCAGGAAGAGCGCCTTGCCCATCTGCTTCTTGGTCTTCCCCTCGATGAGCTCGCGGAGCACGTCCCGCTCACGGTCGGTGAGGTCGTAATCCCAGGCGGGTGCGCGCACCTGGGTGAAGAGGTTCAGCACCCGCCGGGCGATCTGCGGAGTCATGGGCGCGCCGCCCTGGAGGGCCTCGCGCACGGCCTGGATGATCGCGTCGGGCAGCGCGGTCTTGAGGAGGTAGCCGCAGGCGCCGGCGCAGATGGCCTCGAAGATCCGGTCGTTGTCCTCGTGGATGGTGAGCATCACGAGGCGCGTGTCCGGCGCCAGGCGGTGGAGGCGGTGTACCACCTCGATCCCGCTCATGCCGGGGAGCCCGATGTCCACCAGCATGACGTCGGGGGCGAAGTGGTGGTTCAGGAACTCGAACAGCTCTTCGCCCGACCCGAACGCATGGGGCGCCGACAGACCGTCCGCGAGGTCGACGAGCTCCTGGACGGTGGCACGGTACTCGGGGTTGTCCTCCACGATCCAGACCGAGGCGCCGCCCGCGCCTGGGCGATGGTCTGGTTGCATGGATGCCCCCCCCCCTCGACGGACACCCGCTCGGTTCCGGTGGGCAGGAGGGGCCGCACGTGCCAGGTGCCGACTCTGGAACCTCACTGGCCCGCCTCTCGGCGGACTGCAGGCGCCGGCCGGACTCGGTCTCCCCGCCCACGTCCCCTGGTGGGATGCCGCCAAGATATGCGGCGGGAGGGCCCCCTACAACGAAAATCGCACCGTGGACGCGAGGACGGGTGGGTTCGTGGCGGACATCGCATGGTCAGCGCCGACCGCAACGAACGGTCCGGGGCGGCTCAGACGAACACGGAGACCGGGTTCAAGTCCGCCTCCTCCAGGCGCCGGGGGATCCACCCGAGCGCCAGGGGCACGTCGTAGAGCCGCCCGGGCGCCAGCCGCCGCCAGAAGTGGCGTAGCCCGGGCACGATCACCTTGACCACGGGAAACTCCACGTCGGGACGGGTGAGATCGTGGACCAGCACGTCGCACCCCACCCCGGCGGCACGGTTTACGCAGAGGAGGACGTCGTCGCGCAGGTCGCCTTCGGGCGACGGAGAACAGGGAAGGGCCACCGAAGGCAGGTCGGGCGCGGGCACCAGGTACGGCTCGGACGCGAGCGTGGCCTCGTCCCACCACCGCACGGCGTCGGCGAAGTCGGGAAGGAGCCGCCTGCGCCGGACGTCCCGGGGCCCGAGCACGGTGGTGAGCATCTGGTTCAGCTCGGTGAACGCGCGGCTCAACGCGATGCGCGCGTCGAGGTGGGCTCCGAATCCGAAGATGATGTCCTGCTCCGTCTCCCGACGCAGCGCCGAGAGTGCGACGTAGGTGGGGAACCCGAGGTCGGTCGTGAGATCGAGCGCCCAGACGTCCCGCGCCAGCGACTCGTAGTGGGCCGTCACGCCGGAGATCCACGCGTCGTCGGCGGAGGCCAGGTCCACGCCGGGGCGGGGCGCGCGGCTGTACCACCACAGAGCGATCGCGTCCCGCTCCACCAGCTCGAGAAAGCCCTGGAGGATCGCCTCCTCCAGGCAGTTTCCGCCGGCCATGCCGTTGGAGTCGCTGTCGCAGAAGGACGCCCCGGCCCCGCGGAACCCGTAGTAGAGGAATGCCGAAGGCACGAGACGTGCCGCGCCGGACGCCAGGCTCCGAGCCGGCGACCACTCGATGGGCTCGTTGTCGTAGGGCCGCGAGACCCTCTGGAAGCCACCTCTCTGACTCCGGTTCCACGCCTCCCGTTCCGCGTACTGGCGCTCGCTGAACCGCATGAGCTCATTGGGCGCCACGGCCTCGTCCCCCAGCTCGCTTCGGCGGGCCATGCGGAACGGCTCGTCCCCCCGGTAGACGGACGAGAACCGCTCCAGCGACTCGCAGAGCGCGCTGGCCCGCGCGTCGGCGTCCGTACGCCCTTTGCCTCCGCTGTGGTCTCGCCGGTCGTCCTTCACGGCGCGTACGCTGCCCGCTCCGTAGTGGTGGGCGTGGCTCGCGGTGTAGACGTGCACGAGGTCGGTCCCCGCCACGGGTACTTCCCGGATCCGGCGGACCACGCCGGTGAGCGGGCTCACGAGGTGGGCGTGACGGCTCCACGTCTCGGAGGGCTCGACGACCCGGTAGCCGCCGCCCGACGCGCCGGATCGGGGTCGGGACCGGAGCGCCACGTCGGCACCGGGGATCGCGAGGGTCGGGTCGCCGCACCAGGGGCACTGGGGGAGGTGGGGGACCCGGTGTCGCTCCAGCGTCCCGGCCGGCCCGGCCGCGGCATCGGCCCGTGCGCCGGATTCGTCCGTCCCGGAGCCCACCGGGAGGACCAGGAGCGTCCGTTCCATCTCCGCGAGCGCGTCGGGCCGCTCCGGCAGGTGGTGGGCGAGCGTGGTCCAGGCGGAAGGGGGGACGAGGGCCGGTAGGGAGACGATCTCGAGCTTCGCATCCGCGGCCGGACGTCGCTCGTGCACCAGGGCCCACCCGGTCAGGTTGAGGCGGAGCCGGTCCTGGAGGCAGGCGATGCAGCTCGCGCCCGGCCCGAGGACGGGGCCGAGCCAGAAACGACGCGCCCTCGGCTCGGCGAGCAGCACCGGGGGGGCGCCGCCGTGGGGGCCGGCCGTCCCGGGGGCCGTGGAGCCGCCGCCCGCGAGCGCCTCGCGCAGCTCCGGCCTCAGGTAATCGTCCACGAGCCGCAACCGGCACGCGTTCGGCCCCTCCCAGACCGCGGCGGGCACATCCACCCAGGGCCGCCCCGCCCGCTCCTCCCATAGGCTCCGGAGGATCCCACCCAGGCCGGCCTCGGAGACCTCGTCCTCGGGGCGCGCCGCAACCTCGACGGCCACGCCCCCCTCCAGGAGTCGGAGAAGGGTGTAGTGGACGACCCCGGAGCGCTGTCGCTCCGTCAGGGACTCGGCGATGTCCACCGCCGTCCGCCGTCCGTCGAGGAGCCCCAGGATCTCGCCCGCCCTCGAGTCCTCCACGACCAACGACTCCTCGTCTCCGACGAGGATGATCGCCTCGCCCGCCATGACGAGGTGGGTGAAGCGTGGATCCAGCCGGAGGAAAGGCTCGGGGCGCATGCGGGTCACCGGTGCGGGATCTCGACGAAGTCAAAGTGGGGGGCCGGCCGTGGGAGGCGCAAAACGAGCCTCTTTCGTTCGCGCCCTCGCCGCTGCATCTAGATAGGGCTCGTCCGCACCGCACGGGGCCGTCCCCCACCGTCCCGCTCCACCTGTCTCCGTGAACCTCTCCGAGATCCGCCTCCTCTTCGTGCGCGAGCTCCGCTCCGCGCTCCGCGAGCGGTCCATCGTGGTGAACGGGGTCCTCATGCCGACGTTCCTGTACCCGGTGCTCCTCTGGGTCGTGTTCAGCGGCATGATGTTCGTGCAGGGGCTCAACGAGGGGTTCACGAGCCGTCTGGTGGTCGAGGGAGCTCCGCGTGGAGAGCACGCGTCCCTCCTGGACTCGCTGGTCGCCCGGGAGGAGGTCGTCGTGTTGGGGCGGGAGGGCGCGGAGCCTGGGCCCTACGAACGTCCCGGTCCACTGGAACCGCTCCCGGTGCCGGACGACCCGCTCGCCGCCCTTCAGGCCGGAGAGATCGACGCGATCGTCCGGTTCGAGCCCCTCGGAGCGTCGGCCGGGCCCGACGCGGCGACCGGTGCGGGAGGGGCGGGTACGTCCATCACGGCGGCCCCTCTCCCAGACAACTTCCGCGTCCAGGTCCGCTACGATCGCTCCGAGGCCCGGAGCCGCACCGCCCGGGACCGCGTGGACGAGGTGGTCTCCGGCCACAGGGAGCGCTGGCTCGACGAGCAGGGAGCGCGCCTCGGCCTCGACGACGCGGGACGGGCCCTGTACGCCATCACGTCCGAGAACGTGTCCACCGAGCAGGAGCTCGGCGCGATGATCCTGGGCATGATGCTCCCCTTGTTCCTGGTGATCATGGTGGCGTTGGGGTGCTTCATCCCGTCGGTGGACACCACGGCGGGCGAGCGGGAGCGCTCGACGTGGGAGACGCTCATGACCGTGGCGGCGTCGCGGACGAGCGTGATCGCCGCCAAGTACCTGTACGTGGCCACGCTGGGGATCCTGGCCGGGCTGCTGAACGTGGTCGCGATGTTCCTGTCCATCGGCGCGGTGCTCGAGCCGCTGCTGGAGGGCAACGAGGCGCTCGACTTCTCGATCCCTCTGCTCGCGCTTCCCGTGATGGCGGCGGGCGCGATCGTGCTCGCGCTCTTCTTCTCGGCGGGGATGATGATCCTCGCTTCGTTCGCGCGGACCTTCAAGGACGGCCAGGCCATGGTGCAGCCCGTCTACTGGCTGGTCTTCCTGCCGCTGCTCCTGGGACAGCAGACCGACCTCACGCTCACGCCGGCCGTGGCGGCCATCCCGGTCGCGAATCTCGCGATGATGATGCGCGACGCGCTGAACGGCGTGTTCCTCTGGCCTCTCATCGCGGTGTCCATCGTCGTGAACCTGGCCCTGGTCGTTCTCTTCCTGTGGGTGGCCCGCCGGGTGCTGGTGTTCGAGGACTTCATCATCGGGAGCTACGACGGGAGCTTCTGGCGCTTCCTCAAGGAGCGGATCGTGAAGAGGAACGCCCGTCCAGCCGCGGAGGCGCGCTCGCATGCCTGAATCCACCGTCGAGGTCCTGGACCTCGCCAAGACGTTCTTCGACGAGTCCCGCGGAGAGGTGAAGGCGGTCGAGGGCGTGACGTTCTCGTGTCGGGCCGGCGAAGTGTTCGGCCTTCTGGGTGCGAACGGGGCGGGGAAGACGACCACGCTCCGCGTGCTCTCCACGATCCTCAAGCCCACGGCGGGCACGGCGCGGATCATGGGCCACGACGTGCTCGGCGCGCCGGAGGACGTCCGGCGCAGCCTTGGGTTCTACTCGGCGTCCACAGCGCTCTATCCGCGGCTCACCGCGCGGGAGACGCTCGAGTTCTTCGCGCGCATCAACGGATATCCTCCGGAGTCGGTGCGGGATCGCGTCGAGGCGCTCGTGGAGCGCTTCGGGATCGAGACCTATCAGAACGCGCGGATCGAGAAGCTCTCCACGGGCATGAAGCAGAAGGTCTCGATCGCGCGCACCGTGGCGCACGACCCACCGGTCCTCGTCTTCGACGAGCCCACCGTGGGGCTGGACGTGATGAACGCGCTGGAGATGGTGCGCGTCATCCGCGAGATGAGGGACGAGGGCAAGACGATCATCTTCTCCAGCCACATCATGAGCGAGGTGGAGAAGCTGTGTGACCGGATCGCGATCATCCATCGGGGCAAGCTCCTGGCGCTGGGCACGCTCGGGGAGTTGAGGGAGAGGACGGGCGTCCACTACCTCGAGGATGCGTTCGTCAAGCTCGTCACGGAGGCCGAGGGCGTGGCGGAGGCGACGCTGGGCTTCGGGGGGACGCTGGAGGCCGACGCATGAGCCCTCGCGCCGCGGCGCGCGGGGCGGCGGGCGTCCTCGGGACGCTCTTCCGCTACGAGATGAGGATGCTGCTCCGGGACCGGCGGACGATCCTGATCGCGGTGGTCGCGCCTCTGGTCATGTTCCCGCTCTTCATCGTGGTCACCCAGATGGTCGAGGAGCGCGACCGGCGGCGCCTCGAGGAGGCCACGTATGCCTACGCGGTGGCGGGATCGGAGGTGGCCTGGGCGGAGGCGCTCGTGGAGGCCGCGCTCGCGCTCGATCCCGCGCCGGACGACACGACCCGCGCGCCGGTGAGATTCGAGCGGCGTGGGGTGGCCCGGCCCGACTCGGCACTCGCGGCCGGTGAGATCGCCCTGCTCGTGAAGGGGCTCGCCCCGCAGGAATGGGAGCCGGACTCCGCCCCCCGGGTGCCGGCGCTCCGGCTCGAGTTCCGGGGTCGGAGCGACTACTCGCGCACCGCGATGACCCGGATGCGAGAGCGCCTGGATGCGCTTCTCGCCCGCCAGCGCGACTCCGCGTATGCCGCCTCGGGGTTCCCGCTTCCCTTGGACTCGGTCGCGCCCCTCGAGGACGTCAACGTGGCGAGCGCGGCGCGGGAGGCGGGCGCGATCCTGGGGATGGCGCTCACACCGTTCCTCGTCCTGCTCATGCTCACGGGCGGCTCGATCGTGGCGGCCGACGCCATCGCCGGCGAGAAGGAGCGCGGCACGCTGGAGACGCTCCTGACCACGGCAGCGCGCCGCCAGGACATCGTGCGCGCGAAGATGCTCGGCGTGATCGTCGTGGGCCTCGTGGTCGCCGTCATCAATGTCGCGAACCTCCTCTTCTATCTCGTCATCGGGATCCTCGACCTTCCCGCCAGCCTGGAGGTGGCGCTGGACACCGCGGACCTGCTCGCGCTCCTGCTCCTGTTCGTCCCGGTGACCGTCCTGGTCGCCGCGGTCCTCCTGCTGCTCTCCGGCGTCGCCAAGACGTACAAGGAATACCAGCTCTACTTCTTCCCGGTGTTCCTGGTCTTGTTGGTGCCCTCGCTCGCGCCGATGCTCCCGGGAATCGAGTTGCGGTCGGTCATCGCGCTCGTGCCCCTGGCCGGCGTGGCCGTGGCGGTACGGGAGATCCTGGTGGGGACGCTGGACGTCCCGTTCGTCCTGGTGGCGTTCCTGTCCACCGGTGCCGCGGCGGCGGCGCTCGCCCGGCGCACGGAGCACTCCCTGTCCACCGAGCGGCTCCTCGGCCCGTCCGAGCTCGAGGCGGCGGACCTGGTGGGTGGCGCGGCCCTGTTCCCCCGCCACGTGCTCCGCTGGTACCTGGGGCTCTGGGGCGTCTTCCTGGGAGTGAGCCTCTGGTTCGGCGCGGGGCTGGACGTCCGCCAGCAGATCGTCGTGAACCTGGTGGGTGTCTTCACGGTCGGGTGGGTGTTCTTGATCTACCGCTACCGTCTGGACCCGCGCCAGGCCCTGGCGCTGCGCGCACCGCACCCGGCGGTGTGGCTGTCCGTCCTGGTCGGCGCGCCCTCCGCGCTCGTGCTCGGGATCGGCGTCGCGGAGCTGGTGAACCGGTTCGTCTTCCCGGTTCCGCGCCAGATCCTGGAGAACTTCGGCCAGTCGCTCGTCGGGCCGGATCTCTCCGTCGGGCAACTCGTTTTCTTCCTCGCCGTGATGCCGGGCGTGCTCGAGGAGCTCACGTTCCGGGGCGTGCTGCTCCACGGCGTGAGCAGGAAGCTGCGGCCGCTGGCGACGGCGCTGGTGGTCGGCGCGGTGTTCGGGATGTTCCACGTGAGCCTGTTCCGGATCGTGCCCACGGGGTTCCTCGGCGTCGTCCTGGCCGGCGTGGTGCTGCTGTCGGGCTCGATCTACCCGGCCATGCTCTGGCACTTCCTGAACAATGCGATCGCGCTGGTGCCGATCCAGCAGGGCTGGATCCTGGAGGGGTTCCAGGTGGAGCCGTGGATGACGGCCGTGGCCGCCGTCGGGATGGCCGTCTCGTCCTGGGTCCTGTGGCGCACGCGCCGGCCCTACCCGGGGCTCAGGCCGTGGCGGGCGCGGCGGGACGTCGGGGAGGGGTAGGGAGCCGGCACCCCGCGCACACCCGCGCCACCGCCTCACCCGTACTCGACGCCGTCCGCCTCCGCCGTCACCGTGGTGCCCGCCTCGCCGGCGAGGATGCGCTCCAGGTCGGCCAGCGCCCCGATCGCGGCGCTCTTCCCCGTGGCGAGCGCGAATCGGCAGGCGGCCTCGACCTTCGGGCCCATCGAGCCCGCGGCGAAGTCCAGCGCGCGCATGGCCTCGGGCGAGGCGCGGCGGATGGGCCTCTCGGAGGGGGTCCCCCAATCCGCCAGGACCGCCTCGGCGTCGGTGAGCATCACGAACGCGTCCGCGTTCAGCTCCCGCGCCAGGAGCTCCGACGCCAGGTCCTTGTCGATCACGCACTCGACGCCGATGAGCTTCCGGTCGGCCCCGGGGTCGTACATCGTGGGGATTCCACCGCCCCCCGCCGCTATGACGATCGTGCCGCGCTCGAGCAGCCACCGGATCGGCCGGATCTCGAAGATCCGCTTCGGCTCGGGGGACGGCACGACACGCCTCCAGGCGTCCTCCTGCTCCCGCCGGAATGTCCAACCCTTTTCAGCGGCCAGGCGGTCGGCCTCGTCCTTCGGGTAGACCGGGCCGATGAACTTGGTGGGGTTCCGGAAGGCGGGGTCGGCGGGATCCACCTCGATCATAGTGAGGAGCGTCGCGAACGGGCGCTCGAAGGGGAGCAGGTTTCCCAGCTCCTGCTCGATCATGTAGCCGATCATCCCCTCGGTCTCCGCTCCCAGCACGTCGAACGGCTGGAGTCCGCCGAAGACGGCCTGCTGGAGCGCGAGGAGCCCCACCTGCGGTCCGTTCCCGTGGGTGACCACGAGCTGGTGCTCGGCGGCGATGGGTGCCAGCGCCATGCACGCGGCGCGCACGTTGGCGCGCTGGTTCTCGACGGTCAGGGCCTCACCCCGCCGGAGGAGCGCGTTCCCGCCGAGAGCGGCGACGATCAACATGGTCCTCGACCCCTTCGAGGGAAGGACGGACTCGTTCGGGTGGAACTGGTGTGAGTAGCTTCGCCGTCGGGACCGGTGCCCTGCAAGCCCGTGCGTCGCCTTGACGCATGCGCGTCCAGCCCGATATAGCTCCCCATGGGCGCTTTCGTCCTCGGGCCGTGGGTATTCGTTTGCCCGTCGGGAGGATGTCGATGTCTGGAATCGATCCGCGTACGGCACCCAAGCTCGCCGCACTGGAGGAGCTGTCGCGCTCGACGCAGACCCTCCACGCACTCACGGAGCAGTTCGCTACGGCGAAGGCCCACGAGGACCAGATCGCGCAGCAGCTCAAGCGTCGCTACGGCCACTTCAAGCGGAACCTCATGGGCGCCGGCTTCGACCAGCTCGCACAGCTCGCCGGGAGCATGGAGACCGCGGCCGGCCGCTCGGGGTCGCAGCGCACGAAGGCCCGCATCCTTCGCGAAGGCATCGCCTCCATCCGATTCCAGCTCGAGATGGAGGAGCATGCCCTGCGAGGATCCGGGGAGAAGCACGCCGACGAGGATGGGGCGCCCGAGGGCGAGTCGGGCGGCTAGGTTCCACATCCCTGGGGCGGTTGCGACCGGCCAGGTTGACACACGTGCCCTCGCCGCCCCTCGTCCTCCACGCGGTGGCGGATCGTCCTACGACCGGGCTCCGGGCCGCCCCCGCCTCCCCAGCCACAGCATCACCCCTCCGAACCCGAGAAGCACCAGGCCCCAGCCGAGGTTGATGTTCAGGCCCAGGGACCGCTCGTAGATCTCGGAGCCCGCCGTCAGGAAACCGTAGACGACGAGCACCGCGCCCAGGACGGTGAACATGATCCCGATCGGCGTTCGGATATCGAGTCGCATACGTCCTCCGTCCTACCAGAAGACGATGTTGAGGGCGATCGCCAGGACGAGCACCAGGACCCCGAGGCCCTCGGGCCGCTTCCACCAGACCAGATGCTTCTCGCGGACGCGCGGCGTCAAGGACCAGACCAGCCCCATCAGATCCTCGTCGGTCTTCCGCCGCGTGGTCGCCAGCGAGATCGCGACCGTCGCGACGAAGCAGGCCGTGAACGCCCAGATCGCGGTCCAGAAGTTCTGCGCCATCTCGCTCGTGTAGGGGTGCAGGGGGGCGGCCGCGAGCCAACCGCCCTTGATGCCGGCCGCCGCTCCCACCGGGAGCGTCAGCCCGTGGTGCAGCGCGGCGGCCAGCGTGCCCGTGACGAGCCCGAAGAAGGCGCCGTGCCCGGTGGCGCGCGTCCAGAACATCCCCAGGAGGAACGTGGCGAACAGCGGCGCGTTCACGAACGCGAACACGAGCTGGAGGAAGTCCATGATGTTGTTGAACCTCGTGGCCAGGTACGCGGTGCCCACCGAGGCGAGGATTCCGAAGACGGTGGTCATGCGCCCCACCCAGAGCAGGTGTGCGTCGGAGGCGTCCCGGCGCACGTAGCTCTGATAGATGTCGTACGTCCAGACTGTGTTGAAGGCGGTTACGTTGCCCGCCATGCCCGACATGAACGACGCCATGAGCGCGGTGAGCCCGAGGCCGAGGACCCCGGGCGGGAAGTAGTGCGCGAGCATCCTGGGGATCACCATCGTGTAGTCCCAGGTCCCGTCCGCCATGCGCGGGAGCGTGAAGGCGCCGTCGGCGTACGTGAGGCCGATCGCGATCATGCCCGGGACGATGATGAGGAACGGGAAGAGCATCTTCGGCACGGCCGCGATGAGCGGCGTGCGCCGCGCGGCGGACATGGAGTCGGCGGCCATCGCGCGCTGGACCACCAGGAAGTCCGTGCACCAGTAGCCGAACGAGAGCACGAAGCCCAGGCCCATTACCATGCCGAACCACTCGACGCCCATCGGGTTCGCCGCGGGGCTCGCCATGGTCGCCCAGGAGTGGCTCCAGGCGCCGGGCGCGTAACCGTTCGCGGCAGCCACGCCGTCCAACCGGCCCACGAGGCCGTCCCAGCCGCCCACGTCGCGGAGCCCCAGGAACACGAGCGGGGCGAATCCGAGCACGATGAGGAAGAACTGGAGGACCTCGTTGTAGATCGCCGACGTGAGCCCGCCGAGGTAGATGTAGGCGAGCACGATCAGCGCCGAGATCGACAGCGAGACGTTGAAGTCCCACCCGAGCAGCAGCTCGAGGAGCTTCGCGAGCGCGTACATCGAGATGCCGGACGAGAACACGGTCATCGTCGCGAACGCGATCGCATTGAACGCGCGGGTCTTCTCGTCGAAGCGGAGCTTCAGGTACTCGGGCACCGAGCGGGCTCGCGAGCCGTAGTAGAACGGCATCATGAAGACACCCACGAACACCATCGCCGGGATCGCGCCCACCCAGTAGAAGTGGCTCGTGGCGATCCCGTACTTCGCTCCCGAGGCCGCCATCCCGATCATCTCCTGGGCGCCCAGGTTCGCGGACAGGAACGCGAGGCCCGCGATCCAGGCGGGGATGGACCGGCCGGAGAGGAAGAAGTCCTCGCTTGTCCTCGTGTAGCGCTTGAGCGCCCACCCGATGCCCAGCACGAACAGGAAGTAGACCAGCAGGATGACGTAGTCGATCGCGCCGAGCTGGATGCGGTCGGTCATGTCGGGCGGCTTCACTCCTTCGGGTCGTCGTTTGGCTACGGCGCTGCACCGGGGAAGAGACTGGGATGGGGGGCGATCTGCCAGGGCCCCCGGGGCGGCGGGCTTGCGTGGAGGGCGGCGGCGTGGACGACCGGGCCGGCGGTCGACAAGGGCGGCCATCGTGGTTTTGCGGTGCGCGGCGGTTGCTTTTACCAATAGGTATATTACCTTACGGTAAATGAACGTCCGTCCATCCTCCGATCAGCGCACCGACCCTCCCTTCCGGACCGGGGAGGTCGTCTCCGACGAGCACTTCACCGACCGGGCCCGGGAGGTGGCGGCGACCACGCGGGCCATGCTCTCCTCCGGACGCTTGCTCCTCGTGGGCGAGCGGCGGCAGGGAAAGAGCTCGATCATCAAGCAGGCGGCGCTGCACGCGTCGGCGCGAGGCGCGGTCGTGGTCCCCGTGGATCTCTGGACCGCTGCGCGGCTCGAGGAGGTCCTCCGTCGGATCGTCGCCGCGGTGCCGTGGAGCTGGTCCTGGCGGGAGCGGCTCCAGGCTCTCTGGCTCGGGTTGGGCGTGAGCCTCGGGGTTCGGGCCGACCCCGCGGGCAACCCCACCTTCACCCTGACGAGCGCACCGGGGGAGCTGCACGGGGACCGGGCGCGCGAGCTTCTCCTCCAGGTGATCGGTCGCCTGGATGCCGTGGCGGTGGAAGCCGCACAGCCGGTGGCGTTGGTGCTGGACGAGTTCCAGAGGATCGAGGAGCTGGAGGCCGGAGCGGCGGCCCTGCTGAGGAGCGCCATCCAGGAGAGCCACGGCCTCGCGTTCGTGTGCGCCGGGTCCGCGGTGGGCGTGGTGGAGACCCTGGTCGGCCCCGCCGGTCCCCTCCACGGGATCTTCGACGAGTTCACCGTGGGACCGATCGAGCCGCAGCTCCTGGCCGCGTGGATCGAGGATCGGCTGCGCTCCCGGGGGGTGACGCCCGAGGCCGGGACGGCCGCGGGCATCGTCGCCTGGGCCGGTCCCAGGACGGAGGACATCCTCCGGTTGGCCCGGGAGGTCTATGAGCGTGGGGTGGGCCGGGGCTCGGCCGACCCGGGGGACATCGCTCCCGCCGCGCGACGCATCGTGATGGACCGCCGAGCCACCTACGAGCGCGTCTGGGTGGAGCTGGCGGACTCCCACCGCAACGTGCTGCGGGCGCTCGCGTCCGGGGCGGAGCACCTCACCTCGCGGGACACCCTCCGGAGCTTCGGCCTTCCGACTCCCGCGGCGGTGCTCAAGGCCGTGGAGCGTCTGAGGGCGCGTCACCTCCTGGCCGGATCCGAACCCGCCGTCGCGGATCCGTTCTTCCGCGAGTGGATCCTCATGGATGCCATGCCCGACGGGGTCAACCGGAGCGGGCTGGTTCCGTAGGGAGGAGCGCGGCGGGCCGCCGGACCAGGGGGCTGAGACGCCGAGCAGCGAGGACAACTGCCGCCCGCACATCGTTCCGGAGATCGTGAGCGTATCGTCCGAGCGCGGTCAGGGGAGCTTACGGCAGTTGCGGAACACGCGCCGCAGCGCGCGGTCGGGGGTGCTCACGTCGTCGTAGAAGCCGGCGAAGTAGCTCAGGACGTCCTCGCGGGTGCGAGCGTCGAGGGGCTCGAACGACCGGTACAGCTCCTCGATGGCGGGGCGGATCTCATGGAAATGGGTCACCAGGGGTCCCGGATCCAGGCCCGGCCAGCACCAGCCCCGGTAGAGTCGCTCCTTCAGGTTCTTGACGGGGAGGTCCGGACTGGGCTCGGCGTAGGGAGCGTCTACGGCGCCCGCGAAGTCGAAGTCGTACGGGACCGGGACGACGCGCCCTACCATGAGCAGGGAGGCCACGTTGTGGATCCGCGCGTCGTGCCAGTCCGTGTTGCCGATCATGTACTGGAAGAGCGCCACGCGCGTGGAACCGATCGGGTCGAGAGCGTCCGCGCGCACCACCTTCCCCTCAGGGATGTCGAGGAGCTCGGCACCGACGCGCGCGGCGAGCGCGGCGGCATCCTCGATGAAGAACGCCCAGCGAGTGACCGTGTCGTCGCGGCCGGACGTGTCCTCGAACGTGACGCGCGCCAGCCGTACCCCGAACGACACGTCCGTGACGGCCTGATACGCTCGATAGACGAGGTACTCGCGCAGGACCAGGGGCTCGTAGCTGTCGCGGTTGAGCCGGCAGGGGACCACCACCTTGAGCTTGTCCTGGCCGGAGAACGGGGTGCCTGCCGCGCTCCTCGTGGGCACGTCCAGGCGCACGGGAGGGAACGAGCAGTGGGCGGGGTCCCTGCGGAACTCCCCGCGCGGCCGGAGCTCGACGTGCAGGGTGTCCCCGTCCGACAGCACGAGGAGCCCGGGCCGGTCCTCCGGATCCTCGCTCAGGTCCCCGCGGATCGCCCGGAAGTCGGCCGCGAGCGTGAGCTGCAACGGCTCGTGGGAAGCGAACAGCGGCGCGGCTTCGCCGGCCGGGGCGCCCCCGCCGGCCCGCCGCAACCCCGCGCCCGCCCCCCCCCCGCCCCACAAACCCGCCGCCCGGATCGAGCGCTCCAGTGGAAATGCCTCCATCGAATTCGTGACCGTTGGTCGGGCGACGGTACATCATGCGCTCGCGGTGACCCATCGAGCCATCCCCTCGAGGGGTGAGGCGCTCGGGAGAGGGGATGAAGGCGGTGGTGAAGCGCGCCCTACCGAGGAAGGGGTGGCTCGTTCAACCGCAGGTGGTGCTCCTCCATCCCGGAGACCGCCACGTGGCCATCGTGGGTCGCTACGATTGCTCCTCAGCGCTCGGCGGCCCCTGCCCCCCCGTTGAGGATCTCGAAGATCCCCAGAGGATCGGTGCCGAGGCGGGCGGCCTCGTCCCGGAGCCTGGCCTTGGGGTCCAGTACGTACCCCGCGCTCGCCAGGATGGACTGGATCTCGGCCAGGTCGTACCCGTATTGCTCCGCGTACGAGGCGAGAGTCACTCGTCCCAGCCCCGGCGAGGGCCGCTGGAATCGTGCCTCCGAACCCGCGGCCTGGATGAGCACCGTCGCCTCCTCCGGGGTCAGCGGCCGGGCCACGCTCAGGACGACCTCGGAGATGGCCTGGGGTGTGGTGCCGTTCGCCTCGGCAATGTCCACGAGACGCTGCTCCATGCTCTCCACGATGAGGCCCTGGGCTCGCAGGGCCTGGACCGCTAGGTCACAGTCGACGGCGATGGGGCGCCCGTCCGGCGCATGATCGAGGTCCTCCATGCGCTGGCAGAAACGCGCCAGCGTGCTCTCCTCGGCATGCCCCCAGGGAGGCGACCCGCTCTCGACCTGCCACGAGGCCTTCAGACTCTCGCCGACTTCCAGGTACTGCTTGAAGGGAGAGATCCCGGCCAGAGGTCCTACCACGAAGAGCCCGGTGAGTACCAACGCGAACCCGAGCTCCGGAGTCAGGATGCGGATCCGCTTCGAACGGTTCCGCATGTATCCCAGGATGGCCCTCCAGTTGAGGACGATGTGCCAGATCCCTACAGCCAGGAAGAGCACCATCACGGTGGAATGCACCGCCGCGAGTTGCTCTTTGGTCAGCCCTATCAGCGTCCACCGGGACCAGTGCGCCACCCGTCCCTGCGGGCCGACGAACATGAGGAGCCCCGACAGGGCCAGGACGATGAAGCAGAGGAACACCGCGAAGGAGATGATCCGTCGCGTCTTCATGGATGATCGCCGGAAAAGGTCACTGGTGCATACGGATATCCAGAGCCCGGGACGGGCACGGACGTTAAACCCCCGGCCAGGGGGCAGCCCGCGGCCCGACGGCGCCTGCTACGCTGCGCCCCTGAGCTCGGCGATCGTCCCGGTGGCACCGCACGCCGGGCACCGGAACCGGGTGCTCGGGTGGAAGAAGGGTCCGCTCGAGTCGAAGCGCACGCGGACCGAGTAGAGCTCCCAGCCCTTCGATCCGCACCTGGGGCACGAAGCCTGAAGGACCGAGTCGATCGCTCCGCCGTAGAGGTGCATGAGATCCGGATAGGTGGCCACCGCTCTCGCCCTCTCGAGCATCTCGATGATCTCGTTGTCCTTCCGGTCGAAGGCAACGGCCATGGGCGACAGATGCACGAACGAGTTGCCCATCATCCTCTCGATCGTCGCGTTCGCGTCGGCGCCCGCTTCGACGAGGGCCATGATCACCTCGACGTCACCGCCCTTCACCGCGTACCACAGCGGCCGATCCTGTGGGTTACCGACGGCGCTGGCCCCGCGCGCAAGAAGCATCTTCACGACGTGTAGATGCCGGTTGAGGGCGGCCGCGGACAGAGCACTCATCCAGCTCTCATCGTCGTGCATCATCCGGGCATCCACGTGCGCGCCGGCTTTGAGGAGGGCGGAGACGCATCCGAGATGGCCGCCTTCGGCCGCGGCGATCAGGGGGGTCCGTCCGTGACCCCCCGTTCTCTCCGCCTCGCCGCTGGTGGGCCGGTTCACGTCCGCTCCGGCCGAGATCAACGCCTCGAGGATGTCGAAACGGCCGGCGGTGGCTGCCTTCAGGACCGCGCTCTCCCCATCCTGGAGAGCGTCCGGTTTGCCTCCAGCCTCCAACGCCCGCTTGACGGCTTCGCTGTCACCCGTTGCGATCGCCTCGAAGAGGACGCGTTTCTTCGTTGAGAACCAGGCCATGATCAGCGCGCTGCGCGGGGCCACCGAGGCCCATGCTCGTCAGACCCCACACATTGTGGCGCTCGCACGAAACGTAGAAGGACACGCGCCGTCCGACCAGACGTGATCCCCCTTGGGTTCAGTCATCGTCCTCCACGTTTGCCAACTGGGCTTCGAGGCGCCTGACGAGCCGCCCGGCGCGGATCCACCGCCACCCCTCCACGAACACCACGAGGACGCACAGGAGGGCGATGAGGGCCACGCTTCCCTCGAGAGCGAGACCCACGAAGGGAATCACGGCCGAGGGCGTCATGCCCAGCATGCACCGGATGAAGTGACGGACCTCGGCCTTGCGGGCCGCCTCGAGCCGTTCCGTGAGATCCTCGAGGTCGGCGCGGGCGAGCGGCCCGAGGCCGCCCTTCCGGAGAGCGCGTCCTGGATCCGGTTCCGCACGCCTCCCGGGCAGGAGGCCGGCGGACACGAGGACGTCGCGGGCCCGAGTTGCGTCGGCCCCGGCCACGCGGATCGAAGCTCCGGCCAGCCCTCCGACATAGGGCTGGCCTCCGGCCGCCCCGTCCGAGACCAGCCGCGAGGGGATACCCGCGTCCTCGAGGTACCCCTGCGCGAACTCGGCCTCCCAATGATGCCCGAAGTGGGCGAGGACCGTCTCCTGCATCTCCTGAACGCTACCATCCCGCTCGACCCCTCGCACCAAGGGCGTGGAGTAGGCCAGGGTGGCGCGACTCACGACGCCGTCGCCTCGCACGCGCACAGCGGCGCTCATCGTCGCCGGCGACGGTTGCATGCCTAAAGGAAGCATGGGAGATTGGCCCGGCGAGCTCGGGGTCGGGATGAGACAAGGGGCCAGGGCGTTCAAGCACCGGGAGCACCGAATGTCGTGTGGGGGAGGGGAGGGCATCCGAAGAGCGTTGGATCCGTGAGGTATAGCGACACCATGTTCCAGCCCGATATCGAGACCATGCCGCGTCGCGAGCTGCGAGCGCTGCAACTGGATCGCCTACGCCGAACCCTGAACCACGCGTATGGCAACGTGGCGCACTACCGTCGGGCGTTCGACGCGTCCGGTTTCTCGGTGGACCAACTGAAGAGCCTCGACGACGTGCGGCGGCTGCCGTACACGGTCAAGGACGATCTGCGCAACACCTATCCGTTCGGTCTGTTCGCCGTGCCGCATGAGCGGGTGGTGCGTGTACACGCCTCGTCCGGGACGACCGGGAAGCCGACCGTCGTGGGCTACACGCGCGACGATATCGACGTGTGGGCCATCCTCATGGCGCGCACCCTCGCGGCGGCGGGTGCGCGCCCGGGCGACATCGTGCACAACGCCTACGGCTACGGCTTGTTCACGGGCGGTCTCGGAGTGCACTACGGCGCGGAGCGCCTCGGCGCCACGGTCGTGCCCATGTCGGGCGGCAATACCGAGAAGCAGATTCTCCTGCTGAAGGATTTCGGTGCGCGCGTGTTGTGCTCTACACCTTCGTATGCGCTCAACATCGCGGAGGTGGCCGAAGCGCGAGGCGTCGACATCCGTGCCCTGCCGCTCGCGATCGGGGTCTTCGGTGCGGAACCCTGGTCCGAGGCCATGCGCGCCGAGCTCGACGAGCGGCTCGGCATCAAGTCCGTGGACATCTACGGGCTCTCCGAGATCATGGGACCGGGCGTGGGCGCCGAGTGTTGCGAGGAGCGCTCGGGTCTGCACGGCTGGGAAGATCACTTCCTGTTCGAGATCATCGATCCCGAATCCGGCGAGCCGCTGCCCATCGGTGAGACGGGCGAGCTGGTGATTACGACGCTCACCAAGCAGGCCCTGCCGCTGATCCGCTTCCGTACGCGCGATGTGACGTACTTGAGCGACGAGCCGTGTGCTTGCGGGCGCACGCACGTACGCATCAAGCGTGTGACCGGGCGCAACGACGACATGCTGATCATCCGCGGCGTGAACGTCTATCCGTTGCAGGTGGAGGCGAACCTGGTCGGGTTCGCCGGCATCGCGCCTCTCTATCAGCTCGTGGTGCGGCGCGACGGCTCCATGGACGCGTTGACCGTGGAGGTGGAGGCCCTGGCCGAGACGCCCGAGTCGAGCTATCCGAAGCTCGCGTCCGACATCAGCCATCACATCAAGTCGATGATCGGCGTGACCTGCACGGTGGACATGAAGAGGCCGGGCGAGGTGCCGCGCTCCGAAGGCAAGGCGGTGAGGGTGAAGGATCTACGGGAGTAGGGTGAGCGGTCGGGGGCCGATCACGGGCCGGTGACCACTTCGACCAGTTTGGTCATCCCCGCCTCACTCCGCCCTGAGCGCCTCCATCGGGTCCACGCGCGTGGCGCGCAGACCGGGCGGGAGCGAGGCCAGACACGCGACGCTGAGGATCACCGCGCTCACCGCGCCGAGAACCAGGGGGTCCCTTGCCTCCGTCCGGAAGAGCAGGGGCTGCACCCAGGGAGCGGCCACGAGGCAGGCGCCGAGGCCGATGACCGTGCCGATCGCCGCCAGGACCGCGCCTTGGGTGACCGTCTCGCGGAGGTCGGTGGGGAAGGTCGAGGTGGAGGAGGATGGCGGAGACGACGAGCGGATCCGTGAGAACCGAGGCGAAGCCGAGCTCGCCGAAGGCAAACGCGAGGATCCTTATCTCCGCCCGCGGAGCACAGCAGGGGAAGAATTTCATAGATGCGTGCGAGGAGCACTGCCCAACGGATGCGCGCGGGGCGTGCGCAGGGGGAGGAACTCATCCGGGGCGACGGGGGGCTTGGGGATTGCCGTGGGTTCTTTCTTGCCTGATCTCTCGACGCGTCTCTTCAGGGGATTGGGCTCTTGAAGAGCTTCGCGGCCTCATTCCCTGCGTCCGCCCCCGATTCCCTTCACCTCTCCATCCCGCCGGGGGTCCGCTGCGCCGACCCACCGCCCGTTCCGCCGGTCGATCAGGTGCACGCCTCCGAACTGCAGCGTCAATGGGGGCATGACCGTCGGTTCGTATCCGAGGCGCCGAGCGACTCCGAGCACCTCGCCGGTGATTCCCTGCTCGACTTCGACCCTCGTGCTCTCTGGGAACGGGTTGAGGCGCGGCATTCGCACGGCTTCGATTGGGTCGAGGCCGTAGTCCAGGATGTAGACGATGGTCTGGACCACGGCAGGAGGAATGCGGTCACCGGCCGGGGACCCGACGACGGTGCGGACGCGCCCTCCTTCCATGATGATCGTCGGGGCCGTAGTGGACAGGGGAGCCCTGTGTGGGCCGAGAGCGCTGGCGCTTTCCGGGTCCTCCGGATACATGAACATCCCGGTGTTCAGGAACGTCCCGGCGGCCCACGCGCCCGTCCCGAAGTACGCTCCCTGCGTGAAGGTCAGCGATACCGCGTTGCCGTGGGAGTCCACCACGGAGAGGTGGGTCGTCTCGCCGTCGGCGCTTCGCCTGCTCCTTCCCACGCCGGATCCGGCTGTGGCCCTCCCTCCCGGTGCTGCCGTGGACGCCGGGGCCGGGCTTCGGAACGGATCGAAAGCCACGCACCCGGCACTCGGACCTTCGCCTTCGGCCGTCCACGGAGCACCGGGAGCGATGGTGCTCGGAGCGGGGTCCTGGTTCGCCATCCTGGCACGCCGTTCCGCATACTGTGCCGAGATCATTCCGTTCACGGGTATGTGCGCGTAGTCGGGGTCGCCCAGGTAGGCTTCGCGGTCGGCGGTGGTGGCGCGGAGCGTCGAAGCGAGGATGTGGAACGCCTGTGCCGACTGAGCCGGATAACCGAGGCTCGCGAGGTCGTGACGGTCGAGGAGGTTTAGGGTCTGCACGATTTGGACGCCCGACTGGGGCGGAGGTGCGGAGAGGACGACGCGCCCCTTATACTCTCCACATAAGGGTCGCTTCCAGCGCGGCGCGAATTCCTGCAGGTCGGCCTCGGTCATGGGATTGCCGCCCGCGCTCAGCACGGAGATGACCTCCCGGGCGACCTTTCCCTGATCGAACCCGGCACGTCCCTGTCGGGCGATGGTGCGAAGCGTTGCGCCAAGCTCGGGCTGACGCAGGGTCTCCCCGGCACCCAGCGGGCGGTAGCCCGGCCAGAAGATCCGCTGCGCGTCGGGATTCCAGGTCAACTTGGCGGAGTCGGCCGCGATGAGCCGCGCCAGAAGGCCGCCCACCGGGAAGCCGCCCTCGGCCAAGCGGATAGCCGGTGCGAGGACATCTTCGCGGGTGAGGGCGCCGAAGCGCTGGTGTGCTTCCAAGAGCCCGGGAACGGTGCCCGGGACCGCTACGCCCATGGGGGTGTTGGAGGAACCCGTATGGTGCACGATCGCGAGATCGGGGTGTGCGGGAGCCCTCGCGTAGAAGTCGAGGTAGTCCGCCCTCCTCTCGGCCTCCATCCAGATGAGCATGCCGCCCCCGCCTCCGAGCCCGGACATCATGGGTTCCACGACTCCGATGGCGAAGGCAGCTGCGACCACCGCGTCCACGGCGTTGCCGGCCTTCTGGAGCATCTCGAGTCCGGCCTGGCTCGCGAGAGGATGGGCCGTGGAGACCATCGCTTCCGCAGCCTCCAAGCGCTTGCCGAGCTCGACGCCGATCGGGCGCGCGGGCGCCGCGGATCGACAGCCGCTCACGAGGAGGCCCAGGACGACGATCCAGGCGCCCCCCGTGTTCCGCGCGAGGCTCGTGCCAAAGGGGGAGTAGCGATTCATGCCCATGCCCTCGGGCTAGCGGATGTGCGGGTTCGTGAGCCTCTCCGTGGTTCCTATGGGGAGACAGAGCATCGGCACGTCCAGCACGGGGGTCGCCACGTCCGTGGCCGAGCCTCCGGGCCCTTCCGCACGCACCACTTTGGACGGTACCGAGCCGGGCGCGACAGCCCAGCGACGCAGATCGGCGATCCTGCGGCCCTCGAGCCACAGCTCCAGGCCGCGCTCCTTCATGAGGGCCTCCCACGCCTGTGACGTCGTCGTGGCCGATATCGGAGCGAGCCCTCGATAACTCCGGACCGCATTGATCTTCGATACGACGCCGCCCACGTCGCCACTGAGCAACGCCGCCTCTCCTTCGATGAGGCGCATCTCCGTTCCCTTGGCGAGCGCCACGCTCGAGCTCCGCGTGGGATACTTAAGCAGGTTCCACTGCGGCCTGCGCTGGTCGCCGCCGTTCTTGCCGGTTTGCTGGTAGGTGACGCGCGGATCACCCTCGAACGTCCCCTTTCCGGTCACCTCGGTGCCCCACAGCGCGAAGGGAGTGCCCCAGGCCGTCGCCTGCGTATCCCTCAGGTAGAGCTCGTGGAGGCCGTTGTACTCGCGGGCGGAATTCTCGGAGTGGCGCTGCCAGAACACGTAGTCCGTGCTTAGCCGCGCGGCGTCAGACACGGCTCCGCTCCAGTCGCCCAACATCGTGCGGGTCTGGGCCCTACCCGCGTAGGCGGCGAGCGTGACCTCCGAGTTCGCTACGGCCTCACCGATCTGGATCGCCGCATTGAAGAACGCCTCGGAGCGTTCGTGGAAGACCCGGCTCGGCTCGATGGGCCCGGCGTCGATGACCGCCTCGCAGAAATGGTCGCCCATCACGCGGTTCGCGAAGCCGGCCCAGAGGTTGGCCCACGCTACGTTCAGGTCGCGTGAGGGATCGTCGACAAGGGTCGAGATGCGTCGGATCGCGTCCTCTGCCACCCACCGGGCCTGAGAGGAGAGAGCCCACCGGTTATCCGTCTCTCCGTCGGTGTCGATCGGCGTCCCATAGCTCCAGTTGCGAATCCCGACGTACTGCCCGGAGTGGACGATCTCGTCGGTAAGGAATCCTCCGGCGCTGAAGCTTCCACCCGGCCGTTCACCGGTGTTCGCGTACGCGAGCGCCCCCTCGGCGCCTCTCACCAATGCCGATATCGCCTGAACCGCGTTGAGGTCATCGTCCTCGACCGATCCCGGGTTGGAGACGTTGAGATCGCAGCCGGTCCCCAGGAGTGTGCACATTGCTGTCAGCAGAGGCACTTCGCTCCGACGGCGTGCCCTGCCGAAAGTCCTAGCCATGGCGTTCATGATTGCGTCACTCGTCGTGGGTGCAAGATCAGAAGCGCACGCCCAGACTGAACACGAGCTGTCGTGGCGTCGGGGTATCGAAATAGGCGTTTCGCTGCAGGGGTTCATCCGAATAGAGGTTGGCCTCGGGCTCCAGGCTCTCCCGCTTCATCCACCGCCAGAGGTTGCGGCCCGCGAGCGAGACCGTGAGGGAAGAGGCCCCGAAACGAG
This sequence comes from uncultured Gemmatimonadaceae bacterium, assembly GCA_964412015.1. Taxonomy (GTDB): domain Bacteria; phylum Gemmatimonadota; class Gemmatimonadetes; order Longimicrobiales; family Gaopeijiaceae; genus SZUA-318. The sequence goes on along the minus strand of CAYPMO010000027.1, from coordinate 6,107 downwards.
CCGGGATGTCCTCCGGCACGCGATACGAGAGCACGACCTCACGCAACTTCCAGAAGTCGGCCGGAACCACGAAGTAACCTTCCGTGAGCAGGGAGTTGGTCCTGCACACCCGCTCCACCAACGCGTCCGGGGGGTTGCGGCAGATCCTCGCGACCGGTCCGGCCGTGGCAACGATGTCTCCCGCGTATTCCGCGTCCTGTCGGAGGTCGCGCCGCGGGTCCATCAACCAGCGCAGGGTGTGGTCGTGGCGGAAGTGCCCGCCCTGGTGGTCGACCAGCACGCTCAGGTGGAGCCTGGAGTCCAAAGTCAGGGTCGAGCTGAGCTGAATCGTGCGCGTGGGCGTGGCAGGACCCAGGTAGTCCCAGCCTTCGGGGAGAGTTCCGTCTGGGAGCCGCAGCAGGTCGCTGGCGTTGCCGACGACGCCGTCCTTCATCATGAAGCGGTCCCCGAAGAAGCTGGCCACCGGATACCCCTCGCGCGTGTACTGCATCCAGCGGTGGTTCAGGTACGACTGGTCGCCCAAACTCACCACCTCATTGTCGTTGAACGAGAGATTGGATTGGGCCGTCCACCGCAGTCGCCTCGTTTCCAGCAATACGCCGCCGAGGCTGATCTCCATCCCTTCATTCGATACTTCGCCGACATTCTCGAGCTGGGTCCTCAGAAAGCCCTCCGACGGTGGTCTCCGCACCTGGTAGAGCGCGTCCTTCGTGCGCTGGTTGTAGTAGGTGAACCCGACGTTCATGCGCTCGCCGAACAGGGAGGCGTCGAAGCCCAGCTCGAGTTCGTGCGTGACCTCGGGCCCGAGATTGGGGTTGCCGACGTTGGCCGGCACGACAGCCGGGTAGCCGCCTCCTGCGGAGACCGGATCCCAGGTTCGAACCGCCGCGAAGGTCGTGGGCTGCCGGCCTGCCGCGCCGTAAGCTCCTCTCACGCGCAGCGAGCCCCAGTCACGGGGCCAGAAGTCGTGCTCGGAGAGGACATAGGAAACGTCCGCTTTCGGATAGAGCTGATAGTCGACGTCCCTGCCGAAGGCGCTGTGTCCGTCGGCTCGCGCGCCCAGAGTGAGAAACAATCGATTCCGATGGGCGAACTGCTGCTCCACGAAGAAGCCCGCGCTTTTCTCCTCGACGCGAGTCTCACCGACGGCGTAGCCGCTTGAGGTGGAGGAGACGGTTTCCAGCCCGCCGAACGGGAAGGTCTGCCCGTACGCCTCGTTCGAGCCGATGTCACGCGAATAGGCCTGAACGCCGACGGACGTGGTGGAGCGGATGGACTCCGTGAAGTCCGTTCGATACGTGCTGGCCACGTCCAGGCTCAGGTTAGTGGCGTTGCGCCGGTAGTCTCCCTTGTATCCGCCGGAGAACCGAGCGATGACCCCGGGGGGGAGGAACTCGGTCTCGTCGGAGTTCAGGACATCCGCTCCGGCCGTCACTCGATGTGAGAACTTGCCCGGCGAGTACTCGAAGGTGATTCCGCCCGTGAAGCGCCCGGAGTTCTGGAACATCTCGAGCGCCGCGAGCTTCTCGGGAGGGTTCCACTGGCCTTTCGGTCCGCCGACCAGTCCGTTGATGGTCTGACCTTCCTGGTTGTTTCCGTCCGGGGCCTGCTGAACCCGCCGGTGCGAGTACCCTGAGCTGACCGTCAGCACCATGTTCGGGCGGGGAAGCACCTGGATGTTGGACCGGAACGCCACGTAACGCTCGCCGTCGTTCGGGAGCACGCCGGTCACGTCACGGCCGCTCAGAGAGGCGTAGTAGGTGAGGCCTTGCTGGCCTCCGGATACCGACAGTTGCGCCCCTTGATGGCTGCCCGTACGGACGATGTTGTCGTAGTACCAGTCCGCGTAGACGGACTCCGATTGCCGCCACCACGCACGAGGCGTTTGCGAGAGGCCTACGTCCGTCCGCAAATCCCACTGCGCCTGACCGCTCTGGCCACGCTTCGTGAAGATTTGGATCACTCCGGCCGAGGCTTCGGTTCCGTAGAGGGTAGCCGCGGACGGGCCGCGGACCACCTCGATGCGCTCGATGTCGAGCGGGTTGATCTCGTCCAGGCCGGAGGAAGACGGTCCTTCGGTTCTGAGCGCAGACTCGGACGCATTGTCCACGCGTACGCCGTCCACGTAGATGAGCGGACTGTTGGTTTGGCTGATGCTGCCCGCTCCCCTGAGGACGATCTGGCTCCCTTGACCGACCTTTCCGCCCGAGGGCATCACGATGAGGCCGGGCGTCCTGGCCTGGAGCATCTGGGAGATGTTCTCGACAGGAGCGTCCCGGAGGTCGGCGACGCCGATGCTCACGACGGCCGTGCCGATCTCCCGCCGAGCCGTACCAGCGGCCCGCCCTGTCACGACAAGCTCCTCCATGGCGACCGCGCTCACCTCCAGCTGGAAATCGGCGCGCGTGGTCTCATCTCCACGGATCACGATGCTCCGCTGGGCAGAGCGATACCCGATGGACTGGATTTCGAGCTCATAGCTGCCAGCAGGAATGCCAGTGAGGTGGTACCTCCCCTGAGCGTCGGTTAGTGTGCCTCGGCCCAAGCCGGCCATCAGCACCTGTGCGTTCTGAACCGCGCGCCCACTCTGAGCGTTGATCACCCGTCCCGTGACGGTGCCGAGCGCCTGTCGGGGCTCGAGCATCGACAGGCTTGCCATCCGGACGTTCGACGAACGCGTCGATCCTGGGAGCACGTCGAAGTACGATGCGCCCCGAACCGAGCGGCGCTCGATGAGCACCTGCCCACGAAAGACAGAGTAAGTGAAGAGGGTGCCCGCGAGGATCCGATCCAGAGCCTCGCCTACGGACTGTCTCGTGCAATGACATGAGGTTAAGGCGTCGGCCGGAAGTAGGCTCGGGCTGAACGCGATGGGCACGCCGGATCCATGGTGAAGTCGAGCCAGGGCTTCCGCCAAGGGCACCCTCCGCACGTCAAGTCCAGCAGGTCGGGCGAGGATGTCCTCCCCGGCTGCGGCCGCCGGGCCAATGTCGAGTGGCCGTGCCGCCGAGACCAGGGTCTGGCCCGCCGCCGGGTGGGCGCAGGTAAGAAAGAGAAGCGCCAGGCATTGTAGATCGCGTCTCATGTTGATCTCCTCACCGGCGAATGAGTGTGCTCGGCCTCAGCGGCTGATGGTCAGCGTGCCGTCCACGTGCGTGCAGTTCACCTCGGTGACCCGGCAGATTACGCGCAGCATGCTTTCCATGTCTGCCTCGGGGAACCAAGCGGTCAGTGTCCTGTCCGAGAGCGACGGATCCGTGAAGCGGACGTCGAGCTCGAATCGTTCCTCGATCTCCCGCGCGACCTCGCGCAAGGGGGTGTCCTGATACGCGGCAAAAGAACCCAGTTGCCCGCGAACGCTTTCGAGCTCCTCGGGTGAAGCGGGGACTGGAGGAAGATCGGCTCTCGCGTGGCGGACTTCGCCCGCTTCCAGGACGACGCGTTCACCCGCAGCCGTGACCGCGACCCGACCCTCCAGAACGGAGACGAGCAGATCTCCATCCCGTGCCCGCATCTCGAATCGCGTACCTAGGACCAGGGCCTCTCCGGCCGCAGTGCGAATCAGGAACGGATGCTCCGGGTCGTGGGCGACGGCGAAGTACGCTTCGCCCTCAAGGTCCACCTCGCGCCTGCGGGCGAGATCCGCCGAACGGATGCGACTCTGGGGTCCCAGGCGGAGCATGGTTCCATCGGGGAGCAGAACCGAAGCTCGCTCTCCGGCGGACGTCACGATCTCAATGGGGCCTCGCGAGACGTGCGTCGGCTTCAACAACAGATCGCGCGCCAGGAACCCTGCAGCCAGACATGCGGCCAACGCGGCGGCCTGCCAGGCGAAGCGGTTCACGGATCGGCGCGGCGGAGCGTGCCCCGCCTCGGTCGGACGCGCGCTGCGCGCTAGGATCTCGGCGAGAGCCTCGGCGTGTTCTCGTCGAGCCGGAGTTCGAAGAGCGGTCAGCTTCCAGAGCCGGGCGATCTGGCGGAACTCCTGGGCCCGCTCGTCGGACCCAGCCTTCCACTCCTCGACCCGCTTTCTCTCCTCCGGTGAGGCCTTCCCGCTCAGGACCTTCAGGATTATGTCGTACAAGAGGCAGATACCAGCGTTGGGGTACCGTGCTCACCACACGTGCTCGCCTCGTTAACGGAGCAGGACGGGCGGCACTACTATCCGCTCCCCGGGGCATGCCCGTAGGTTGGCTTGCATGGCTCGGCAGTTCGGTCCTCCGCCACGCGCTGGAGCGGGCGAGGGCGAACAACTCCCTCCTCCCGTCGGGGAAGAGGAAATTCCTGAGTCGGTTCGACGGCTCCGAGAGGCTTTGGGAGGGGACCAGAGGGCGCTCGACGCGCTGATGGGCCTCTGCTGGGGTCCGTTGGTGGACTACTGCTCACGGCTCACACGAGACCTCGACGCGGCCGAGGACATCGCACAGGAGACGTTCTGGACCGTGTGGAGCCGGCGGGAGACGTTCACCGCGAGGGCGACTCCTTCCCTCGGCCTGCTCTACCGGGTAGCCCGAAACCTGGCCATCGACCGGACTCGAAGTCGAGACTCTCGACTGCGTAGGCTGTTGCCTCTCCAGAGGGTGCCCGAGTACCGAGCGGAATCACCCCTCGACCAGGCGGAGGAGGGAGAACTACAGACCGCGTTGACGGCTGCAATGGAGGCCCTGCCGCCCCGGCGCCGAGAGGTGTTCGACCTCTACAGATTCCACGGCCTCTCGTACGCCGAAATCGCCGACGTAATGGGGATTTCGCCGCAGACCGTCGCGAATCAGATGAGCTCCGCCCTCACGGTTCTCCGGCGCTCACTTGCCCCGTTTCTCGATCGAGGTGAGGACGGGAGCTGAAGCCAGGCCCCAGGACGACTCGGCCTTTTCCCGACTCCCGCTTACCCCTCTTCCCGCCCCGACCAAGAGTCCGCCGGCTCCAGGATGATCCACCGCACGCTCCCGCGCATCGGGCACGTCACGATCGCCCCCATCCTGCTCGTGCGCGACGTGGTCGCCTCGGCCGAGTACTTCCGCGGCCGCCTCGGGGTGGAGTACGACCGGACTTGGGGGGAAGCCGCCGGACTTCTGCATGGTCCGTCGCGACTGCCTCACGTTCATGCTGACCCAGGCTCCGGCGCACGCGGAGCTCGTTCCGAACTGGCGCGTGGTGGACAAGATGTGGGACGTCTACTTCTGGTTCTCGGCGGACGATGTCCGCGCGCGCCATGCGGAGCTGCGGGAGCGTGGAGCGATCATCGACTACGAGTTGGAGATGCCCCGATTTCCGTGGGCACCCCTATGGTGAGGCGAAAGCAGGTGTCCGAATGGCACAGACGGGAGGAGATACCCGCCGGAGTTCAGATGGCGGATGGTGGAGCTGGTCCGGGCCGGGCGGAGCCCGGAGGAACCGGGAGGGGAGTTCGAGCCGTCGCCGGTACTGGGCGCGATCCGAGTGATCCACGCCGAGACCGATTTCACCTACGGAGCGCCTCGGGTGCACGCGGAGCTTCCGGCTAGAGAGACCAAGGCCAGCCGGAACCGTGTCGCACGGGTGATGCGGGAGGCAGGGATCCGGGGGGTGAGTCGGTGCAAGGGCACCCGCACGACGTGGTGCGGCGCGACGGCTCCATGGACGCGTTGACCGTGGAGGTGGAGGCCCTGGCCGAGACGCCCGAGTCGAGCTATCCGAAGCTCGCGTCCGACATCAGCCATCACATCAAGTCGATGATCGGCGTGACCTGCACGGTGGACATGAAGAGGCCGGGCGAGGTGCCGCGCTCCGAAGGCAAGGCGGTGAGGGTGAAGGATCTACGGGAGTAGGGTGAGCGGTCGGGGGCCGATCACGGGCCGGTGACCACTTCGACCAGTTTGGTCATCCCCGCCTCACTCCGCCCTGAGCGCCTCCATCGGGTCCACGCGCGTGGCGCGCAGACCGGGCGGGAGCGAGGCCAGACACGCGACGCTGAGGATCACCGCGCTCACCGCGCCGAGAACCAGGGGGTCCCTTGCCTCCGTCCGGAAGAGCAGGGGCTGCACCCAGGGAGCGGCCACGAGGCAGGCGCCGAGGCCGATGACCGTGCCGATCGCCGCCAGGACCGCGCCTTGGGTGACCGTCTCGCG
>CAYPMO010000026.1:0-51760 GCA_964412015.1 uncultured Gemmatimonadaceae bacterium | reverse complement strand
GCGCGTCCTCCACGGTGAAGAACCACCCCCAGTGCCCGGCGAGCGGGAGGTTGTTTGCGACGGTCGCGCCCTCGACGCCGGGGATCGCGCGCAAGCGCTCCAGGTAGCGGTCCACGAACGCGAGGCGTGCGTCGGCGTCCGCATACCGCGCGGCGGGGAGCCCGAGCCGGTACGTCGAGACGCCCTGCGTCGCGAAACCCGGCTCGATGCGGGCGACCCGGTGCACGTCGAGCACGCTCAGACCGCCCACGACGAGTAGCGCGACCGCGAGCGCGACCTCGGCTGCGACCAGGCCGGAGAGCGCCCGCCTTCGACGTGCCGAGCCGGTCGTGCGACTGTCGGCCATGAGCGTGGGCGAGGTTCGTCGCGCCGCCTGGAGGGCGGGCGCCAGGCCGAACAGGATCGCGGAGCCTCCCGTAACGACCAGCATGAACGCGAGAAAGCGCCCATCCAGGTCGAAGCGGACCCACGCCGGGAGCTGCTCGGCCAGACGGGCGACGAGGAGACCGGAGCCCCGGATGCCGAGCGCCACGCCCGCGAGCGCGCCGACGACGGCCAGGAGCGCGCTCTCCGTGAGGAGCTGGCGCACGATACGCCCTCGCGGCGCGCCCATCGCGAGGCGGACACCGATCTCGTGCTCCCGCGCGAGCGAGCGGGCGAACATGAGGCCGGCGATGTTCGCGCACGCGATGAGCAGCACGATGCCCACCGCGCCGAACAGGAACGCGGAGCTCATGCGGGCATCGCCCAGATGGCGCTCGTGCATCGAGTTGACGACCGGCGACGTGACCTCGTTGACGTCGCGCTCATCGGTCACCCCCCTATGGATGGCCAGGAGGTCCTCGCGGGCCAGTTCGAGAGTGACTCCGTCCCTCAGGCGCGCGATGCCGGAGAGGTACCAGCCCCTTCCGGAGTCCACGTCCTCGCGCAGCGGAAGCCAGAGGTCGGCCTCGGCGACGAAGTCTGCGGTGCTCGGCAGCACGCCGATGATCTCCCGCGTCACGCCGTTCAGCGACACGGTCGCTCCCACCACGGAGGGATCTCCCGCAAACCGCCGCTCCCAGAAGCCGCGCGTGAGGAGGGCGACCTGGGGTCCGTCCGGCGTGTCCTCCTCCGGCGTGAAGAAGCGACCAAGCTCGGGCTCGAGACGCAGCACGTCATCCAGGTCGTGCGACGCTTCCACGAGGGACACGTGCTCGGGGGACGTTCCGTCGAAGAAGTTCGCGCCATCCGTGCTGAAGACCGCCATCCCCTCGAACGTGCGGTTGGCCTGTCGCCACGCGACGAAGTCCGGGTAGGCGATGCCGACGAACTCCAGGTTCCACTCCGGCGCGGTCTCGTCGAGGTCCACGAGCCGCTCGGACTCCTCGAAGGGCAGCGGCTTGAGGAAGAGACCCTCGAAGATTCTGAACACGGCCGCATTTCCCGCTACCCCCAGCGCCATGAGCAGCACGACCATGAGGCCGTGCGCAGGCTGGCGCGCCACCTGACGCAACGCGAAACGCACATCCCCCGCGAGCGACGACATCTGCCCCCCCACCGTTCGGGCCGGATCCGGCCGTGCGACCTCACCGAGCGCGCGCCACCACTCCGCGGCGGCGGCGCGCGCCGTGTCCCATGCGACCGCGAGCCAGAACGCGGCTCCTGGCGCGCCCCTCTCCCGTCTCCAATCCGCGAGCGTGTCCCGAAACAGCCGCTCGAGCGCGTCGGCGTGCTCGGCCCTGTAGTGGCCGGGAAGCAGCCGCAGGAGCGTTCGATAGAGGCGGAGCTCGCGTTCCACGCTCAGCTCTCGATCTCCCGGGCCGCGTTCACCCAGCTCGCCAGCATCGCGGTCTCCTCCCGTAGCCGGTCCCGCCCGGACGACGTGATCGCGTAGTACTGGCGGCGCTCGTCCGCCGGTTCGTCCTCGGGCGTGGGGACCTGCCGGATGAGTCCCTTCTCCTCCAGCGTCCCGAGCGACCGGTACAGCATCGCCGGCCACAGGCGGATGCCCCCGCCGGTCCGGTCGAGCACGGCCCGCTGGATCGCGTAGCCGTGCAAGTCCCGGCCGGCGAGCGCCAGGAGGATGTGGAACCACTGCGGCTTCAGAGGACGTTCGAGCATGGGATCCCCGCGGCAGAATGCTATCGGACGAGATCGATCTTCTATGGTATCATACGAGAGATGCCCTCGCCAGGTGTCACCCTTCCCGAGGTGCCGCTACCCACGACCGCGCGCCAGGTCGGTTGCGCGCCAGGCCACGCGCGCCGACTCGGTTGCGCGGCCCGCCCGCCCACGCGTACGCTTCACAAGGCCTCCCCACCCCCTCCCTCCCACCGGAGGCCGTCATGGCACGCCCACAGCCGCCCGTCGTCGTCGTTCCCGGCATCACCGCGAGCAACCTCAGGGACGAGTATCCCGTGGATCCCGAGGGGGTCTGGGGGATCCTCCGCAAGAGCTGGGAGCGTGTGCAGCTCCACCCCGACGGCGTGCGGTGGGAGCAGCGGGAACCCGCGCGCGTGCGCGAGGACACGGTGTTCGGGTTCCCGTACGGAGGGTTCGTCCACGACCTCCGCCACGACCTCAGCCCCGCGGCCGACGAGACGGTCCCGGTATTCCCGTTTCCCTACGACTGGCGCCAGCCCCTCGACGCGGTGGAGGAGCGGCTCGCCGACTTCGTCGAGGAGGTGGTGGCACGCACGGCGCTCCTTCGCCACTACCACGCGGCGGGATACACGGCACGCTCGGGGAGGGTGGATCTCGTCGGCCACTCGATGGGCGGCCTGATCGTCGCGGGATACGTCGAGCGGGCGGGCCGCAAACGGGTGCGCAAGGTCGCGACCCTCGGAGCGCCCTTCAAGGGCTCGTTCGAGGCGGCGCTCAAGATGATCACGGGGCAGGCGGAGCTGCCCGGCGACTCCGCGTCGGCGGAGCGGGAGGTCGCCCGGCTCACGCCCGCGCTCTACCATCTCCTGCCGAGGTTCAGGGGCGCCGTGACGGCCGAGCCGGGGCTCGGCGTGGACCTGTTCCGGGCCGCCACCTGGCAACCGTCGGTGGCGAGGACGATCGCGGAGCAGATCCGCCTCCACGGCCTCGAGGGGGCCGGGATGAGCACGGAGGAACGCCTGGATGCGGCGAAGGATCTCTTCCAGCGCCTGCTCACCCAGGCCTCGGACCACCGGACGCGCGTATTGCGCTTGAGCCTGGGCGCCGCGGACATGACGCGCGACGACTGGCTGTGCGTCGTCGGCCTGGGGGAAAAGACGCGCGTGCACCTGCACATCATCGCCGATGAGGCCGGACAGCCGTGGTTCGACCTGCGCTCGGCCGACCGGAAGAACGGGTATCCGTCCGGGTCCGTGGACGAGCACGGCAACGTGGTAGCACATCCGGTGGACACCGGGGACGGCACGGTTCCGTACGAGGCGGCGGTGCCCACGTTCCTGAAGCCCGAGAACGTGGTCGGCCTCACCGACGACGACTTCGGGTACTGGGAGCTCCGCGATCGGCTGCTCTCGCGCGGCGTCGCGGGCAAGAGCGTCAGCCTCCACTCGCTGCTGCCGGCGATGAACGTGGTCGAGAAGCTGGTCGTGTGCCACCTGAAGGGCGACGCCGGCGCGCGCGGCCCGACGCACAAGGGCGTGTGGGGGCGGAGGGTTCCCGACCTGGAAGCGGAAGCGGCCTGGAAGCCGCCGCTCGAGGGGCTCCGCGAGAAGCGCTGAGGATGCCGCGACGCCGGAGCGCGGGCTCAGGCGCCCGCGCGCGCGCGGCGGTAGTGGGCCGCGACCTTCGCGCGGTTACCGCACCTCGCCATCGAACACCAGCGCCGCTTTCCGCCGCGCGAGGTGTCGTAGAACCAGAGGCCGCAGTCCGTCGCGGCGCACCGGCGGAGCCTCGTGCGGTCCCTGCTCGCCAGGAGCTCGGCCGCGGCGGCCGCCACGGGCGTGAGGAGCCCGAGCGGGATGCGTGCCTCCGCGTCCTCGCGCAGGGTGGCGTTCGCGCCGACGACGTCGACGACGACGCGGGTCCGACGGGCTTCGAGGACGCGGTTCAGCGCCCACACCGCAGGCTCCGGCAAGTGGGTGCCGCGCGCGAACGCCTCGACGAGCTCGGCGAGCGCGGCGCGGAGGCCCCTCGCCTCGATCTCGAGCACCCGCGCCACGGGTGGGCTCGCCTGGAGCCTGAGCGCGTCTCCCTCGGTCAGGATGCCGGCCCGGGCGAGCCACGCGGCCACGTCGGCGGGGGAGGCGAGGAGGTCGCGCGCGCCCTCGGCACGGCGTGGCAGCGTGTTGAGGAAGTCCAGCGCGAGGTGATCCCCGTCGAACGGGAATTCTGGGCTTGTCATAACCTGTAAACTATATGTATAACGGTAGGGCTCTGCAAGTTCTGTTAACATTATCTTTTACCGGTTAGGATCTGGCGACGGCGGCGGCGCACGACGTCGGAGCATGCCATGCGCTCGCTCGCCGACGGAACTGGCGCGCGCGGCCCGACCCGCTAGTTTGCCCGGCTTCCGTCGTTCGACCCTCCGGAGACACCCATGCCGAATCTCGGACCGTTCCATCCCCAGGTCGTCCACTTCGTCATCGCCAGCCTGTTCCTCGGGCTCCCGATCTATTGGCTCGGATTCCTGCGACGGCCGGCGTTCCTGCGTCCGATGGCGTCCACCCTCCTCGTGATCGGGACGCTCGCGTCGTTCGTGGCCGTCAAGTCGGGCACGGACGCACACGGCCCGGCCGAGCGCCTCCCGGACACCCGCGATCTCGTCGTCCACCACGAGGAGCTGGGCGAACTGACCCGTTCGGTGTTCACGGGCGTGCTCCTGCTCGAGCTGATCGCGCTGGGGCTCGCGTGGCGCGGAGGCTCTTCCGGGCTGCGCCGCGCGGCCACCGCGCTCCGCGTTGCGGTGGGCCTGGCCTGGCTCGCGGCAGCCCACCAGCTCTACGAGACGGCCGGGCACGGGGGTGAGCTCGTGTACGAGTATGCGGGAGGGGTGGGCTACCGCACCGGAGAGGCGGAGGACATCGGCCGGCTGCTGAGGGCCGGGCTCTACGCGCAGTCGCGCCTCGACCGGGAGGCCGGTCGTACGGAGGAGGCGGCGCGGCTCGTGGCCGAGATGGCCGCGCGCCACCCCGAGAGCCTCGAGGTCGGGTTCCTCTACGTGGAGTCGCTGATCCTGGACAGGCAGGACGGGCGGGCCGCCCTGGAGACGCTGGCCGCGTTGGACGTGCCTGCCGACGACCCTCGAGCGCTCCTCCGGAAGCAGACCTCGGCGTTCGACGCGTATATGCTGCTTCAGATGCCGGACTCGGCAGCGGCCGCGCTGGACAACGTCCCGGAGCGGTACCGCGGGAGCCCGATGGTCACCGACCGGCAGGCGAAGCTCGGTCGTTAGCGACCCCGGAAAATCCAGGAGCGACACGAGGGGCGGGCTGCCGCGGCCCGCCCCTCCACCGCGTGCTCGGCCGGCGTGGGCTCGTCATCTCCCAGGGGGCGACCCCTTCAACTCGCCCGTCGTGAACTGCAGGAGGAGCCCCCGGAAGATCCCGGTCAGATAGGTGTTCTTCGCCTGGGGGTGGGTGAGGCGGTCGAAGAGCTCGTGGTCCAACCACACGCCCAGGCAGGTGGGGCACTGCTCCGCGGTCTCCCCGTCTACGGTGATGCGCTCCAGCTTGCTTCCGCACTTGGGACAGCGGTCCTGGTGGGCCATGAGCCGAAGTCGGCGTTCCTCGTGCGCGCGCTCATCCTCACGCTGACGCGCGGCCTCCATCCGCTTCCGGAACTCCTCCTTGAGGAAGTACTCCTGCTCACCGCGGCTCGGCTTGGGCCAGGGCTGATGCGATAGCCGGTGCGTGAACTCGCTCATGGACACCTCCGGCTCGGGTCCCGTACCGCACGATACGCACCGGCGCGGCCCGGTGCTACGGTTTCGTCCCGCCCGAAACCGATGCCGGCCCCGTGATCCCTTGACCCCATCCGTCCCGAGCGTAGCCTTCCAAGCCATGAGCGCATTCATGGAGGAGTTGAACTGGCGCGGGATGCTCTACGCGTCCACCGAAGGGGCGGCCGAGCACCTCGCCCAGGGACGGCGCGCGGCCTACATCGGCTTCGATCCCTCGGCACCGAGCCTGCACGTGGGCTCGCTGCTTCCGATCATGGGATTGGTGCACTTCCAGCGGGCCGGCCATGTGCCCATCGGCCTCGTGGGCGGCGGGACCGGCCTCATCGGCGATCCGTCGGGGCGGACCGCGGAGCGCCAGCTCCTCACCAAGGAGCAGGCGGCCGAGAACGCCGAGGGGCTCCGCCGGCAGCTCGAGCACTTCCTCGACTTCGAGGTGAAGTCGAACCCGGCGCGCATGGCGAACAACCTCGACTGGCTCGGCGACTTGCCGCTGGTGGACTTCCTGCGCGACGTGGGCAAGCACTTCTCGGTGAATCAACTCATGGCGAAGGAGTCGGTGAGGCGGCGGTTGGAGGGCGAGGAGGGCGGCCTCTCGTTCACCGAGTTCAGCTACGCGCTCCTCCAGTCGTACGACTTCCTGCAGCTGTACCGGCGCGAGGGATGCACCCTGCAGATGGGCGGCTCCGACCAATGGGGCAACATCACCGCGGGCACCGACCTCATCCGCCGCATGGACGCTGGGAAGGCCTATGGCATCGTGTTCCCGCTCGTGACCAACCCTTCGGGCACGAAGTTCGGCAAGACCGAGGCGGGAAACGTGTGGCTGGACGCCGAGCTCACGTCGCCGTTCCGGTTCTACCAGTACTGGATCAACGCCGACGACGCGGACGTCGTCCGGTACCTCAGGTTCTTCTCGCTGCGCTCACGTGAGGAGGTCGCCGCGCTCGAAGAGGCCGTGCGGACGGAGCCCGAGACGAGGGCGGCGCAGCGGGCGCTGGCTGAGGAGGTCACACGGCGCGCGCATGGCGAGACCGGCCTCGCGCGGGCGAAGAAGGCCACCGACGTGCTGTTCGGCGGTGACCTCGAGGGGCTCGCGGCCGCCGAGGTGGCCGACGTCCTCTCCGACGTTCCGTCGTCCACGCTGCCGCGCGCCTCGCTCGAGGGCGAGGGGGTCACGCTGGTGGACCTGCTCGCGCGGACGGGCGTCGCCTCGTCGAAGGGGGACGCGCGCCGAGCCATCGAGGGCGGCGGCATCTACGTGAACAACCGCCGCGTCGGCGACGTGGCCCACGTGGTGCGCGCCTCCGACGCGATCGAGGGGCGCTTCCTCGTCCTCAGGAAGGGCAAGAAGAGCTACCACCTCGTGGCGCTTTAGGGCCGGACGAAGACGGGGCGTCCCCGGTGGGGACGCCCCGTGCACCCTCGTGGATCCGGATCGCCTAGAACACGACCTGCCAGCCCGCCACCAGGCCCCAGTCGGCCCCGAGCTGGGCGCCGTCGTAGGTGTGCGACGCCGGGAAGATGTACTCGAGCGACAGACGGTGGCCGGCGAAGCGACCCTCCGGCATGTAGATGTTGAGACCGATCGGGAGATCCAGACGCGAGCCGCTCATGTAGAAGCCGTCGTTGCCGGGATCGCGCACGGGGTCCAGATCCGGGTCCGCTCCGTCGATCGCGCCCCAGGCCTGGTATGCCGCCCGGGCCGAGACGCTGAGGTAGTCGCTCACGCGGTACGCGCCCCACGCGTTGAACTCGAACCGGTCGCCCGGCGCGAAGTCACGGCTGTTCGTGCCCACGAAGATCGTGCCCTTCACCTGGGCTCCCACGGTGCCGGTCTCGTTCTGCGCCACCGCGGTGAGGCCGGGCATGGCCCCGAAGACCCCCGCCCCCGGACGCATGTCGTAGGAGAGGGGTTCCTCGCCCGGTGACGAGAACGGCGTCATGCCCTCGATCTCCGTGGGCGCGGTCGGGATGAGCGCCCCCATCTGCACATGGGCCCGGTAGGGACCCTTCTCGAACACCTTGTAGAGGCCGGCCACCTCGAGGTCTCCGAGCTCGTCGGACTCGGTGACGTAGAAGATGTTGCCGCTCGCGGTGAGCTGCTCGCGGTGGCGGAACGAGTAACCCAGGTTGGCCGTGAAGGTCAGGTCCGGGGTGGCCGCGACCGCGAGCGCGAGGCTGTGGACCTGCGTCCTCATCGAGATCGGCACCACCTGGTAGTAGTCCGTCCAGTAGTCCCACGGGACCTCGGAGTCCTCGAACCAGACCCCCGCCGAGTTGAGCTGGCTGAACCGGTAGGTGAGCTCGAACTCACCCTGCTCGAGCGTGCGGCCCCCCAGGACCCCGAACGGCGCTTGGGCATCGGGACGCTTGGACGACCAGACCAGCTCCTCCTGGGCCTCCGCCGGCACGGCGACGGCCAGGAGCGCGACAACCCACAGGCTCTTGCGAACCATGGTCTTTCCTCCGACTCGGTGCGTGGCCGGTAGACCGGCCCCCCCTGACGATCCGCCCTCCAAAATGCCTCCTCTCCGGGCGGTAAAACAAGTGTTTCCTCCCGGCGAACGCCCGGAGGCCGCCGCTCTTGACCCTCGCCGGCGGTTGGGCCAACGTGAGCCTCCCCATCAACGGGCCCGCCGGCCCAGGAGCCGCACGTCACATGGCCGAACCCCTGGTAGGCGTCATCATGGGATCCCACTCCGACTGGGACACGATGCGGCACACCGTGGAGACCCTCGACGAACTGGGCATCCAGAGTGAGGTCCTGGTGGCGTCGGCGCACCGTACGCCCGACCGCGTGCACGAGTGGGCATCCACCGCGGAGGAGCGGGGCCTCGAGGTGATCATCGCCGCGGCGGGAGGCGCCGCCCACCTGGCGGGCGTCGTGGCCGCCAAGACGGTGCTGCCGGTTCTCGGTGTGCCCATCCAGTCCACGGCGCTCCGAGGGCTCGATTCGCTCCTCTCGATGGTGCAGATGCCCGCCGGGATCCCCGTCGGGACGCTCGCGATCGGCAAGGCGGGAGCCACCAACGCGGCCCTGCTCGCGGCCGCGTGCCTGGGCGCGAAGCACCCCGAGATCCGCGGGGCCGTGCGCCGCTACCGCGAGGAGCGCGCGCGGGCCGTGTTGGAGGCGCCGGACCCGCGGATGTAGGAGCCTGTCCGAGCGCAGCCCGGCCACGGCTCGACATCACGGCTCGACATCGTTGTTTCCGTCCCGGCGGGTTCCGGCCGCCGGGCGGCGTCGTCTTCGGACGCCAGACCCTTCCGACGGAGAGACACGTCCATGTTCAACGCACCTCTACTGTCCGATCTGCTCCCACGCTCCTTCAGCCGGCGGAAGTTCGTGGCCGGGCTCCCCTTGGCCGGCGCGGCGGCCGCACTCGCGTCCTGTGAGCGAACCGGGCCCCGGGAGGGGGGCGGTACGGGTGGTGCCGCCGACACGACGACGCCACCCGAGGTGATGAACAGCAGCAGCCGCCTGGACACGGCCGTGGTGACCGAGAGCCACGAGAACACGCTCACGCCGAACCTCGCCGCGCCCGGCGACGTCGCCTACCGCCGCTTCGATCCCACGCTGCCGCGGCTCGTGGACCGGACCGTGCACCAGGTTCACTGGCGCGCGCAGGAGGTACCGGTCCGGATCAGCTCGAGCACGGTCATCGCGGCGTGGACGTTCGAGGGTGACGTGCCCGGACCCATCCTGCACGTGCGCGAGGGCGATACCGTCGAGTTCACACTCACGAACGAGGGGGTGGTCCCCCACTCGATGGACTTCCACGCGGCGCAGGTGGATCCGAAGGTCGCGTTTCGCTCGGTGCCGAACGGGGAGTCCGTCTCGTACACGTTCAAGCCACGGCACGCGGGGGCCTTCCTGTACCACTGCGGCACCGCGCCCGTGCTCATGCACATCGGCTCGGGCATGTTCGGCGCGATCGTGGTATCTCCCCGCGAGGCTCTCCCGGACGCGAAGGAGTTCGTGCTGGTCCAGAGCGAGTACTACCTCGGCACGCCACGGAACGGGATCATGCCGCTCGATTACACCAAGATGCTGAGCACGCTTCCCGACTACGTCGTCTTCAACGGGCGACCCGACCAGTACATCAGGGAGCCGATCCGCGTGAAGGTCGGCGATCGCGTGCGCTTCTGGGTGGTGAGCGCGGGTCCGACCCACCCGTGCAACTTCCACATCGTCGGCGAGCAGTTCGAGACGGTCTACCTGGGCGCGCCGCCCCAGAATGCCATCCGCGGCGTGCAGACGTTCGGCGTGGCACCGGGCGGCGGCATGGTCTTCGAGATGGTGGCGGACATCCCGGGGGAGTTCCCGTTCGTCAACCACGGTTTCGGGCACGGCCAGAAGGGCACGATCGGGTTCCTCGTGGTCGAGGAGTAGTAGCGGCGATCCCCGAAACCCCTGCCTCCGCCCCTCCGTAGGGCATTTTGACTTTGTCGCAATAACCCTGTGGAGGAGCGCATGACCGGGAGATCGACCGGTGGTGTCCCGCAGGTGGGCCCAGCCCGGCAGCTCGGCGACCTGGAGGAGCTCGTCCTCCTCGCCGTCCTCCGCCTCGGCGCGGACGCCTGGGGCGCCCGCATCCAGCAGGAGCTCGAGGAGCGCGCCGGCCGCTCGGTGACCATCGGGACCGTGTACGTGACGCTCATGCGCCTGGAGGAGAAGGGGCTCTCGCGCTCCTGGATGGGGGAGCCCACCGGCGAGCGGGGCGGCAAGGCCCGGCGCCACTTCGAGGTGCGCCCGGAGGGCGTGGAGACGCTCGAGGCGACGCGCGCCGTGCGCGAGCGCATGTGGCAGGGGCTCGCCGAGGAGCGCGCGGCCCGTGCGCGCTGACCCGGAGCCCCGCCCGCCTCGCCTCGCCGAGGCGCTCGTCCGCCGGCTTCTGCCCGAGGAGCTCGCCGAAGCGGTCGCCGGCGACCTGGAGGAGGCGTACCGACGGCGGGTCGGAGCCTCGGCAAAGGGACGCGCGGATAGCCTGCGATCCACCAACCCCCGCGGCCGCGTGTTCCACAGCGACCTCTGGTACTGGCGCCAGGCGCTCACGCTCCGCGCCGGTGCCCTACGCCGCATCGCGCGCCGCCTGAAGACCGTGCGACCCACCTGGGAGCGGAACCGCCCCGCTCGTATCCACTCCGAGCCACCCGACATCTGGAGCCGCATCCCCATGCGACCCGACGACGTGAAGTACGCGCTCCGGCGCCTCGCACGCACCCCCGGCTTCACCGTTGTGGCCGTGCTCTCGCTCGCGCTCGGGATCGGCGCGAACACCGCGATGTTCAGCCTGGTGAACGCGGTCCTCATCCGCGACCTGCCGGTGACGGCGCCCGAGGAGCTGGTGGAGGTCTATACCTCCGAGTCCGACGGGTATGCGTACTCGACGTTCTCCTATCCGGACTTCTCGGACCTGCGCGGCGACAATGACGTGTTTTCCGCGGTCGTGGGCACGCGCACGTTCCTGACCCGGGTGGACCGGGGCGACAGGCCCGAGCCCGCGTTCGGGGAGCTGGTGTCCTGGGACTACTTCCAGGTGCTCGGCGTGCCGATGGCGCTCGGCCGCGCGTTCCTCCCCGAGGAGGACGCGACGCCCGGCACCCACCCCGTCGTCATCCTTGGATATCGCACGTGGTTGAACGACTTCGGAGGCGACCCGTCGGTCCTCGGTCGGACCGTGCGCCTGGCCGGCACGCCGTTCACGATCGTGGGGGTCGCTCCCGAGGCGTTCACCGGGACCATGCCGGTCCTGACCACCGGGTACTTCGCACCCTCGATGATGACGAACACGTTCATGGGTGGGAAGGTGGATCAGCTCGCGCGACGCGGGAGCCGGAGCATGTTCGTGAAGGCCCGCTTGAAGCCGGGCGTGAGCGTCGAGCAGGCGAACGCCGCCCTCGCCGCGTTCGCCGCCGGGCTCGCCGAGCGGTATCCCGAGAGCAACGAGCATCGGACCATGTCCGCGCTCTCCACGGGAGACGTCGCGCTCCACCCGTTCGTGGACCGCATGCTCAGGCCGGTCGCGGGTCTGCTGATGGGTGTCGTCGGCCTCGTCCTTCTCATCGCGTGCGCGAACCTGGCGAGCTTCCTGCTCGCCCGCGCCGAGGACCGGCGCCGCGAGATCGCCGTTCGCCTCGCCCTCGGCGCGGGGCGCCTCGCCCTGGTGCGCCAGCTCCTGGTGGAGACCGTCGTGCTCGCGGTCCTGGGGGGCGTGGTGGGGCTACTGCTGGCGGACTGGACGCTGAAGCTCCTGATGGCGTTCCAGCCGCCGATCCCGGTCCCGTTCGACCTGGACGTCCCGCTGGACCGCACGGTGCTCTGGTTCACCGCCGGGGTGTCGCTGCTCGCCGGCCTCGCGTTCGGGCTGGCCCCCGCGCTGCAGGCCACGAACCCCGATGTCGCGCCCACGCTCAAGGTCGAGGTCGGCCGGGCCGGCAAGCCCGGACGGTTCAACCTGCGCCACGCACTCGTGGTCGCGCAGGTGGCGTTCTCGTTCGTGCTGCTCATCGGAGCGGGCCTCTTCGTGCGCAGCCTCCAGAAGGCGCAGCGCATCGACCCCGGCTTCTTCGTGGGGCCCGCGGCCTTCGTGTGGCCGATGACGGACCTCTCGGGCTACGACACACCGGAGCAGCAAAGGGACTTCGACCGCGAGGCGGTCGCCCGGCTGCTGGCCCATCCCGCCATCGACCACGTGGCGCTCATGGACCGCTCGCCTCTGGGTGTGGGCGTGCAGGCGGGGTCGTACATGCTGCCCGGCGTTCCCAGCGATACCCCCGACGGCGACATCGACATCGACAACGCGCACGTGAGCCCGAGCTACTTCGAGGCGATGGAGGTCGAGATCCTCGCGGGCCGGGGGTTCACCGAGGACGACATCCAGGGGGAGCGGGTCGCCGTGGTGAGCGAGGCGTTCGTCGGCCGCTACTACCCGGGCCAGGACGTGGTCGGCCGCACGTTCGAGGACGGGAGCGGCAACCCACTTCGCATCGTCGGCGTCGCGCGCGACACGAAGGTCCGCACGCTGGGCGAAGCGCCCAGACCCTACGTCTACGAACTGCTGGGGCATCGCCGTGGTTATTTCAGCGGCATGTACTTCGTGCGAGGCCGCGCCTCCAGCGCGGAGCTCCTGGCGGCGGCTCGACGGGTCCTGGACGAGCTGGATCCCGACCTCGTGTACTTCGAGCAGAAGACCATGGACGAGCACCTCGCGCTCATGCTCTTTCCGCCCCGCATGGCCGCGCTGCTGCTCGGTGTGTTCGGCGCCCTCGCGCTGGCGCTGTCCGCGATCGGCATCTACGGCGTCGTGAGCTACGCGGTGGCGCGCCGCACGCGGGAGCTCGGCATCCGCATGTCGCTCGGCGCGACCGCGCGCGACGTCCGGATCATGGCCGTGGGAGGCGGCATGCGCCTGGTGCTCGTGGGTGGGGCGGTGGGCGTGGCCCTGGCGGCTGCGGTCACGTGGTCGCTCGCGCGGTACCTGTACGGGATCAGCACCACGGACATCGTGACGTTCGCCGCGATCCCCCTGATCCTGACCGGCGTCGCGCTCGTCGCGGCCGTGGTCCCGGCGCGCCGGGCCAGCGCTGTCGACCCCGTGGCCGCGCTCCGGAGCGAGTGAAGCGGAGGAGCGAGCCCACGGTCGCGGAACCGTGGTAGGCCGGCCTGGCCCCGGAACAATTCCGACACCCCGCTCGTAGGGGCTTTCAGAGCTCCCTCGGGGAGGGGGCGGAGCACGGGTGTGGAGGGCGAGGAGGATCCATGTACGACGAATTCGAACGCGCGATGACCGGGCGTCGCCCGGCGAAGCTGTCGGTGCTGGGGTGGCTGGTATCGGGATTCGTGCTCGTGGTCCTGGTGGGGATCCTGGTGGTCGGTTTCGTGATGAACCGCGCCGTGCACCAGGCCCGCGATTTCGCCGAGCGGTTCGAGGCAAGCGCCGAGTTCGCCGAGCTGGCCGAGCTGGGCGAACTGGGTGAGCTTGCCGGGCTGGCCGGGCTCGAGGCCCTCGGAGAGCTCGACTCCCCGATCGGGCTGGTCTCGATGGACCCGGACCAGGGTCTGGACTACCTCCGTGGGCTCCAGGGTGACAACCCCGCCGGTGCGCTCCTGAGGCGCGTGATGCGGGGGACGTTCGACCGCGGGAGCCTCGGACCGCTCCCGGCCCTCCCTCCCGCCGTTCCCGACGCGCCGCCCGAGGGCCGGTCGCTCTCGGTCCACTCCGAGGACGGGAGCGTGCGCATCGACCTGCAGCGGACCGGGTCGGGCGGCTCGCTCACGATCGGCTCCGACGACGGCGACGTCCGATTCGATCTCGTGAAGGCGGAGGACGGCGGACAGCTCGTGATCCGGACGGACGACGAGACCGTCCGCATCGGCGTCGGCGACGCTGCGCAGGCGATGCCCTCCTGGGTGCCCCGCTTCGAGGGCCTGCCGGAGCGACCGCATCCGGTCTACTCGCTGGAGAGCTCCGAGGGGCTCCTGGGAGCCGTCTCGTGGTCCGGTGAAGCCGCGGCGGCCGACGTCCTCTCGTTCTACCGTTCGGAGCTGGAGGCCCAGGGATACGACGTGCGCGACGAGGCCCGTCTCCTGGGCGACGGCGTCGAGGAGGGCGCGTTCTGGGCCCGGAGCGAGTCGGACGAGCGCGTCGTGTTCGTCGTCGCGCACCAGGAGGACGGCGAGGTGACGGTCCTGCTGGGCTACGGCGAGGAGCGTTTGGGGTGGGCTCCCCGGGTGGGCCCTCCCGCTCGGGTGGTTTTTTTCCTATTTTTTTAAAACCTGGGGCGCCGCCCGGGTGATTCTCGGGGGCGGCGCCCCACCTTTCTGCCGGGTGGTGCGCCGTGTTGGACGAGATCAAGCAGAAGATCGAGGCCGAGATCGCCCGTCTCATGGAAGAGCTCCACACGGAGCTCCCGCAACGGATCAAGACCGCCCTGGAGCATGGGGACCTGCGTGAGAACGGCGACTACAACTCGGCCAAGGAGCGCCAGGAGTTCGTCCAGGCGCGGCTGAACCACCTCACGAAGCGAATGGGCGAGTTGGGCAAGATCGACCCCAGGGACATGCCCTACGACCAGGTCGGCTTCGGCTCGAGGGTGAAGCTCCGCGACCTCGACCAGGATGAGGACTTCAACTTCACGATCGTCGCGGGCGACTTCATCGACCTGGACGCGGGGCACGTCTCGCTCGCGTCGCCGATCGGCCGGGGACTGCTCGGCGCGAAGCGCGGCCAGGAGGTGAGCGTGCGCCTTCCCGCGGGCGAGCGACGCTACAAGATCCTCGACCTCGTCACGCTCCCCCAACAGCTCGAGGAGGGAGCGGAGGGATAGGGTGGGCGGCGTCGCTTCGCTCAGTCACGCCGCCCCGACCCCTCATCCCGTCCGCTCGATCCTCACGCGCCAGATGTCGGGGCCCGCCTCCAGGTAGCGCCACGTGAATGCCTCGGGACGCTCGGCCTGGAACTGGTAGCGGAGCGGGACCGGGTCGTGATCGTTCAGGAGCACGAACGAGCCGCCGACCGGGAGCGCGTCGAACGTGGCGAAGATCGTCGGGTGCTTCTCCTTGGGCGGAAGGAGCCGAACGTCGAGGACGGGGAGATCCTCGGCTCGACGGATGAACACCCTCACGAGGCCGGGCTCCTGCTCGTGGATCGTGTACTGGAAGCCCCGTGCGTCCAGCTCGGGCAGCAGGAAGCGCGGGACCCGGCTGTTCACCTGCACGAGCGTGTGACCCACGGGCATCGCCTCGAGCGCCTCGAGTGTGCGCTCCATGGGCTCCGGGGGCTCGAGGTCACGCACGTCGAGCACGACCACGTCCGTGGGCTCGGGACGAGGAGTGCCGCACGTGGGCAGCGAGCGGCCCGGGCGGGGCGTGCGTGCGCGAGGCTCGCCCGAGGGCTTCGCGGCGGCCGGCGGCTGCGTTCCGTTCGACGAGGGATAGAACCACACGCGCCAGTCGTCGTCGGCGAGCCGCTCCGTCCAGTGGGCCAAGCCCTGGTTGCCGAGCACGGTGTAGAGAGGACGCGGCTCGAAGATCGCGCGCACGCGCAGCACGCCGTCCTCCGCGAGTGCCCGGCGCGCGTGCATGATCCGCTGGAAGGGCTCCCGTCCCGCCCGCAGATCCTCGCGCACGTCCAGGTCGAGGATCCGGTGGGGCGCCACGTCCTCGAGTTCGGCGGGCTTCATCGCTGTCTCCATGCGTCGTTCTCCATCATGCCGGGATGCCAGCGCGGCTCCCAGACCAGGTTCGCGTTGACGTGATCCACGCCGGGGAGCGCGTACAGCGTTGCGCTCACCGCCCGGTCCATGACGCTCCTGAGCGGACATCCGGGCGTGGTGAGCGTGAACGTCACGGTGACGGTGCCGCCGTCTACCTCGACGTCGTAGACCAAGCCGAGCGTGACGATGTCCACGCCCACCTCGGGATCGATGACCCCTCGGAGCGCCCTTCGCACGTCCTCCCGGGTAACCGGTGCCGGGCTCGCGGACGGCGCCCCGACGCGGGTCGTGTCGCCGCTCACGTGGGACGCCTCCGGGAGAGGAGCGCCATCTGGGCCGCTTCCACGAGCCCTCCGGCGAGGAAGGAGACGGCGCCGATCCGCGCGGCAGCCGCCGACCCCACCGCGACCGCGAGGACGAGCATCACAACGCCGACGGTCAGCAGTGTAGCCGCGATACGCGCCCAGGACGCCGAGTACAGCTCGGCCACCTTCGGCACCGGCCGCTTGCCGACCACGGGCCCGAAACGGTGCATCCAGACGAGGAACGGGACGATCTTGTAGTAGTGGGCCGCGACGAAGAGCGAGATGCCGAGCACGAGCGAGGCGACGTAGGCCGTCGCGAGCCCCGGGCGGGCGGACCCGGCGGCGGCGAGGAAAGCGCCGAGCACCGAGGCCGCGCCGATCACGCAGAGCGCCGCGGCCGCGAGCCGCATCGGGACGTCCACCGACGGGCGCCGCCGCGTGGCGTAGAATGTCCGCGCCTGCAGCAGGAACGCCGCGGCCCCGGCCAGGAGCAGTAGGGCCGGCAGCCGGCGCACCCACGGCCAGGGCGCATGGTGCAGCGCGAACAGCAGGAAGGTGCCCGTGGCCAGCAGCCCCACGGACCAGCGGGCCGGTCGCTCGCCGGCGCCGTGGCTCAGGAGGAACATGGGAAGCAGGCGGTGGGCGACGCCCACGACGACGAGCATCACCCATCCCACGAGCGCGATGTGGAGGTGTGTGGTGAGCGCGACGACGCGGGCGGCGCCCATGTAGGGCCAGCGGAGGTTGGCGGCGAGCGCCCAACCGATCAGCACGGTGAGCACGAGGTAGGCGGCCGCGATCGCGAGCGCCCACCACGTCAGGTCGCGGCGGGGCGCCCGCTTCAGCGTCGCGCCTAGGTTGGCCGCGAACGCGAGCAGGCCGGCGGCCAGGAGCGAAGCCCCGACGATTGTGAAACCGGGTCGCGGCGCCACGAGCCCGCCGACGAACGCGAGGAGGCCGGGCGCGTGGATCCACAGCGTGACGCGCGCGACGCGGGGCCACCGCACCGAGCGATCCAGCGCCACCGGCAGGAGCTGGTAGAGCGCGCCCATGATGGACGTCGTGATCCAGCCCAGCGTGAACAGGTGGGTCGTGCCCGTGACGCGAGGCGAGAGGAACGAGCCCGCCGCGAGGTCGGGAGCCGCGGCGGTGAGTCCGGCGCCGCCGAGCAGCAGGAACGCGAGGGCCGCGGCGAAGTGGCTGCCGGGAAGCCGGAACGGAGGGGCTTCGGCCCGGCCGAAGACCATCGCAGCCGCGGAGATCACCGCCCCGCTCCGCTCCCGACGGCGTACGCGCAGGCGACGCCGCCGTCCGGCATGTACTCCACGCGGGCGAGCGACTGTCCCACGAGGTCGCGCACGAACGACATCTCCGCCCTGCAGGGCGCTCGCGTGACGTCGACGAGCTCGCGTACTGGGCAATGGCGGAGGCGCAGGCGCGGGAGCCCTCCCTCCACTCCGTCCTGGATCTCGGCCATGTACCCCTCGTCGGTGAGGATGCGCGCGACCTCTTCCAGGCGCGCCCGTCCCTCGAGGCCGTCGAGCCGCCCCGCCGCCGCGGATCGCCGCTCCGAGGCGAAGCGCTCGAGGAATGCGGCGAGAATCTCCTCGCGCCCCACCTCCCGCAGATAGACCGCGAGCCCCCGCAGGAGTTCCGCCTCGCGGCGGGGGAAGAGGCGCTCCGCCTCGCGGGTCAACGCCCACAGGCGCTCGGGGCGTCCGCGGCCCTCGCTCCGCCGGCCGGCCTCGCGGACCCAGCCGCCCTCGGCGAGCGAGCGCACGTGCGCCCGCACGGTCTCCGGGCTCAGATCGAAGGCGCGCGCGAGATCAGGGATGCTCGCGAGCCCCGAGCGCTTGAGACGCTCGAGGATCCTTCTGGGCGTTCGTTCGGGCGACACGGGCCGCATCCGGGCCTCCTCCGCGAGGGGGAAGGCCACAGGATGGCAGGGCCGGAGAGATTTGTCAAGGCTTGTTCCTTGATAAATATCACCTGCCCACGTCGGCGTCCGTTCGTTCCTCAGGACAGGGGGACCAGGGAGCCCTCGATCTCGCTCCGTCTAGCCTCCAGCCACGAGGGGAGCTTGAGCGCCGAGCCGAGGGATTCGGCCGGCTCGTCCACGCCGAAGCCGGGGCCGTCGGTGGCGATCTCCAGGAGGAGCCCGTCGGGCGCCCTGAAGTAGATCGAGCGGAAGTAGTCTCGCTCCGTGACCGGGCTGACATCCACGCCCATGCCGAGCAGGTGGTCGCGCCAGGCCGCCTGCTCCTCGTCGTCCCGCGCGCGGAACGCGATGTGGTGCATCTGCCCGGCGCCTGGGCCGGCCCGGTGGTTCGAGCCGGGCCACCCGAACAGCGTGAGCGCCGAGTGGCTCCCCACCGTCGCTCCGTCGTAGCTCGCCCAGAACCAGTGGAGGATCCTCGCGTCGTCCTGGTTGTAGGTCTTCTTCACGAGCGCGAGACCGAGTGCCTCCTGGTAGAACGCGTCGGCGCGGTCGATGTCGTCGGTGATGCCGGTGATGTGGTGGATTCCCTCGAGGCGCATATCCTCCGTGACCGCGGGCACCGGCTCGGGACAGGTGGCGGCCGCGATGGCCGCCTCGTCCCGGCCGCCCGGCAGCCGCCCCACGGGCGGGACGACCAGCTCGCGGCCCAGCGCGTCGGCCGGCTCGTCGATCGCGTAGCCGGGTCCGCGCGTCGCGATCTCCAGGATCTGCCCGTCGGGATCGGCGAAGTAGATGCTCGTGAAGTACCCGCGGTCGAGCGGACCCGAGACCGGCACGCCCGCGTCGGTGAGCCGCCGCTTCCACTTGAGCTGCGTCTCGCGCGTGGCCGTGCCGAGCGCCAGGTGGTGGATGCCGCCCACGCCCCAACGGCCGCGCCGGGCGTGGGGCCACTCGAAAAACGTCAGGATCGTCCCCGGCCGCCCGCCGTCATGGCCGAAATAGAGGTGCCAGGCGTTCGGGTCGTCGAAGTTGACGGTCCTCTTCACGAGGTCGAGCCCCAGCAGCTCGCCGTAGAACGCGAGCGTCCGGGGGGCGTCGGTAGACACCATCGTGATGTGGTGGAAGCCGGGCGTGGAGAGGGCAGGGGCAGGCATGGAGGGTCTCGGTGGGTGGAGGTCCGGAACCGGCGTCTCGCAGTGGAGCAACCGGGGGCTGCGACGCCGGTGGACCAACAAACATGATTCAACCTTCAAGGATCGTCAACCGCCTCGTCCCCGGACTGGCTCGGACGCTGTGGCGTCTTGACGCTATAGCGGCATGATGGCATGATGGAACATGGACACCAAGGCGAAGCGCACCACGGTCTATTTCGATCCTGGCATCCACCGCGCCCTGCGCCTGAAGGCCGCAGAGACCGAGCAGAGCGTCTCGGACCTGGTCAACGAGGCGGTGCGGGAGGTGCTGTACGAGGACGCCGAGGATCTCGAGGCCTTCGAGGCCAGGGGGCCGGAGCCCAGCCTCTCCTTCGCGGACGTCGTCAAGGATATGAAGCGGCGTGGCGCGCTATGAGCTGCGGATCAAGCCGTCGGCCGTGACGGAGCTGGAGGCCCTGCAGGTCCCCGATCGGCGCCGCATCGTATCTCGCATCCAGGCCCTGGCCGAGGAGTGCAGGCCCCCCGGGTGCCAGAAGCTGACGGGAGGTGATCGGTACCGGATCCGCCAAGGTGTCTTCAGGGTTTTGTACGAAGTGAACGACACAGCGGGGACCGTGACCGTGGTGAAGGTCGGCCACCGGCGCGACGTCTATCGGTAGAGGCCACCTGGGAGTGCCGCTCAGCCGTAGGGCCTGCGGTTGGGGATCCGAACCTTCGGAGGAGAGGGTGAGGGCGCAGGGGCGCTAGCCACCGCCTGAGGATGGGGATTAGGCCCGCGGGCGTCGTGTCCGCCGGAGCCTCACTCGCGAGGCGCCTGGAGATTCGGCTTGAAGAGCCGCCGCGCGGGATCGTCTTGCGGACCGTGGCCGCACCTATTTCTTGACCCCTTCAGAGGTCCTATGTTTAGGACCAGTACATAGCACCTGCTCCGGAGTCGAGGATGCGCCCACCCACGAAGTTCTCCCAGGATGTCGTTCCCCTCAGCGACCTGAAGGTCAACCCGGGGCGGGTCGTGCATCAGGTGGGTGAGACCCGGCGGCCGGTGCTCCTGACGAGCCGGGGCCGCGGCGTGGCTGTCGTCCAGGCCCTCGCAGAGTACGAAGCGGACACCGAGGAGCGGGCGTTCCTGCGCGGCGTCGTCCAGGGCCTCATGGACCTCGAGGAAGGCCGCGAGCTGAGCCTCGCGGAGGCCAAGGACCGGCTGGGCCTCACCTGACGTGCCGAGCGCCCACGCGATCAGCTTCGCCGAGTCCGCGGTCGGGGATCTCCGGGACACGCCGGTGTGGTACGCGGAGCTCGGAGCGCCCGACGTGGGAGAGCGGCTCCTCCGCGAGGTCGTCCTGCAGACCGAGCGGCTTGCCGAGTTCCCCGAGAGCGGGCGCATCGTGCCCGAGTTCGGTATCGCTCACCTGAGGGAGATCATCCATCCGCCCTTCCGCATCGTGTACCGAATCGACGCGAAGCGGGTCCGCATTGTCCGGGTCTGGCGCAGCGAACGGCTGTTGAAGCTGCCGTAGCCGGACCAGCGAAGCCGTCATCGCGCCGCGTCCGGGGTCGGGGAGGCCGTCAGGCGTCGCCACCCCCAGAAGACCGGGATTCCCGCCGCGATGATCGCGAAGCTGACGAGGGTGGGGAGGGGCTGGGTGACCAGGGCGTTCAGGAGCATGGCGGCCGAGGCGGCCAGGAAGAGGAGGGGGATGGTGGGGTACCCCCACGTCCGATAGGGGCGCGCGAGCCCGGGGCGCGTGCGACGCAGGGAGAAGACCGCCAGCACGGCCAGCATGTAGAAGGGCCAGAGCCCCAGGATGAAGGCGCTCGCCAGCTCCTCGAAGTTCCGCACGGAGACGTGGGCCACCCCCAGTCCGGTGGCCAGGAGGATGGCCACGTGCGGCGTGCGGGCCGTGGGGTGTACTGCTCCCACGCGCCGGAAGAAGAGCCCGTCCTGCCCCAGGGCGAAGAAGACCCGGGGCCCGCTCATCATCGTCCCGTTCAGCGCCCCGAAGGTGGAGAGGAGCACCAGGGCCGCCACGACCCTGGCGCCGGCGGGGCCCAGCACGCTGCGGGCCGCGTCCCCGGCCACCAGCTCCGAGGTGGCGATGGCCTCCAGGGGGAGAACGTAGAGGTAGGCGGCGTTCAGGAGGAGGTAGACCGCCGCCACCACCGCGAACCCTCCCACCAGGGCCCGGGGGAGCGCGCGCTCCGGGTCCCGTACCTCGCCCGCGATGTAGGTGGCGTCGGCCCAACCGTCGTACGCCCAGAGAACGGCGATCAACGCCACTCCGAACCCGGTCCAGCTCCCGGGAAGGAGGGGCGAGCCGGCGCCAGGGGCGCGGTCCCCGGGAGCGGACCCGGCCATCCCCTCGGCGAAGCTCCCGCCGGCCGGATCTCCCAGAGCGAACACGACCAGAGCCAGCCCCACCAGAGCGACCACCTTGGCGAGGGTGGAGAGGTTCTGGATGGCGGCCCCCAGGAGGACCGATCGGCAGTTGGCGGCGCCCACCGTCAAGACGGCCAGGATGGCGACGCCCCGCACGCCTGCCTCGCCCAGGGGGAGGAAGACGCCGGCATAGGAGGCGAAGATGAGGGCGATCCCCCCCAGGAGGGCCGGCTGGATCACCAGGAGGCGGGTCCAACCGAAGAGGAAGGCGGCAAGCGGACCGAACGCTTCCTTCAGGTAGACGTAGGTTCCTCCTGAGCGGGGAAAGAGGGCCGCCAACTCCGCCACGGTCAGGGCGCCGAAGAGGGTCAGCAGAGCCCCTGCGGTCCAGAGGAGGACCACGGCCCCCACCGTCCCTCCTTCCGCCGCCGCCACCGAGGGGACCCGGAAGATCCCCGAGCCGATGGTGGAGCCCACCAGCACCGCCCCCGTGCTCCAGACCGAGAGGCGCCGTGGCAGGGAGCTATCCATCGCCCTCCCGCTCCAACACCCCGGTGAGGCACCCGATGCTCCCGGCGGCCTTGCCCAGTTCCCCCACCTCCACCGTGCGGCATTGGATGCCGAGCTCCTCGTAGAACGCCTGGGCCGTCGGGTTCCCTTCCGGCATGAGGATCCGCCGCGGTCCCAGGACCACGAAGTTCAGAGCGAAGCTCCGCAGCGCTTCGGCAGCGGCGTCCTCCGGGAGGGAGCGCACCTGGATCCCCCGTTCCTCCATCGCGGCCGCGGCCTGGGGAGGGAAGCGGCCGGGCCAGGCCAGCGCCAGACCGGCGTCCACGATGCGGATCTGTCCCATGAGGTGCATGGTCCCGGGCGGCAGCTCGGTCTCGATCACCTCCACTCCCATCTCTTCCAGGGTGGCCCGCACCTGGGCCGCGCCCTCCCTGTTCGTTCGCAGCCCCCGGGCAAGGAGCGCCGCGCGCGGTCTCAGCCAGGTGAGGTCGGCGCCCTCGAACACGCCTCCCCCGCGTACGCTCCGGAGGATGGGGATCCCCAGCTCGCCGAGGGCCCGGGCCACCCACCGCTCCTCTCCTGCCCGGACCTCCGATGCGGGGCGGGCCAGGATGGCACCCTCGGGGGTCATGACCATGAGGTCCGCCACGAAGAGCTGGTTGGGAGGGGGGAGGGCGGGAGGCTCCACGTAGTGGACGCTCACGCCCTCCTCCCGGTAGACGTGGGCCAGGTCGTCGTGCTGGGACCGACACCCCTCCGGATCCGGCGCCGACCGCAGGAGGTGAGCCTGGGGATCGGAGGCCACGGCCTCCAGCTCGGCCCCGGGCCGATGAAGGAGGACGGCCCGGAGCGGGCGCCACTCCGTGCTCACCCCGCAGGAGGCCCAGTGGGTACCGAGCTCCAGACGAAGGGGGATGGTCCGGGGGCGCCACCCGGGGCCTCCGTACGCCGGAAGGAGGGAGAGATCGGTCATGGCCGCAGAGCTCCTGTGGGAAGAGGGGGAAGATCCGCCCGACTAATGCCTCCACCTCCCCAGCCGCTCCCCCACGGCCCGCCCCACCTCGGTCGGGTCGGGCGCCTCCAGCGTGAGCGCCGGAAGGAGCGTCGTCTTCTTGCGCTGCCAGGCCTGCGCTGAGCGCAGCACCTCGTCCAGCGTGCGGATCGCCTCGACGATGTGGGGGCCCTTGTTCAACATGACGCACTCGGCGCGCTCGGCCATGACGACGTCGGAGATCTCGGAGCGGGTGGGCGTGCCCTTCTTGGCCAGGCGATCCAGCACCTCGGTGGCCCAGACCACCGGGACGTGCGCGGCCTCGCAGATCGAGAGGATCTCCTCCTGCACGCGGGCCAGGTGGACCCAACCGGCTTCCACGGCCAGGTCGCCCCGGGCGATCATGACACCGACCAGCGGCCACTCCATCGCGGCGAGGAGGATCCCGGGGAGGTTATGGAAGCCCTGCTTGGTCTCGATCTTCAGGATGAGCCCGAGGTGCCGGCCCCCGACCTTCTCCAACTCGTCCAGGAGGTCCTCCACGTCGTCGGGGTGGTTGACGAACGAGACATCCACGCCGTCGGCGTGCGCGGCGATGAAGCGCAGGTCCTCCTTGTCCTGGGGCGTGAGGCCGGCGATCCGCAGCCGGCTGTCCGGCAGGTTGATCCCCTTGGAGCCGCGGAGCTTCATGCCCTCGCGGGGCGCGCCGGTGATCTCCACCTCGATCTCGCCGTCGCGGACCTCGCGGATGACGCCGCGCGCCTTCCCGTCGTCGAGGACGATGGACTCCCCCGCTCGCACGTCGTCGAGCACCTCGGGAAGCGTGCAGGCCACGTGCGCCGCCGCCGCCGGCCGGCCGTCGTGCGCCGGACGGGCCGGCTCTCCCGGCCGTGGATCCCTGTGGATGATCAGCGTGTCGCCCGGCCGCAGGACGATGGGGTCGTCCTGCGAGGGGAGCGGACCGACGACCCCCGTGCGAGGAGCCTCTTCGGTTCCGGTGTCCAGCGCGATGGAGAGCCCGGTCTCGAGGTAGACCGTGGTCGGACAGAGGGCCCGCGCCCGGGTCGGACCCACCGAGACGACCTCCAGCGATCCGGGTCGGCCGCGCGCGTCCTGGAACGTGAGGCGGTCGCCCTCGTGGAGCGCCCGGAAGAGCGTGGGACCGATGGGGATCACCTTCTCCGAGCCCTCCTCGGCCTCCGCCTCCTCCGGCACCAGCAGCACCGGCTCGGGCTCGATGACCACCCCGCGGACGTCCTTCTTCGGCCGGATGGCCAGGATCCGCGGACCGCTCACGAGGGGTCCGGTCCTGATCTTGGGGCCCGCCACGTCCATGAACGTCCGGCACGCCCGGCCGGTCGCCTTCCGCGCGCGCTCGATGTGGGCCAGCATCCGCTCCCACTCGGTGGGACCGCCCTGTGCGCAGTTGATGCGCGCGCCGTTCATCCCGGCTTCCAGGAGATCGCGGACGAGCTTCGGATCGTCGGCGGCCTCGACGGGCAGGGTCACCATGATGCGCACGGCGCTTCCCTTCACCTTCTTTCCCAACAGGGAGCGCGTATGCCGCTTGATGAGCTTGTGGCCCTGCTTGAACGTGACGGGCCCTTTCTTGCGCTTGCCCTCTTTGCCCTGGAGCGCGCGGAGGGCGTGACGCACGGAATGGAGCGTGGCCAGGACGTGGGCTCCGGAGCGGCCCAGGCTGGAAAGTCCGAAGGCCCCGAGGTCTTCCTGGATCTCGCTCAGGTCGCGTCCCCTGAGCGCGAGGTAATGGAGGAGGTTGAGGCCGCTCGGGGCCTGGTCGGGGTGGAGCTGGTCGAGCTGGACGCGGTAGCGCTCCTCGAGAGCGCGGGCGGCCGCGATGATGTCGTCCAGTTCCCGCTCGAGCGATGCGAGCTTCTCGGCACGTCTCAGCTTCATGGGCGCTTCCTCCGGCGGCCCGCGTCCCCCCGAATCAGAATGCTCCTGGCGGGGCCGTGGGGCCAGGGGCGATCTTGCCGGATCGGCCCCCCGTCGGGGATTCCGGTCCGGGGACCGGGACGCGCGGGCCCGCCCTTCCATCCCGGATGTCACCATGAGGATCCTCCGCCTCCTTCTCACCGGGGCCCTCCTCCTCTTCGCCGGCGACCTCGCCGCGCAGGAGAGCTCCTTCACCTACGCCACGCTCCGGGGCCTCCCGCTCCGGGACATCGGGCCCGCGCTCACCTCGGGCCGTATCTCCGACCTCGCCGTGGACCCCGCCGATCCGGCCACGTACTACGTGGCGAGCTCGTCCGGGGGCCTCTGGAGGACCGTGAACGCGGGCACGACGTTCGAGCCGATCTTCGACGGCGAGGGCTCCTACTCGATCGGCGTGGTCACGCTGGACCCGAGCAACCCCCATGTGGTCTGGGTGGGCACGGGCGAGAACAACGCGCAGCGCTCGGTCGCGTACGGCGACGGCGTCTACAAGTCCGTGGACGGGGGCCGGAGCTGGACGAGGATGGGGCTCGAGCGGTCCGAGCACGTCGGCGCGATCGTGGTGGATCCGCGCGACTCCGACGTGGTCTACGTGGCGGCGCAGGGCCCGCTGTGGGCGTCGGGTGGGGACCGCGGCCTCTACAAGACCACGGACGGGGGGAAGACCTGGGCCCGCGTGCTCGAGACCGACGAGAACACCGGTGTGAACGAGGTCCACATGGACCCGCGCGACGCCGACGTGCTGTACGCGAGCACGTGGCAGCGGCGCAGGCACGTCTGGACGTTCATCGGTGGGGGCCCGGGCTCGGCGCTCTACAAGTCCACCGACGCGGGAGCCACGTGGACGAAGGTGGCCGCGGGGCTTCCCTCCGGAGACGTCGGGCGGATCGGCCTGTGCGTATCACCCGTGGATCCGGACTACGTGTACGCGATCATCGAGGCCACGGAGGACTCCGGCGGCTTCTTCCGCTCCACCGACCGGGGCGGGTCGTTCCAGAGGCGCGGCGACTACAGCACCAGCGGCAACTACTACTCCGAGATCATGTGCGATCCGTTCGACAGGGACCGGGTCGTGTCGATGGACGTGTACGCGCAGGTCACCGACGACGGCGGCGCGACGTGGCGCCGCTTCGGCGAGCACCACAAGCACGTGGACAACCACGCGCTCTGGATGGACCCCGAGGACCCCGACCACTACCTGAACGGGAACGACGGGGGCCTCTACGAGAGCTGGGACGGGGCGAAGACCTGGCAGTTCAAGGCCAACCTGCCCGTGACGCAGTTCTACAAGGTCGCGCTCGACAACGCCCTGCCGTTCTACAACGTCTACGGCGGCACGCAGGACAACTTCTCGCTCGCAGGCCCGTCGCGGACCACGAGCCAGCACGGCATCGTGAACGACGACTGGGAGATCACGAACGGAGGCGACGGCTTCGAGAGCCAGGCCGATCCCACCGACCCGAACATCGTGTACGCGCAGTCTCAGTACGGGGGGCTCGTGCGGTACGACAAGAGGAGTGGGGAGATCGTCTACATCCAGCCCCAGGCCGGCCTCGGCGAGCCCGGCCTCCGCTGGCAATGGGACGCTCCGTTGCTCATCAGCCCCCACGCTCACACCCGGCTCTACCACGCCGCGAACAAGCTCTTCCGGAGCGACGACCGCGGGGACTCCTGGCGGGTCATCAGCCCGGATCTGACGCGCCAGCTCGACCGCAACACGCTTCCGGTCATGGGAAGGGTGTGGGGCGTGGACGCGGTCGCGAAGAACCAGTCCACGAGCATCTACGGCAACATCGTGACGGTGGACGAGTCGCCGGTCCGCGAGGATCTGCTGTGGGTCGGCACCGACGACGGGCTGATCCAGGTGACCGAGGACGGTGGGGCGAACTGGCGCCGGATCGAGCGCTTCCCGGGGGTGCCGGAGCGCACCTATGTGAACATGGTTCTGGCGTCCCGCCACGACGCGAACACGGTCTTCGCCGCGTTCAACAACCACAAGAACGGGGACTTCAAGCCGTACCTGCTCAGGAGCACGGATCTCGGGCGAAGCTGGACGTCCATCGCCTCCGACCTGCCCGAGCGGGGCTCCGTGTACTCGATCGCCCAGGACCCGGAGGTGGCCGACCTGCTGTTCGCGGGGACCGAGTTCGGCGTCTACGTCTCGCGGGACGGGGGCGCGCACTGGGTCGAGCTCACGGGGGGAGGCTTCCCGACGATCGCGGTGCGGGACCTGGCCATCCACGCCCGGGAGAACGACCTGGTAGCAGCGACGTTCGGACGCGGGTTCTGGGTGCTCGACGACTACGCTCCCCTGCGCGAGGCCACGCCGGAGGTGCTGGCGGGCGACGCCCATGTCTTCGGCGTGCGCGACGCGCTCGTCTACGTGCCGTCACGCCGTCTGGGGCTCTCCGACAAGTCGTTCCAGGGCGAGTCGTACTTCACCGCGTCCAACCCCCCGTTCGGCGCTCTGATCACCTACTGGCTCAAGGACGACGTCCGGACGCTGAAGGAGAAGCGACAGGAGGCCGAGAAGAAGGCGGCGGAAGCGGGCGAGCCTGTGACGTATCCCTCGTTCGAGGCGATGCGCGCCGAGGATCAGGAGGAGGACCCGTACGTGCTCGTCACGATCGCCGACGAGTCGGGCGACGTGGTGCGCCGCCTGAAGACGTCCGCGAGCAAGGGGATCCACCGCATCGCCTGGGACCTGCGCTACCCGGCCCAGGTGCCGGTGGACCTGAGCGGGCCGGGAGAGGAGAATCCGTTCTCCGATCCGGACGTGGGTCCGCTCGTGACGCCCGGTACGTACACGGTCGCCCTCTCGAAGGTCGGGGACGGCGTGCCCGAGCCGCTCTTCGGGCCGCGCTCGTTCCAGGTCGTGCCGCTGAACAACGCCACGCTGGTCGCCCAGGACAAGGAGGCGCTGCTCGCGTTCCAGAAGGAGGCGGGGGCGGCCTACCGCGACGTCCTCGCAGGGGCCCGGCGCGTGGCCGACGCCGCGAGCCGGATCCGGTTCGCCAAGGAGGCGATCCGCCTCACGCCGTCCCTGCCCGAGTCGGTCCTGGCCGACGCGCGCAGCCTCGAGCGGAACATCGCGGAGATTCGCCTCGTGTTGAGTGGGGACGCGAGCGTGGCCCGGCGCCAGTTCGAGACGCCACCCTCGATCATGGACCGCATCTCGTTCGTGATCTACGCGTCGTACGCGGCCACGCAGGCGCCGGGGGAGGCGCAGCGCTCGGCGGTGCGCGACGCGCTCGCGGGATACCGCGAGCTCGTTCCGAGGATCGACGCCCTCTGGCGCGATCTCGAGGCGCTCGAGGCACGCCTCGAGGCTGCGGGCGCGCCCTATACGCCGAACCGTCGGCGAGGAGGATGACGACTGGCGTCCTGACTCAGGACACTAGGCCAGCACGTATCCCGCCGCGAGCTCCTGGAAGCGTGACGCCTCGGCCTCGGCCCACGAGGCGTCACGCCCCAGCTCGGCGGCGAGGAGGCGTGCCACGGACGGCGCCGCGTCCGACGCGGCGCGCGCGTCGAGTTGGAGCGCGCGGTTCCGGCGCGCCAGGACGTCGTCCACCGTGCGCGCCATCTCCGTACGCGCGAACCAGGCAACCTCGCCCGGGGTGAGATCGAGACGCCGGTGGATCGGCTGGTCCCAGCCGCGCTGCGAGTTCATGAGCGCCTCCACCTCCGGAGCGTCGGAGCCGAACGGCGCCAGTCGCCCGAACTTCTCCGCGTGCATGTGGAAGCCCTGGATGTTGAGGTCCCGCGTCACGGAATCGCGCTCGGCCAGGCCGCCCACCGCCTGAGCGATGTCCACCGTGTCCTCGGCCATCTTCCGGTACGTGGTCCATTTCCCGCCGGCGATCGTCACGAGCCCGGCGTCGGAGACGCGTACCGTGTGCTCGCGGCTGATCTCGGCGGTGTTCGCCGTGTCGTCGGCGGCGACGAGCGGCCTCAAGCCCGCGAACACGCTGAGCACGTCCTCGCGCCGCGGATCCTGCTCCATATAGCGGCGCGCGTGCTCGAGCAGGAACTCCACCTCCTCGGGGAGGGCCAGGGGCTCGATGGTCGCCTCATCCAACGGTGTGTCCGTGGTGCCGACGATCACCCGGTCGCACCATGGGATCGCGAAGAGGACGCGCCCATCGTCGGTGCGGGGCACCATGATGGCCGAGTCGCCGGCCAGGAACCGCCGAGGCAGCACGAGGTGCACGCCCTGGGACGTGCGCACCATCGGCCGCGCCGCGGGATCGTCCATCCGTCGCAAGGCGTCGGCGAAGACACCCGTTGCGTTCACTACCACTTTCGCGGGGAGCTCGAAGGTCTCGCCGGACTCCTCGTCGCGGAACGCCACGCCCGTCAC
Organism: uncultured Gemmatimonadaceae bacterium; assembly: GCA_964412015.1. Taxonomy (GTDB): domain Bacteria; phylum Gemmatimonadota; class Gemmatimonadetes; order Longimicrobiales; family Gaopeijiaceae; genus SZUA-318. The sequence continues at coordinate 22,069 of CAYPMO010000026.1, read as the reverse complement.
GAAGCCGTTCGCGTCCTTCAGGAGCCCGACGACCGGCGCGTAGTTGAGGAGTGCGGCGCCCTGCGCGTACGCGGTGCGGGCGATGGCGATGAGGAGGCGAGCGTCGTCGAACTGGCCGTCGTGGTAGACGACGCCGCCCTTCAGGCCTTCGTCCTCGAGGTTGGGAATCCGTTCCAGCGTCTCCTCGCGGGAGAGGTTCTTCGACGCTCCGAAGCCGTACTTGCCCGCCATCGCGTCGTAGACGCGCATGCCCACGCCGTAGAACGGCGCCTCCCACCACTTGTAGTTGGGAACCACGAACGGGAGGTCGTGGACGAGGTGCGGCGCGTTGGCGCGCAGGATGCCCCGCTCGCGCAACGCTTCCATGACCAGGGGGATGTTGCCCTGCTGGAGGTAACGTACGCCTCCATGGATGAGCTTGGTCGAGCGCGACGACGTCCCCTTGCCGAAGTCGCTGGCATCGAGAAGCGCGACGTCGTGTCCTCTCGCGGCCGCGTCGAGAGCGACACCCATCCCGGTGGCGCCTCCGCCGATCACGACGACGTCCCATGCGCCGGGCTGGTCGCGCAGCCGGTCGAGCGTCGTGGCCCGGACCATCTCGGCTCTCTACTCCCGTATGAGCTGCAGGAGAAGCTGACCTACCTCGAAGTTGTCCTTGATCCCGCCGAACAGGCTCGCTCCCGGCCCCGCGGCGAAGAGGGGAATCATCTCGGCGGTGTGGCCCGTGGACGTGTAGTCGGCGAAGGGGCCCGGCTCCTCGCCCTCGGCGAGCAGGTTGTCCGGAGTCACCTCGATGGCGAGCCCTCCGGTCTCGTGGTCCGCCGCCACCACGACGAGAGTGCCCGGGTTCGATTCGGCCCAGTCCAGCGCAACGCCCACCGCGGCGTCGAAGTCCAGAACCTCGGCGTTCATCGCCTCGAGGGGCGCATTGTCGTGCCCCAGCCAGTCGGGCTGGGAGCCTTCGATCATCACGAAGAACCCCTCCGGATCGTGGCCGAGGACGGTGAGGGCGGCGCGGGTCATGTCCGGGAGAGTAGGCGTGCGCTCCGCCGCCGCCGGCATGTGATTCTCGGCGAACAGGCCCGCCAGGCGCGTGGTGGACGTCAGATCCAGGGCCGCGAGCTCCTCCGCCGAGGCGACGAAGGCGTGTGTGGAGCGCAGGGCGCCCAGGAGGTCGGTGCTGTCCGGACGCGTGGCGCCGTCGAACCAGCTCGTGCCGCCGCCCAGGAAGACGTCCACCTGCGCCTCGACGATGTCCGATGCGATGTCGAACTCCTGGGCGCGGGAGGGCACGTGCGCGGCGAACGACGCGGGGGTCGCGTGGGTGATCGAGGACGTGGCGACGAGCCCCGTCGCCCACCCGCGGGCGCGGGCGACCTCCAGCACGTTCGTCACCGGCAGGGAGTCCGGGCCCACGCCGATGGCGCCGTTGAAGGTCCGCACCCCCGTCGACAACGCCGTGCCTCCGGCGGCGCTGTCGGTGATCCACGAGTCGGAGCTGCGCGTGTCCACCAAACCCATGGTGGTGAAGCGCTCCACCGAGAGCCCCGGGGAAGCGAAGCGCGCCGCGGTCCAGTACGCGGTGCCCACACCGTCACCGATGAGGAAGACGATGCGCGTGGGCCGTTCCGGTCCGGACGAGGACCCGGCCGGCCCGGTGGGCGCGCAGGCGAGGAGGAGCGAGGCGGCCAGGAAGGTGATGGTGCGGGGGTTGCGCATGGGTGCTCCTGATGTGGGCGCGGTCGGCGCTGAGGCGCACGGGCAGGGGAGCGCCCCATCGGACCTCAAGGTACGGAGCAGGGGCGGATCCGGGTACCCGGCGCGGTGATTCGCTACGCCTTCTCCCGCCTCGTGGCGTGATACGCCATCGCCCCGAGCGCGGCCAGGATCGTGAGCGCCGCGAGGCCCATCGCCATCGGAGTGGAGAGCGCGGGCGGCCAACCCTCGATCGGTCTCCCATCGCGCACCGCGACCACCCAGATCGCGAGGAGCACGCCCGTCAATCCGCCACCGCCGACCAGGCCGGAGCCGAACAGCACGCCCCGCTCGCGCCGTGACTCGGCCACGTCCCCCGGCTTCTTGCGTGTCAGCACCCAGCGCAGCAGCCCGCCCAGGAAGACCGCGCCCATCGTAGAGAGGGGCAGGTACACGCCCACCGCGAACGGGAGCGTCGGCACCTTGAGGAGCGCGGCCACCCCCGCGATGCCCACCCCAATGAAGATCAGCACCCACGGCAGGCTCTGATCGAGCACGCCGTCCACCACGAGCTTCATGAGCACCGCCTGGGGGGCCGGGAGCTCCGGGCCGCCCAGTCCGCCGGGCGTCCCGCTGTTCAGCACGATCACGACCAGCGCCACGAAGCCGGCGGAGGTGATCACGCCGATCAGCTCGCCGATCTGTTGGTGACGCGGCGTCGCTCCGAGGATGTAGCCGGTCTTGAGGTCCTGGGAGGTGTCGCCCGCGATGGAGGCCGCGATGCAGACGGCCGTCCCCACCATCAGGGCCGTCGCCTTGCCGAGCGTGTCCGTCCACCCCAGGAGCAGGAACACCGCCGACGTGCCGAGCAGTGTCGCGATCGCCATGCCGGACGTGGGGTTCGACGTGACGCCGACCAGGCCGACGATCCGGGAGCTCACCGTCACGAAGAAGAACGCGAAGATCACGACGCACACGGCGGCGATCAGACGCGCGCCGAACGAGTCCAGGTAGCCGAGCACGCCCGGCACGATCGCGAGGACGAGCGCGATCACGACCAGTCCGCCGATGACGCTTCCGAACGAGAGGTCCCGCTCGGTCCGGTCCGGCTCCGGCGCGATGCCCATTCTGCGCGTGATCTGCCCGACGCCGAGCTTGAACGACTCGATCATCGTCGGGATCGACTTCACGAGCGTGATGATGCCGGCCGTGGCCACGGCCCCGGCGCCGATGTAGCGGATGTAGCGCTCCCAGATCTCTCCCGCCGACATCGCGGGGATGAGCTTCTCGGTCTCGGGGAAGACGGGGGTGGCCACACCCTGTCCCCACCAGTTGATGAGCGGGATGAGGATCAGCGACGAGAGCGCGCCGCCGGCGACCATCACGGTCGCGATCCGGATGCCGAGGATGTAGCCGACGCCGAGGAGCGGGGCGTTCACACGCACGGCGACGCTCGCCTTGAAGGGCAGCGCAACCTGGAACGTGGAGCGCACCAGGTTCATGCCCTGGACCAGGAGCTGGAACACCATGCCGGCGCCGATTCCCAGGAACACGCCCTGGGCCTGCTTGCCGCCGCCCTCGGCGGCCACGAGGACCTCGGCGCACGCCATGCCCTCCGGGTAGGGAAGGCGGCCGTGCTCCTGCTTGATGAGGTAGCGGCGCAGCGGGATCATGAAGAGGACGCCGATCAGGCCGCCAGCCATGGCGAGCAGCGTGATCTGCGCCCACGCCGGGTCCATTCCCCAGATGAAGAGGGCGGGGATCGTGAACAGGACGCCCGACGCGACCGACGAGGAGGCCGAGCCCACCGTCTGCGAGATGTTCGACTCGAGGATCGAGTGGCGCATCCCGGCGAGGCTGAACGCACGGAAGGCCACCACGGTGAGCACCGCGACCGGAATGGACGTGCTGATCGTGAGTCCCGCGAGGAGTCCCAGGTACGTGTTGGCGGCGCCGAAGACGATCCCGAGGACCGCGCCGGTGAGGACCGCCTTCCACGTGAACTCGGAGGGCGTCTGGCCCCACGTGTACGGCGTGTAGGTCTCGCCCGGCTTCAGCTCGTAGGCGGTGAGGGGGAGCTTCTTTCTCGAGGGCGTGGCGACGGACACGAGAGGCTCCGGGACGGCGGGGGTTCGCGACCGGATCGGGTCGGAGCACGGTAGGTCGGGAGCGCCGGAGCGGCAAGCGCGCTCCCATGCGCGCGGGGTACTCCCCTTTTTCAGCGACTTGCTAGACTAGACTAGTCTAGAGCGTCGCCTTGAACCTCCGCGTCGCTCCCAGGACCCCACCCGCGGCCATCACCGTCAGGAACGTGAGCTGGGGCCACAGCTCACGGAGCCCCAGGCCCTTCAGGAAGACCCCCCGGATCACCTCGAGGAAGTGACGGAGGGGGTTGAGGAGCGTGAGCTCCTGGAAGAACCGGGGCATCGTGTCCACGGGATACATGAATCCCGACAGGATGATCGCCGGCAGCAGGAAGAGGAACATCGAGAGGAACGCTTCCTGCTGCGTGTTGGCCAGCGTCGAGATGAAGAGCCCGAACGAGAGGCCCGACAGGATGAACAGGACCGCCCCGACCGTCAGCAGCATCGCGGATCCGCGGAACGGCACGTCGAACCAGAGCAGGGCCACGGTCGTGATCAGCGTGATCTGCGCCATCGCGATGAACGCCACGGGGATCGTCTTGCCGAGCATCAGCTCGGTGGCCGACAGGGGCGACACCAGGAGCTGCTCGAGCGTGCCGACCTCCCGCTCGCGCACGACCGCGAGGGACGTGAGCATGAGGCTCATGAGCAGCACGATCACGCCGATCACCGCCGGGACGTTGTAGATCCGGGACTCGAGGGACGGGTTGAACCAGGCCCGGGATCTCAACTCGACGCCCCGTGGCATCGCCACGCCGGACGTCACGGCGAGGCGCACGCTCAGGTCCTGCAGGATCTTCGCGGCGTACCCCGAGGCCAGCGTCCCCGTGTTCGAGTTCGTGCCGTCCACGATGAGCTGTACCGCCGGGGAGCGGCCGGCCTTTACGTCGGCCTCGAACCCGGCGGGGATCTCGAGCCCGACGGTCGCGGTGCCCTTGTCGAGGGCGCGGCCGAGGTCCGCCGGCCGGTCCGACGTGCCCGCCACGCGGAAGTAGCCGGAGGCGGTGAACGCGTCCACGAGCGCTCGCGACCCCGCGGTGCGGTCGTGGTCCACCAGGAACGTGGCCACGTGCCGCACGTCCGTGTTCACGGCGTAGCCGAGCAGGAGCAACATGAGGATCGGCGCTCCGAACACCATCTGCGCCGACATCCGGTCACGGAAGATCTGGCGAAGCTCCTTGGCGACCATCCGGCGGACGCGGAGCAGGCTGGCTCGGCGGCCGGTCATGCCCTGAGCTCCTTCTTGAAGAACGTGACGGCGAGCCCGAGGCCCAGCGTCGCGTACGCGATCATGAACACCGCCTGGAGCCAGAGCACCGACGGGCCCACGCCCTTGAGCATGATGCCACGCGTGACGGCGACGTAGTAGCGGGCCGGTACCAGGAACGTGATGCCCTGCAGAAAGGTGGGCATGCTCGCGATGTCGAAGAGGAACCCCGAGAGCAGCAGCGCCGGCAGGTACGTCGCCACCATGGCGACCTGCGTCGCCAGGCGCTGCGACTTCACGGCAGCGGAGATGAACACGCCGAGTCCCAGGGCACCCACGAGGAACAGGAGCGTGAGCACGGACAGATAGAGGACGCTCCCGTTGAAGGGTGTGCCGAAGAAGACGATGCCGGCCACCACGATCATCGTCACGTCGAAGAGCCCGATGCCCACGTAGGGCAGGAGCTTGCCGAGGATGACCTCGAGGCGTCCCACGGGGGTCGCGGCGAGCTGCTCCATCGTGCCTCGCTCCCACTCGCGTGCGATCGTGAGCGAGGTGAGCATAGCCGCGATGATGGACATGATCACCGCGATCAGCCCCGGCACGATCATGTGCCGGCTCTCGAGGTTGGGGTTGTACCAGGTCCGGGGCTCGAGGCGCAGGAGCTGCGCCGGCTTCCGCCCGCCGAGGACCTCACCCAGCGCGTGGCGCGCCATGATCGCCGAAGCGTAGGTCTGCGCGATGTTGGCGGTGTTGGCGTCGGCCCCATCCAACAGGAGTTGGACCGGGACCCCTTTTCCCGAGCGCAGCTCTCTGTCGTACCCGACGGGGATCGTCAGCACGCCGCGCACCCGGGTGCGCACGAGGTCCTCCTCGGCTTCGGCCACGGTGGCCACGTGCTCCGTCACCGTGAAGTAGCCGCTGGACGCGAACGCCTCCACGAGCTTGCGGCTCGCCGCGGTCCGGTCGTGGTCGACGACCGCGAGGCGGATGTCCTCCACGTCCCACGTGATCGCGTAGCCGAAGAAGAGCAGGAGGAACGGAGGAAGCGCGAACGCGAGGATCATGCTGCGCGGATCGCGGCGGATCTGGATCCACTCCTTGCGGGCCATGGCCCAGAAGCGGTGGAGGTCCATGGCGCTAACCCACCACCGCGCCGCCCTGGGCGCGAACGAGCGAGACGAAGACGTCCTCGAGGGAGGCTTCGATCACGTGGACGTCGAGCACCCGGCGGCCCGCCGCCTCGAGGACGGTCCGCACCACCGCGGCTCCCGCGTCGGCCTCGGCGACGGTCACGTGCAGATCGCGACCGAACATGGCGGCGTCGAGCACCTCGGGCCGGGGCGCGAGTGCTTCCATCGCCCTCGGCGCGTCGTCGGTCCGGACCCTCAGGACCGGCTCGACCACACGGCGTCGCAAGGCACCGGGGGCGTCGAGCGCGATGATGCGCCCACGGTTCATCAGTGCCAGGCGATGGCAGTACTCCGCCTCCTCCATGTAGTGCGTGGAGACGAAGACCGTGGTGCCCGCCGCGGCCATCTCGTTGATCAGGTCCCAGAACCGGCGCCGTGCCACCGGATCCACGCCCGAGGTCGGCTCGTCCAGGAAGAGGATCGGGGGCTCGTGGATCATCGCGCAGCCGAGGGCGAGCCGCTGCTTCCAGCCGAGAGGGAGGGCCTCGGTCAGCCGTCGTTCCGCCCCCTGCAACCCGGCCATGGAGAGGATCCACGCGCGCCGATTCCGGAAGTGTTCCCCGGCCACGCCGTAGAGGCCCGCGAAGAGCTCCACGTTCTCGTCCACCGTGAGGTCGGTATAGAGCGAGAAGCGTTGCGACATGTAGCCGATGGAGCGCTTGATGGCGGGCCGCTCCCTGCGGATGTCGAAACCCGCCACCCACCCCTCGCCCGAGGTGGGCGCGAGGAGTCCGGTGAGCATCTTGATCGTTGTGGTCTTCCCGGCGCCGTTGGGCCCCAGGAACCCGAAGATCTCGCCCTGGCGCACGTCGAATGTGACGGCGTCCACGGCCGTGAAGTCGCCGAAGCGGCGGGTCAGCCCGCGGACCCGTACGGGCAGGGTCGCCTCAGCCACGGGTCGTCTCTCCGCCGACCAGGTGGAGGAAGACGTCTTCCAGCGAGGGCTCCATCTGCTCGGCGTCGAGCACGGCGAGCCCCGCTTCCTCCAGAGCACGCGCGGGCTCCACCACGTCGGTACCCGGCGAGAGGAGCACGTGCACCGCGTCCCCGAAGAGCGTCGCGCCGCGGAGGCCGGGATGTGCGCGCAGCACGTCGCGGGCATCGCGCGGCCGGTCGGCTCGGAGCGTGACCATCGTTCCCTCGAGTGCGTCCTGGAGTGCCTGGGGTCGGTCCAGGGCGAGCACCCGGCCTTCGTGGAGCAGGGCGACACGGTCGCAGCGCTCGGCCTCGTCCAGATAGGACGTCGAGACCACCACGGTGATCCCCTCGGCGACCATCTCGTGCAGGATGAGCCAGAGTTCCCGGCGAGAGATGGGGTCCACGCCGAACGTGGGCTCGTCGAGGAGAAGCACGCGCGGGTGGTGGATCAGGCAGCACGAGAGGGAGAGCTTCTGTTTCATCCCCCCAGACAGCTTGCCCGCGAGCCGGTCCCTGAACTCGCCCAACCGGCTAAAACGGTAGAGGCGCTCGAGCCGCGCGGGACGCTCGGCCCGGGGCACGCGATACAGGTCCGCATAGAAGTCCAGGTTCTCCTGGACGCTGAGATCCTCGTAGAGGCCGAAGCGTTGCGCCATGTAGGCCACGTACGGCTTCGCCCGCTCCGGGTCGGCGCCCACGTCCACGCCCTCGAGGACCACGCTGCCCGCGCTGGGGCGCAATACGCCCGCCAGCACGCGGAGCGTGGTCGTCTTGCCCGCGCCGTCGGGACCGACGATGCCGAACAGCTCGCCCCGGCGCACGTCCAACGTGAGCGCGTCCACGGCGACGGTGTCGCCGAAGCGTCGCGTCAGCCCCCGCAGCGAGACCGCGACGTCGTCCGGAGCGCCGGGGTCCGGCCGGGTCGTCACGGCTCCGGTCACGGTGCGCTCGGCCTCAACGTCACGTCCACGGGAATGCCCGGCTTCAGCGCGAAGCCGGGATCGTCGGTGATGCGCACCTTCACCGGATAGACCAGCTTGATGCGTTCTTCGGCGGTCTGGACGTTCTTGGGCGTGAACTCCGCTTCGCTCCCGATGAACGTCACCTCGCCGTGATAGACGTTGTCCGGGTATGTGTCGGACACGATCATGGCCGCCATACCCACCTGGACGGCGCCGATCTGGTCCTCTCGCACGTAGATGCGGACCCAGCGATCGTCGGGGTCGAGCAGCGTGAGCACCGGGATGCCCGGTGTGACCGTCTCGCCCGGCTCGCGATGGCGGACCGTGATGCGTCCAGGGAAGGGAGCCGTGATGATCCCGTTCGCGAGGGACGCGTCCGCGCGCGCGAGGTTCGCCCGGGCGTGCTCGACCAGCGCCTCCTGCGCCCGGATCGTCTCCGATCGAGGACCCTCGCGCACCATCGCCAGCGCCTGGTCGGCCTGATCCCGGGTGGCCTCGGCCACCTCGAGGGCGGTCTCCGCGGCGTCGAGGGTCTGGCGGCTCACGGCGCCACCCTCGAAGAGACGCCGGGTGCGCTCGGCCGTCCGGCGCGCCTCGTTCGCGCGCTCGGTCGCGGCCCGCAAAGCGGCCTCTGCCTGCGCGAGCTCCTCCGGCCGGGCGCCGCGCCGCAACTCGGTGAGCCTCGCCTCGGCCGCGGCCACCTGGGCTTCGGCGGCGGCGCGCGCGGCCTCGAGGTCGGTGAGGTCCAGGCGCGCGAGCTCCTGGCCACCCGATACGGTGTCCCCCTCGCGGGGCCCGACCTCCTGGACGCGTCCGGCGAGCTGGAAGCCCAGGTCCGCCTCCGTCGCTTCGACCGTTCCGGACGCGGCGATCTCCCCGTCCGCGGCGCCTCGCCCGCGCGGCAGCAGCCATGCCACCACGGCGACGAGGAGGACGACGACGGAAATCACGGTCCACGTGCGCTTGCTCATCGCCGGGCCTCCAGCTCGGTGTCCATCCAACCGCGGTCCAGAGTTCCCTGGGCCCGGGCTTGGCCCACGAGGGCCAGGATCTCGTCGTACCGTGCCCGCGCATAGCCGGCGCGGGCGTGGAAGAGGGCGGCTACGGCCCTCAGGTAGTCGGGCTGCACGCCGGCGCCAGCCTCCAGGCTCAGGGACTCGATGCGTGCCACCTCCTCCCACTGGGCCACGGAGGCCTCGAGCGCCCTGGCCCGTGCCGAGGCTTCGGTGAGCGCGGTCTCGGCTCCGTCCAGGCTGGCCGCGACCGAGAGCTCGGCGTGGCGGAGTTCCTCCTCGGCGGCACGGAGGTCGGCTTCGGCCCGGCGGATCGCCGCCGTGCGCGCCCCCCCGGTGAACAGCGGCCACGAGACGCGCACGCCCGCCTGCCACTCGGTCACGTACTCGCCGGCGTAGCTCCCGAAGTTCAGAAGCCCGGCCGAGCCCCGGAGCGTCGGCCGCCGTCCGGCGCGCTCCTGCTGCAGGCGGGAGCGCGCGGCGTCCGCGGATCGCCGGGCCGCCTCGATGCGCGGCTCGGCCGTCGAAGGTCCGGTGTTCCTGGACAAGGGGCCCTGACGGGGCACGACGTCCACCAGGGGGCGCCCGGCCAGCGCCAAGGGATCCGCTCCCGTCAGGCGCGCGAGCGACCGCTCCGCGAGCCCGACGCGGGCCTCGGCGCTGGCGAGCTGCGCGCGCGCGTCCAGGAGCGCGGCTTCGGCCCGGAGCACCTCCACACGTGCGGCCGTCCCTTCCCGCAGGCGTTGGTTCGCCCGGTCCAGCTCGGCGGCCAACGCCTCGGCCTGACGCTCCGCCGCGGAGCGCGTCTCCCGGGCGGCGAGCACGCCCGTGAATGCGGCGGCCACCGTTTCCAGCAGCTCCTGTGCGGTGGCGTCGCGCCGCAGCGCGAGCCCCTCCTCGAGCGCGTCGGCGCCACGCACCCGGGCCCCGCGCGCCCCTCCGTCGAAGAGCGTGTACTCGAGCGCGAGCTGGCTCTGGATGAGCGTTCGTTCGAACACTGGCGGGTTCATGGGATCGAACGCGTGGAACGGCGCGACCACCATCGGCTCGGCGTAGCGCGTCAGCCCGCTGCTCCCGACGACGGATGGCAGATAGGCCGCTCGGGCGCCCCTGCCCGTCGCCTCGGCGCCGTCCACGCGCGCCTCCGCGGCGAGGATCGAGGGATGACGCGCGAGCGTCGAGTCGGCGGCCGCGCCGAGGGTCAGCACCTGGGCGAGCGCGGGGAGGGGAAGCGCGCCGAGGCCGAACGTGGTGGCGAGAAGCGTAGGAGTCGCCGCCGCGCCACGGACGAAGCGGGAACGGAGTCGGATCATGCTCGGTCCTCCTGCCGGACGGCCAGGCCGTCCCGGACGAACGTCTTGACGTGCTCGGCTGCCATTGCTCGTGTGGCCGCATCGGACAGATCCAGGCCGGCCACCTCCTCGAGGAGGGGCGCGACGAGCGTCATGAAGATCGGTTGGGACATGATGGAGATCGCTGTGAACGCCGGATGGCCCGGACGCAGGATACCGCGCTCCCGTCCGTCCACGAGAATGCGCCCGATGTTGGCCACGTTCGCCTGTACAAGCGCGACGAGCTCCCGGGGGGGCCGTCTCCCGGCGGTCACCTCCTGGAGCATGAGCCGCGGAAGGTCCGGGTGGTCGCCGAGGAAGGCGAAAGCCGCTTCCACCACGGCCTCCAGGCGCTGGATCGGATCGCCGGGTTCCTGGGCCGCGTCACGCACACGCTCCACCACCGGAGAGAAGGCACTCGTGAGGACGGCCACGTAGAGCGCGCGCTTCGAGCCGAAGTGGTAGGTGACGGCGCCCAGGTTGACGCCGGCCTCGTAGGTGATGTCGCGTACCGAGGCGCCGTCGAACCCTCGTTGGGCGAACACGCGCCGTGCCGCGGCCAGCAAGGTCGCCCGGGTCTCCTCGCCGCGGTCGGTGGAGGAGAGGCCGCCGCCGTGTCCGCGGCGGTGCGCATGGGAGCCACGCCCTCTTCGTCGTTGATTCATACGTTCGTATGAATACCACCGATCCCAAACCGGGTCAAGGGGCTCTCGAGGGGGTGCAGGGGCGGGGCAGGGGGCGGGGGTCCGGCGCGGGCCGCGCTCAGGGCACGCCGATCCGGACGGTCCCGTGACAGAGCGCGCAGGTCTCGAGGAGGTCGCCGTAGACGTCGGCGCGACGTTCCGGGGTGACCGCCGCGCGGGCCTGTGCGGCGAGATCCTGCAGTCGGGCGACCAGCCGGATGGCCCGTTCGTTGTCCCCGAAGTCCACGGGCATCCCGATCAGCGCGGCCGCGCCGGCGGTCCAGGACGCGTTCGAGGGCCCGGCGAGACCCTCCCAGAGACGTTCGGCGGCCCAGGCGTGCCGGCGCATCTGCTCCACGACGTTGGGGGAGGTGGGCGGCGGCAGCTCGATGGGGAACCGCACATCGGCACCGAGTTCCGTATGGCATGACGCGCATGCGGTGCCGATCCGGCCGAAAGCGCGGGCCACCGGAAGAACGTCGGTCAGCCCGAGCATCGTACGCGCCTCCTCGCGCATCCTCTCCAGCCAGGGCGCGGCCTGGTGTGAGTACGCGCGATCGGCGTGCGCCGAGAGCCATCGGGCCGGTTCCCGGGTGGCGGGGACGTCCCCAGCGACGAGGGCCTCCAGAATCGCGTCCACGCGGCCGAAATGGTCGGGCGCGGGCGCGCTTGAGGCGCGAGCCTGCGGGTCCGGTCTCCTCGCGCACCCCTGGAGAGCGGGTCCGGCGGCGAGAGCGAGACCGGCGCCGAGGGTGAGCGCGACGCGGCGCGATCCGAGGAAGCGTGGCACGCTCGAAAGATAACGAGGGGTCTCCGATCGGGCGGCATCGAGCGCTTCGGAACGCCATATTGTCCTGCAAGTCCATCCGCCGTCCGTCGGAGGTGATTCCATGGTGCGTGTTCCGTCCACGATGCTGCCGCTCGGCACGCCGGCTCCCTCGTTCCGTCTCGTGGAGCCGGCCACGGGTCGATCGGTAGCGCTCTCCGACTTCCGGGAGGCGCCCGCGCTGCTCGTCGTGTTCCTGTCCAACCACTGTCCGTTCGTGAAGCACATCGCCGACGCTCTGGCGGCGTTCGGACGCGAGTACGGGGACAAGGGCCTGGCGATGGTCGGGATCAACGCCAACGACGTCGCCAGCTATCCCGACGACAGCCCGGAGCGCATGAAGGACGAGGTCCGGCGGCGCGGCTACACCTTTCCCTACGTGTTCGACGAGACCCAGGAGGTCGCCAAGGCCTACCGGGCCGCCTGCACCCCGGACTTCTTTCTGTTCGACCGGGAACGGGCCCTGGTGTATCGCGGGCAGTTCGACGCGGCGCGGCCGGGCAACGACGAGCCGATCACGGGCAGGGACCTCAGGAGGGCATGCGACGCGGTGCTGGCCGGGGAGATGGTCTCCGGAGAACAGACGCCGAGCATCGGGTGCAACATCAAGTGGAAAGCGGGCAACGAGCCCGCCTGGTTCGGCCCGCGGCCGTAAGCGAAGACGCCACCGGGCATCCTCCCCGGTGGCGTCTGACTGTCTGCAGCCCGGCACGATGGCCGAACGGCGCGAACAGTGGATCGTATTCGGCTTAGCAGCCGGTGCGGCGATCGCTTGCCCTTGCCAGGCTGGACAGGGTACTCGGGGTAGACAAGGATCACCTCCTTTTGCTCGGGTGACACATCGGGCAGGACACCGAACCAGACGTTCGTCTGGTCGAGGGATGATAAAAGGGGCCCGGTCGGGGCCGCAAGGACATCGTGCGCCGCATGCGGTGGCGCACCGCGCGGCGCCCACGACCGATCGTGGGAGGCGCCCCGACGGGCGGCGCCCGTCGCTAGGCTCGCCGGTAGGCTCGGCGGAAGAGCAGGAACGTCACCACGAGCGCCAGGCCGATCCACAGCACGCCCCACGCCACGGTCGGGACCCCCGTGAGGTCGGCGAGCATGCGCGCGTCCGACTCGAGGTGCGGCCGGTCCAGGATGTCGCTCTTGATATCGAGGATCGCGTACAGGCTCGACGTCATGCCGAGCGTGAGGAGAAGGCCCCGGTTGGCCGCCACCGAGAGCTTGCGCGAGGCGAGCACCAGGGCCAGGCCGAAGAGCATCCCGAAGACGATGCCGAAGAGGTTCCGCACGAACAGCGCGGTGAGCACCACCACCAGCCCGCCGATCGCGCCGTTGACGAGGTCCGAGTGGATGCGCTTGGCCCTGGCCGCCTCCACCATCAGCGCGCCCCATCCGAGGCTTCCCAGGTAGCCGGCCGACAGCGTGACGAAGGCGCTTCCGCCCAGCGTGTAGGTCGCGCCTCCCTGGTACGGGTCGAGCACGATCCGCTGGATCGCCCCACCCGTGGCGACCGCGGCGACCGCGTGGCTCACCTCGTGGAGCAGGACGACGAAGATCTTGAGGGGATAGACGAGCGCCGTGTCCCACAGGAGCCAGAGGGCGCCGAAGTACACGGCGAACCCGGCCAGGAAGCGCAGCTTACGGCGGGCGGTCTCGGTCATCTCGTTCTCGCGTCGGTTCGGGTCGCGTCCCCGGTTCCCTCTACGGCCGGTCGGGAGGCGTGGTTTCCGGCCGACGGGGTCGGGGTCGCGACCGTGTAAGTATTCGGAGACTGTGGCGGAGCGCGCCATTTGTTTCCATGTTGCAATACCCCCCCCGGGTCGGGCCGAGATCCGATTCGATGCCTGGGAAACGTACGCCGTCCACGCGGGAGCGGACGGTGCTGCTGGTGGAGGACAACCCGGATCATGCGATGCTCGTGCGGATCGCGGTGGAACGGGCGGGTCTGCCTTTGCGTGTGAACATCGTCGGAAACGGAGTGGATGCTATCTCGTACCTGGCAGGCACCGGCCCTCATGCCGACCGCGGCACCCACCCGTTCCCGGATTTGGTGCTGCTGGATCTCGTCATGCCCGGGCTCGACGGCTTCCAGGTGCTCGAGTGGATCCGGGGACGGGCCGACATGCACGAGCTGCCGGTCGTGGTGCTGACGTCTTCGATCAATCCCCGGGACGAGGCGCGCGCCCGCCGACTCGGTGCCTCCGATTTCCAGACCAAGCCCTCGGACCTGACCCGAATGGGTGAACAGGTCCGCTCACTGGTGGCCCGATGGTTGGACTGAGCTGGATTCTCCTCGTCGAGGATGACGCGGACCACCGGGTGCTGGTGCGGGAGACCCTCTCGCGCCTGTCGCCGAACCTCCCCATCGACGAAGTGACGGACGGCGCGGAGGCGATGGCGTGGCTCCGGCGACGTGCCCATGACCCGGAGGCTCTGGGAGGAGGTATGGTGATCCTCGACCTGGGGCTTCCGAGGGCCTCGGGTTTCCAGGTCCTCGAGTGGATGCGCGAGATGCCCCCGCTCGCCATGTTGCCGGTCGTCGTGCTGACCGCGTCCGAGAACCCCATGGACGCGGACCATGCGTTCAACCTCGGAGCCCGCGGGTACTTCCAGAAGCCGGCCGACTTCCGTGAGTACCTGCACATCTTCCAGAGGGTGTTCCGCATCGCGGAGTCGGCCGGCGCGAGGAACCAACCGTGAAGGAGCGTCGCAGTTCATTCCGGTCCAGCCTCGAGATCCGGCCGCTGTGGCGGCGGCTGGCGATCGCTGTGATCCCGGTGCTGGTCTACGCCCTGGCCTTCGTACCGCTCTTCCGGACGGGAGGCACGGGCGTGGTCGCGCTCGCGCTCTTCCCGGTGGTCATCGAGGGCTGGCTCTTCGGCGCGTGGGGAGGCCTGCTGGCCGGCGTGCTCTGCCTACCCCTCAATGCCCTGCTCCTCACGGCGGTAGGGGAACCCGGATGGGCGATCGTCGCGCAATCGGGAGGTGGGGAGGGGTCGGCCCTGGTCGTGGCCGTCGGGGCCGTCATCGGCCTGCTCCGGGACCTGGGGGTCCGGCTCGACCGGCACCTCACCGAATGGCGTAAGGCCGAGCGGGCGCTCCGCGAGACCGAGGACCGGTATCGCATCCTGTTCGAGCACTCCCGCGACCCGATGTACGTGACCTCGTCCGCCGGCCGGATCCTCGAGGCCAACGACGCGTTCGTGCGCCTCTTCGGGTACGGCAGATCCGAGCTGGTGGACATGAATGCGGCGGATCTCTACGCCGAGCCGAAGGACCGCGACCGCTTCCGTGAGCAGATCGCGCGCACGGGGTGGGTGGAGGACTTTCCCGTCCCGCTCCGCACGAAGAGCGGCCAGATTCGGGATTGCCTCATCACGGCGTCGTTACGGCCGGGGATGGATCGGGAGATCCTGGAATACCAGGGGTCGATCCGGGACATGTCCGACGACTGGGCCCTGCACGAGCTGACGGAGCGGCGCACGAAGGAGCTCCAGGAGGCCGTCGCGGAGCTGGAGGCGTTCACGTTCTCCGTGTCCCACGACCTCCGGACGCACCTGGTCACGCTCGGGGGCTTCGCGTCCATTCTGTGGGCCGACCATCGCTCGGAGCTCTCGCCGAAGGCGCAGGAGTTCCTCGGGCGGATCGTGGCGGCCAGCCGCCGCATGGACACGTTCGTCCAGGATCTCCTGAGCTACGGAAGGGTCACCCGCGCCTCCGTGCGCATGGAGTCGGTCTCGCTGGCCGAGATCGTCGAGTCCGCGCGGAGTACGCTGGCGGGCGCGATCGCCGAGAAGGAAGCGCGGATCGTGGTGGAGACCGAGCTGCTCCGCGTGCGGGCCGACCGCACGCTCCTGGAGCGCGCGGTGGAGAACCTGCTGTCGAACGCGGTCAAGTTCGTGCCCGAGGGCAGGAAGCCCCTCGTGTCCGTGCGGGCGAGCCTGCACGAGTACCACGTCCGTTTCGAGGTCGAGGACAACGGCATCGGCATCTCGGAGGAGGACATCGGCAAGGTGTTCCGCGCGTTCGAGCGGCTCGACCCCGGCCGGTTCCCCGGCACCGGCGTGGGGCTCTCGATCGTGCAGAAGGCCGTGGAGCGGATGGGTGGGGAGGTGGGCGTGAGCTCCAGGCCCGGGGAGGGGAGCACGTTCCACATCCTCCTGCGGGTCGCCCCCCCCGAGGAGGTCGTGCTGTAGCCTCCCGGCGGGCGGACCCGGCCGGACGCCGGCCGTGGCACCTCAGGGACCGGGAGTCGGCGGCGCCTGCGGCGGCTCGTTCAGCTCCGGGGGGATGAAGTCCCGGATCCTCACGTAGGTGACCACGCCCCAGACGATCAGGGCGAGCGCGAGAATGACGATGCTCGTCTTCAGGTCGAAGCGGATCCTGCGGATCCTTCTCAGCATAGGCCGAACGTACGGGTGGCCGTCGGAGCGGGCCAGCGCTCCGGCGGGGTACCGCTCCCCCGCGGGGCCCTTCTACATTTCAGGCGGCGAGCTGCTGGCAGCAATCCGCCATACGAGGTCCGCATGAATGCCATCCCCCCCGTGGATGGCCTGACGATAGGGGCTGCGCTCCGACGCGCCGCCGAACGCCGACCCGACCGGGAAGCTCTGGTCTTCCCGCAGGCCGGGTTTCGTGCCACGTACGCCGAGTTGGACGCGCGCGTGGACGACGTCGCGCGGTCCCTCCTCGCGCTCGGAATCGGGCGCGGCGACCACGTGGCGGTGTGGGCGACCAACTGGCCGGAGTGGACACTCCTGTTCATGGCCACGTGTCGCCTGGGCGCCGTGCTCGTCACCGTCAACCCCGCGTACCGGACCCACGAGCTGGTCTACGCGCTCCGCCAGTCGGAGTCCAAGGCCCTCTTCCTGATCGACTGCTTCAAGTCCTCGGACTACTTCGGCATGATCACCGAGGTGCGCGGCGAGCTGCCGGACCTCGTGTCGATCGTGTCGATGAAGGACTACGGCCCGGAGGGCATTCCGTCCTGGCCGTCGTTCCTCGAGCTCGGGCGCGCGGTGCCGCTGGAGGCCGTGCGTGCGGCCGAAGCCGCCACGTCCGCGGAGGAGCCTGCCAACCTCCAGTACACGTCGGGCACGACGGGCTTCCCGAAAGGCGTGCTCCTCTCGCATCGGAGCCTGCTTCTCAACGGGTGGTACATCGGTGAGCGCCAGCGACTCGGACCCGAGGATCGCGTGTGCGTTCCCGTCCCCTTCTACCACTGCTTCGGCATCGTCATCGGCACCCTGTGTTGCATGGTGCACGAGTGCACGATGCTCGTGCCCCGCGAGCACTTCGAGGCCACCGACACCCTCGACTGCGTGGAGCGGGAGCGGGCCACCGCGCTCTACGGCGTGCCGACGATGTTCGTGGCCGAACTCGAGGACGAGAGCTTCGCGGGACGGGATCTGTCGTCGCTGCGCACCGGTGTGATGGCGGGCAGTCCGTGCCCCATCGAGGTCATGAACCGGGTGGTGGGTGACATGGGGGCCCGTGAGATGACGATCGCCTACGGTCTCACCGAAGCCTCGCCGGTCATCACGCAGACGGACGCCGACGATCCCGTGGAGGTCCGCGTCGGCACGGTCGGCCGCCCGCTGCCCGGCGTCGAGGTGAGGGTGGTGGACCCGGTCGGCGGACGGGTGCTCCCCGATGGCGAGTCGGGGGAACTCCAGACGCGCGGGCACCTCGTGATGCTGGGGTATTTCCGCATGAGCGAGGCCACCGCGGAGACGATCCTGGAAGATGGCTGGCTCCGCACCGGGGATCTCGCGGTGCGCGAGCCGGACGGCAACTATCGCATCACCGGTCGCATCAAGGACATGATCATCCGCGGGGGGGAGAACATCTATCCCCGTGAGATCGAGGAGTTTCTCTACACCCACCCCGCCGTCGAGAGCGCCCAGGCCGTGGGCGTACCCGACCCGAAGTTCGGCGAGGAGGTGTGCGTGTGGATCAAGCTGCGGCGCGGGGCGACGGCGACGGTCGACGAGATCCGCTCGTTCTGCAAGAGCCGCCTGGCGTACTTCAAGGTGCCCCGGTACGTGAAGTTCGTGGACGAGTTCCCGCTGACGGTCACGGGGAAGGTCCAGAAGTTCCGCATCCGGGAGATGGCCATCGAGGAGTATGGTCTGGACCCCGGCCACGGCGACGTGGCCTATGACGACAAGACGGACGGAGACACGGCGGAACTCGCCGGGAGCGTGTGATGATCAAGCATAGATGGATGCGGATGGCGTTGGTCCTGTTGCTCATGCTCGCAGGGTGGCTCGCGTTCTGCGCGAGCGGCGGCCTCGCGCAGGAGAAGCCGGACGTGACGTGGAACGGGTATGTGAAGCTCGACGCCGCGTGGGACGAGGGTCTGGTGAACGCCGGCAACTACGCCCGCTGGGTCGTATCGCCGGACGTCGTCGAGGAGCACGAACACTTCAACATGACCGCTCGTCAGACACGGATCGGCATGACGGCCCGCACGATGGTCGGCTCGGCCACCGTGACGGGGCGGTTGGAGTCGGACTTCTACGGGGGTGGGGCGGAGAACAAGAATAGTCTCCAGGTCCGTCACGCGTACGTGGACGTGGTGTGGCCGTCGGGATGGAGCATCCTGGCCGGTCAGACCTCGGACGTCGTCTCGCCGCTGGTGCCCGGCACGCTCAACTACACGGTGGCGTGGTGGGCGGGAAACACGGGGTACCGCCGGCCCCAGTTCCGTGTCACGCGCCGCGTAGACCTGGGAGAGGGCAAGGAGCTCCGCCTCGAGGGGGCCGCGACCCGCACGATCGGCGACGAGTTCACGACCGCCGACCCGGGCGACACGGGGGCCGATTCGGGGTTGCCGACCTTCCAGGGGCTCGCGGGGCTCACGCTGCCGCTGGGCGGCAGGCCGATGACGGTGGGAGGGTTCGTCCACCACGGCCGGGAGCACCTGCACGAGGAGCTGGGCGGCGAGCCGATCGAGTTGACCTCGTCGGGTTGGGGCGCGTACCTGACGCTCCCGGTCGGAGCCGCGATAACGCTGTCCGGAGAGGCCTGGGCCGGGTGGAACATGGACGATTACCTGGGTGGGATCGGCCACGGCCTGAACGTGAACGGCACGGTCGCCACCGCCGTGAATGCTCACGGAGGCTGGGCCGAGCTCGGATGGCGTGGCGGGCGCACCCAGCTCCGGGCGGGGGTCAGCCTGGACGACACCGACGCCGACGACCTCGGCCCCGGATATCGCGACCGGAATAGCGCCGCGTGGGGCACGTGGGTGCGCGACGCGGGCGGCGGCCTGAGCTACGGTCTGGAGGTCTCCCGCTGGGAGACCAAGTACCTGGCGAT
Source organism: uncultured Gemmatimonadaceae bacterium (assembly GCA_964412015.1). Lineage (GTDB taxonomy): Bacteria > Gemmatimonadota > Gemmatimonadetes > Longimicrobiales > Gaopeijiaceae > SZUA-318. The sequence goes on along the minus strand of CAYPMO010000026.1, from coordinate 2,768 downwards.
GGCGACGGCGACGAGTTGGCGCGTCCAGATGTCGGTGATCTTCGCCTTCTGAGACGTCCGGGAGGACCCGGGATCGTACAGAGCGGATAGACAACAGCCGGGGCGCGTGTCCGACCGATCGCTCAGGGCGCGTCGCCGGCTGCTGCCAGGAGCTGGGAGACCGTGGGCTCCAGGCGCAGCATGCCTGCCGCCCTCCCGAATGCCAGCGCGCCTTCGACCGTCGCACCCTCCAGCCACCGGGCGCGGAGCGCGAGCATCGCCCCCGCCCGGTTGGCGCTGCCGCAGTAAAGCACCACGGGCGCGTCACCCGCCGCGTCCAGGACCTGGTCCAGCGCCTCTGCGTTCTCGAGCGTGAGGCCCTCGGCTCCCGTCACGGGAACCCGCGTGAACGTCACGCCGCGTTCGGCCGCGTACGCTTCCTCCCAACCCGTTCCGTCCTCGTCCGGCAGGCGGAGGGAGACGAACGTCCCGTACCCCGCCTGGGCGAGACCGTCGAGCTGCTCCCGGGTGATCTGACCCGCGGTGAGCAGTCCGGGCGAAGGCTCGTGGGGGTTTCTGACGCCCAGCGACGCGGCCACCTCGAGAGCGGACGGCGGCGCCGCGACGGGGGCGGCGTCCGCGACCGGCGGCGCCGACTCCGGAGCCGACCGGGGTGCGTCGTCCGAGCATCCCGCGAGGAGGACGAGAAGGACGACGGCGAGGATCGGGAGTCTGGGTAGGATACGGATGAGCATGAGGGCCAACCTTGTCCGGAGGGTCACGTAGCGCATGTATAGTGCGGTGGGACGGGGGCGCGCCGCACCCCCGTCGTGTTCGCCCCGGGCCTGCAGGCCCTCGTGGCCGGAGGACGACAGCGGCTCCGGGCCGGCGCGGGACAGGAGCGCGCAGGAATGGCATACACAGTCGACGACCTCATCGCCCTCCTCGACCTCGAGCGCATCGAGCACAACATCTACCGAGGGTGGAACCGCGATATCGGCACGGGGCGGATCTTCGGCGGCCAGGTGCTGGCGCAGGCACTCGTGGCGGCCGAGCGAACGGTGCACGACGACCGTCCCGTGCACTCCATGCACGGATATTTCATCCTGACGGGCGACCTCGAGGTGCCGGTGGTCTACTTCGTGGATCGGCTGCGCGACGGCGGCTCGTTCACGACGCGACGGGTCACGGCCATCCAGCACGGCAGCGCGATCTTCGAGATGTCGGCGTCCTTCCACCGCCGGGAGGAGGGGTGGGAGCACCAGGTGGAGATGCCGGACGTACCGGATCCCGAGTCGCTCCCCTCGGAGCTGGACGTCCTCCGGGCGCGCGCCGCCGAGATCCCCGAAGCGCCGCGCCCAGTCCTGACGCAGGACCGGCCACTGGACTGGCGTCTCGTGGACGGGCTCGATCCGTTCGACGCCTCGCCCCGGCCGCCCCTCCGGCGCTACTGGGTGAGAGCCATCGGCGCGATGGGCGACCGCCTGCTGGATCACCAGGCGGTGCTCGCCTACGCGTCGGATTACGGGCTCCTCGGCTCCGCGCTGCAGCCCCACGGGGCCAGCTTCCGCGACCCGCGCTTCATGATCGCGAGCCTGGACCACTCGATCTGGTTCCATCGCCCGTTCCGGATGGACGACTGGCTCCTCTACGTGTCGGAGTCACCCGCGTCGGCCGCGGGCCGGGGCCTCGCACGGGGCACGTTCTTCACGCGCGAGGGCGTACTGGTGGCCTCGACTGCGCAGGAAGGGTTGATGAGGGTGCGGAAGCGATGAGCCGTCGCTTCCTCGGGGTTGGGCAGCGCGGGGAGTCTCCGTCGGGAGTGACGCGAAAGGGGGGTAGGCCATGGCCAGCAGTACCCCGGTCGATTCGCTGAAGCGAGAGCTGGAACGGCCTGCGTGGAGGTTTTGGGTGTCGCCCCAGCCTGGGGACCACTTCTTGGCGCTCGCGCGTTCCGTCACGCTCGCCGCGATGGGCGAGGCAGCGGCGGGAAGCCCGGAGGCGAAGGCCGGAGCAGCTCGCGACGCAGTCGCAAGCGTCGCGGTAACCCTCACTTTTCGGCACCTTCTGCTCTACGGGAGTCATCCCTCGGAGCGGGCCGTCGAGCGCTGGATCGAGAAGCTCAAGGGACTCTCCGACACCGAGGTGCTCGACATCGGAGCAAGCGAGGAGGCGCAGGTCAGGTTCCTTTGAAGCAGCGGCTGACCCCGAACGAGGCCATTCTCTCCCCCCTCGATAGCCGACCACGTCCCGTCCCGGCAGCCGCTCGAACTCCCGTATGCTGCGTGTAACCAGCGGGCTGTCATCCGCCAGCGATCGCGTCCATCGCGTCGAGCGTCGTCTCGTCCACGTAGCGCTGCCCCTCAGACCCGCGGTAGATTCTCCGCCAATGAGCCATCCAGAGCGTTACGAAGCGAAGAAGAACCTCCGGGCGCGCGTCGCGGCGCTGGCGGACGGGGCGAGCGAGGACCTGTCCGGCTGCACCACCGTGGCCGAGCGCGTCGAGATGGTGGAGTTGCTCTCCCGCCGGATGTGGGAGATCTCGGGGCGACCGATCCCCACCTATGCGCGACCCGAGATGCCGGGCCGGGTCCTGAGGAACCCGTGACCGACGACTGGCTGGATATCGTCCGTGCGCTCCACGAGGCGGGCGCCCGTTTCCTCGTGGTGGGCGCGCACGCGTTGGCGGTCCACGGGGTGCCCCGCGGAACCCAGGACCTGGATCTCTGGATCGAGCCGACGCCCGCCAACGCCGAGCGAGTCTGGGCAGCGCTGAGAGCGTTCGGCGC
>CAYPMO010000025.1:0-51874 GCA_964412015.1 uncultured Gemmatimonadaceae bacterium | reverse complement strand
ACGGCGTGGAGAGCTGCGCGGCGGCGGCTGCGGTCACCGGGGGCGGCAAGGCGTGTCCATGGGGATGCCTCGGCTTCGGGGACTGCGCCGTGGCCTGCACGTTCGACGCCATCGTCATGAGCCCCACGGGTCTTCCGGTGGTGGATCCGGAGAAGTGCACGGCCTGTGGCGATTGCGTCGAGGCGTGCCCGCTGGGGCTCCTCGTCCTGATGCCCCTGAGCCACCATCTGGTGGTGCAGTGCAAGAACCTGCTTTCCGGTGACGCGGCTACCGCCGTCTGCTCGGTGGCGTGCAACGCCTGCGGGCGGTGCGTCGCCGACGCGGAACCGGGCCTGATCTCCATGGTGGACGGCCTGGCCGTCATCGACTACGCGAAAATCGAACTCGAGAATCCCAAGGCGATCGAGCGATGCCCCACCGGGGCCATCGTGTGGATGGAGGGACAGCAGTTCCCTCAGTTCTTCGAACCCGCCGGGAGTGAAACCGCATGAGCACGCAGTCCACGGACAACGAGACCCCCAGATACCCGGGCATCCTCGACGCGACCGACGGCACAGGGGCCGTCGTCCACTCCGAGACCAACGCCAGCGACGCGGCGGGCGCCTACCCGATCACGCCCTCGACGAACATGGGCGAGGGCTGGGCCCTCGCCCACGCCGCGGGGAAGATCAACGTCAACGGCCGGCGGCTCCTGTTCTTCGAGCCGGAGGGCGAGCATGCTGCGGCCGCGGTGACGGCGGGAATGAGCATGACCGGGCTGCGCGCCACGAACTTCTCCAGCGGGCAGGGCATCGCGTACATGCACGAGTCGCTGTACGCGGCGGCGGGCAAGCGCCTCACGTACGTCTTGAACGTGGGGGCGCGGGCCATGACGAAGCACGCGCTGAACGTCCACGCCGGGCACGACGACTATCACGCCGTGGACGACACGGGCTTCTTCCAGCTGTTCGCGAAGGACGTGCAGGAATCCGGGGACTTCCCGCTCATCGCGCACCGCATCGCCGAGCTTTCGCTCAACCCCGGCCTCTCCGCGCAGGACGGGTTCCTCACGACCCACCTGATCGAGACGGTGCGTCTGGCCGAGCGGGAGCTGATCAAGGAGTACCTCGGAGATCCGGCGGACATCATCGACTCACCGACTCCGGCGCAGCGGATGATGTTCGGCGAGAAGCGGAGGAGGATCCCCGAGCTGTTCACGGTGGACTACCCGGTGATGCTGGGTCCCGTGCAGAACCAGGACTCGTACGCGCAAGGCGTGGCGGCCCAGCGCCCGTTCTACTTCGACCACGTTGCCGACCTGGCGGACCAGGCCTTCGAGGAGTTCGCGACGCTGACCGGCCGCTCCTACGCCCGGGCCGTGGGCTACCTCATGGACGACGCCGAGTACGTGCTGGCGGGTCAGGGATCGGTCGTCCCGAGCCTCGAGGTGGTGGCCGAACACCTGAGGAAGCAGGGGCTGAAGGTCGGCGTGCTGAACGTGAGCATGTTCCGTCCGTTCCCCGCCGACCTGATCAGCAGGCTCCTGGCGCGCGTCAAGGCGGTCACCGTGCTGGAGCGTGTGGACCAGCCCCTGGCCGTGGACGGTCCGCTCCTCCGTGAGATCCGGGCCGCGGTGACGCAGGGGATGGAGAATTGGAGGGCGCGCTCCGGCAACGGGAGCGGTGGCGGAAAGCTGCCCTATCCGAAGGTCCTCCCCATCGATCCGGCCTCGCTCCCCGATTTCTACTCGGCGGGGTTCGGTTTCGGGAGCCGGGACCTCCAGCCCGGCGATATCATCGCCGCAGTGAACAACATGCTTCCGACCGGGAACAGGAAGCGACAGTTCTACCTGGGCATCGAGTTCATCCGGAAGGGGACGCGGCTTCCCAAGCTGCAGATCTGGCAGGAGGAGCTCCTCGAGGCCTATCCGGACCTGACCGGTCTGGCGCTCGAGCCGGCCCCGGACGTCAACCTGCTGCCGAAGGATGCCACGGCGCTCCGCATCCACTCGGTGGGCGGGTGGGGCGCCATCACGATGGGTAAGAACATCGCGATGACGGCCTTCGAGCTCTTCGGGATGAACGTGAAGGCCAACCCGAAGTACGGATCCGAGAAGAAGGGACAGCCCACGACCTTCTACGCGGTCCTCGCGCGGGAGCCCATCAAGCTCAACGCGGAGCTGAAGCACGTGAATGTCGTGCTCTCGCCCGACGGCAGCGTGTTCCGTCACTCCGATCCGTTGGCCGGGATGGAAGACGGGGGCGTGTTCATCATCCAGAGTCACGAATCGCCCGAGGAGGTGTGGCGGTCGCTGCCGGAGGCGGCACGTCGGACGATCCGGCAGAAGAACATCTCGGTCTATTCCCTGGACGCGTTCGGAATCGCTTCGGCGGAGGCGTCCGACCCGGAGCTCCGCTACCGGATGCAGGGCGTGGCCTTCCTGGGCGCCTTCTTCCGCTGCGCGCCTCTCGCGAAGAAGGAGGGGATGGAGGAAGCCGGGCTCTTCGCAGGCATTACCAAGCAGATCACGGAGAAGTTCGGCAAGCTCGGCCAGCGCGTCGTGGATGACAACATGCGCGTGATCCGGCGCGGGTACGACGAGGTGAAGCCGGTGCCGACCGATGCCGAGGTGGGTGCCGACGAAGCCGAGGCTGCGCCGGCCTCGTACGTCCCCTCTCTCCTGGACACACCGGGCGCCGAGCCCGGCATCGGGAACCAGGGGCGGTTCTTCGAGCAGGTGTGCGCTCTGACCGCCATCGGGCAGGACGGCATTGCCGACCCGTATGCGGCCATGTCGGCCATTCCGGCGGCTACCAGCACCGTACGGGACATGACCGACATCCGCTTCGAGGTGCCGATCTTCCACCCCGAGAAGTGCACGGGGTGCAGCCAGTGCTGGGTACAGTGCCCGGACGCGGCCATCCCCGGCCTGGTCGTCACCCTCGAGAGCTTATTCGACACCGCGATCCGCACGTCGGCCAACGGCAAGCCCAACGACCGGGTGCAGCAGATCTCCAAGTATCTCGCCAAGGAGTGCCGCAAGCTCCTGAGGGGCGTGCCGTTCAAGTCGTTCGCGGACGTCGCGTCCGCGGCGTACGCCAACGTGGTGGAGAAGCTGGGGTGGGATGCCGACCGGCGCGCCCAGCTCGACCAGGAGTGGGCCCGGGTCTTTTCGGTGATCGCGGAGTTCCCGTTGGCCAAGACCGCCCCGTTCTTCGATCTCCCTGAATCGAAGGAGAAGGACACGGGGGCCTTGTTGGCCATCACGGTCAACCCCGAGGCCTGCAAGGGCTGCAACATCTGCGTGAACGTCTGCCCCGAGCAGGCTCTGACCACCGGACAGCAGGACGACGAGATCGTGGACCGGCTCCGCAAGAACTGGAAGTTCTGGGAGAGCCTGCCCGACACGCCCGATCGCTACATCAACGTCCGGGACGTGGACGAAGGCGTGGGCGTGCTGTCCTCGCTGCTGCTCAAGAAGGACACCTACCGCTCGATGACGGGCGGCGACGGCGCGTGCATGGGCTGCGGTGAGAAGACGGCCGTGCACCTCGTGACGTCCACGGTCGAGGCGCTCATGCAGCCGCGCGTCGAGAAGCTGCTCGGGCGCATCGACGAGCTGGTGGCCGGGCTCGACCAGCGGGCCGGGGAAGCCGGGATACCCGAGGCGAAGCTCGAGCTCCTCGAGAAGACCAAGGCCGAGCTCGAGCACCTGAAATGGCTCTATGTGGAGGGTCCCAGCCGGCGCGGCCGGGTTCCTCTGGGCATCACGAACTCGACGGGGTGCTCCTCGGTCTGGGGCAGCACGTACCCGTACAACCCATATCCCTTCCCCTGGGTGAACCACCTCTTCCAGGATGCACCCTCGCTCGCCATCGGCATCTTCGAGGGCCACATGCGGAAGATGGGCGATCACTTCCTGACGCTCCGGCGGGCCGAGCAACTCGTGGCGGACACGTACGACGAGAACGCCTTCAAGAAGATGGCCGAGGAGTTCGACTGGAAGCGGTTCACCGACGAGGAGTTCCACCTGTGCCCGCCCATCCTGAGCATCGGAGGCGACGGCGCCATGATGGACATCGGCTTCCAGAACCTCAGTCGTCTGATGGCGAGCGGGAAGCCCATCCGCGTCATGGTGCTGGACACGCAGGTCTACTCCAATACGGGCGGACAGGCCTGCACCTCCGGATTTACCGGCCAGGTGGCGGACATGTCCGCGTGGGGCAAGGCACATCACGGGAAGTCGGAGGTCCGTAAGGAGCTGGCTTTCATCGCCATGGCCCACAGAGGCGTGTTCGTACACCAGACCTCGCAGGCCTCCGCTTCCCACCTCATTCAGGGGGTCATCAGGGGTCTGAACGCGAGGCGTCCTTCGCTGTTCCTCGTGTACACGCCGTGTCCCGTGGAGCACGGACTGGCCGACGATTGGGCCCCCACGGCCGCGAAGCTCGCGTTGGAGTCGCGGGCGTTCCCGTTCGTCACGTACGATCCCGACGCGGGCAAGGACCTCGCGGAATGCCTCTCGTTGGAGGGCAACCCGCAAACCGACGAGGCCTGGCCGACGTATCAGCTCAAGTACGTGGACGAGAACGGCGCCGAGGCCGAGATGGATCTTCCGCTCACGGCAGCGGACTGGGCGCTCACCGAGGTTCGGTTCCGCAAGAACTTCACGCCCATCAAGAAGGAGGACTGGAGCGAGAATCAGGTCCCGCTCCACGAGTTCGTGGCCATGAGCGACGAGGAGCGTGAGGGCAAGGTACCGTTCATCTGGACGATCGAGTCGGACCGGACGCTCAGACGCATGCAGGCATCCCTGGAAATGGTCGTTCTGGCCGAGGACCGGCTTCTGTACTGGCACCAACTCAAGGAGATGGCGGGCCTCGATATCCCGGAGGCGGTCCACGACGCCCTCTCGGGTGAGATGGAGGCCGAGTACGATACGCGGCTGGCAGCTCTCAAGCAGGAGTACGAGGCCAAACTGGCCGAGTTGAAGGCCACGTATCCGCGGGCGGTCGCCCGGCGCATGGCGGAGGGCCTGATCAAGATGGGCGACGGCCAGATGACGGTCGGCGATCTCCTGACTAGGGCCGCCACCACGCCCGGGCTGATGCCCATCGGCCCGGTCGAGGGCATCGACTTCGGAGGCGGGGGGGCGGCCGTGGCGGCCGCTGCTCCAACGGCGGACGAGGCGCCCTCGGGGGGTGACGGCGGGTCGGCGGTGGCCGCCCCGGCCGCGGCTCCGGAAGCGGCCCCGGCCGCTGTCGCGGTGGAAGAGGAGGAGGAAGAGGAAGAGGAGTTCAAGAGAGAGGCGTACATCGAGTCGGCGCGGTGCACCTCGTGCAACGAGTGCATCAACCTGAACCCGCGAATGTTCGTCTACAACGAGCACAAGCAGGCGACCATCAAGGACGTGCACGCCGGGACGTTCGCGCAACTCGTGCAGGCGGCCGAGCGCTGCCCGGCCGGCATCATCCATCCGGGAGACCCGGTGAACCCGAAGGAGAAGAACCTGGAGAAGTGGATCAAGCGGGCGGAGCCGTTCAACTGAGGCGCCGTGCCGCTTTTTCAGCGGGCGCCGGCCTCTCCCCGGCGCCCGTATAGATCCGGCAGCTGAAAGGGAAAGACGGTGCTGAACCTCTTGGGAGTGACGTTCCGGCACGGGGTGCATCCGCCGGAGTCGAAGGACCTGACGGCGCATCTGCCGATCAGGCGGCTGCCGTACCCGCACCGGATCGCCCTCCCGCTGCGCCAGCACACCGGCAAGCCGGCGCGCTGCCTGGTGAGCAGAGGCGAGCGGGTCGAGCGTGGGGACAAGATCGCCGAGGCCGACGGCTACGTGTCGGTTCCGATCCACGCCTCGGCGGCGGGAACCGTGGCGGAGATCGGCTGGTGGCCTCACCCGGACGGCTCGATGGCCGAGACCATCGTGATCGACGTCGCGCCCCACAGCCCACAGATCCCGCGTCCGCGTCTGGTCCCGGACTGGCACGGCCTCACGCCCGACCAGGTGCGCAGGGCCGTGCGGGAGGGGGGCGTGGTGGGTTTGGGTGGCGCGGCGTTCCCGACGCACGTGAAGCTCGCGCCCCCCAAGGACATCAAGCTCGACTGGCTTCTGGTCAACGGCGCCGAATGCGAGCCGTATCTGACCACGGACCACCGCACGATGGTGGAGTTCCCGGAGCGCGTGCACTTCGGCGTTCGCATCATGATGCAGTGCCTGGGCGTGGACCGCGCGGTGATCGGCGTCGAGATGAACAAGCCCGACGCCATCGAGGCGCTGGAGCGCACGAAGCCCTCCGACCTGGACGTCTCGATCCAGCCCCTGGTCGTGAAGTATCCGCAGGGCGCCGAGAAGATGCTCATCAAGGTGGTGACGGGCCGCGAGGTGCCCTCGGGCAAGCTCCCGATGCACGTGGGCGTGGTCGTCCAGAATGTCGGGTCCATCGCCACGATCGCGGAGATCTTCGAGACCGGGCTCCCGCTGGTCGAGCGGGTCGTGACCGTGACCGGACCCGGCGTCCGCAGGCCGTCCAACCTGATCGTTCCTGTCGGGACGATGCTCGGAGACGTTCTCGATTTCTGCGGCGGCCTCACCGAGGACGCCGCGGAGATCGTCTTCGGCGGCCCGATGATGGGCTCGTCGCAACCGGACCTGCGCACGCCGCTCATCAAAGGCACGACCGGCGTCGTCGTCCTCACCGAGCGTGAGGTGAAGCCCAGGCAGACCTATCCGTGCATCAAGTGCGGTCGCTGCCTGGAAGCGTGCCCGGTCTTCCTCAACCCGTCGGCGCTCGGCCTCTTGGCACAAGCGGGGCGGTACGAGGAGATGCAGGAGAAATACCACCTCCAGGACTGCATGCTGTGCGGGTCGTGCTCGTACGTGTGCCCGTCCAACATCCCACTCTCCCAGTTGTTCGCCCTCAGCAAGACGGGGCTGCGCAAGGCACAGGCCGCCGCGGCCGCGAAGGAAAAGGAAAAGGAAGGGGAGAAGGTGGCGTGATGGACACGACCCGCTTCGAGCTCACCGCGTCGCCCCACATCAAGGGACCGGACACGACCCCCATGATCATGTGGGCCGTGGTGAAGGCCCTGGTTCCCGTGATTCTGGCGGCGATCTGGTACTTCGGCCCCAGCGCGGTCCTCGTCATCGGCGCCGCGACCCTCGGGTGCGTTCTCACCGAACGCGTCTTCGAGAAGAGGAGTACCCTCGGAGACGGATCGGCGACGATCACGGGCCTCCTGCTCGGTCTCACGCTCCCGGCCGGCATTCCCCTGTGGATGGCCTTCCTGGGCGGCGTCTTCGCGATCGGATTCGGTAAGTTGCTGTTCGGCGGCCTGGGCCAGAACCCGTTCAACCCCGCGTTGTTCGGCCGCGCCTTCCTCCAGGCCGCTTTCCCGGAGGCCCTGACCACCTGGCCCGACGTCACGGGACCGTGGCTGGCGCTCCGGGGGGACAACTTCGCGCTGCCGCTCATGAGCGGCGACCCCGTGGCCGCGGTCACCGGCGCCACGCCGCTGGGGCTCATGAAGTTCGAGGGGGTGGATACCGAGCTGGTGCGGCTCATGATCGGCAGCACCGGTGGGTCGCTGGGTGAGACGGCCGCGATCGTGATCCTGCTGGCCGGGGCGTGGCTGGCCCTGAAGAAGTACCTCGACTGGCGCATCCCGGTCTCGATCTTCGTTTCGGCCGCCGTCCTCGCCCAGATCGTCCACGTGTTCGATCCGGCGAAGCCCGGGGCGCTGTTCGTCCTGTTCAGCGGCGGCCTGACGCTCGGTGCGGTGTTCATGGCGACCGACATGGTGACGTCCCCCACCACTCCGAGGGGCGCCTGGGTCTACGGAGCGGGGATCGGCCTGCTCGTCGTGATCATCCGCTTCTGGGGCGGGCTCCCCGAAGGCGTCATGTACGCCATCCTCCTGATGAACGCGGTGGTGCCGTTCATCAACCGGGCCACGCAGCCACGGCTCTTCGGGACGGGGAAGGAGGCCATGCCGTGAGCGAGCAGAAGCTCCCCATGGCGGAGGACGCACCGGCGGCCCCGGTCCAGGTCTCGACATCGGCTGCCGGCATGATCGTCACCCTGGCAGTCGCCGGGGCGGTGGCGGGCGCCGCGATCGTCACGGTGTTCAACTGGGCTCAGCCCAGGATCGAAGCCCACCAGGCCGCGCAGTTGGCCGACGCGATCACGGAGGTTCTCGGCGGCGCCGAGCGCTACGAGACGGCCTTTCTGGAGGGAGGCGTCTTCACCAAGGCCCCCCAGGCCGACACGGCGGTCCTCGACCGCGTCTACGTCGGCTACGACGAGGGCGGGACACCCCGGGGTGTCGCGATCGTCACGGAGGCGTCCGGGTTCTCCGACGTCGTTCGCGTCATCTTCGGTTACGAGCCCGCTACCGAGGTGCTGCTCGGGATGAAGGTGTTGGAGAGCAAGGAGACGCCGGGACTGGGGGACAAGATCGAGAAGGACTCGATGTTCGTTCGTGAGTTCACGGACGTGGGGACTCCGCTTCTCGGCGTGAAGAAGGATCGCGCGACGGGGGCGCACGAGGAGGTCGTGATGATCACGGGCGCGACGATCTCGTCCCGGACCGTGGTGGATATGATCAACCGGCGCCTGGAGGCGATCGGAGAGGAGGTGGGCACGTTCTGGTCCTCGCCGGAGGTGGCCCGAAGCGGGTCCCCGGAGACGGCGCGGCCCGAGCGGGCAGGAGGAAACAGCCTGTGAGCAAGACGACCCCGCGGCAGGATCTGGTGACGGGGATCTGGAAGCAGAACCCCGTGTTCGTCACCCTGCTGGGCCTCTGCCCCACGCTGGCGGTGACCAACAGCGTGGCCAACGCCATCGCCATGAGCGCGGCCACGTTCTTCGTCCTGCTCGGCTCCAGCATTCTCGTGTCCACGGCGAAGCGGTGGATCCCCAAGGAGGTGCGCATCGCCTCCTACATCATGATCATCGCGACGTTCGTCACGTTCGCCGACCTCGTGCTGGAAGCTCTGGTGCCCGACATCCACAAGGCGCTGGGGGCGTTCATCGCGCTCATCGTGGTGAACTGCATCATCCTGGGCAGACAGGAAGCCTTCGCGTCGAAGAACACCGTGTTCCGCGCGGCGCTCGACGCCATCGGCACGGGAATCGGCTTTACGATCGCGCTCCTCATGATGGGATCGGTGCGCGAGATCCTCGGGAACGGCACGTTCCTGGGCTGGCATGTGTTCGGGCCGGACTTCGCGCCCTGGGTCATCATGATCCTGCCTCCGGGGGGCTTCTTCACCCTGGGGACCTACCTGCTGCTGTTCGCGTGGTGGAAGGGGCGGAAGAAGGTCACCGTGCATCCGCGGCACTGGGTGCACGAGGTCACGGCTGAGGCGGGAGACGCGTGATGGGCGAGCTCTTCTGGATCTTCATCAGCGCGATGCTGGTGAACAACTTCACGCTCGTGCTGTTCCTGGGGCTCTGCCCCTTCTTCGGGGTGTCGGCCCGCATCGCCACGGCGGTCCGGATGGGCCTGGCCAACATCTTCGTCCTCGTTATCACCTCCATCGCGGCATCTCTCCTCAACGCCTTCGTGCTGCCGTACGCGCCGTACCTTCAGTTGATCTCGTTCATCGTGGTGATCGCCTCGCTCGTCCAGATCGTCGAGACGGTGATCAAGAAGATCTCGCCCACGCTGTTCCGTGAGCTGGGGATCTTCCTGCCGCTCATCACGACGAACTGCGCGATCCTGGGGCTCGCGACGTTCCAGACGAATCGAGGATACGGATTCGTCGAGGGGCTCGCCTTCGCTCTGGGCGGTGGGCTCGGCCTCACGCTGGCGCTGGTCCTCATGGCTTCGATCCGGGAGACGATCGAGCTGGCCGACGTGCCCGCCATGGCGCGCAACATGGGCCTCGTCCTCATCATCGCGGGGAGCCTCTCGCTGGCCTTCATGGGCTTCGCGGGGCTGTTCACCTCATGATCGGCGCATCGATCGGCATCGTCGCGGTGGCGGCGCTCTTCGTGGCCGCGGGCTTGCTCCGCGTCCGGACGGGACACGGCTCGGGACTCGGCTGCAGGGGCGGCCAGTGCGACTCCTGCCCCAACGACTGCGAATTCGACAAAGAAGGGAGACTTCCATGAACCCCACCCGCCGTGACTTCCTCGCACTGGGCGTGGGGGCCCTGGCCGTTGCCACGCTCCCGCGAGCGCTGCGGCGACCCGGGCGGTTGGTCCGTCGCCGGACCCCCGTGATGGGGACGGTCGCCGAGATCGCCGTGCGCCACCCGGACGAGGCATGGGCGCAGAGGGCGATGGACGCGGCGTTCGCCGAGCTCCGGCGCGTGGACGCCACCATGTCGCGGTTCAGGCCCGATTCGGATGTCGGCCGGCTGAACGCGCGGGCCGGGCTGGGGTTCGTGGCGATCTCCGACGACACGGCCGAGGTGCTGATCGCCGGCCTGATGTGGGCGGAGGCGAGCGAGGGACGGTTCGACCCGTGCCTGGGAAGGATGTGTGAGATCTGGCGCGTCGAATCGCGCTCGACCCCTCCCGGCGATTTCGAGCTCGCGACCGCGGGGCGTGGGAGCCGGTTCCGTGACCTCGAGGTGGACCGGTCCGGGTCGGTCGCGCAGGCGGTGATCTCCGCGTCGGGCACCGCCGTCGACCTGGGTGGCATCGCCAAGGGCTACGGCGTGGACCTCGCGGCGCGCGCGCTCCGGGACCAGGGCATCTTCCACGCGCTGGTGAACGTCGGCGGCGACCTGGTCGCGATGGGGGTGGACGAGGAAGGCGAGCCGTGGCGTGTGGGCGTACGCTCCCCGGATCACCCGGAGCGGGTCGTCGACGTACTGCACGTGAGCGACCGCGCCGTCGCCACGTCGGGAGACTACCTGCGGTACTTCCAGTTCGGTGGACGGCGCTTCCACCACCTGATGGACCCGGCGACCGGCGAGCCGCGCCGTACGACCATGCGATCGCTCTCCATCGAGGCCGCGTCGTGCGTCCAGGCCGATGCGGCGGCGACCGCGCTCTTCGGAGCGGACCACGCGACGGCGAAGTCGGTCCTCGTCCACGCCGCGCCGGGCGCGCGCATCGCCCACTCGGTCTGAGGATAGCGACCATGGAGATCCGGATGGCATACTGCGCGATCTGCGACCGGCCGGTGCGCGTGATCGTGAAGCGCCACGTGCCGCCGGGCGAACAGCCGAACCCCGACGACGTGGTCTGCCTGGACCACGGCGAGATCTGCTCGGAGGGCACGATCTGCCCCATCTTCGATGTGCCGACCGAGCAGATGAAGGAGAGCTTGCGTGTCCACGAGGGCGTGTGACGTCGCCCGTTTCCGGGCGCGATCCGGGGAGGTGAGCCCATGAAGACCGTGACCGCCTACTGTTCCGCTTGCGGCCACGAGGTTCGGCTCGTGTTGACGGATCCGCCTCCGCACGATGGGCAGGCGAACCTCCAAGAGGAAGCGGAGATCATCTGCCTGGACTACCACGCGGAGTGCGCCGCCGGAAAATGCCCCGCGACGGGCAAGGCCGGGATCGTCATGGGAGTGCGGCTCGCCAAGAGCCACCTGAACGACGGCGCCTTCAAGACGATCCGCGCCCGGTGCGAGGCGTGCGGGCAGATCTCGGACCTCGAGGTGTTGAGCGACACGCTCGCGCTGTGTCCGCTCTGCAACAGCACGGTGCGCTGGACCCTGCTCGATCTGGGGGACAGCGTGATCGCGGTGACCGGACGATAGAAGCGCCTCCCGCGTCGCTCAGTCGTCCGCCCAGTAGATCGCGAAGAGGATCGTCCAGGCCAGCCCCAGCGCGCTCGTGCCGATCAGCGCGGGGACGCTCCCTGCGCTCGCGCCCACGGAGAGGCCGTGGTGGAAGCCGCCCGGATCGAACATCCAATCGTAGGCCTGTTCGTCGAGGTCCACCCCGTCCCAACGGACGTAGAACGACCCCTGGTCACGGATGTTGAGGCGCACGTCCATCGTGCCGCCGTACACGCCCGGATAGCGTGAGGCGCCCGCGTCGGTCCGAAGCAGGCCGCCCTCGAGCTCCACGCTCACATCCTCGGACAGCCAACGGCGCGCACGCAGGCGCATGCCCGTCAGGACATCGGTGTGCCCGGTGCCGAGCGTGAACTCCCCGCCCACCGCGAACGTGGGCGTCAGGTTGACCATGTGCCCGACGTTCCACTCCAGGACTTCCTCGAAGGCGTCCGCGCCCTGCTGGATGTCCCCGCCGTACACGACCGTGCGACGGGTCTGGGCCAAGGGCACGCTCCCCTGCATCTCGACGATCCAGAACGTCTTGCATGCCGGCAGCGGCCGGCCCCGGAGACAGCCCACCTGCTCCTGAGCGGTCGCCGACGGCGCCGCGGCCAGGACCGTTCCCACGGTGAGGACACCTGCCGCGATTGCCCCTCGCAATGTCCGTCCCTCGGGCGTACCCGACCCGATGCCGCGCGCCCGTGGGCGCGCTTGCCTCCACGTCCCCGTCACACCGTACCTCACACCGCACCTCCTCCCAGGTCGAAGAGGGGCTCCAGGAATCGGAAGGTCCGATACAGCTCCTCGCCTTCGAGGGGGGGATCCAGGTGCTGGGCCCCCACGAACGTGAGCTGGAAGACCCGGGCGAGCCGCTCCGCGGCCTCGCCCGCCCCCATGCGCTCGGCGCACAACTCCTCCAGGAACGCGAGTCGGCGCCGGTCGACCCGGTCCTGCGCGGTCCGGGCGAGGGCCTCGCGGGAGGCCCATCCCCGGATCGCTCGCTCGAGCCGCGCGTTCCTCAGCTCGGAGGCCTGGCGGTTCACGGCTCTCAGGCGGTCCTCCACCGACCCCTCGCCGCGGCCGGTCTCGATCAGACGGTCCGTGGCCTCACGCTCCCAGGCCTCGAGGACCGCCCGCACGAAGTCCGCGCGACCGCCGAAGTGGTGGTAGAACGACCCCTTGGTCCGGTCCAGGCGGTTGCAGAGCGCGTCCACGGTGAGCGCGGCGTCCCCCTCGTCCGCAAGGATCCGGTGCCCCTCTTCGATCCAGTCTCGCCGCGTGGTGCGCGCCCTGTCGATGCGTGTCGTCTGCGCCATCTCGGTCTCACCTCTTCCCGCCGTTTCTTCCCGCCGTTCCGAGTCGGCCTTCCGCTGTCACCGTTCTCCGCCCTAACCACTTATTGCTGTGACCGCTTTCGGCTCTAATGCGTTTTCACCTGAGCATACCATACCGTATGGTACTTCGCAAGGCCCACGTGTCCCCCGAGGATTCCCGAAGAGATGCCCGTCGACGGTCGTGGATGGCGGGCTCCGGGCGTGCGGCTATCTTTTCGGGGAGCCCCGCCGTCCCACGGGATCAGCAGCGAGAGGCAGAGATGATCCGATCCACGCCCGAGCTCGTACGCCTAGAGCGTCGCCTGGCCCGTGAGAAGGCGGTGCCGTACGAGCAGGCGCTCGAGATCTTCGAGGCCCTGTGGAGGGAGGCGGGTGAGCTCGATCCGGGCTCGACCGGGAACCGGGATATGGATCTCACTGCGGACTTCGCCGTCGCCCGGGCGCTGAATGGTCTCCCGCCGGACGCCTGACTTCGGGGCGCTGCTCGCGCGCATGGGAGGCACGCTCGACCGGCACGGGCTTCCGTTCATGCTGATCGGTGGACAGGCTGTCCTGCTCCATGGGGAACCACGCCTGACCCAGGACGTGGACCTGACCCTCGGGGTCGGCCCCGATCGCATAGGGGACGTCCTGTCGGCGTGCGAGGACCTGGAACTCGAGCCCGTACCCGACGATCCCGAGGCGTTCGCTCGTCGGACGTTTGTCCTTCCCGCGCTCGATCCGGAGACCGGGATCCGGGTGGACCTGATCTTCTCCACGACGAAGTACGAGACGGAGGCGATCCGCCGCGCGGTCCGTGTGGAAATCGGCGGAGCCGACGTCCCGTTCGCGACCGCCGAGGACCTCATCATCCACAAGCTCTTTGCGGCGCGGCCCCGTGACCTGGAGGACGCCGCCGGTGTGGTGCGCCGTAAGGGCGCCGACCTCGATTGGGGTTACCTCCGTACCTGGTGTGCGGAGTTCGCGAAAACGGAGGGGCGAGACGGGATGCCGGCTGCCCTCGAGATGCTCCGGCAGGAGCTCGAACCCTGACGCCCAGTCGGCCCTCCCACCACGGCCCGGACGGACGCTTCCGGAACCCCTGGCCGGAGGCGGCAGGCGACGACCGGCTGCGCCGCAGGATCGGACGAGTGGCGCGGGAATGGCTCTTCGGGAAACACCCGCCGGACCCCGCCCCTGGCTCCATCCCGGTGGCGAAGCCCGCGCCGGCGCGCCCGCGGATCGCGCCGGTGGAGCCTGGCCCCGACGGGGCCCGCGCGCCCTGGGAGATCCGCCTCACGTGGATCGGGCACGCGACGTTCCTGATCCAGCTCCCGGGGCTCAACCTCCTGACCGACCCCGTCTGGTCCGACCGGAGCTCGCCGATCGGGTTCGCGGGCCCGCGCCGCTTCGTGCCGCCCCCGATCGCGTTGGACGAGCTCCCGGAGATCCACGCCGTCCTGCTCTCCCACGACCACTACGACCATCTCGACCGACCCACCGTCCGGGCGCTGCACCGTCGGTTCGGTGGCGCACTCACCTGGCTCGCTCCTCTCGGGCACCGCGTGTGGCTCGAGGGGCAGGGCATCGCCCGGGTTGAGGAGCTGGACTGGTGGGAGAGCGCGAGCTTGCCGGGTACGGAATACGCGGGGGTATGCGTGCCCGCGAGGCACTGGACGCGCCGGCGTCCCAGAGGAACAGATCGGCGGCTATGGTGTGGCTGGGTAGTGGTTCCATCGGGCACGGCCGCGGCCGAAGCGAACGAGGCGGATGACCGGCGTGGTCGTCCCTCCGGTCCCCGCATCTGGTTCGCCGGCGACACGGCCTCCTGTCCCGCCTTCGCCGAGATCGGCGCCCGCCTGGGCCCGTTCGACGCGTCGCTCCTCCCCATCGGTGCCTACGAGCCCCGCTGGTTCATGAGCGCTTGGCACGTGAACCCCGAGGAAGCGGTGCGGGCCTGGGTGGACGCGGGCGCATCGGGGGCGTTCGTGGGGATGCACTGGGGAACCTGGCGCCTCACCTTCGAGGACCCGCTCGAGCCGCCCGTCCGGACCCGGGCCGCGTGGAAGACCGCGGGCCTCCCTGAGGACCACCTCTACCTTCCGCGGCACGGGGAGACCCTGGTCTTGACGGAGGGGACGGGTCGATAACGAAACGAGGACGGCGAGCGTCTCTTTCTGCGGGCGACGGTCGCCCGGCATCCGTCGCTTGGGGCATCGTCGCCGTGACCTCTTCAGGAGTCGATCATGCGTCGCACATCCCGAGACGCCGTCTTGTTCGCGGCCCTCACCGCGCTCGTCGTGGCAATCCCGGCCTCAGCCCAGCAGGTCAGCGTCTCCGGGACCTGGGACCTTACGTGGGAGACGCCGCGTGGCGCCCAGACCGTCACGTTCGTCTTCGCCCAGGACGGTATGAACGTCACCGGTACCGCCCGGCTGCGCATGGGCGAGGTGGCCATCAAGGACGGGATGCTCCACGGCGACCAATTCAGCTTCGCGCTCGAGATGCGGATGGGGCAGCGCACCATGGCCCAGACGTTCACCGCGACGGTGGTGGGCGACGCGATGGAGGGGAAGGTCAACACGCCGCGCGGCGAGAACCCCTTCAAGGGGGTGCGGAAGAAGAAGGGGTGATGGGGGAAAGCGCTCGGTTCAGTGGTGGGTCACGGGCTGCTGGTTCAGTACCTCCTGCAACCTGGCCGCGATCCGACTTCGGAGGTCGTACGGCCCTCGCACGGCTTGCTCCCTGACCACCACGGTGCCGGCGAGCTTGTCGTGCCATGTCTGGTGGTCTTTGTCCGCCAGCCCCCACAGGTAGCCGACCATCAGGGCGCAAGCGCTCATGAGCCGGCCGGGCATGTCGCGGAACAGCATGGTCCGGAAGGCGGGGGTCATGCCGTCCTGTCTTCGCACTACCCGTAGGCCGAGGAGGAACTTCCCCGGGGTCTGGCCCTTCGAAAGCAACGTCAACGTCCAGGTCAGCCAGGCGACGACAAGGAACGCGCCGAGGAAGAACGCCAGGTTCCTGCTGAACCCGCCGATCAGCTGGATGGAAAGGCTCCAGCTGGTCACGGGCACGAGGACGTCGACCATCCAGGCCAGAAATCGGAGGGAGATCCCCGCTCTCTCTCCCAGGGCAGGCGCCGGGAGAAAGCACCCGCACCAGCGGCAGAAGGAGGACCCGTCTGGGATGCTACGGGAGCACTTGGGGCATCGCATAGCGCCACTGTCGTCGGGCGATGTACCGAGGACGGTCAGGCATGCGATTGCCCAGCCCGACGGGTCCCCCCAAGTACCGTCGCATCACGCCTGACCGTCCTCCAATCCTGAGTCTGCCACGCCTGCCGACACGCATCCCAAAGACTATATCTGCCCTGCGTCAAACCGGCGTCAGAGCAGTCTTGGCCCTCACCCGGTACCACGGGTGACCCCATCACCGCCCCCCGGCTGCAGCCCACACGCGGCGCCTTGCCGGGCCGCGAGTCCGACGTAGCTTATCCGGTGGCACGGAACAGCCCCATCCAAGCCCAGGTGCAGCAGCCGGGGGTTTCGTCTGGAAACCCTCGAAGCGTAGCGTATGCGAGTTAGACACACGTTAGATGGGGTCAGATGCGGACGGAGAGGCTGCCTGAGACGGTGCGGCACGGCCGCGTGGAGCTCGTCACCCTTGGCGGGGCCGAAGTGGTGCTCCACGGTCCGGACGGCGAGAGGGAGACGATCCTGCACCGCGGCAAGGCTGTGGCGCTGCTCGCCTATCTGGCATGCAGCCCGCGTCGCACCGCTTCTCGTGACCACCTGATCGACCTCCTGTGGGCCGATTCGGGCAGGCCGCACGACGCGCGTTCGGCCAGGCGTGTCCTGCGGCAGACCGTGTGGTTCATCCGGGGGCGGCTCGGCGAGGGATGCCTTCTCTCGAACAACGACGACCTCACGCTGTCCCCCGAGGTGACGTGTGATCGGGACGCGTTCCTGGCTATGTGCGAGCGAGGCGCACCGGCGGATGCCGTGGGTCTGTATGCCGGGGAGTTCTTTCCGGGCTTCGCGGCGCCGGGCGGCGCCGAATTCGAGGCTTGGGCCGATCGGGAGCGGCAGAGCCTCCGGTTCGCATACATCAGAGCCGCGGAAGACGTGGTACGGGGACGGATGGCGCACGGGCACGCCCGCGATGCGCGCACTCTGGCGCGAGAGATGCGCGATCACGACCCGTCACGCCAGGCGTCCTGGCGCCTCCTCATCGAGGCGTGCATGGCCGCGGGTGATCCTCTGGGCGCGGTCTGCGAGGCTGAGGCCCTGGAGCGGATGCTGTCGGAGTATGAATGCGCGCCGGAGCCTGCCACGACCGCGCTCCTCGCCCGGGTCCGCTCGGAGGAATCCACCGAAGTAGGGGAGCGCGACACCGGCCTGGAGGCGGAGCTCGTCGGGCGGGAGGAGGAATTCTGGACGGTTCTGCGGGCGTGGGACGACGCGTGCGAGGGAGCCGGCCGTCACGTACATGTCGTTGCCCCTCCTGGTCTGGGGAAGACGCGACTGCTGACGGACGTGCGGAACCGCCTCGTCTCCGCTGGCGCTCGCGCTGTGTACATGCGGGCGCACGCCGGCACCCACGCCCTCGCCTACGGGCTGGCCTCGCGCTTGGCCGAGCAGCTCGCCGCGCTGCCGGGGGCCGCAGGCGTCTCGCCCGACAGCGTCGGCGCTTTATTGGCACTGAGCCCGGCACTGTCGTCGTTGTTTCGTGGAGCGGCGGATCCGGCGCGAGGCGACGAAGCCCTCCGTCGGCGCACCCTCGCCCTCGTCGAGCTGGTCACGTCGGTGGCGTACGAGCAACCCATCGCTCTGTTCGTCGATGACATCCAGTGGTGTGATGCCGAGTCGCTCCAGGTCGTTCTCGGCATCCTGGCGAGTATCGGGAGCCATCCGGTCCTCGTCGTGACCGCGAGCCGTCCGAGCCCCGAGGGTGCACTCGTCGCGGGTGAAGCGACCCGGACTCTGGGGCTCTCGCCGCTCGGCCGGGAGCAGCTCGCCGCGCTCCTGGGCAGCATAAGAACACTCCCGCTCGACCCGTGGGCAGCCGCGCTTCCCGACCAGTTGTATCGCGCCACCGCAGGGTCGCCGCTGCTGATCCTGGAGACACTGCGGTTGGCCTGTGAGCGGGGGACGTTGGGGATGGGTCCCGATTCCTGGACCTGTGAGCGGCCGGAGGCCCTGGCTGGCGAATTGAACGAGGGGGCGGCGCTGCAGCGCAGGGTCGAGCGGCTCGACACCGACGATCGGCACATTCTCACGGTCCTGGCCGTCGCCGGGACTCCCCTCGACCGGGACCCGCTGCTCGCGGCCCTCGGATGTGGGACGGAGCAGCTCGAGGGGCGTCTGAGGGGCATGGAGCAACGCGGTTGCGTCGCGCGGGCGGGCGCGGGCTGGGAGCTGGCGCACGACGAGCTCGCGTCTCTCGTGACGAATGGAGCGGACGCCGATGCTCTCCGCTCCGCGCACGCGGCGGTCGGCCTCGCGCTGATGGCTCGGAACGGCTCGGGCTGGAGAGAGCTCGAGCTCCGCGCCGCCCGGCACTTTCTGGAGGCGGACCGGCCGGATCTGCTGCAGGGTCTGTACAGGAAGGAGATGACGCGTGTCCGTGAGGGCGATCTGCCGCTTCGGCCTCGCGACGTGGCGCGCGAGATCCTGGGCGCGGCCGCGACACCCGATCTCGTCCGGCGACTCGTACGGAGCCTGCCCTGGACCGCCCGACTGAGCCGGAGAGCGAAGGTTGTGGCCGCGGCCGCCGTGGCGGGCCTGATGCTGGCGGGCGGCGCGGTCGCGACCTTCGCCTCGCCACCAGGCGGCGATGCGGATCTCACGACGGTGATCGTCGGCGTGAAGACCGCGAGTGGACGCGTGGAGGCGTACGGGGTGCCTCTGCGGGAGGATGGACGGGCTGGCGGCGGATCGTTGAGGATGAGCCGGCTCCGGAAGATGGATCGGGGCCTCACGGCCGTGGGCAGGGAGGGTTACGGACTCCAGCGATCCCCGACCGGCGAGGAGTGGGCGGTCGGGATCGTCGTGCCGGATTCGGGAGGGATCGAGATCTTCACGGTCGCGGACGACGGCACGACACGGAGACTCACCCATTCGCCCCTTGACGACACGGGGCCCCGCTGGTCACCGGACGGCAGTCACCTGGTCTTTCTTACCTCGCGCTGGCACCCCGCGAGTCATTACGAACTCGCGGTCATGGACGTACGCTCCGGCCGCACCAGCCGCCTGACGTATTCCGACGGCGATGAGAGCACGCCGTACTGGAGCCCGGACGGTACGCGGATCGCGTTCCTCCGGAGGTTCGGCGGTGTACGTCCTCCGGAGGTCTGCTGGGCGACGGTGGACGGCGGGCGAGAGCGTTGCCACGGGCTGGGCGATGAGACCGTGATGGGAGTCGAGGCGTGGTACGATCCACGAGTCGTGGTGATCCGGACGGACAGCGCCGGAGTCATCACCTTGAGACTCCTCGACGTGGAGGACTGGCGGATCACGAGCAGGACGCGGCTGGCGGGGCTCCCCAGGGTCAGCCCCGACGGTCACTGGATCGCCTCCCTCCGTTACCCTCAGCGACAGGGTGGGGCGGAGCTGGCCGTGCAGCGTGTGGACGGGACCGGCGGCGCTCGAGTCGTCGCGGACGCACACGACCTCGACAGAGCAACGATCCTGGGCTGGCATCTGTCGGACGCCTCCTTTCGCTTCATCGATGAGCTTCGGATCGGGCCGGCCTTGGACACCCTGCCCGTGCGGGCATCGACGCATCTGCTTGCTCACGCCTTCGACCCGGCCGGGGATCCCGTAACCGTTCCGCCGGTCATCACCTGGACTCTCAGTGACACGAGCGTCGCGACGGTCGACGGCAGCGGCATGCTCCACCCGCGGCGCTCAGGGACCGTCACCGTTCACGCCACCGTGGGTGGTTGGCGAAGCGCGAGCCGGGCCTTCGTGATCGCCGACCGGCCGCCCGTGATCGTGCTGAGAGAGGACTGGTCCGGCGACCCGGCGCGGCAGTGGGTGCTCTTCGGCGACCCGAAGCCCGTGGTCGTCGAAGGTCCTTCCGCGACCGAGGCCCTCTGGGGTCGTGGAGACGGCCAGTTCGACAGCGGTGTGTATTCCGACTCGGAGTTCGTCGCGACGGATGGTCTCGGCATCGAGCTGGCCGTGTCGTCGCCCATCACGCGCGCGCAGTGGCAATCGCTGCACGTCTCGGTCGCAGCCGTGGACGATCCTTCCGCTCTGGCGGCCTGGGATCACGTCACAGGCGCGCCCCCCGAGCCGTCGCACATGGCGTCGTGCCGCGTCAGGTACGCGGATCCCAGCACCACACCCTTGTCGGGTCCGGAATTCGCGACGTTCCTGGCCGGGGGGGAGAGGTTCGCGGTGCCCATGTCGGACGACGTCCGATCCGGGAACTGGTACACCGTGAGGCTCCAGATTCTTCCGGACGGCCGCTGCGGCATCGCCTTCAACGGAAGTCCCACGTGGACCTCGACCGGAGCGCTCGCGCTCGACCGCCCGCTTCGGGTCTTCATCTTCGGACAGTCCGTCGGCACCCGGGTGCTCGTGGGCCCCCTCGAGTTGTGGCAAGGTGTGAAGAACGATATCGGATGGGATTCATCATGATGACAAACAACTCGGAACGCATGGCTCGAACGTGGCAGGTCTCGGCGTTCGCCCTTCCTCTCGTCCTCCTGTTTACGGCCACCGCGCCGGCCACGGCGCAGACCTGGGACAACGGGCTGGCCCGTACTCCGCCCATGGGCTGGAACTCCTGGAACCACTTCGGCTGCGACGTCAGCTCGCAGCTCGTTCGTGAGACCGCGGACGCGATGGTCGCCAGCGGCATGAAGGACGCCGGGTACCGCTACGTGGTGATCGACGATTGCTGGCAAATGGATCGGAGCGCGGACGGGCGGATCGTGCCCGACCCGGAGCGCTTTCCCGAAGGGATGAAGGCGCTCGCGGACTACGTGCACGAGCGGGGTCTGCTGTTCGGCCTCTACACCGATGCGGGCCGCCAGACCTGCCAGGGACGTCCGGGCTCCTATGGGTACGAGGAGCTCGACGCCCGGACGTACGCCGAGTGGGGCGTGGACTACGTGAAGGTGGATTGGTGCCACTCGGAGGGGCTCGACGCGCGCGAGCGGTACGCCGTGTTCCGCGACGCCCTCCGGGCGTCCGGTCGCGACATCGTGTTCAGCATCTGCGAGTGGGGAACGAACGAGCCGTGGCTCTGGGGACCCGAGACGGGGAACCTGTGGCGGACGACCGGAGACATCTTCGACCGCTGGGAGAGCGTGGTCACGATCCTCGACCGCACGGCGCAGTACTGGGCCTCGGCCGGTCCTGGGCACTGGAACGATCCCGACATGCTCGAGGTGGGCAACGGCGGGATGACCGACGACGAGTACCGGGCACACTTCTCCCTATGGGCCGTCCTCGCCGCTCCCCTGATGGCCGGCAACGATCTGCGCGAGCTGCTGGCCGGCGATCGACGCGCGCGCGCGGCGAAGGAGATCCTCACCAACCGTGAGGTGATCGCGGTCGACCAGGACTCCCTCGGCATCCAGGGACGGCTCGTGCAGAACTATCCATCCGAGCTCCAGGTCTGGTCGAAGCCCCTGGCCGACGGATCGCGCGCCGCCGTCCTGGTGAACCGCGCGTCCGTGCCGACGACGGTCACGGCGGACTTCGGGCGACTGGGGATCCGGGACGACTCGGCACGGGTGCGTGACCTGTGGGCGCATCAGGACATGGGAACGTTCGCCCGCCGCTACGAGGCGATGGTGCCGTCGCACGGAGCGGTGATGATCAGGGTCGTGCCGATCCGGTGAGGTACCGGCCCGAGTAGCCGCGCTGGCGAGCCGTCGAAAGGTGATGGGGCAGGACGCCCCGGGAGGACGCGCGGGTCCCTCCTACTCTCCCCGATCCGGGAAGAGCGACGGCACGTACTCCTGGAGCATATGCCGCCAGGTGTGCCAGTCGTGGTGCCACTCGGGACCCCAGGAGTCGACGCGGTTCGGGATTCCCTTGGCGCCGAGCGTGTCCGCCGCACGCCACGACTCCCCGATGTCTTCGCCGTGCCCCTCGCCGGACGCCAGCAGCACGAAGCGGTCCCGCAGCCGGGCCAGGTGCGCGTCGTCGTGGAAATCCCTCAGCCAGTGTAGCGGTGACGCGTACCAGAAGTCGTCGGTGGGTGGGGCGTTGAGGAAACGGAGCAGGTCGAAGATCCCGCTCATGCAGAGCGCCTTGGTGAACACGTCCGGATAGCGACACACCGCCGCGAGCGCCTGGAACGCGCCGAAGGCCGCGCCGGCGGTCACGATAGGGAGCCCTTCCGTGCGACAGTCCGCCCAGATGAAGGGGGCCAGCTCGTGGCGCACGAACTCCTGGAACTGGTTCATCGCCCACATCCGATGCTCGGGCGACTGTTCCTCGGCCAGCACCTTTCGACCGGCCACGCCGTCGCACGAGTAGATCTTGATCCGGCCCGCCTCCACGAACTGCCATAGGGTGGGGAGGACCTGGAAGCGTTCGACCTCCTCCGCGTCGCCGCCGGTCGGGGGGAAGATCAGGAGGGGCATCCCGTAGAACCCCCACCGCGTGACGCTCACGTGCTCGGCCAGGCGATGGCTGTACCAACCGGTGAGCTGCTTCATGGCCTCACCCTCGTCGGATGCCCTGCCGGGGGCCGGCGGGCGGGGTGTCGGGCAGGAAGACAAGATACGCCGCCCCGTGTTCCGGCGGTATCGGAGGCTCCATCGCCCCGGTACCTTGCCAGCATGCCCGGCGTGACCGGCAGGGCGTCCCTCCCCGGCGGGACGGCCACCCGCATCGTCGGCTCAGGAGGCTTCCGTGAACGTGGTCCATCTTGTCGCCGAGTATTGGCCATACGCCCGAACCGGGGGCCTCGCCGAGGCCGTTCGGGGGATCGCGAAGTACCAGGCCGCTCACGTGGCCACCGCGACGACCAACGTGTTCATGCCGCTCTACCGCGTCGTGCGCTCGCGAGCTTCCGACCTGGAGCTCTGCTGCGAGGTGTCGGTGCCGCTGCGCGGCCGTGTCGAGACCTGCCGCATCCTGCGCAAGTCCGTCCTGTCCGGCGGGCCCGTCACGTATTTCGTGGACCACCCCGGCTCGTTCGATCGCGAGGGCATCTATGGACAAGGGGGACAGGACTACCCGGACAACCATCTCCGCTTCGCGCTCTTCGCTCGTGCGGTGCTGGAAGCGCTCCCCAAGCTCGTGCCCGAAAGGCATATCGTGCTCCACCCCCACGACTGGCACACGGCGCTGGCCCCGGTCTACCTCCGGACGGTGTACGCGGGCCAGCCGTTCTACGACGCCGTGGCGTGTGTGCTCTCCGTTCACAACGCAGGCTATCAGGGCGTTTTCGGCCCGGAGATCCTCCCGGAGATCGATCTCCCGCCCGACCTCTTCCACTGGAGTCGCATGGAGTGGTACGGGAAGCTGAACTGGCTGAAGGGCGGTCTCACCTGCGCGGACCGGGTCGTCACCGTGAGCCCTACCCACGCGCACGAGCTGCGCACACCGGCGGGCGGCTTCGGACTGCACGACTCGTTCATCGCCCTGGGGGACCATCTGGTGGGAATCCTCAACGGGATCGACATCGGGCTGTGGAACCCGGCTTCCGACCCGGAAGTCATCCAGCCTTTCTCGCGTGACGACCCGTCCGGGAAGCGGGTGTGCAAGGCATGGCTCCAGGAGCTGGCGGGCCTGTCCGTGAACCCGGACGTGCCTGTGGTCGGCATGACCGCCCGGCTGGCCAGGCAGAAGGGCTTCGACCTGATCCTGGATGACGGGCTCCTCTACCGTCTGGACGAAGCGCAGTTCCTGTTCCTGGGCGAGGGCGACCCCGGATACCAGCGTCGACTCCAGGAGATCTCGGACGCCGTTCCCCGCCGCATTGCGGTCGTCTTCGAGTTCACGGAACAGAGAGAGCATCGCCTCCTGGCGGGCGCGGACATCCTCCTCATGCCCTCGCTGTACGAGCCCTGCGGGCTCACGCAGATGCGCGCACAGCGCTATGGCGCGCTCCCCGTTGTCAGGCGCACGGGGGGGCTGTCCGACACCGTGGAAGACCAGGAGACGGGGTTCGTCTTCGACGACTACAGCACGTCGGCGCTGGAAACGGCCTTGCGACGTGCGTTCGCCACCTACCGGGATCCGGCCTCGTGGGCGCGACACATGTGTAAGGCCATGAGCCGGGACTTCGGGTGGGACGGCTCGGCCCGGAAGTACCTGTTGCTCTATGAGGACGCGCTCATCGAGCACCTGTACATGCCGCTGCGGCAGGCTTCGATGGACAAACCCGCGCCGTGACCCGACCGCGGCCCGCGGCGCCGGTCAACCTTCCTCGACCGTCACCTTCATCATGACCATCTCCTCGACGGGGCGGTCGCCCGGGGCGGTCTTCGTCTTGCCGATCGCGCGCACCACGTCCATGCCTCCTGTGACCACGCCGAAGATCGCGTGTTTGCGATCGAGCCAGGGTGTGGGCGCGAGCGTGATAAAGAACTGCGAGCCCCCGGTGTCGGGGCCGGCGTTGGCCATCGAGAAGATGCCCGCCTTATCGTGGACCAGGCCGGGCGCGAATTCGTCGGGGATGGTGTAGCCGGGGCCGCCCGTGCCGTTCTTCTCGGGGCACCCACCCTGGATCATGAAGCCGTCGATGACCCGGTGGAAGATGAGGTTGTCGTAGAACCCCTTTTTCGCCAGGTCGATGAAGTTGCCGGCGGTCCGGGGAGCCTTGTCCATGAACATCTCGGCGGTGATGACGCCGTGGTTGGTCTCGATGGTGACGCTGGGATTGGCCACGTGGTTTCTCCGCGCGAAGGGGTGGAGGCGAACAGTACGGAACCGTGGACTACGGGGAAACCCCGGGGCGCGGCTCAGGTCACAGGACGTTCGGCGCCGATGTCGGACGGGGCGCAGTGTGCCGCGTGGATTGCTCGACGCCGAGCCGAGGCTTTAGTGTTCCCGATATGACCAACCGGAGCCACCGCGCCCTTGCCGTGCTCGCCTTCGCGGCCGCCTCCTGCACGCCCGCCCTGAAGCTGACGCCCAGCGACGCCGACCAGGTTCTCGCCCACCATGCCCTGGAGGCCCCCGATCCGGGCGAGCGGGGCCCCTACCGGGTCCTGACCCTCTACTACGGGAGCGGCACCGATCGGCGCAGGCCCGAGTACCGGGACTCGGTGGCCTTCAGAACCGAGCCGGTGGACGCCTCCAAGCTGGTGAGCCTCGGTGAGTCGGCCGACGACCGGAACGACTTCTGGGGCTTCACCCCGAAGGAGATGTCGCTCAACGCGCGCGTCTGGTATCCGGACGGTGAGGGACCGTTTCCGCTGGTCCTCGTCGTGCACGGGAACCACGACATGAAGGACTTCTCCGACCCCGGCTACGACTACCTGGGCGAGCTGCTCGCGAGCCGCGGCTACATCCTGGCCAGTGTGGACGAGAACTTCATCAACGGAGGGATCCGGGGGGAGAACGACGCGAGGGGCTGGTTCCTGCTCAAGCACCTGGAGCTCTTCCGCCGCGTGAGCCGGGAGGAGGGCAACCCGTTCCACGGCAAGGTGGACATGGGCAACATCGCCCTCATCGGCCACTCGCGCGGAGGGGAGGCGGTGGCGCACGCGGCGGCCTTCAACCGGTTGAGGCGCTACCCCGACGACGCGTCCCTGGAGTTCGATTTCGGGTTCGCGATCAAGGGGATCGTCTCGATCGCGCCCGTGGACGGCCAGTACCTTCCCACAGGACGCAAGGTCGAGCCCGAGAACGTCAGCTACCTGACGTTCCACGGATCCCACGACGGGGACGTCACGAGCTTCCACGGCCTCCGGATCTACGATCGGCTGCGCTTCACCGACGGTGCGTTCCACTTCAAGGCGGCCGTGTACATGTACCGGGCCAACCACGGGCAGTGGAACACCGTGTGGCGGAACCACGACAACGGACCGCGCAGCGGCCGCATCCTCGACCTCCGTGGGCTCATCCCCGAAGGGGACCAGCGCCGGTTCGCGGAGATCTACGTCTCCTCGTTCCTCGACGTCGTGTTGAAGGGCGACAAACGCTATCTGCCGATCTTCCGTGACCATCGGGTCATCGGCGAATGGCTTCCGGAGACGATGTACATCACGCGGTACGAGACGAGCGCGCTGCGGCCGCTCGCCACGTTCGAGGAGGACATCGACGTGACCACGGGCTCGGAGCCCGGCGTCACGCTCTCGGGAGACTCGCTGGCCACATGGAAGGAGGCCACGCTCCCGCTCCGCTCGGCGAACCGGGCCAATCGCGACGTGTCCGCGTCCCAGGAGAACCAGGCGGTCTGGCTCGGGTGGAACAACCGGATCGAGGGACCCGACAGCACGCGGACGGGGCCGCCCGCACGGTACACGGTCGGTCTTCCGGAGGGGCTGGCCGGCGAGTGGCGGGTGGCTGAGGGGACCACGCTGGACTTCATGCTGGGCGCGACGCGTGCCGAGCCGAAGCCGCGCCGGGACCCCGCCGCGGACACCACGAAGCGGGCGGAGATGGAGCGACGCCCCCGCGATCGCGAGAACGAGGATGAGGAGAAGCCGCCCCTCGACCTGTCCGTCCAGGTAGAGGATGCCTCGGGGCGGACGGCTTCCTTGGATCTCCGCGACTACGGCCCGATCCGCCGCCCGCTCGAGACCCATGTGCTCCGGCGAGCGGACCTGGAGCGCGAGAGGTTCGCAGACCACTGGGAGCAGATTCTCCAGACCTATTCGATTCCGCTCGGCGACTTCGTCGCCGCGAACCCCGGGCTCGACCTGCACTCGCTGAGGGCGGTGCGCTTCGTGTTCGATCGGTCGCCAGCCGGGGAGGTGGTCGTGGATCAGGTCGGATTCAGCGCGCTGGATCCGGCGTTCCTGACCGCCCGCGTCGAGCGCGCGCGGTAGAGGTCGCGAACCGGACCTGGAGGAACCCGCGTCCTGCAGGGCTCTCGGGATGCGGCGGTGCGGGCCGCCTCGCCCCGCTCAGTGCCAGCTCACGCCGAGGCGATGGGTTCCCTCGGAGCCGATCGCCTGGTAGGCCCACTCGAGCCTCAGATCGTCGCCCCAGAACGCGAGGCCGAACGTGAAGGGGCTCGCGTCGCTCCCGTCGGGGACGCTCTGCACGCCGACGCGGGCCAGAAACGTGCGGCCCGTCACGGGCCAGTAGCCCAACTCCAGGCCGCCGCCGAGCGCGGTCCGCGCCTCCGATCGGCTGAGCGCGGCCGAGAAGCCCACGTCGAAGATCCCGACCGGGGCTCCATACGCTCCGGTGCCGAGTACGACCCGGGGGAACTCGGCGTGGGCACCGCTCGCGTCGTCGCCGTCTCCGTCGAAGGGGCGTTCCCCGAGGTCCTGCAGGGCGAGAGCGACCACGACGGGTCCGACGTCGTGCGCCGCCCCGACGTCGGCCAGCACGACCCTGCTCCGCGCGCCTCCCACCCGGGTCTCGGCGAGCTTGGCCGCCACACCCAGCTCGATGCCGAAGACCTCGTGGGCGTACGCGAGGGTCGCGACGCGCTCCGACGCCGTGACCGATCCTCCACCGAACAGATGGTCCTGCCCGTCCGGCACCGAGGAGGACGGGACACTGAAGTGGAGCACCTGCAGCCCGACGCCCGCCACCCCACCGAACCACGTCACCACCGAGGATGCCGAGGACGAGGACGACGTGCTGCTCCATTGCTGGTTGTCGAGACCGAACCCCATGGAGCCGACGAGCAGGGCGGGGTTGTAGAACAGGCCGTCGGAGTGACGTGCCATCGGCTGGTAGGCGTTGCCCAGTGCCATCGCGCGGGTGGAGGCGGGGAGCGTGAGGACCTTGGGCAGGGCGCCGTGAACCTGGCCGCGCGCGGGGGTGGGGACGAACAGCGTGAGGACCGCGAAGAAGCGGGTTGCGGCGCGCAGAATCATGGGTAGTCTCGGGTTCATCGGGGCCGGAGGTCGAGCACGACGCCGCGGTGGCACCGGGGGCAGACGAGCCAGACCCGCTCCCGGACGTAGGAGACGTCGCGTCTGGGCGGCACCTCCCGCCGGTCGAGCGGCGTCCCGCACCGGGGGCAGACCAGGGGGAGAGCCGCTGCCAGCGAGGCTTCCAGCGTCCGGATGTCGTCGTGGGAATAGGGCTCGGGCATGTCTGGGAAGGGCCCCCTCAACAGGCGGCGCCCACCCGGTGTCCCTGATCGGCGCCCACGTATCTATATTAACGGGCTTTGGCGCCGGGGCTCCACCTCGGCGTGCCACGACCACGCCTCGAACCCACCAGCTCCGACGCCGGCCCATGGCCCATGCCCTCCTGCACCTCGCCGCCGCCGCCACGCTCCTCGGGGGCGGGCCGGCGGGGAAGGCGTACGACGGCGCGGCCGGCGACCTGGTCGTAGCGACCCCCACGATCGTCTCCGCCGACATCCGCGTGGACGGCCGCCTGGACGACCCGGCGTGGGCGGAGGCCGCCCTGCTCCACTCGTTCACGCAGTACGACCCGATCGAGGGCATCCCCTCGTCACAGAAGACCGAAGTGCTCGTGCTGATGGACAAGGGAGCGGTCTACTTCGGCGTGCGAGCCTTCGACGACAACACGGCCCGGATTCGCGCCACGATGGCCGAGCGAGACGCCTTCGACCGCTCCGACGACTACGTCCGCTTCCTGCTCGACACGTTCAACGACCAGCGGCGCGCATACGTGTTCAGCGTGAACCCGTTGGGCGTCCAACACGACGGCATCTGGAGCGAGGGCGGTGGTGGGGGCGGGCGCATGGGCATGCGGTCGCCCGTTGACGACAACCCCGACTTCCTGTGGGAGTCGGCCGGCATCCTGGCGGAGTGGGGTTACTCGGTCGAGGTTCGCATCCCGCTGAAGAGCGTCCGGTTCCCGGCGCTCGCCGAGCAACAATGGGGACTTCAGGTCATACGGCACATCGCCAGGAACGGGTACGAAGAGTCGTGGGCGCCGATCTCCAGCAACGTTGCCAACCCTCTCACTCAGGCCGGGAAGCTCGCCGGGCTGCGTGGGCTGGACCCGGGGCTGTTCCTGGAGGTGAACCCGGTCCTGACGGGCAAGCGGGTCGGCGAGTTCGACGACGACCTCCAGGCCATGCTCCGCGGGGACCCCGACGTGGACTTCGGAATGAACGTCACGTACGGTCTCACGTCGAACCTCACGCTGGACGGCGCGTACAATCCCGACTTCAGCCAGGTGGAGGCCGACGCCGGGCAGATCTCGGTCAACGAACGGTTCGCGCTGTACTTCCCGGAGAAGCGCCCGTTCTTCCTCGAGGGAACCGAGATCTTCGATCTCCCCAAGCAACTCGTGTACACGCGGTCCATCGCCAATCCGATCGCCGGAGCGAAGCTGACCGGGAAGGTGGGCGCGTGGACCGTGGGATACCTCGGCGCGCTGGACGAGGACGATGAGGACGGGGACGACGCGGTCGCCAACATCGTGAGGGCCCGACGCGACCTGGGAGCGAGCTCGACGATCGGGGTCGTCTATACCGACCGGACGCGCCACGCGGACGAGTACAACCGCCTGGGCGGCGTGGACGCCAGGCTGGTGCTGGCCCGGCGGTATACGCTCACTTTCCTCGGTTCGGGGAGCGTCACCGCGGAGCCCGGCGAGGAGCGCAGGGCGGGGGCCTTGTGGTCCGCGCGCGCGGAGCGCGCGGGGCGGGCGTTCTCGTTGTCCACGGAGATCGAGGATTCCGACGACGACTTCGAGGCCGGAAGCGGGTTCCTGCGCCGCACGGGCATCAGCCAGGCGCAGTCCAACCTGCGCTACACCCTCTACGGCGAGCCGGGCGGCTTCCTGGAACGCTGGGGGCCGTCGCTGGAGCTGCAGGGCACCTGGCGCCACGACGACTTCTGGGCAGGCCGGGGCCCCCAGGAAATGCAGTGGCGGCTGACCACCACGATGTCGTTTCGCGGCAACGTCTCCCTTTGGGCGACGGTGCAGCGGGAGTTCTACGACTTCGCGGCGGACGAGTATGAAGGGCTGTTCGTAGGAGACGCCGCGGGAGGCTTGCGGCCATTCCGCCCGGATCAGACGCTGTTCGGCGGGCTCGACGGCGTCAGCGTCAACCTGTTCGTGAACAGGTTCGAGCGGGTCCGCGGCAACGCGCGGATCTCCATGAATGAAACGCCCATCTTCAGCTCGGGCGTGGCGATCGAGCCTGCTCGCTCCGTGTCGGGGGACGTGAGCCTCAACCTGTACCCCACGCGTTCGGTCCGGGGGGAAATCGGTGTCCGCCAGACGAGCATCAGGCGCGCCTGGGACGACTCGCTGTACTCCTCGGCCGTCATACCGCGGTTGCGCGCACAGTACCAGTTCTCGAGAGCTCTCTTCGTGCGCGCCATCTTCGAGTACTCGGTTCAGGAGCGCGCCGCCCCCCTGGACCCCGTTACACGCGGAACGTTGAACTACTGTTACGACGAGGAGTGCTCCGAGCTCGTCGGGAGCGACACGCACGATTTCCATCTGGAGGGGCTCGTGAGCTACGAGCCCTCGCCGGGCACCGTCTTTTACGTGGGCTACACGCACGAGTTGAGCGACCTGGACGAGGTGTCGTTCCGTTGGCGGGACCTCGCCACCACGGCGGAGGGCTTCTTCGTGAAGGCGAGCTACCGGTTCCGGTTCTGACCGACCCGCCGAGACGTTGCCCGGCCCGCGGGGCCGGCGTTAAGGTTCCGGAGCCGGAAACCCTTATTGGAAGCGCAGGAGCGGGTGGCGAAAGAGGCGATCGAGATCGAAGGGACCGTCCGAGAGGTCCTCCCCAACGCGACCTTCCGCGTCGAGTTGGAGAACGGTCACGAGGTCCTGGCCTATCTCTCGGGCAAGATGCGGCAGAACTACATCCGCGTCCTCGAAGGGGACCGGGTGAAGGTGGAGCTGTCGCCCTACGACCTCACCCGCGGCCGGGTCACGTATCGCTACAAGTAGCCACGACGCCGTGAAACCCTCGGGATCCCCGCCCCGTAGGGTCGGACGTGGATGGAGCGCGAGGCCTTCTGGAGGTGTGGAGATGAGGACGTTCGCGGCGTTGACGGTGACCGGAGTAGCGGGGATCCTGCTCTTCAAGCTCCTCACCGCTTTGGTGTTCCCGATTCTCGGCCTGTTCATGGGGCTGTTGGTCATGACGGTGAAGCTCGCCATCCTCGCGGCGATCGTCTTCTTCATCTACTCCATGATCAAGAAGCGGAAGGAGGCGGATATCGCCTGACGCTCGCCCACGAAGGTCGAGGCATCGGAAGGCCTCCGGGGTCGGATCCCCGGAGGCCTTCCGATTGGACAGGGGCGGGATCGGCCGGAAGAATCGTCGCTCGGTCTCCGCGGTCTCGGCAACGTACGCGCCACTCGCTTGATGGTCGGGGGCCTCCGACGCCTCAGAAGAGGACCCCCGGAAAACCAAGGCGCCACGCGGCTTTTCGGGCATCGTCTCTCTTGACGCTCGTACAGGCGCCGCTTACCGTTGGAAGCACCAATATCAGCGGGTCCGGAAACACTTGATTTCATGCGGGTTTTCGGGATCTCCGAGACTCTCCCGGAGAGGGCTTCCAGGCCCGCACTCACGGGCGGCCACAGCCGCGACCTCTCAACACCTTGCTCAAGGAGTTGCCCGATGAACAAGTCCGAACTCGTGGACGCCCTCGCTGACAGCACCGGCATGACGAAGGCCGATGCGGGCCGTGCCGTGGATGCGCTTTTCAGCCCCGACGGCGGCATCATCGCCAAGGCGCTCAAGAAGGGGAACCGCGTCCAGATCACGGGCTTCGGCACGTTCGAGGCGAAGAACCGCAAAGCCCGGACGGGCCGGAACCCCCGCACCGGGCAGACCATCAGGATCGCGGCGACGAAGACTCCCTCGTTCCGTGCGGGGAAGGGCCTGAAGGACGGCATTCGCTGAGCATTCCGCTCGGGGCGTGACGCCCCGCCGGAACACGAACGAGAGAGGGGCCGCAAAGCGTGTGCGATGCGGCCCCACACCATTAGGCGCTGATGCCGGTAAAAAACCGCGCGGCGGCCTTCCGCGCGCCGGGCCCCGTCGCTCGCCGCCCAGGCGCTGCTTGGGGCGGTCGAAGTCGGCGCGGACGGCGCGTCCTCGAATCGTGGTGCCGTTGATGGCGGAGATGACCTTCTTCGCCACGGGCTCCATCACTTCGACGATGGAGTGCGACTCGCGGATCTCGATCTTGCCGATCGTGCTTCCCGGGATGCCGGCTTCGCCCGTGATCGCCCCTACGAGATCCTTGACGGTGAGACCGTCGCGCTCGCCCACGCTCAGGAACAGCTTGATCCAGGCGGCGGGGACCTCGCGTCCGCGGGTGACGGTGGGAGGCGTGGAGGGCGCCGCGGACGGTGACGAGACCTTCCTTCGCAGCACCGCGGCCGCGGCGGCCGCCACCTCGGCCGGGTCATAGCGCTCGAAGAGGGGCTCGAGCAGCAGGAGGTACGGAGCCACGTCCTCCTCCGCGATGGCTTTGGCCAACATGTCCCGGAATCTGCTCGCCTCGTCCTGCCTCCGAGGTGGAAGGGCCGCGGGCACGAGCTCGTACCCGGCGCGGCGAGCGATGTCCCGGAGGTGCGAAACCTCGCGTGCGAGCACGATCACCGTGCCACCGCCATGCAGTCCGTGCCGACGGTCGAGAGAGTCCGGGTCCGCCGGCACATCGTAGCTCACGACGGCCACGCCTTCCACGCCTTCCGCCGAACCGCGGGCGCTCAGTTCCTGGATTCCGAGCCAGACGGGCAGGGCCGTGTCGCCCGGCGCACCGGCGAGGTACCCGTGAAGAGTCAGGTAGTCGCCGATGTCTGCGGCGCGGTCCTCGTTGGAGCTGTAGACGAGCACGTGGCGGGCGTCGTGCTCGAGCAACCCGGCGATGGTCGCGAGCAGCCCTTCCTCCTTGGGCTCCGGCACGATCCGAAAGCGGAGTGAGCCGCGCTCGACGGGCGTGCGCTCGGGCATGCCGGACGCGGGGCGCGGTGGCACGGTGGCCGCGCGCCGTGCGTGCCGCTCGACGAAGTCGGCGACGCCCGAGGTGACGGGAAGAGCGAGGACGACGCGCTGGCCGTCCTTGGGGAGGAAGCCCACGACCTCTTCCAGCGGTCCCACGCCCGTGAGGCGCTCGATGCGGTCCGCCTGATCCACCACGAGCGTCGTGACGCCACCCAATTCGATTTGACCGGCCGCGGCGGCCGTGAGGATCTCCTCGGGCGTGCCGAAGAGGATGGATGCGTGTCCTGGGAGGGCCCAGGGCGATCCGACGGCCGCGATCGTGTGCCCAGTCGCCGCGCCGAGACGTTGAAGGGACTCTGCCAGGCGTTGCGCGGCCTCGGCGGTGGGATTCAGCACCAGCACCGCGGGCGAGCGAACGTCGGGATCCACGCGTTCGAGCAACGCCGCACCCCACGCGACCATCGTTCCCGCGCCAGGCCCGGCGGCCAGCAGGAGGTTGTTTCCCCGGCGCAGCACCGGGATGGCCGCCTCCTGCAGAGGGGTTGGGCGCTCGATGCCCTCTGCCGCGAGGGCCTCGACGAGCTCCGAGGAGAGCCCGAGCTCTTCGAAGGAATCCATGGAGGTGGGTGGAGGCCTCAGTTCGGCTCGCCCGGCCCGGGCCCCCCGGCGTCGCCGGGCTCGTAGGGGAGTGTGTTCAGGAACTTCTGGATCTCGTGGTCGAGCCGGGACGTGCGGAAGCGGTCGGTGGAGGCCAGGACGTCGGTGTAGGGACCATGCCGATGGACCGAGAGCGTTACGGTGCCCTCGGCGCCCGTGAACGTCGCGTCGTCCTCGGTGCTCCGGGACCTGGCCACCCCGACGATTCGCGGTAGTAGCATGTCGGCTCGCTCCAGGACGTCCTCGGGAGAAAGGGCTGTCTTGCGCTGGTATCCGGCCATGGCATCGTCTCGGTTGTCGAAAAGCGCCGTGTCAACGAAGGAGAAAGGTGCGCAGGGCGTCGCGGTTGTGAAAGCCCCGGAGCGTGTCGGGGCCCCAGGCGAGGACCGGAGGCTCCGACACACTGGACGCTTCGGCCTCGCGTCGCGACTCCGCGACGTCCGCGGCGTAGCGGTCGACGTCGAGCACGACCTTCGTCTCGGTGTGATCGAGTCCGAGCTCCCGCCCCAGGGAGACGAGCACGTCGATCCGCCCGATGTCGCGTCCCTCGACGAAGACCGCGTCGAACAAGGCTCGATGGACCGCATCGCCGCAACCCCTCGCGGCCGCGTGCAGGACCAGCTCGTGCGCCTTACGTGTCCAGAAGAGGATGGGAGGTTCGGTCAGCACGATGCCGAGAGCCGCGGCTTCACGCTGCGCACGACTCCAGCGATCGCGCCAGTCGGGGCCCTCCGGATCGAGCATCGGATCCGGCGGAGCCCGCAGCTCGATCGGGACGCGGCGGATGAGGGGCATGCCCGGTGGATCGCCGAGGCTGCGGAGCTCCCGCTCCTGGAGGTACGAGAGCGGGTCCAGGTAGTCGAAGAAGAACGTCGGCGCGATTGGCTCCATTCCTCAAGCTCGCCCGGTTCGCCCGCTGGGCAAGCCCACGGCGATTCCTTGATCCTTCCCGCGGCGATGGGCGATATTGCAGGTCCTGCCCGACCCAACACGCGAGGCCGAATCATGCAGTACAGTGTGAATATCGAGCGGCTCAAGCCCTCGGCCACCATCGCGGTGAGCACGCTGGCCAAGAAGCTCAAGGAAGAGGGTCGCGACATCCTCAACGTCAGCGCGGGCGAGCCCGACTTCGACACACCGTCCTTCGTCGCGGACGCGGGCGTCAGGGGCATCCGGGAGGGGCAGACCCATTACACGCCGCCGGCTGGAATCCCGGCTCTCCGCAAGGCGATCGCGGCCCGGCTCACGGAGCGCGCCGGGCGCCCCCTGGACTGGACAGGCGTCGTCGTGGGAGCCGGCGCGAAGCAGGGCATCTTCAACGCCCTCTTCTGTTTGTTCGGTCCCGGCGACGAGGTCCTGATCGCCGCGCCGTACTGGACGAGCTATCCCGCGCTTGTCAGCCTCGCGCGTGCCGAGCCCGTCGAGGTCTTCGGGGCGCCGTCGGTCGACTTCAAGGTGACACCGGCGGATCTCGAGGCCGCGAGGACGGAGCGCACACGCGGCCTGATGATCAACTCGCCGTGCAATCCGTCGGGCGCCGTGTACTCCCTCGAGGAGTTCACCGCGATCGCCGCGTGGTGCAAGGAGCACAACGTCTGGTTGATCTCCGACGAGATCTACCGGAACATCAACCACGACCAGGACGGGGCGCCCGCCGCCGGCCTCCTGGACGTCCCCGAGGAGAATCTGGGCGACTGGATCCTGGTGGACGGGCCCTCGAAGAGCTTCGCCATGACGGGATGGCGCGTCGGATACACCTGGTGCGTGCCCGAGCTGGCGGCGAAGTTCACGGCCCTCCAGAGCCAGATCACGACGAACACCAGCGGACCGGCGCAGGCCGCCGCTCTGGAGGCGTACAGCAACGTGAAGGCCGCGGAGGCCGCGGTGGCGGAGATGGAAACGGCGTTCCGGCGGCGGCGCGACCTGGTGGTCACGCGCATGAAGGAGCTCCTGCCGTCCGTGCCGTACGTCTATCCCCACGGTGCCTTCTACCTCTACTTCCGCGTGGATCAGCTCTTCGACGGCGATGTCAAGAACGCCACCCAGTGGTGCAGCAAGCTGCTGCAGGCCGAGGGCGTCGCGTTCGTGCCCGGTGGCGCGTTCGGCGACGACAACTGGGTCCGCATGAGCTATGCGGCGTCGGACGAGACGATCGACGAAGCGCTGAAGCGCATGGCCCGGTTCGTGAAGGGAAGCTGAGCGAACCTGAGGAGCCCGGTCCGGGGATCACCCTCGGAGTGCCGCGACGACGCGCTCGGCGGCGGCCAGGGTGCGCGCCTCGTACTGGGCTCCGAACAGGTTGACGTGGGCCAGCAGGTAGTAGAGCTGGTACAGGTCGCGCCTGTAGGTTCGGTATGCGCCGGTGATCGTACCCGCATCCGCGTAGGCCTCGTAGAAGCGGGCCCCGAATCCGCCGAAGAGCTCGGTCATCGCGAGGTCCACCTCGCCGTGCCCGAGGTAGACGGCGGGGTCTATGATTACCGGTTCGCCCACGGGGCCTGCGTAGGAGTTGCCTCTCCACAGGTCGCCGTGGAGGAGATGGATGGGACCCGCGTCCACGTCCGCGAGGGCGCGGGGCACGAGGTCGAGTACTTGGTCCAGCAGCCTTGCGTGCGCTCCGGAGAGAAAGCCGCGGTCGCGAGCGCGCCATAGTTGAGGCGCGAGCCTCTGCTCGGACCAGAAGTCCGACCAGGAGCGGGTTTCGCGGTTCGTCTGGGGCAGGGAACCGATCCAGTTGTCGCGCGCCCATCCGAAGGGGCGTCCAGGAGGAGCGGAGGCATGGAGGCGGGCCAGGCCCATCCCGAGGCGCTCGTCGAAGTCGGGTGCGGGCGGCCCGGCTTCGATGTGCTCCATGAGAAGCCACGAAGGCGCCCCCGATCCTCCGCCGCGCGCGACCGCTGCGGGCACTCGCAGTGCGCGGGCGGCGCCGAGCGCGCGGAGGCCGTCGGCCTCGGCGTCGAAGAGCTTGGGCGGCGCCGATGCGTTCCACTTGAGGAAGAACGTCATCCCTCCCTCGACCGATACTCGGGCGCCATGATTGATGCACCCGCCGGCCACCGAGGTCACGCTCACCACCTTCGATGGGAGTCCGAGGCTCTTGAGGGCGCCTTGCACGCCCTCGTGGACCGGGACCGGAATGGCGCTCACGACGTGGGCCTGAGTTCGGAGAGCAGCCCCTCGCAGGCGGCTCGGATCATCTCGTAGACGCTTTCGAAGCCGTGCGGGCCTCCATAGTACGGATCGGGCACGTCGTCACCGTCGGCCGCAGCGTCGAACTGCCGCAGCAGGCTGAGGCGGGCGGTCCCGCCGGAGGCCTCCGCCAGCCTCTCCAGGGCCGAGAGGTTCTCGCGGTCCATGGCGACGACGACGTCGAAGCGACGCAGGTCGTCCGGCGTCACCTGCCGGGCCTTTCCGTCGAGAGGCACACCATGAGCGGCGGCCACGTCCAGGGAGCGGGGATCGGGCCCGTCACCCACATGCCATGCCCCGGTGCCCGCCGAGTCGATGATGAACCGCTCGTTCAGGCCCTCCTGCTCGACGAGGTGCCGGAAGACGCCTTCCGCCAACGGAGAGCGACAGATGTTGCCCAGACACACGAACAGGACGGAGGTGACGCGTGGGCGGGGGCTCGGAGGAGGCATGGAGTCCGGGTGTCGCGCGGAAAGAGGGACAGGGACTCGATCGGCAATCTCGCCTGCGGCCTACACCGTTGGCAAGAAAGCACCTACCTTTCCGCGCACGGTTCCCGCAGCGGAGTAGTCGTGGAAGCAGTCACGTTTCTGGATCTCGGCCTCTCCGAGGCCCGACTGGCGGCGATCGAAGCCCTCGGATGGATCGTCCCGACCCCAATCCAGGTCAAGGCGATTCCGTCCGGACTCTCGGGGAAAGACGTCGTCGGCATCGCTCAGACCGGGACGGGGAAGACCGGTGCCTTCATCATTCCCGCGCTCGAACGCGTCGAGGTCGGTCGAGGGCTCCAGGTCCTGGTGCTCTGCCCCACACGTGAGCTCGCTCAGCAGGTGGCGGAGGACAGCCTCGCGCTGGCGGGGGGGACTACGGTCCGTGTGGAAGCGATCTTCGGCGGCGTCGCGTACGGCCCTCAGATCGAAGCCCTGCAGAAGGGCTATGAAATCATCGTTGCCACGCCGGGTCGCTTCATCGACCACATCCACTCGAAGCGCGTGGACCTTTCCAGCCTCCGCTACCTCGTGCTGGACGAGGCCGACCGCATGCTCGACATGGGCTTTCGGCCGCAGATCGAGCAGATCCTTCGAGGCCTGTCCAGGGACCGGCAGACGATGTTGTTCAGCGCGACCATGCCCCACGGGGTGCACGACCTGGCCACGCGTATCACGAAGAGTGCGCTCTGGATCGAAGCCGCGCGGTCGGGGACGACCGCAGAGGGCATCGACGAGATGGCTTATTGGGTCAAGCCCGAGAAGAAACCCGATCTCCTGCTCGAGCTCCTGAAGGACCCGGCATGGGACCAGGTGCTGGTCTTCACGCGGACCAAGGCGGGCGCCGACGTCCTGGAGACGCGACTCCAGCGCGAGGGCATCTCCGCGGATGTGATGCACTCGGACAGACTGATGAAGCACCGCACGCGAGCCCTCGACAAGTTCGCGACCGGCAAGGTGCGCGTGCTCGTAGCGACCGACATCGCGCAGCGTGGCCTCGACGTCGAAGGGATCACGCACGTGGTCAACTACGACGTTCCGCTCGACCCCGAGGACTACGTCCACCGGATCGGGCGCACGGCCAGGGCCGGAGCCACCGGCACGGCCGTGACGTTCGTGACCGCCACGGACATGGGCGCCTTCAGGAGCCTGGAGCATCATCTCGAGCGCACGTTGGAACGGATCCATCTCCCGGACTTCGACTATGCGGGCGCGCCGCAGCGCGAGGCGCGCTCGGCGTTCCGGCGAGGTAGCCACTCCCGTTCGCCCAAAGGGATGGGCACGCGCTCGGTCGACGAGCTGTCACCGGAGGAGTTGGCAACGCTGTTGAATCCGGGAACTCCCGGCTCCTGACGGCTCCACGCCCATTGTCTGACACCGACCACGCTGCGAGGGGGGCATGATCTTCAAGCGCTACGGAACCACGTACCAGAGCGTGGATCCGAACTTCGACTCCAAGGCCCTGAACGAGATCGGGTTTCGACGCGACCAGGAGAAGTCCGTGCCGGTGTCCGAGTTCGAGGCGGCATACGAGCGCGTCGCGGGTCACGAGTTGGTCGCGAACGCGGAAGGGCCCGTGCAGGATCATACGGAGCAGCTTCTGCTGAACCGGCTGGAAGCGAAGCTCCTCGAGCTGGAGACGAGCCTGGGTGAGAAGGAGATCCTGGTCTTCGAGAACGGCGAGGGCACCGACTATCCAAAGACGCGCCAGCACATCGCCAACGTGATCGAGGCGGGAGAGAACAGGCTCCATTTCACCTACGGCGTCTGGCCGCCTCTCCGCATCGGCGTGTACCGCGAGAAGGGCTGAGCCACAGGGGTTTTCGCCCTGTGCGAACCTCCCGGAG
Organism: uncultured Gemmatimonadaceae bacterium; assembly: GCA_964412015.1. GTDB lineage: Bacteria > Gemmatimonadota > Gemmatimonadetes > Longimicrobiales > Gaopeijiaceae > SZUA-318. The sequence goes on along the minus strand of CAYPMO010000025.1, from coordinate 12,643 downwards.
ATCGCCTGCCGATGTGGGGGTATCCCCTACATCGGCAAGCCGGGTTTCCCCGACATCCCTCCCCCCGGCGCGGCTGTATCATCTTGCAGCGATTTGAAAGGGGCTGTCGGCCCGACGGGACGAGGTCCAGCAACCTCTACCCGCCCTCGCCGGGACGCGGTCCCTGGGTCCGCCGGGAGCTTAGGGCAGGAGCTTCCGGCGGCCCAAAACTAAAGATCGGACGGAGCTTTAGCTCAGCCCGACTTGAGCATAGACCTGGTCGCCGAAAGGCGCCTGAGCAAGTCGAGCATCGAGCGGGACCCCGCCAGCAGCACGCCCCGCTCCGTCCGACCGATCGAGGGAAGTGGAAAGCGGCAATCGCGCTCTCCGCGAACCCGAAAGCGGTGAGGGGTGTCCTGTTGGCGGGAGGGTCGCAGGCGCCCCTGCCTGGCCCGGTGAGACGCAAGTCTCGCCGGGCCTTTTTTTTTCGCTCCGCGATCGGGCGTGCGCGAGGCCTTCCTCGACGCGCCCGACCGCATCGCGACGTGCCTCGGGACGCCCGAGCGCGGGCTGTTGCCTGGGGCGAACAAATCGATGAACATAGGGCGTAGGAACCCTCCCGTTTTTGGTGGGGGTGACCCCACGTGCCCGTGGGCGCCCCGGCACTCGACCCAATTCAGCCGTGTCGAGGACTCATGACGACGACGCTCGAGGGTACGCCGATGACGGCACCCATATCTCCTGATTTTCCGAGGGGCGTGAAGCTCCTCCACGATCCCATTCGCAACAAAGGCACCGCGTTCACGGACGCCGAGCGGGAGCTGTTCGGCCTCCGCGGCCTCCTGCCACCGCGCGTGCTCGACCAGGACCTGCAGGCCAAGCGGATCATCACGAACCTTCGGGCCCTACCGACCGATCTCGACCGGTACCTCTCGCTCACCAGCCTGCAGGACCGCAACGAGATGCTCTTCTATCGGGTCCTCACGGACAACATGGAAGAGCTCATGCCGATCATCTACACGCCGACGGTGGGCAAGGCGTGCCAGGAGTTCGGCCACATCTTCCGTCGTTCGCGCGGCCTGTACGTGTCCGCGTACGACCGTGGGCACGTCAAGGAGATCCTCCGGAACTGGCCGCACGAAGATGTGCGAATCATCGTCGTGACGGACGGCGAGCGCATCCTGGGCCTCGGCGACCAGGGTGCCGACGGGATGGGAATTCCGATCGGCAAGCTCTCTTTGTATAGCGGGTGCGCGGGTATCCACCCGATCCACACGCTTCCGGTGATGCTGGACGTGGGGACCAACAACGAGGCGCTCCTCGAGGATCCTCTCTATATCGGCATCCCGCGCCGCCGCCTCCAGGGCGAGGCGTATGACGACCTCGTGGACGAGTTCTTCGAGGCGGTCGCGGAGGTCTACCCGAAGGCTGTGGTTCAGCTCGAGGACTTCGCGACCCGCAATGCGTTCCGGCTCCTCACCAAATACCGCGTCGGGTTCTGCTCGTTCGACGACGACATCCAGGGAACCGCCGGCGTGGTGCTGGCCGGCATCTACTCGGCACTGCGCATCACCGGCGCGGGGCTGGGGGACCACCCCTATCTGTTCCTGGGTGCCGGGGAGGCCGGCATCGGCATCGGCGATCTGATCGTGGCGGCGCTGGTCCACGAGGGGTACGCCGAGGAAGAGGCGCGCAAGCTGTGTTGGTTCTTCGACTCCAAGGGTCTCGTCGTGAAGAGCCGGAAGGACCTGGCTCCGCACAAGCGATCGTTCGCGCACGACGCCGCGTTCACATCGGACTTCCTCGAGGCGATCGAGACGTTGAAGCCCGGCATGATCATCGGCGCCTCCGCGCAGCCTCAGGCATTCACGAAGCTGATCCTGGAGGCCATGGCGCGGATCAACGAGCGCCCGATCATCTTCGCTCTGTCGAATCCTACCTCGAAGGCGGAGTGCACGGCCGAACAGGCGTACACCTGGACGGAGGGACGGGCGATATTCGCGTCGGGGAGTCCCTTCCCGCCGGTCGAGTACAAGGGAAAGCGCTTCGTACCGGGACAGGGCAACAACGCGTACGTCTTCCCGGGCGTGGGGCTCGGCCTGATCGTCGCGGAGGCTTCGGAGTGCACGGACGAGATGTTCTTCGTCGCGGCGCGCACCCTCGCGGGCCTGGTGAACGACGACGATCTGAAACAGGGCCGGGTCTACCCACCGCTCAGCCGGATCCGGGAGCTGTCGGCGCACATCGCGGAGGCGGTAGCGAGCGTCGCGTACGAGCGTGAGCTCGCGCGGGCCCCGCGTCCCGACGACCTCGGGAAGGCGGTGCGCAGCACGATGTTCTCGCCGGAGTACCCCGTGTACCGCTAGCACGACGCACGGAGAGGTCGGAGACGGGTGTCGGCCGCCAGCGGCCGGCACCCGTCGTCGTCGGTGGCGGCGGCGGGACACCCTTGCCCCTTCAGCGCTCGGCCTGGAGTGCCTGCGTCGGATCCGAGGCGACCGCGCGGCGGGCCGGTACGTACGAAGCGCCGGCCGCGACCAGAAGCAAGATCACGGCACCTCCGACGTAGGACGCGGGATCGAACCCACCTACACCGTAGAGGCCGTCCTCGAGGAACTTGCCCAGCGGCGCGGCGAGCGCGACGCCGAGCGCCAGACCGAGCGCCACCGCGCCCGTGACCTCGCCCACGGCCAGGCCCAGGAGACTCGCCCCGCTGGCCCCCAGGGCCTTGCGGATGCCCAGCTCCGAGGTGCGGCGCCGCACGGCGAACGACACCACCGCGTAGATCCCGAGGCTCGCGAGGAGGAGCGCGGTGAGCGCCAGACCCGCCAGAAGGAGGGCGGCCGTGCGCGGCGTGGCCAGGGCCTCGCCGAGCTGACCGGCCATCATTCCGAGATCGTCCACGGCCAGCGTCGGCGCACGCTCGCGCAGGACCCGTCGCATCTGCTGGGCGAGTGTCGCGCCATCGCCTCTCCCCCGCGCCACCAGGACGATCGGTCCCACGCCCGCCTGGGCGAGGGGACGGTACATCAACGGCACGGCTCCCTCATCGAGGGTGCGCACCTTGACGTCCTCGACGACACCGACGACCTCGATCGGTCGGTCGGGGGCGCTCTGTGGGCGGAGAAGTCGTCCGAGCGGATCCTGTCCCGGCCAGAAGAGCTCGGCGGCCGCGCGGCTGACCAGCGCGACGCGCGCGGACGCCGCGTCGTCGGAGGCGTCGAAGAGCCGGCCGACGACGAGCGGGATCTCCATGACCTCGAAGTACTGCGGATCCGCGACGGCGAAGAGCAGCTCCAATGCTCCCGTGCCCGAGGGAGGCGAGTAGCCGTCCACGAGCGTGGTCGTGGTACCACCGCGATTCTCGACGGGGAGGCGAGTCGTGGCTCCCACCGCGAGCACGCCCGGCAGGGCGGCCATCCGCTCCTCCAGGTCGGCGAGCGTCGTCAGGCGCTCGGCTGGGGAAGTCCCCACTTCGCTCATGTCGGTCCGCAGCCACGCGACGCCGTCGACGGTGACCCCGGGATCGGCGCCGCTCTGATTCAAGAAGCTGCGCACGAGCAGTCCGGTGGCCGTGAGCAGGACCATGGAGGCCGCGACCTGGACGGCGATGAGGGCGTTCCTGAACAGGCGCCCGCCGCGCTCCGGAGACGCCGAGCGGCCCCCGCCGCGAAGGCTGTCGACGACATCGTGCCGCGTGACGCGTAGCGCGGGCGCGAGGCCGAACAAAACTCCCGTCGCGAGCACGAGCGCGAGCGCGAACAGCCACACGCGGGTGTCCATCTGCAACGATAGCTCGCCGGTGTGTGGGACCGGCAGGGGAAGCGAGGGGACGATCACGAGCGCCTGCCGCGCGAGCACCACCCCGATCAGTCCACCCACGCCCGCGAGGAGCATCGCCTCGGAGAGCAGCAATCCCATCACGCGCGCCCGGCTCGCGCCGAGGGCCCGCCGGATTCCCACCTCCTCCTCCCGAGCCATCCCCCGCACGAGGAGCAGCGTCGCGAGGTTCGTGCAGGCGAGCAGGAGGACGAGGCCCACGAGCATCATGAGGAGCGCCGCGGCCGGCATCAACTCGCCGTCCACGTCGGGATGGAGCCGGATCGCGTCGTCGGGGAACACGGTGATCCCGCGGCCCCGGTCGATATTGGGAAAGGCCTCACCCTGGCGCATCGCGAGCGCGTCCATGGCAGCCTGGGCCTGGTCGACCGTCACGCCCTCGCGCAGTCGCGCCCTCACGTCGTACCAGTGGTCTTCGCGCCGGTCCAGGTTGGCCACGCGGTAGTCGCCGCCCACGGCCACGGAGGAGATCGAGAGATAGATGTCCGTGACGAGCGGATCAAAGCTCCCGGTGAGCTCCTGCGGCCCGACGCCGAGGACGGTCACCGGCTGTCCGTTCAGGCGGAGCGTCCGCCCCACCACACGGGGGTCGCCGCCCATCTTGGCCTGCCACGCACGGTAGCCCACGACCGCCCAGAGGCCGGCGCCGACGTGGTCGTGCCCGGGCTCGAACCATCGGCCGAGTGCGGGCTCGAGGCCCAGCACGTCCAGGAGCGATGCGGTCGTGAACTCCGCGGCGAGAGCACGTGTGCCTTCGTCCGTCTCCCAGCCGAGGACGGCCTCGGACACAGCCGCGACGGCCTCGAACACGGACCCCGTCCCGACCATGTCGCGATACGCGGGAAAGGCCGTGGAGGACGGATTCCCATCGTCGGAGTCCTGGTAGATGCGCACCACGCGCTCCGGTCCGTCCCACGGCCGTGGCTTGAGCAGGAAGGCGTTCACCGCGGTGAATACCGTCACGTTGGTCGCGATCCCGATGGCGGCGATGACCACGGCCGCCGTCGTGAAGCCCGGCGAGCGCGCGAGCCGCCGGGATGCTCCCGTCACCGCATCCCACAGCACATCCATGACGCCTGCTCCCTTCGCTGGTTGATGGGCCCGCCGGGCCGCGATACGCTCGGCCATGGCGGCCCCGAGAAGATCCCCGACCGTCGTCCACCATACGTGGACGGCGCGACGACGGCCGTTCCGCCGGGCCGCCGCCAGGCGGGCTTCGGCCATCTCCCGTATCTCGTCGCTCCAGCGCAGCCGGAAGTCCCTTGGGAACAACGACAACAGGATCCCGAGCGTCAGCCGTCCGAGTCGCATGCCTCACCCGGCGTCCGGGAGGATCCGGCGCTCACGCGCGACCTCGACGACGCGCGCGAGCCGACTCGCCTCCGCCGCGAGCCTCGACCGGCCGAGCCTCGTGAGCCGGTAGTACCTGCGTCGCGGGTCCGCGTCGCCCGGAGGTGAGGTCTCGTCGATGAGATCGCGGGTCACCAGCTCCTTCAAGGTCCGGTACAGCGTGCCCGGTCCGAGCAGCACGCTGCCCTCGGTGGCCCGTTCGATCTCGTCGGCGATACCGAGCCCGTGGAGCGGCGTACGGCTGAGCGCGAGGAGGATGTGGAAGGCGGCGGGGCGGAGTGGTCCGGGTCCGTTCATGGAAGTCTCCAGCGGATATATCCAAGATAGATATATCTACGATGGACATATTGCCGCGTCAACCCGCTGATGTCGTCCCCGCCTTGCGCTGCGGGTATGGGTTCCCCTCACTTTGGGGACGACCGCCACCAGGAGCTCGTTATGTCCGTGAAACACGCCGACACCCTGCCCACCGACGAGGTAAGGGCTGGCAGGGGGACCAAGCGCCAGGTGCTCATCGGCGCCGACGAGGCACCGAACTTCGCGCTCCGCCGCTTCATCATGCAGCCGGGCGGCGGGATGCCCCGCCACACGAACACGGTCGAGCACGAGCAGTATGTGTTGAGGGGGCGGGCGAGCATCACCCTGGGTGACGACCGGCACGAGGTGGAGGCCGGGGACGTCGTGTTCATCCCGGCAGGGGTCCCGCATTCCTACGAGGCGAAGGGCGACGAGCCGTTCGAGTTCCTGTGCGTGGTGCCCAACCGGCCCGACGTGATGAGACTGACCGGAGACGACGCGCCGTCCCGCTGACGTGGGCCGACCCGACCGCGTGGCACGGCCGGGTCGTGGAGCAGGGCGCCGACAGACGCCAGGAGGCCACATATGGGCATCAACACTCCCCGCATGATCGTGAGCGGGCTCGTGGCCGGGTTCATCCTCAACCTCGGCGAGGTGGCCGTGAACGTCTGGCTGCTGGGCGACGCGTGGGCGGCGGTGCTCGCGCAGCTCGGCATCCGTCTCGAATGGACGGCGATGGCCATGTGGGGTCTCGGCTCGTTCGTCGTCGGGATCGTGGGAGTCTGGATCTACGTAGCGATCCGCCCGCGCTACTCACCGGGAGCCATGACGGCGCTTCGGGCGGCGGTGGCCGTGTGGGCCGTCACGTACCTCTACGCCGCGATCGGCGTGTTGGGCACCATCGCGCTGCCGACCTGGCTGTTGTTCGCGGGCCTCGGTTGGGGGCTCGTGGAGATGGCGGTGGCCATCTACGTGGGGGCCTGGCTGTACCGGGAGGGCGAGCTCGCGGAGAAGTGAACCGGCGCGGTCGGCCGACGCTCGCTACTGAAGGACCTGCAGCGCGGTGACCACGGCGGCGCCGGCGACAGGGACTGTGAGGTTGTCGTCGAGGGGCCACGACACCCGCTCCACGAGCGCCAGGACGATGGCCCCGAGCGTCCCCACCGTGGGCCCGTGCCGCACCGCAAGGACGCAGAAGGTCACCGCCGCGAAGACCGCCGTTCCCTCCAAGGTGGCGCCCAGGAAGGGACGACGGCCCCAGCGCCGGCCGACGTAGCCGGCCACGGGGTCCGCCAGCCCGAGGACCAGAATGCCCGACACGGCGGCCGGAAGCGGAAAAGCCGCCACCGTGATCAGGATGCCGAGCGCGTACCAGGTCGACGATGCCGGACCGCGTGCCTCCCGCGGCGACGCGACGTGGCGGAAGATGGAGAAGAAGATCGCGTTGAGCCTTCCGTGCGTGAGGCGCGCGACGTCCAGGAGGAGGAGCGCGACGACGACCGCGCCGATGATCCCCAGTGCGGTCACGCGGGGCAGGTCGAGGATCACGAGCGCCAGCGCGACCAGGACGCCGCTCGCCGCGTGGAATACGCGCCGCCATGGCTGCGGTCCCGCCGTCCCGTGAACCAGGCTCTGGATCTCGGGGGGCGTCATGTTCGACCGACGCCTGTCACTCCTCCATCTCGATGCCGCCACCGGCCGCCTCGGCACGCCGGACCGCGGCGTCCACGGCCTTGAGGAGCTCCGAGGGTTCTTTCATGCCGGGCCGGAACTGGGCGAGACCGATGGACAGCGGTCCCGTGGCGACGCCCTGGACCGCCAACTCGATCCGGTCCGCGGCGACGCGGCCACCGGAGAGGTTGGCGCCGAGCAGAACCGTGATGAACCGGCCCGATCCCAGGTGCGCGACGAGGTCGGCCGAGCGCGTGGCGGCCTGGACGCGCTCGCCGAGCACGCGCAGGGTGTCCCGGTCGACGGCGGGCGTCGTGAGGAGCAGGAGCGTGACCGGCACGCCACGATCGGCGGCCTGGAAGAGATAGCCGTAGACGAGGTCGAAGAGCAGTCGGTTTCCGAGCCCGGTGTCTTCGTCCGTGAGGACGGGGTGCCCGACGGCGAGTTCGCGTCCCAGCATCTCATTTCTCCCGCGTGGGTGCGGATCCACGGCTTCGAGAAATCTCGGTTCTCCCGACCCGAGGCGCCATACGAGGCCCACCCCGCCGCATGTCGGGTGGCTCACCGCCTGCTGTCCGATACGGTCGCTCCTGCCTATGATGGCCCTCGTGGATCACGTTCTCGCCGTACCATGACCGACACCGTTCCCAGGATCCTCGACGACGGCACGCCGCCGGCAACGCCGGAGGAGCTGCTGGCGCGGCTGGACGAGCTGTATATCGCCCATACCACGCATCACCATCCGCCGGTGTTCACCGTGGAGGAGGCCCAACGCCTCAAGGGAGACCTCCCGGGGGCGCACACGAAGAATCTGTTCCTCCGCGACAAGAAGGGGACGATGTGGCTCGTCGTGGCGCTCCACGACCGCGAGGTCGACCTCAAGGTGGTGGCGCCGCAGGTGAGAGCCCGTGGGCGCCTCTCGTTCGGCAGCCCCGAGCGCCTCATGCGGTACCTGGGGGTGATCCCGGGGTCCGTGACGCCGTTCGCGGTGATCAACGATCACGGGGGGAATGTCTCGGTGGCGCTCGACTCGGGTCTCCGGAGCCAGGACGTGTGGAACGCCCATCCCCTCGACAACGCGATGACCACCGCCGTGCGGGGCGAGGACATGGTGCGTTATCTGCTCGCGATGGGGCACGCGCCGAAGTGGGTGGATCTGTAGCCCCCGCGGCGCGGGGCGGCGGCCTCAGGTGATCGCGCGCGCCATCACCGGGAGGCGGTCCATCCACGGACGGGCGGCCTCGAGTTGGGACGCCAGCCGGAAGAGCGCGTCCTCGGCCCCGAAGCGTCCCACCAGGTGGACCCCTACGGGAAGCCCCTCGCCGTTCCAGTGGAGCGGCACGGACATGGCGGGATGGCCGGTGACGTTGAAGACCGGCGTCCACGGGATGAACGCGAACGCGTCCTCGGCCATTCGTTCCAGCATACCGGCGGTCCGCACGAGCCGTCCCGATCCGAGGGTGCCGAGGACGCGGAGCGCGCGCGTCTCCGTGGGGGTCGGCATCAGCGAGCCGAGCGGGGGTGGAGGCGATGCCACCGTGGGCGTCAGGAGAAGGTCGTGGCTCGCGAAGAACGGAGCCACGGTGCGTCCGGTGCGCTCCAACACCCGGAGCGCCAGGGCGTACTCGCGTGAGGAGAACGCCTTCGAGAGAAGGCTCAGCGCCCACGTGGGAGGTTCTACGTCCGGACGCCGCGGGCGCCGTCCGACGAGGAGGCGGGCCTGGGCGAGATCCGCGCCCAGCTCGGCGACCACCATCGTGAGGAACGCGAGACCGAACGCATCGGCGTCCACCTCGGGGGCTGCCTCTTCGATGTGGTGGCCGAGGCCCGACAACAGGGTCGCCGCGTCCTCGACCGCCGCCACGCAGTCGGGGTGCACCGTGGCCCGCAGGAGCGGACGCGCCGTGAAGCCGATGCGGAGCTTGCCGGGGTCCCGCCCGACCTCGGTGGCGTAGGGACCTGCGGGGGCCGCGATCTCGAAGGGGGCGCCCGGGTCGGGCCCCTGCGTGGCGTCGAGCATCGCGGCACTGTCCCGCACCGACCGCGTGAGCACGTGTTCCACGACCGCGCCTCGCCAGAGCAGACCGTAGTCGGGGCCCGTGGGCGTGCGCCCACGCGTCGGCTTCAGCCCGAAGAGGCCGCAGCACGAGGCCGGGATCCGGATGGAGCCGCCCCCGTCGCCTCCGCCCGCCATGGGGACGATCCCCGCGGCCACGGCCGCGGCGGATCCCCCGCTCGACCCGCCGGGCGTCCGCGTCGTGTCCCACGGGTTGTGGCACGGACCGAACAGCTCGGACTCGGTCGTGGGGACGAGCCCCCACTCGGGCAGGTTCGTCTTGCCCATGACCAACACGCCGGTGGCACGGACGCGCCGTGCCATCTCCGAGTCGTGATCGTACACATAGTCGGAGAGCAGACGGCTGCCGGCCGAGGTCGGATGGCCGCGGTATTGGGTAATCAGGTCCTTGGCGAGGAACGGCACGCCGGCGAACGAACCCGGCGCAGGCGCCGCGGCGGTGCGACGCGCGTCGGCCTCCATGATCCGCACGACCGCGTTCAGCTTCGGATTCAGGGCCTGCACGCGTGCCAGCGCGGTGTCGAGCAGCTCGTCCGGTGTGACCTCTCGGTCACGGACGAGCGCCGCGAGTCCGAGGGCATCGCGGCTCACGTATTCGGAATGGCTCAGCGCCATGGTCGACCTCCTGGGACACGCACGAGGTGCGCGGCATGCGCAACCCTCGGGGGCGACCGCGGTGGTGTCAAGGAAGCCTCGCCGGTGTAAGGTGCCGGGCAGCTCGATCCCGGCCGGACCCGATTCATCCCCAAGGAGTCGTCATGACCCTCGCAAGCGGCGATGTCGTTCGCCTTTCCGGACTGCTCTCGTACCAGGAAGGCTCGGTCGTGAGCCGCCAGCTCGCGAAGAACGCGTCGGGCGGCGTGACTTTGTTCGCGTTCGACCGGGGGGAGGGACTCTCCGAGCACACCACGCCCCACGACGCGTTGGTCGTCGTGTTGGACGGCCGCGCGGAGATCACCGTGCTGGGCGCGACGCGCGCGGTCTCGGCCGGGGAAGCGATCTTCCTGCCTGGCGGTGAGCCCCACGCGGTGGTGGCGCCGGAGCGCTTCCAGATGCTTCTGGTGATGCTCAAGAACGTGTGAGGCGGCTGGCGTCGAGTCCGGAGTGGGAGCCCGTCGCGGCGACGAAAACGGCGGGAACCTCCCCTGGCCCAGCGGGGTTCCGGACCGCTACCAGGCGCCCGGGTCTCGCGACCCACGACCCCATCCCACGAGGCCCATGATTCTCAGGACGCTCGTTCAGGCCGAGTCGTCAGGCCTCTCGGAGGCCCTCGGCGCGAGCCCGCTTCTCGCCCTGGCCACCCTGTTCGGCGCCGGGCTCCTCACGAGCCTGACGCCGTGCGTGTATCCGATGATCCCGATCACGGCCTCGGTCATCGCGGGGACGGCGCGCGAGGGGCAGACCAGGGCACGGACGGTTGGGCTCACGCTCACGTACGCGATCGGGATGGCGATTCTGTACGCGCTCCTGGGTGTGGTGGCCGGGATGACGGGGACGTTGTTCGGCACGGTGAGCGCGAGCCCGTGGGCGCTGTTGGCGATCGGGAACCTCCTGCTGCTGTTCGCGCTGGCGATGTTGGACGTGCTGCCCGTCCCGGTCCCGCGCCGGCTCCTCCAGTGGGCGGGATCGCGCGGCGGAGGGTCCTACGGCGCCGTGTTCGTTCTGGGTGCGACATCCGGGATCGTGGCGGCGCCCTGCGGGGCCCCCGCGTTCGCCGTGGTGCTCACGTGGGTGGCGGCCACCCAGGCGGGACTCCTGGGCTTCGTCTACCTGTTCGTGTTCTCGCTGGGAATGACGGCGCTCCTCGTCGTGGTCGGTCTCTTCTCGGGCGCGGTGACGGTGCTTCCGCGCTCGGGAAGCTGGATGGTGTGGGTGAAGAGGACCGCCGCGCTGCTCATGATCGCGATGGCCGAGTACTACTTCGTTCGGGCGGGATACAACCTGTGAAGCGATCCACCGCGCCCCCGCCCCACCGAGGCCCACGACCCACCACTCCGGCGCGCCACCTCTCGCGCGCCGTCTCGACCCTTCGGGCCGTGGCGCTCGCGGCGACGCTCGCCGGCGCGCTCCTGCTGCCTCTCGCCGCCGCCGGGCAGGGCGTGGGTCCGGCCCTGGGCACCCAGGCTCCCGACGCCGCGCTCGAGGACCTCGACGGCAACGCGGTCCGGCTCCTCGACTACGTGCCGCCGGGGAAGCCCGCGCTCATCGAGTTCTGGGCGTCGTGGTGCGAGCAGTGCGAGGCGCTCCAGCCCGAGCTCGACCGGATCCGGTCCCGCCACGGGGACGCGCTCTCCATGGTCGCGGTCGCGGTGGCGGTCGCGCAGACGGTCCGCAGGGTGACGCGGCACCTCGAGGACCACGACCCCGGCTATCCGTACCTCTGGGATGCACGGGGCGAGGCGGTGCGGGCGTATGACGCGCTCACGACCTCCGTCGTGGTGCTGCTGGACGCAGAGGGGAAGGTCGCGTACACCGGCGTCGGACCCGACCAGGACCTGGAGGCGGAGGTCGCGAAGCTGGTGGGAACGCGAGCCGCTACCCCTCGGGCTCCGGCGTCACGCGATCGATGATGGCACCCAGCTCCTCGTACGCCGTGGGGTCGGTCTGACGGAACTGCGGGATCACCCCTGCGATCGTGCCGTCCGGCCCCACGACGACCACCGCCCGGCTGTCCACCATGTTGTTGGCCCGGAGGCCGCCGCCGAACGCTGTGTACGTCGCGCCGTCGTTGGCGGCGTCGCTGGCGAACAGGAACGGGAAGTCCGCGTCCTTGAGCCAGGAGTGGAGCTCCTCCACGGGATCGTTGGAGATCCCGATGAGGACCACGTTGCGTCCTTCGTTGAACAGGCTTGCGTACTGATCACGGTACGCTGTCATCTGGACCGTTCACCCAGGCGTCCTGACCCGGAAGAAGAACGCCAGGACGACGGTCTCGCCGCGGTAGTCGCTCAGCCGGACCGGCTCCCGCAGGAGGCCGTACCGCGTGGCGCCGGGAAGCGCGAAGTCCGGAGCCGGCTCGCCCACGGCGAGCAGACCGGTTCGCGCGACCTGGGCGCCGGCGTCGGCCGGCGCCGCCATGGCGAGCGATACCGCGAGAAGCGCGAGCGGGAGGGTGCGGCGCATCGGTGCTCCTCGCGAAGGGAAGGTCATGGAACGAAGGCGGTACCGTACGCCCGGCCGGTTGTTCCGGCCAGGGGACCTCGCCGGACATCGTCACGATCGCCGCAACCCTGGTGATGTCGACGCTCTCGACTTGCTCGTGGGGTAGGGGTCGGTCGTCGGCGAAGAATCTTCCGCGGCGGTCCGGGCCCTTCTCGAATTCCCACCGCATCCGCTCGGAACGCCGCGTTCCGGGGCCCGAAGAAGCGGATTGTCATGGCTCGGAGGATCGCGGTGGTCGACATGCGATCGAGATGCGATCCGCTTGTC